>DATGGK010000074.1:0-102158 GCA_035308565.1 Planctomycetota bacterium | reverse complement strand
CCGAATGGCGCATACTTAAGCATTTTGCACACGTGTATTTCGACCGCAGTCCATTCGTGTGGCCTGACTAAAAGCACATGTGCAGAGTCCTTAAGTATGTGCCATTCGTGATTGTCCCCATTTGCTCTATTTTCGGCCTGGCTGTCGTGCGAATGGCTGATCCGCCGTCGCGCGGCGCGGAAGGAGCGTGACGCATGGCAAAGAAGAAAGAACAGATAGATATCAAGTTCATCCCGGCAGTGGCAATGACTCTAACGGAATATCGGTGTGGTGTTTGTGCCGGAACAGAGGTTAGGCTCAAGCGAGTACTGGCCGTCCGCGACCATAAAGGTCGTATAACCCGTACTCATCGGATTGGCGAGATTTGGCGAGTGCTGACGGGAAACCCCAGCGAACCCAATGTAGTACGGCTTCGTCAACCTAATGGCAGGCAGCATACATGGGACGATGACAAACTTCTAAGTTGGTTCAAACCTGTTGTCCGCCGCGCGGCGCGGAAGAGGACTTAAGTCATGCCAAATCCTCCGCGCCGCGCGCGCTTTCAGATTCATCTCTCGACGGCCATCGTGCTGATGTTTGTCGCGGGGGGGTTGATGTGGCTGAATTTCATCGGGGGAATCAGCGTCTTTGAAGGTGGATTCGGCCCCGGGTGCGCCCATGGATTTCCATTTGTGGCACTTGAGCACCATAAAGTGGATCAATGGCATAAAGAAGAAACGTTCGCTATTCATCCGCTGATTTTAATTGATGTGATTTTCGCGATTATTGTAATTTGGATAAATAGGGACAGCGCCTATTTATAATTAGGCGCTATCCTTGTTTGTTAGATAAATATGGACAGCCCTATTTATTAGAGTTTCGGGGACGCGCACGAATGGCGCATACTTAAGCATTTTGCACACGTGTATTTCGACCGCAGTCCATTCGTGTGGCCTGACTAAAAGCACATGTGCAGAGTCCTTAAGTATGTGCCATTCCGGTCTGTCCCCGATTTTTTCGTGATCTCGGCTATTTTCTAATTGACTTCACTTTTCCGGCAACATTAGTCAAGAGCAGCGATACCATCGATAAAGCGAATATCCAAAATAAAGGCAATCGCAGAAATGCGACATAGCCGTATTCTCGACCCCTTCGATAAACAGTAGTATGCTCGGCGGTTGAAAGTATCAAAAACGATTTATCCGGAGAGAATTCTGAAAAAACCCCCTTCCCCTCAAAAGGTATTATTTCCTTAATGACGATATCGTTGCCCCTCTCATTGCATTGACAGATCAATATTGACATCGTGCTTTCGTTTTGGTATAGACATTCATTTACTGCACACGTTTCTTTTGTTGATATTTGCTTTGGATATTTCCAGAATTCAACGTCTTGAGAGACCTCGTCTCTCCACCAAGGATATTTTGCATCCAATGCATTATACAATTCATTGCTCGCGAACGATTCTTTTATATCACACACTTTTTGCCATGCATTTCTATTTATCCATAATCCAATAGCGCTCCCTAGGGCGATGCATAGCAATAATAACGTTGACAAACTGTAACGAAAACGCATGACAGAATTCCATTTCTGGATAATTCACCTCGGCGCAGGCTTGTCGCTAGGCGCGGCTTTTAGAATCTTACAGTCCTTACAAATAACGGGGACGTGCACGAAATTATTCGCGAACAGTTTCCTGCACGTCCTCCCCAAGGAACGTCGTGCCCGTCCGCATATCTCATTTTCGCCGACTACGGCGTAAATGAATCCTCAGCAACAACAAAATAGAGATATCCGGTAGTCTTCCCGCCAATCCCTGCTGGCCAAATAGGCTCACATTGAAGTCCCGAGCTTCTATTCACCTTCGTCCCGGTGCTCGAGGTACGCGCCTCAACCTTTTTTGCTGCATTTGCATCCGGAATATTCCACCAAGTATCCTTACTTTCAGGAATATAGGAACGCCAATCGTTTTTGTTGGTGCGAATTGAGACTCCAAAGCGCGTCTTAATTACGCAAGCAAACCCGTAGCCTTCGCCGAAATCTGTAACTTTGACCGAGATAATATCGCCTAACTGGAGCTCGCACGTCGCGCTCGCTGTACCTTGAAAACCGGCGTGAAGAATGGATTTCCCATTGATATAAATATCGGCCTCGTCGTCCGCGCATGCAACGAATTCAACTTGAACCGGAACGCGCCTGCGAAGACGCAACGATGGTTTCCCCGTACCGCTTTCAGCGGCAGTAACGGCTCCAACGGCTGCCGCATCCAATTCCTCCAAACGTTTTTCCACGCGCGACTTCTCCAGTCCTGAAATGTCGGGCAACGCCTTTCGATACCATGCAATTGCGCGATTCAGCGCACGGAGCCTAAACGGGTCGCGCTGTTTTTCCCCATAAGCTGCCCACTCATCGCCGAGCGCGGTCATTGGTGCGGATTCCTGAGGGCGGGCTAATTCATGGAGCGCAATGCTCTTCAATTTCTCGTCGCTTCCCCGTGCCAACGCGGGGAGGCTGCGCTCTAAATCATTCCGATAGAAAAGATAGAACCTGCCGAGCGTAAAGTTTGCCGCGGCGTCGTTGGGGGACGCCGCGAGCTTTGCAGCGGCCTTCTCAGTTGAAGACCACTCTTTCGATACATCGTCCAAGTCCTTTGCCCAAGCTTGGAGTTCATCCGAGAGATGCTTGTTTCCAATGCGTCCGGCAATCCCTTTTGCAAGTGCGCTAAACTTCGGCAACTTCGAATATGCGTCGGCGTCTAATGCTCGTTCAGCCGCACGCTGCAATTCACCGATGAGGGCGGAGGCCTGCGCGGCATCCCCTCTCGCAGGCGACAATCGTCCCAATGCGGCCAAGTTTTCCTCGGTTGGATCGACTTCGTAGAATTTGCCGAGCACATCCACGGCATTTCCCGCGCTTGCCGCGTCTGCATTGCGAATCGCAGCCTCAAGCGCCTCACGAATGAGCGCGTATCGGGCGCCTGAATCTGCTTCTCCGGCGACTTGTTCAAGCAGTTTAGCCGGAAGCGATCGTTTGACATCGGCCGTTGCAGTCGCCGCGAACTCGTTTTTGAAAACTTCGCGGATATGTTTTTGTGCCGTGGCAACGGCCGCAGCCGCGGGAATCGGCTGTCGGCCCGCGGGAACGCTCGGTTTAGAGGCCGGAAGCTGAACGGGTGGAACTTTTCCCCCAGAAGAGAGCGAAATCTGTTGCTCCTTCAAACTTCTGTCCTGCGCGTTGATGCTGACATTGGTGCCCTTAAAGCGATCTGCGACTTCGAAGAAACGAATCGCGATCAAAAGATGCTCGTTCGGATTCTCCTTTGCGTAGGCCTCAGCCCGGTCGAAGTACGTCTGCGCTTCGTCGGGCGGGGGAATCGTTTTCACAACGGTTTCCATGCGTTTCGCAACTGCGATTGACACAACATCGCCGCCCTTTAAGAAGGCGTCCATTTGCTGAAGCGTCATTCTTTTCTTGCACCAATACAAGAAGGAATTCATCTCGACAGCCTTGGCGTCGTCTTTGGCCTGTTCATATGCGGCAGCGGCTTTGCCAAAATTGATCGCCGCAGTCAGGATGACGTCGGGTTCGTCCTGTGATTGCTTGAGCGCTGCGATTCCCTTCGCTTCGAGATCGGTGGCGGATTCTTCAGCCGCCGCGGCCGCTGCAATCAGGCACACGCAAGGCACTGCAATTAATTCGAGGATGCGCATCTGCTGGAGACTCCGATACGATCGCGGCAAATTATCGGACTTCGAACGTTCATTTCAATGGATAAAAAACTTTGTGCGAAATCGTAATATCGGGGTGCGCGCGGGACCTTGACTGTCCCTATTTTCCCCTATTTTCCCCAGTCGCAATGCCTTCATTTCTCACCCGGACTTTCTTCAATCCAAACGCGCAAGCCCGGGCCCGGTCCGATCCAGTTTCCAATTGCAAAACTATATTCATCATAGTTACGGGGACGTTTCATATCGAATTTGAGCACGTCCAAAAGGATCAGCGGTTTCTTTAAATCCGGAGCGGAGATTCCTTCCGTATCGACTCCCCAGGTTGATATTTGCGGAGCGAACAGCAGTGGCTCGCTCCAGCTCGGATCGCTCGCTTCCTTCCACGTTGTGCTGCCAGACCACGTCGCGTTGCTTTCCGGCGCGTGGATCTCAATTTTGCCCGACCCGCCGGGTTCCGGAACCACCTGAATGTAGTAGTTGAACCTGCCCGGCTGCTGAACCACGAGGTCACAATACCGTGCGCCATCTGTGTTCAGGCCATAGGGCGATCCGCAGTTCTCAGTGGTGATGCCGAGGCGGTACTTGCCGGCGTGCGGGATATTGACGTGGTAATGCCACGACAGCGTGAACTCCATCGGCACTTCCCGCGCCCACACTTTCGATACGTCATGCCTGTCGATATAGCGGCTCTCATCTTTCGACGCGGCAATCTCGGCCGCCAGCCGCCGGCTCTGCTCGCGCAGCCCGGCGTTCTCGGCCGCCAGTCGCCGGCTGTTAATTTTCTCGACAACAATCAAACCCACGAGGCCTATGCCGTTCACGACAAAGAGCAGTGTGCTCAGCGCGAATTGAAAGCGGCGTTTCGGAGGATTTTCCATCTAGGTCATCTCGCGAGGTGTGCCAACGAGCAGTACACCGGGAATTCCGGGACAGACGGCGGATTGTTTTAACGGCGAATTCCGGGAATTCCGGTAATTTCGAGGACGGGTAATTTCGGGGACGTGCACGAAACTCCCCCTTAAACAACTCTACCGCCTCCCGCCGCTCCAAGCGCCAAGGAAATCGGGGACAGACCCCGCCAAAAGAATATCGAGCATGCGCTCACATCGACTTGATGCCCAGCTTGCTCATCAGCGCGCGGTCGGCGTCGGTGTCGGGGTTGCCGGTGGTGAGGAGTTTGTCGCCGTAGAAAATTGAATTCGCGCCGGCCAGAAAACAGAGTGCTTGGACGGCGTCGCTCATCTGGCGGCGGCCGGCGCTGAGGCGCACGAAACTTTTCGGCATGGCGATGCGCGCGGCGGCGATGGTGCGGACGAATTCGAGCGGGTCGAGCGCGGCGGTGCCGTGCAGCGGCGTGCCTTCGACTTGGACGAGGTTGTTGATCGGCACGCTTTCGGGCTGCGGGTCGAGGCTGGCCAGTTGCGCGAGCAGGCCCGCACGCACGCGGCGCGATTCGCCCATGCCGACGATGCCGCCGCAGCACACGTGAATGCCGGCGCAGCGCACGCGGTCGAGCGTATCGAGGCGGTCTTGATACTGTCGCGTGGAAATGATTTCGCCGTAATAATCGGGCGCGGTGTCGAGATTGTGATTGTAGTAATCGAGACCGGCGTCTTTGAGCTGCTCGGCCTGGCCGGGTTCGAGCATGCCCAGCGTGGCGCAGGTTTCGAGTCCCAGCGCACGCACGGCTTTCACCATTTCGAGCACCGGCTCAAGGTCCTTCTGTTTCGGCCCGCGCCAGGCCGCGCCCATGCAGAAGCGTGTCGCGCCGTGTTCCTTCGCGGCCTTCGCGGCGCTGACGACTTCGCCCAACGGCAGGAGGGCCTGATTTTCGACGCCGGTGTGGTAGCGCGCGGCTTGCGGGCAGTAGCCGCAATCTTCGGGACAGCCGCCGGTCTTGATCGAGAGCAGCGTGCTGAGTTGCACGGCGTTCGGATCGAAATGCTCGCGGTGAACGAGCTGCGCTTTGAAGAGCAGGTCGCTGAAGGGGAGGTTGAGCAGGGATTCGAGGGAGTCGATGGAGTGGGTGCAGGGCGCGGTGCTTGAGAGCGAGAAACCATTTGTCATTTGGCAGTTGTCAGTTGTCATTTGTTATTTCCGGACTAACGCATTAAGGCCGCACATCGTCCCGCCGGTGAATTGCCAGCGATAGGGTTGCATTATTGGAGAATCCGGCGCTTTTGCAAGAGCCTGATTCAGCGAGGCGGATGGTGCACAACACGGCCCCAAAATCCCAGAGCGGCGCTTAGCACGCAGAGCGGCACGCTGGCGTGAAACTTTGCAAATTCCGGATTTTTTCGTTGACTACTTTGCTGCACAAGTGTATTACCTAGTAATAAAAGAATACCCAGTAATAAAAGATTACTGCGTAATACAGCGGCAAAGGCGCGGCCGCACACGCGCTGGTTTCACTCACTGGGCAGAGAAAATGGAGGAATTTTTCATGAGCACGAAGCGCGGATTTACCTTGATCGAACTGGTGGTGGTGCTGATGGTGCTGATCGCCCTGGCGGGCATTCTCATCCCGCAATTTTCAGGCGTGGTGAACCGCACGCACACCGCCGCGGCGTCCACGAACATGACCGAGATCAACAAGGCGGTGGCGTTTTACCAGGTCAAGACGTTGAAGGGGTACCCGGACAAATTGGACGTGCCGCTCGTTACGCCGGGCACCGCCGGACTTGCGGACACGCTGGAGGCAGGGTTCGATGGAGTGCCCGTGACTCTCGACGCAAATCAAACCGCGTCGCTCAATGCGGCGGGAATTACCACGGCATACCCGCTTCTTAGTCTTGCGGCAATTCAATCAAATGGTTTAAGCGCCACGTTTGGCGGCAATGACTTGGCGCACCCGGTGGATTACACAACGGGCACGCCAAAGGCCGTCCAAATGACCGACCTTCGCGCGGCGCAAGAGTTCGGCAATTCGCTCCAAGGCGCCGCCGCCGGCGAAACGTACGTCATCTTTGGCTTGAACGACAGCTCCACCGCAGTCCCGACTGTCATGCAATCGGCCCCCGTGCATTTCGATCAAGTCGATCCCACTGCTGTGTATTCGCGCTATTTCCTCGTCTTTGCGATCCCGGTCCACGGCGCAACAAGCACGTTCACCGCGCGCTACGTCGGCTCCGTGGGTTCGGAACTGTCCGGGCTGAGCGGGCATCTGAGCGGCTACTACGGGAAGGACTCACAGTAAGCAGCAAATACCAGAGGGTTTTGGGAGAGGCGTTGGGGTCCAAGCGGCACTCAACGCCTCTTCCCGTCTGTACATTTCGCGGACAGCACCAGCGCTGAAACCGACTCGGTGTCGGCGCTGTTCGCGAGGAAGTTCTCAGAGTCTCCTATGAAATACGCCCTGCAAAACACAATTCACGCCTTGGCCCGAAAAGTGCACTGGGCTCCCGTCACTGGATTTCATCGACGAGGAGACTCATTGCATGCCTGCGAGATTGTACGGCGTAAAACGCATTCCGAGCGGCTTTACGCTGATCGAAATGCTCACGGTAGTGGCGATTCTGGTGGTGCTGGCGGGATTGATTCTGCCAAAACTGGACCGCGAGCAGTTGCGCGCGAACAAAGGCGTCGCGGCGAACAACATGGCCAGCGCCGCCAGCTACATCCGCCTGTATTACGTGCGGCACAACATTTACCCCGACCGCTGGGATTCGCTGCTCACCGGCAGCGGCTCGCTTTGGACGCCCGGCGCGCCGGGGAGCGGCGTGCAGGGCCTCGACCCGCAGTTGACCGGCGGCCCGCCCACGGGCAGCCCGAACAAATTGACGACCACGACCTTGACGGAAGATTCGGCGACGCACGAAGTCCGCTCCCTGGCGCGCATGGGCATCACCACTTTCCTCTCGCAGGGCAGCGCCAGCGTGCCGGGCGATGCGTTCAACGTGGCGGCGACGCTCGCCGACGGCTCGAAAGTCGCGACGATCAACGTCTCCGACGCCGACGGCATGGCGATCATCGACAGCATCTACCCGGAGAACAAACTTTCGACCGGCACCTCCGGCTCAATTCCGGCGGGAAACAAATTGGTCGTAGTGGGCTTCGGCCCGATCAACACGGCGATCGGCGACGTGCTGCAGGAGTGCCCGACGTACGCGAACACCGACCACACTCAATATTACGACCGCTTCCTGGCGATCTTCGAAACGCACGCCGACGGCAGCCGCGCGGAGTTGAAGAAAGTGGTGGGCGGAGACGGCGATTTGCTCTCGGACGAAGTGGGCGATTACTATCAGAAGTAACGCAGCGCCGGACGGGTTGTTGAAGCAGTGACGAGAATGGTTCGCCGCGAAAGCCGCGAACCCATTCTTATTTTTGGAGGGGCGGCACTCTTGCCTCCCTTGACTTGGAGGGGCGGCACTCCTGCCGCCCTTGAACGCGATGCGCAAGTGCGGATTGACTCTGTTGGAACTGCTGGTCGTCGTCGCCGTCATGGTGGCGCTGGCGGCGATCGTCGTGCCGCTGCTGGGCTCGTCGCAAAACGACGCGAGCATGGCGGCGACGCGCACGACCATGCTGGCGCTTCGCGACGCGATTTTCGGCACGGATCGCGCGTCTGGTTTCGTCGAAGATGTCGGCGACTATCCGGCCAAAGCGCACCTTGCTGGCTGGCCAGGCGGCTGGCCTGAGAAAATTCACGATCTTCTGAGCAACGAGCATTTACCCGCGCCAAAACAAACCTTCGACATTCACACGCATCGCGGCTGGAACGGCCCGTATTTGCGCAGCGCGGACGGCGTGTACACGGTCGATACGGCTCATGGATTCACGTCGGATTATTGCTACAATAGCGGTGCGGACCTGGCCATCATCGACGCGTGGAATCATCCAATCGTGATTCAGTACATCACCGCGACGGTCAACCCCGGCGACGCAACCGTCCGGCTGGTCTCGGCGGGACCGGACGGCGTGCTGAACACCTTGCCGTCGGACGCGAGCGCCGCGGGTGACGATATCGTCGTACCACTGAAGAGGGCGGGGCTATGACGAGAGCGTTCGTAGTCCCGCCTTTGTTCGTAGTCCCGCCTTTAGGCGGAACAGCGCGCTGCATCCAAACGGACTTCCGCCTAAAGGCGGGACTACGAACACGAACGCGCGGCTTCACGCTGCTGGAAATGGTCGTGGTCGTCGCGATTCTCGCGGTCCTCGCGACCATCGCGATCAAGAGCGTCGATGGCCGCATAGATCAAGCGCGCTACGAAACGACGCAGCGGCAGCTTCAGGAAATAGGAGACGCGATTCTTGGCCCGCAGAATCTACGGCAGCCGGACGGCTCGCTGATGGCCTCTGGCTTTGTTTCCGATTTGGGGCGCATGCCGAAGGCGCTGGACGACGACGGCGATTCGACGACTCCGCTTCAGCCACAGGAATTGTGGGCCAATCCAGGCGCGCTGGCGTCGTTCAGTATTCGCCAGGCGACTAACACGATTGCAGGAGTCACCAATATCACCTCGGCCATGAGCTTCACCTTCGACAGTGGGACTGGAACTTTTTCAGCCCTGACGACGACAACGATTTTAACCATCGACGATCCGACGATTTTGGTTCCGTGCGGCTGGCGCGGCCCATACCTGCGGCTTGCGCCCGGCGACACATCGCTGAAAGACGGCTGGGGCAACGCATTCATTCTGCTTCAAAGCGACGGCGCAACGAACGCCGTGGCGAATTCTGAATTCGCGCAAGTCGGCACGCTCGGCGCCGACGCCGCGGCCGGTGGCAGCGGCTATGATGCGGACGTGAAGTTGATCGTCGTCGATACGGCGTCATCGCAGGACCGTTACCTTGCGTCGATTTCGGGAACGCTCGACACGACGGCCTTGGGTTCCGGCTCGAGCTCGTCTCCCATTAGCGTGCGCTTGTACGGTCCCGATCCCGCGACGGGAAAGGTCGCGTGCTTTGAACAGACGCTGCCTGCGGGAACGCTTGCCTTTGTGTTTCCGGCGACAATCGGCACGACGACGGTATCGACAATTGGTGCGCGCGTGCTCCGCGCGGTCCAAGTGGCCGGAGCTTCAACGGTGTCGTCGAAGGTCTTAAATGTGGTGGTTCCGCAAGGCGGGCTGTCGGGGATCACGTTGAAATTCTAACCATGCGCGCACACACCACACTTCTTTTCATCGACACCGAGCGCGTGCTGCGCGCCGATCTCCCCGCGCCGGACGCGCGCGATGCACGCCTTTTCCAGCAGACGCGCGGCGGCATGGGGCTGAGCGAAGCGGTACGCTCGGCGCTTGGGCTTTCGGGCGGCTGTGGGCGGAATGTGTTTGTCGCCGCGGATGAAATCTGGGGACAGCAGCTTACGCTCCCCGCGGTGGCCGTGGGCGGCTTGAGCGGCGCGGAACTTTCTGGCGCGCTGGCCTTCGAGGCCGAGCCGCTGTCGGGAATTCCGTCGCCCCACGCTGCGATGGGTTTCGTCGCTAACGGCGCGCCGCGTACGGATGGCATGCGCGATTTCACGGTGATCGCGATGGAATCCAGCGTGCGCGACGCGGTTCAAACCGCGTTGCGCAAAGCCGGCGGAAAATTGCGCGGCGTGTGCAGCCTGAAAGATTTGCCGGCGCGCAATGCAGGCGGGCCGCCTGCACCACAAGATGCAGGCAGCATGCCTGCACCACAACAGGCAGGCGAGACGCTTGCGGTGCAGGAACCGTTGAGCGAGAAAGAATGGGTGCTGCGCTGCGCGAAAGCGTTGATGCAGACGCCGGCGGCGATTGCGCTGGTTGCGCCCGCGCCGCAGAGAATCTCGCCGCTGCGCTATTGGGCCGCGGGGCTGCTGCTCGAAGCGGCTGCGATCACGGTCTGTGTGCTGCATTGGAAATCGATGCAGCGCATTGAAACGGACGCGGGCGCCGCGCTGCAAGGATTGCGCGCGCCGCAGAAGCTGTTCGATGAACTGCGCGCGAAAAACGAGACATTGAAAACCGATTTAAAAAAAGCCGAGGAGCAGGTCGCGACGGCGAGCGCCACGCTCGACGGCGCAGCGCGCGAAGTTGCGTTGTTGCGCGTGCGCCTGCCCGCGATTCTCGCCAGCCTTGCCAAAGCCAAACCCGCGGACATCGTGATTCGCTCGATTCAATCGAAAGACGCGCAGACGCTGACGGTCGAGGGCCTGAGCCTCGAAGCCGGCCTTGCCGACAAATTCGCGGCGCAATTGGAGACGGCACTGAATGGCGAGGGACTGCGCGTGCAGCCGCTGAGCAAAACCGCCGAAGGCATCGCGGCCAACGGCGGCCCGTGGAAATTTTCATTGCAGATCGCTTCGGAAAGCGCAACGCCGCGCAATGAGCCGGCCAAGCCGAGCGTGCATTCGCCCCCGCGCAGCGGAGGCCGCCCATGACGCTCAGTTCGCGCGACCGCTGGCTGCTGGCTTTGCTGCCCGCCGTGCTGACGGCGTCGATTTACATTTACGGCCCGGGCGCCACGCAGCGCGCGCGCATGGTCAAAGCGCAGGGCGAATTGCAAGCGGCACAGGAGAAGCCTTTCGACCGCGGCGCGCTTTCGGCGGTGCGCTCGGATATGCAGCAAAATCGGGCGGCGTTCGACAACGCAAAAAAACGGCTGGCGGCGCTGAGTGCCGCGCCCGCGCAGCGCCTCGGCCCGGAATCGGAAGACCGCAGCGCAACACTGCGTGCGCTCACCGCGATTCTTGAGGCGCGCGGTTTGGTGCTGGTGAAGAGCGAGAAACTGCCGATTGACGCAGAATCGGCGCTGGGCAGGAAAACACTGGACGCATGGAAAGCGTACGCCGAGAAAACGCACGCGCCCGCGCCGCAGATTTGGCGCGTGGAATTGCGTGGATCGTACCCGCACATGCAGCAGGCGTGCGAGGAATTGGCGCGCGCGCCGCAATTTATTGTGCCGCTGTCAGTAACGATGGAAATGCCCGTGCAAGAGGGAACGACGCCAGCCGAGACTTTCGTCAATGTCCCTCGAAGCACGCATTCAGCGGCCGCGTTTGCGCACCGCGATCCGACGACCTTTGCGCCTGCATCGAGTAATACAACTTCAACGAACGCAAAAATCGGCGGATTGATTTGGACCTTAACGCTATGGCTATAGAGGACAAATCCCACGCGGGGAGTGCATCCCTTCCCCTCACCCCTAACCCCTCTCCCCCAAGGGGAGAGGGGGACGACGCGCCGCTGGCGCGGCTTCACACGCTGCTGAAAATGTGCGCGACGATGCGCGGGTCGGATCTGCATCTTTCGCCGGGATTGCCGCCGTACATGCGCGTGGACGGCATACTCGCGCCGCTCGCGGAGATGCCGCCGATCAGCGGCATCGAAACGCAGGCGCTGGCGCGCGCGGTGCTCGACGCGTATTCGCCGTCGAACGACGCGCTGGATGTTCGCGTGGCGCGCAAAGGCTCGATCGACGGCGCGCTCACTTCGCCCGACGGTTCGCGCTTCCGTTTCAATTTCTTCGTGAGTCAGCGCGAATTCGGCTTGGCATTCCGACGCCTCGAAGATCGCTTCCGCTCGTTGAAAGAACTTGGCATCCCCGAAACGCTCTACGATTTTTGCGATCTGCGCGACGGCCTGGTGGCGATCTGCGGGCCGACGGGCGCGGGAAAAAGCACGACCCTCGCCGCGCTGCTCGACCGCATCAACCGCACGCGCGCCAGCCACGTGGTGACCATCGAAGATCCCATCGAATACGTCCACAAGCCGATCAAAAGCATCATCAGCCATCGCCAAGTCGGCACCGACGCGCCAAGCTTCAACGACGCGCTCGTCGCATCGCTGCGCCAGGACCCCGATGTCGTGCTGCTGGGCGAAGCGCGCGACTTGGAGACGATTCGCACCGCCATCACCGCCGCCGAAACCGGACATCTCGTCTTCGCGACGCTGCACGCCGGCGATTGTGTGAGTTCCATCGAACGCCTCACCGCTGTCTTCCCAGCCGCCGAACAAGAGAGCATCCGCCGCCAGTTGGCGCTGGTGTTGCGCGCGGTCTTTGCGCAGCATCTGCTGCCAGCCGTAGAACGGAGCTCCCGCTCCGTTCCCGCGAACAGCGATGCTCCACTCGCCTCGTGCGAACGCGTCGCCGCCAGCGAACTGTTGATCGTGACTCCTGCGGTGTCGAATCTAATCATGCAGGGCAAGTCCGCGCAGATTGCATCGATCATGGAAACCGGCGGTTCGCTGGGTATGCAGACGCTCGATTCGGATTTGGCGCGGCTCTGGGTAAGCGGGCGAGTGAGCGAACAGGCGGCGCTTTTGACATCGCGCAATCCCAACGCCGTCCGCGACCGCGCGGCGCTCATGAGGAGGCAGCGCGCGCAGATTCCAAGTAATGCAGGCGCGGCGCCACGAACGAATGCAGGCGGGCCGCCTGCACCACAATACGCGGGCGGAACGGCTGCAACGAGACTCGCCGGCGGGACGCCGGCGGTACAGGTACAGAGCAGCGCGGAGGGCGCGCGATGACGAGCGAATTGCTCGACATGGATCGCGTGCGCATCGACCCCGCGTGGGCGCTGCGCGTGCCGGCGCAATTGGCGCTGCGGCGGCTGGTGCTGCCGTTCGCGTTGTTTGACGGGCGCGTGCACGTGGCCTGCGCCGATCCGTCGGATGCGACGGCCTTCGAAGCGGTCGAGCGTTTCACGGGGCAGAAAGCCTGCCCGGCTCTGGCGGAACGGACCTCGCTGCTGCGCGCGTTGCAGCGCATTTTTGGCGACGCGCCGCGCGCGGGCCCGTCGCGCAGCAGCACGCGGCTGCCTGTGATCGGCGCGAATGGCCGCGCACCCGAGGTCACGGAAGACGCCGTCACGCTCTCCGAAGACATTCTTCGCGCCGCGATTATCCGCCAAGCATCGGATATTCACATTGAACCCGGCCGTGCGAATGTGCGCGTGCGTTTTCGCGTGGACGGACAGCTTGAAGAGTACATGACTCTGCCGCTCAGCGCCGAGATGGGCTTGATCAGCCGTTTGAAAGTGCGTTCCGGAATGGACATCGCCGAGAAGCGCGCGCCGCAGGACGGCGGCTTCAATCAGCGCATCGGCGGCACCGCGGTGGTCGGCGAAAATCCGCGCGGCATCGACGTGCGCGTGGCCACACTGCCGACGAAATTCGGCGAACGCATGACGCTGCGCCTGCTGGGCCTGCAGACCGGCACGCTGACGCTTGAAAAGCTCGGCATGGCCGAAGCGGATTTGCGGCGCATGGAAACGGTGCTCGATCAGCCGCACGGACTGGTGCTGCTCACGGGTCCCACGGGCAGCGGCAAAACCACGACGTTGTATGCAGCGATTCAAAGATTGTTGCAGCAGAGCGCGCTGAACATCATCACCGTCGAAGATCCGATCGAATACGAATTGCCCGGCGTGTCGCAGGTCGAAGTGGACACGGCTGAGAAAGTGAATTTCACCAAGGCGCTGCGCAGCCTGCTGCGCCACGATCCCGACGTGGTGATGATCGGCGAAATCCGCGATCCGGACACGCTGGATGTCGCCATCAAATCGGCGCTGACAGGCCATCTTGTGTTGTCCACGCTGCATACCAATGGCGCGGCCGCCGCGATCACGCGCCTCTCTGACATGGGCTTGGAGCCGTTCATGAGCGCGGCAACGCTGCGCCTGAGCGCCGCGCAACGGCTGGTGCGGCGGCTCTGCGCGCACTGCCGCAAGCCGCGCGCGCTGAGCGAAGCAGAAGCCGCCGCGCTGGGCGATCGCGCCGCGGCGGGCCGCACGGTTTTCGAACCGGGCGCGTGCGTGTATTGCGCGGGAAAAGGCTACGCGGGGCGCGTCGGACTATTTGAATTGCTGCCGATGGATGCCGATTTCGCCGGCATGATCGGCCGCAAAGCGAGCGAAGCGGAGTTGACCGCGGCGATGAAAGCGCGAAAGGTGCCGCTGCTGATCGACGACGCGCGCGAAAAGATTTTCGCTGGTGAAACGACCGTGCGCGAAACGCTGCAAGCGGTGACGGTGTGGTGAGGGACAGTGCTGAGTGCTGAGTCCTGAGTGCTGAGTAACGGCGGCGGAGCGCTTCACGCTCACTCGGGACTCGGGACTTCATCTCAGGACTCAGGACTCAGCACTCAGGACTTTGTTATGGCCGCATTTCAATTCGAAGCCTGTGACCGTTCGGGCGCGCGGCATTCCGGGCTGCTCGACGCGGACTCGTTGAGCGCCGCGGCGGGAGCGTTGCGCGCGCGCGGATGGATTGTGATTGCGATGCAGGAACCGTCCGCGACGGCCGGGCGCGGCGACGGCGTTTCTATCGATGCCGGCGCCGCAAGCATGGGCTTTAGTTTGTTCGGTTGGCTCCCGCCGAGCAAAGTCGATGTTGAGATGAGCTTGCAGCAGATCGCGTCGATGCTGCGCAGCGGCATGACGCTTTTGTCGTCGATCAAAACCACCGCGGAACAATCGCGCCGGCGTTCGATGCAGCGAATTTGGATGGATATCTCGGAGCGCATTCAAGGCGGATCGACGATTGCCGACGCATTGCAGCGGCATCCGAAGCGCTTTCCCGATTTTGTGATTCAACTTGTAAAAGTCGGCGAAGCGTCCGGCACGCTGGAATCGGTGCTGACGCGCGCCGCCGACCAGTTGGAGCGCTCACGCGAATTGAAACGCACGATTCTTCATGCGATGGTTTATCCGGTCTTCGTGCTGCTCATGGCCATCGGCGTAACGGCGTTCATGCTGCTTTCGCTGATTCCGAAGCTCCAGAAATTCCTCGCCGGCCGGCACAAGCGATTGCCCGCGATGACGCAGGCGTTGCTGGACGTTTCGAATTGGCTTCAGCTCTATGTGCCCTACGTCGCAATTGGATTGATCGTGTCCGCTTTGCTGTTCTGGATGCTGCGGCGCTGGCCGCCGAGCCGGCTGATGCTGGACCGCATTGCGCTGCGGATTCCGGTGATTGGAAACGTAATTCGCGTCGCGGCGACAGCGGCATTTTCGCGCTCGTTGGGCTTATTGTTGGAAAGCGGCGTGACGCTGGTGACGGCGCTGGGCGTCGTGCAGGAATTGCTTGGCAACCTGGCCTTTTCGCGCCACGTCGCGCACGTGCGCGAGACGGCCATGAGCGGCGGAACGCTCTCCGCGCCCTTGCAGCGCGGGCGCATGTTTACGCCGATGCTCGGGCGCGTCGTCGCGGTCGGCGAAGCGACGGGGACGCTCGATGCCGTGCTCGGCGAAAGCGCGCTGTTTCACGAAAAGCAATTGGCCGGGATCGTGCGCTGGCTGAGCATTTTGGTCGAGCCGGCGATCATTCTCGTCGTGGGCGGCATCGTGGGCTTTGTGTACATCTCGTTCTTCATAGCGCTGTACAGCCTTGCGAGTTGAGACTGAATTTTTGGATATGCGTGAAACCGGGAGCTGAGATGAAGCGAGCCGTTCAAGTAAGCAATATTGTGCTGTGCGTGCTGGCGCTGCTCGTCGCCCGTGTGGGCGCGCAGGAGCCCAAGCCGCCCGTCACGCCTCCGGTCGAAGCGCAGAAGAACCCCAAAGACGATACGACGAAACCAAAAGACGACGGGAAGAAACCGAAGGACGATTCCAAGAAGGACGCAAATGCCAATGGCGAGGCGATGAATATCGATCCGACCGAGATGTCGGACAAATTAAAGAATGCAGTGAATCCGCCGGCGCCAACGAAAACAATCGTGCCGCGCGCGCCCGTTCTGCCGGCAATTCCGGAGATCGTGCTGAAGGCATTTGTCGAAGCGGAGGGAAAGCCGCCGGCGGCGATGTTGTCGATCAACGGCAAAACTCAGATGACCGTCAGCGAGGGGTCCGAGATTTCAGTGCAAGGCAGCGACCATCAGTACTTGACGCTGAAAGTGAAAAAAGTTGCGCGCGATGGCGTTGAGATCGAGATCGTGCAACTCAAGCAGACGATTCATGTGAAATGAAGATCGAGTTCACGGTTTCACAGTTTCACACAGGGGAGGGGATCATGGAATTCGAACTATCGCCGCGCGTAAATTGCAGCGCAATTTGCTTCACGATTCTTGCTGCATTCACGTTGTCGCCGAGCAGGATTGCGAAATCCGCGGAGCCAGCCAAGCTGCTCGATCCGATCGTGAAAATCGTCGATTTTCGAGACCTGAAATTGCTGGACGCGCTCGGCATACTCTCGGAGCAGACGGGCTTGAACATGGTGGCTTCGTCGGAGGCGGCGAAGACGCCGGTCTCGATGACATTGCGAAATGTGCCGGCGAAGACGGCCGTCGAGGCGATATGCAAAGCGAATAATTTATGGTTTAAGGACGACAACGGCATCCTGCGCGTGATGACCGCGCAGGAGTTTCAGCGCGACCTGACCACCTTCCGCGAGGAGCAGACGGAAGTCTTCACGCTGCTTTATCCGAACGCGCTGTCGTCGGCGTTGGCGATCCGCGATCTGTACGGCGACCGCGTGCTGCTCTCGCTGGGCACGGAGGAACGCACGGACATGACCGACGAACTCACGGAACGGCTCAATCGTTTCGATGTGATCGATCAGCGCGCGTCGCTGCTGGGAACCTTCAACAATGGCAGTGGCTCGGGGGGCGTATCGACGTTCAACGGCGGCGTGGGGACGGCCGGAAACGGATTCAGCGGCTTGACGAGTTCGACGTACAACAGCAGCAGCCGCGGCGTTTATCAACAGAGCCAGCAGAATGGCCAGCGCCGCCGCGACGAGACGACGGATTCAAAAGGCTACCGCGATGAGCTTTCGCGGATGACGCCGGACGATTTGCAGGCGCTCAAGACCGCGCAGCAGGCCGGCGACACGGCGGCCGTCGAACTGATCATGCGCCAATACCGCCGCAAGCAGTCCGACATTTACGTGACGCTCAGCCGTCGCAACAACCTCGTCGCCGTGCGCACCGGCGATCAGAAGGCGCTCGAAGAAATCGGCAAGCTTGTCCGGCGCCTGGATGTGCCTACGCCGGTCGTACTGCTGGAAGTGAAAGTGATGACGATCGACCTGGGCAAGGACATGAACTCGGCGTTCGACTTTCAATTCTCCAACGGCGTGGGCACGGCGGGCGGATTCAACACCGGCGACATTCAGCAGCCGCCGTCTGATTTCTTGAAAGGCGCGGCGCGCAAGGCCGCGCCGCTGGCGTTGGGCGGGACGGGATTGAACGCCGGAAATCTCGCGTTCCAATACGTGGACAAGAATTTCCGCGCACGCTTGCAGGCGCTGGAAGACAAGAACAAAGCCACGACGCTCGCCACGCCGGTGCTGATGACGGCGAACAATGAAGTCTCGCGGCTCTTCGTGGGCGACGAACAGCCGATCGTACAGGGCGTCAGTTCCAACACGGTGGTCAATCAAGTCGCATCGACGACCAGTTCGAACACGCCCATCGTCTTCAGGCCGGTCGGCACGACGCTGCTGATCACGCCCAACATCAACGCCGACCGCACGGTGACGCTGCGCATTCTTCAGGAGAATTCGACGGTCAATCACAATGGTGCGACGATTCCGATCATCACCAACAACGGCTCCGTGCAGCAGCAGCCGGTGGATGTCGTCGCGACGCGCAGCGTGAGCGGCACGGTCGTGGCTCAGGATGGCTTAACGCTGGCCATTGGCGGGCTGATCGAAGAGAACATCAGCGATGTGCGCGCCCAGGTGCCGTTGCTGGGAAATATTCCCGGCATCGGTGTGATTTTCAGGCGGCAGAGCAAAAACAAAACGCGCAGCGAACTGGTGATCCTGATCCGCCCGCACATTCTGACAACGCCCAGTGAGGGCGAGACGGTGAGCAAGGAACTGCTTGAACAGTTGTCGATCCATCCAAAAGCAAAGTGCCCGGAGGGGACGCTGGGACTTTTCGGGCCGTGTGAAGTGTTGCCGAATGAGAAGGGGAAGTGAACGGCGTTGCGCTTGACGCGCGGGACGTCATGGAATTGAAAACCCGCGTTAACTTTCCACTTCCAGTTCGTCCGGCACTTCCACGGTCACTTCCTGCTCGTGGTGTTCCTTGCCATCGAAGGTCAGCAGGCGGCCTTTGCCGTTGAACACAGTTTCCAGATGCACTGGCCGGTTCCAGATGCGCTGGATGTTGTGGACGGTGTCGCGGGCATGGTCGAGCTTCAACTCGACCCCTTCGAAGCGGTGGCGCAGATACAATTCGCCGCGATTGGCGTGGTTGGATTCGGTGACGTAGATGAAGGGCTGGCCGGCGTTCGTCAGGCTCGTGAGGAACTGCTTCTTCACGTCGTCGAATTCGCGGCTGGAGATTTCGTACACGCCGCTCTTGCGGTTGAATTTGTACGCGAACAACTTGTGTTCTTCGCAGAATTCCTTCGTGAAGAAGGAATCGATGAACGTCACGTCGTTGTGACAGCGGCGCACTTCAAAAATTTTCTCGCGGCCGGCGTTGGCGCGCGTGTCCCAGTTCTGGCGCTGTTCGAAATCGTCGCAGCGGTCCCATTCGATGCCGTGGCGGCCTTTGTTCCATCGGTCTTCGATGTCGCGGTAAAGTTCCACGCCGATTTTGTACGGGTTGATCTGGTTCGGCCCCATCGCCACCGTGCCGGAATGGTGATCGGCGTAATCGACGATTTCCTGATCGGTCGCGAGCTTCTCGGTCATCATCTTCGAATGCCAGTACGTGGCCCAGCCTTCGTTCATGATTTTGGTCATGCCCTGCGGCGCAAAATAATATGCCTCCTCGCGCACGATCGACAGCACGTCGCGCTGCCATTTTTGAAGCGGCGCGTAGTCGATCAGAAATTTGAGCACATCGCGGGTCGGCTCTTCAGGGATGCGCGTTTTTTTCTTGCGCTCCTCTTCAAGCTCCTTCTTTTTCGCGTCGAGAAACTCCTTCGGGTTCACGAAGCGGTCCATGTATTCCTTCGAGCGGATGCGGAGCACCTCCAGCGATTCTTCTTCAGCTTCTTCTTCAAGCTGAGATTCCTTGCGCTGCTCGGCGGCGCGGCGGATGCCGGTCGAATGAATGTCCACGAGGTTTTCGATGCTCAGGCAGCAGTCGAGAAATTCTTCAACGGTGTCGTGGCCGAAGCGTTCGGCGTGGCCGCGGATGCGCGCGCCGTGGTTGGCCATGTCGTCGATGGCTTTGCGGCTGGTGTGCGCGAAGTAGTAATTGTTCTTGAAGAAATCCGAATGCGCGTAGACGTGCGCCATGACCAGCTTCTGATCGCAGAGCGGATTTGAATTCATCAAATACGCGTAGCACGGATCGTTGTTGATGACCATCTCGTAGATTTTCGAGAGGCCGTACGTGTACGATTTGCTGAGCCGCTCGTACTCCATGCCGAAGCGCCAGTGCGGGTAGCGCGTGGGAAATCCGCCCAGCGCCGCGACCTGGTTGATCTGGTCGTGCGTGAGGACTTCGTAGACGACGTCAAAGAAATCGAGGCCGCATTCGATGGCGTGGTCCTTGATTTCTTCCTTGAGATCGTCGAGTTCGGGAGGGAGGTTCATGAGGTTGACTCTCTGTTTCGGTCGCTACTTGCGTTTGCTCTTTCGTTCTTGGCGGATCCAATCTCTAAACGCGTCTTGCATCACAGCCAAGTCTTCATCAACACCGAGTTGAATAAACCTAAAAATTTCACTGCGGATGTTTAGTCCGGGGAATGCCAGGCTTTCTTCCGCTAGCTCATACCGCCGCTCTTTCAGTATTCGAATTTGAAGCTCAGTTCCGTCGAAACGCCAATGTTCGGGCACTCCGAGCGCGGCACAGATGTGTAGCTTGGTCAGCGAATCGGTGCTCAAGTCGATTTCAACCATCAAATCCGGCGGCGGATCAATGGACATATCCAGTTCTTTTCGGCCGTGAATTCTTTTTGCACTTTTAAGATAGAAACAGCAGTCCGATTGTATGCCCTTTTTCAAATCGCCTCGTTTGCAAAGAAATGCGCCTCCTGGCTTGCACCGAAGTCCATATTCACGCGCCAGCACAACAATCAAGTGTTCAAAGTAGTGCGTATAGCTCTCGTGCTCAAAATGAGGCGCCATGATCTCTAGTTCTCCATCGTCATAAGCGACGCGACATTTGCAAGACTCGCCCGTTTCTCGCATCAAGGCTTCAAACGTTTCCCAACTGACGCCGTGAAGTGTCACCCGCTGCTCGGCAGACGGAGCTACGCGGATGCCGTAGGGCGCCTGCTTTTCTTGAACCGTCGAAACACTCATGCAAACCGTTCCTCCAGCCACGGGTCCGCGCGGTTGTGGTAGCCGCGCACTTCCCAGTATCCGAGTTTGTCCTCCTTTGTGAAACGGATTTCCTGCACCCATTTCGCGCTCTTCCACAGATAACGTTTGGGAATCAGCATGCGCACGGGGCCGCCGTGCTCGGCGTTAAGCGGTTCGCCGTTCCACGCGTGCATAATCAGCACGTCGTCGTCCATGCAGCAGGGCAGATCGAGGTTCGTCGAATAGCCGTCGTAGCTGGTGAAATAAACGAAGTTCGCTTCGGGCTTCACGCCGACCAACTGTGCGAATTCGCTGAACTTCACGCCTTTGACTTTATTGTCGAAGGTGCTCCATGTCGTGACGCAATGGAAATCGCAGGTCTGTTCGGCCTGCGGCAGCGCGTTGAATTGTTCCCACGTGAACGACTGCGGTTTTTCGACGAGGCCGGAGACGGTGAGCTTCCAGCGCTCAAGCTTAATCGATGGAATGAATCCCAAATCCAGCCGCGGCCATCCGCGCGGGATATGCTGGCCCGGCGGTAGGCGCGGGCGTCCATCTTGCGCTCGCGCGACTTCGTCGGGATGCAGCGTGCGGCCTTGATTTTTCGCGGCCCATTTTTCTTTGTTGGCATTGGGGTCAGACATAGAGCCATGCTTCCAGTAGAGAGACGATTAAGCGAATGGCGGCCTTCGTCCAATCGCAGACGATCCAGACGCGATTGACGAGGCGCTGATTTTGTTTGGGGTTATCGTCGGGCATCGGAGTAATCTCGATTCACGATCAAATTCGGCGTTTCTTTTTGCCAGCGCTCAGCGCTCGCATTTCCTCGCGAATACGCAGCCTAAAATCATGTGAGTTTGCCAAAAGCAGCCTGCGGCGCGGCTTCAGAAACTCAGCGATGATCTTCGACAGCGGAATTCCGGGAAAGACGGCGCTCTCTTCCGACACTATATAACGCCCGCTTTTCAAAAGCCGGATTTCGAGCGCCGAGCCGTTGTAGAGCCAGTGTTCGGGAACTCCGAGCGCGGCGCAGATTGCGAGCTTGCGGGACGAATTCGTGCTAATGTCCACTTCGATCATCAAGTCGGGCGGCGGATGAATCGCGAGATCGATTTTTTCGCAGTCGGCCACATCGTTCGCGTGTTGAATGTAGAAGCAACCGTCGGGTTCGATCGCCTTCTCAATATCTTCTCGTTCGCACGTCAAAGAAGCGCCGGGAACACAATCCAGTCCGAATTCCTCGACCAGCACAACAACCATTTGCCCAAGCGTAAATTCAGAGCGGCCGTGTTTGAAATGCGGCGACATGATCTCCAAGTCTCCCGAATCGAACGCCAGCCGGCACGCGCGCGAATCGCCGAGGTCGTTCAAGAGCGCTTTGTACGTGCTCCAACTCACGCCGTGAAGAACCACGCGCTGATCGTCTAGTGTGCAGAATTCCGTTACGGCTTTGCCGTACGGCGCGGGAGCTTCCTGAACTGTTGTTTTGGTCATGCAAAATCTTTCAACTAATGCCCGGTTATCAAAACATCGAGGAACAACCCAATGACAACCACCCACGGCAGCACGATGAAAAGCGTGACGAAAAGCCCTACGAAGATTCTGGCCGCAGGCGTGAGTTCGCCGCGTTTGTCAACCGACGAATGGCCGATGACCTGAAGCGCCGCATGTATTGTGAGATCGGCCAAAATGCTCATCTGTCGCGTTCCTTCTTGGTCTCAACAAGATGACAAAATCACATTCCATTGATCTTGATGTAGATTGCGCACAGTGCAAAGGCGACCGCGCATAACACGCAAAAAATCACGACATCAGACCAGCGAACCCTCGTGGTCGTGGGTTCGTCTTTTCGAGCGATAAGCGATACTATTGCGAGGAGGAAATTCATGATTCCTCACTTCCCCTTCCCCAAAAAAATCTTGATCGCGTCGTAAATCTCCTCCTTATTCTTGATGTCCGCCGTGATCAAATTCTCCCCATCCAGCGCGTCGTCGAGCTTGCGTTTGAATTCGCCGGAGCCGTACAGGCTGCGCACCTGGCCATAGCAGAAGAGATTCACCTTCGGCAGCACTTCGTCTTTCAAGATGCGGAAACAGACTTCGTTGTCGCTGAGCAGGTTGTCGCCGTCGCTGAAATGGAACGTGTAGATGTTCCAATCCTGCGGCGAATAATTTTCGGTGATGATGTCGGCGCAGAGCCGGTACGCGGTCGAAATCGCCGTGCCGCCGGATTCGCGCGTTTTGTAGAACGTTTCCTGATCGACCTCGCGTGCGGCGGCATCGTGCGTGATGTAGCGGCTCTCCATTGTTTTGTACTGGCTGCGCAGCCAAGTGTCGATCCAGAAGGCGGTCGTGCGCACGAGTTCCTTCTGTTCGTCGCCCATCGAGCCGGAGACGTCCATCATGTAGAAGATCACGGCGTTCGATTCGGGCACGTGCGTGATCTGCCAGCTCTTGTAGACTTTGTCGGCCTTGATCGGAATGATGATCGGGTTGTCCGGATTGTAGTCGCCCATCGCAATCTGCCGGCGCAGCGCGCGGACGAACGTGCGCTTGAAATGCTTGAGCGATTCGGGGCCTTGCCGGCGGATCGAACTGTAGCGCTCCTTCTCGGCCATGATCGTGCGCTGGCCTTTGGGCTGGATGTTGGGCAATTCCAATTCTTCGCCGAGAATTTTGGCGAGTTCCTCCATCGTCAAATCGACTTCGAGGATGTGCTCGCCGGGCTGGTCCCCGGCCTCGCCCGTGCCGTCGCCTTCCTGCGGCTGGCCGCCGACGGGATCGCCGGGTTCGCCGTCGCCGCTGCCGACGCCGCCCTGATTCTTGCCAAAGCGAAAATGCGGGAGATCGATTTCGGGGAGCGGAATCGAGACGACGTCCTTGCCCTTCTTGCCGATCAGTTCGCCCTGCGTCATGTACTTGCGCAGGTCTTTCTTGATCTTGCCGCGCACGATCTGGCGGAAGCGCGAATGGTCGCGTTCGATCTTGTTGGTGGATTCGTAGACGGGGTCGTTGGGATTCATGGTGATCGTTCTGGGGTTCGTTCTTCGTTTAAAATCGACTGTCCAGCATTCATAGTATACGCGAAATTCGATAAAATTCACTGCTGCCACAGAGAACACGGAGGCCGCCGAGATTATTTGCGCCGGCGCCTCCAAATTGATCGCGTGCTGGGATGCACGCGGACGGGCACAGGCAACGGCACAATCGCCCAATGAAAATATCCCGCGACGATGACGGCTGCAAAGAGCATGAAACACGCGCACGAGAACCAGTTTTCGGCGCTCAGTCCGCTCTTCTGAAAAAACACAAAGACTGAGATAAACGTGCAGATCATCGGCATCACAAAAAACGGAATGGTCAGTCCAGCGGCGATGATGCGCAGGCGGCGGATGGAGCCTTTGATATAAAGCTCGCTTTCGCGATTGATCGACGCCGGAATCAAATGACACCCGCTTTCGGACGCGCGCTTGAGCAAGCCCATCGAAGCCTTTTGCCAAAACGTGATCAATTCCAGCAGCCGCGCGCGGATGGTGCGCAGCGCCAGGCTCCACGTCGCCACGATCCCAAGGCAGATGATCATGCGCACATGATCCTCGTACGGTTTGCCCACCGCGAAACGCTGCGCGATCAGCAGCGCGGACGTGATCAGCGCCTGCGCGCCGGTCGCGATCAGCCACGTGCGCGTGGCGCGCGCCTTGGATTCACCGAAGGCGAAGGGGTCGAAGTCGGGAGTGCCGGTCATCGGAGATTTTTCTCCTTCAGGATTTCGTTGGCCCAAGCGGCGTCTTCGGGGGAGAGAGGCGGAACTGCGGGACGCGAGTATTTCACTCGTTTTGCTATCGCACAGCCATCGTAACACTTGTTGAATATGGCTTGAAGGTCGAATGACACTTCGTCCTTGGGTTTTTCGAGCGGAATATGGACTACCGGAAGCTTGTGCCGGAGAGTACCAAGCCACACGTTGAATTTGTCGCCAGCGTCTCCCTTATGGAGGCACGTTGCGTAATCCCAAATGCCGTATTTTTGGAGTTCGGATTTTGGACATGCGATTGTGTGCTGGCCGTCACGAAGCAAATCAATCTCAAGAAAATGCGTGTTGCTGTTTAGAAGCGTCCGCTGCTTTTCCAAGTAAGACGTGCGGCCATTCCCGGATTTCTTATTGGCCGGGCTAAACACTTCAATTTCCGCGACCACCCTGGAGGTATCGTTTGCGCAGACGACGCGCAAAAAATACACGCGAAATTTGCGCGTCGCCGCTTCGATTTCAATAGGCTCTGGCAGTCTCATCGCAGCGACACGTTTGCGCACTTCGCCGTAAACGGCCTGTTCCTCGGACACACTCTGAATTTTGATGTCCGGATACATTTCTAGTCCTTCGTCGGCTGGATAGCACCGCTCCTCAACGGTAGCGACGTATTTCGCTGGCAAGGCCAAATTAATCGCGCTGCAGATTTCAGAGATCAAATGATGGTGGACCGAAGACCACATGTTGGCGGCTTCGATGAATGGGTCCATGCCTGGAAATGGGTTGGCCATAGTCATTGTCCATAAACTTCAAGAATTATCTTCTGAGCATCCGCAAACGACACCCCGTATGCGTTCTTCTTTTGACGATCAGAAAGATCGAACAGGTCGTCGGGCTGAGCGCACCATTTTTTTAAACAATTCAAAGTCTTGAGGCGCGATGAAAACGATGATCTCGACTTCATTTCGGCTGACAATTTGTGGATGCAGATTCAGCCCATATAGGATGATCTCCAGGCTCAGCGGAATCTTTGCGGCGATAACTTTTGAATCTTCACCCACGCTTGCGTTCTCCCTTTATTTCTTCCCGCTCTTCGTATCCCCGCGCGCGAAGATGCTCGCCACGAAATTGAGCACGTCGGTCGCGGATTCTTCGTCGTAACCGAAATTGCGGATCAGGCGGCTCTTGACGATGTCGATCTTCTCCTGCGTCTCGCGGTCCACCACGCTCGATACCAGCGAGCTGAGCTTGATCGAGTCCTTCTGGTCCTCGAAGAGCTTCAGTTCCAGCGCGCGGTGCAGGCGCTCGTTCATGCGGAAATCGAACTGCCGCCCGTCGATGGCGAGCGCGCCGATGTAGTTCATGATTTCGCGCCGGAAGTCGTCCTTGCGGCTTTCGGGGATTTCGATCTTCTCCTCGATGCTGCGCATCAGGCGCTCGTCCGGCGGCTCGACCTGGCCGGTGTACTTGTTGCGGACCTTTTCCTTTTGCGTGTAGGCCTTGATGTTGTCGATGTAATTCTGGCAGAGCTTGGCGATGGCGTCTTCGTCGGCGCTGATCGCGCGCTGGACTTCGTTTTTCACGATCTCCTCGTATTCTTCGCGCACCACCGCGAGCAGTTCCTTGTAACGCTTGCGCTGCTCCTCGCTGGTGATCAGCGAATGGTGCTGCAAGCCCGATTCCAATTCGTTGAGCACCATGAACGGATTGACTGAGGTGCTGCTTTCCAGCGACACGAGCGCATTCGACAGTTTGTCCTGAATGTAGCGCGGCGAGATGCCGGTCATGCCTTCGCGCGGCGCTTCCATTTTCAATTCGTGAACGTTGTCCTGCGTGTAGCCCGGCAGCGTCTTGCCGTTGTAAAGCTTGAGCTTTTGCAGCAATGAAAGCTGCGCTTTCTTCGGCTCTTCAAGGCGCGTGAGCACTGCCCACATCGCGGCGATTTCGATGGTGTGCGGCGCGATGTGTTTCTTCACGTTTTTGCGGTTGAAATCGCGCTGATAGATCGCAATTTCATCGTTGAGCCGCACGTTATACGGCACGTCGATCTTCACCGTGCGGTCGCGGAACGCTTCCATCATTTCGTTCGACTGCAGCTTCTTGTACTCCGGCTCGTTGGTGTGTCCGATGATCACTTCGTCGATGTCGGTCTGCGCGAATTTCTTCGGCTTGATCTTGTGCTCCTGGCTGGCGCCGAGCAGATCGTACAAAAACGCGACATCCAATTTGAGCACTTCGATGAATTCGATCACGCCGCGGTTGGCGACGTTGAACTCGCCGTCGAAATTAAATGCGCGCGGATCGCTGTCCGAACCGTACTCGGCGATCTTGCGGTAATTGATGTCGCCGGTGAGTTCCGTCGAGTCCTGATTCTTCTCGTCCTTCGGCTGGAACGTGCCGATGCCGACGCGATCTTTTTCAGAGAGCGTCATGCGCCGCACGCGGATGTGCTTCATCACCTTCGCCCAATCGCCGGCGAATTTGTCCATCAGCGAGCGGAAAATGTAGCGGCAGAACGGGCAGAGATCGCCTTCCAGCGTGATCTTGTATTCGCCGCGCGTGCGTTCGTTGATTTCGTGCAGCACGCGTTCGCGCTGATCGAGCGGGATGAGTTTCAGCGGCTCTTCGTGCATGGGGCAGGGTTGCAGTACGCCGGGCGCTTCGGGCAGGTCCCACGAGAAGGAATACAACGTGCCGGCATCGGTCTTCGAATAGACCTCGATCCCTTTTTTCATCAAGCGCGCGATGGTCGATTTGGCGCTGCCGACCGGTCCGTGCAGCAGTATGACGCGCCGTTCCGCGCCATAGCCCATCGCCGCCGATTTCACGACGTTGACGAGGCGGGCCAGCGAGCGGTCCAATCCGAATACGCCGTCGCGGCCTTGTGAAATGGGGTCGCTGAAGAATTTGTATTTCGTCACTTTGTCGCGGCCGTCCACGACATCTTCCGATCCATACGACAGGATCATGTCGTAGAGGCGCTGGTACGAATTGCGCGTGACTTTGGGATCTTTGATGACCAAATCGAGATACTCTTGAAACGAGCCTTCCCAATTGAGATTGCGATATTTCTCGACATCCAGGTTGCTGGCGATGGAGGCGAACAGGTTGTTGGACATGGCGATTCCTCTAAGTTTTCATACGGCAGAAGCGGCACGACGGACCTTTTCCTATTTTTCGTCTACCGCTTCGTGGCGGATTTGCAAATCCTAAAATCTTTTAACGAAGCGCGTGCCAAAGGTGGCCGGAGTGCATAAAATGAGTGCACTTCCTGATTTAAAGACGCTTCAGCTGACCGGTTTCAGAGCAAGTATTTTGCTAAATCTGAAACGTGGGCTCGGTTCCGCTTTTTCGCCTTGCGTCCGCACGGCTTTTGCTGCAAGTTATCCGCACAAACACAATTCAATCGTCCCACGGGAGAACGTTCAAAATGAAACGACTGGCTTGCTTTATGATTCTTGTCTTTGGATTCATGATGATGCATGGCTGCGGCGAAAGCGGCGGTGCAAATCAGGCGCTGATCGGCGCGAATTTGGAGCTGACTGGAAGCGAAGCGTCGTGGGGCAAGGACAGTCAGCAAGGCATTGAATTGGCACGCGATGAAATCAACGCGCGTCCGGATCAGAAAATCAAACTGAAGTTTATCTTCGAAGACGACAAGAGCGACCCCGGCGCGTCGAAGGATGCGATGAAGAAGCTGGTCACGCAGGATGGCGTGCTTGCCGTCATCGGCGCGGTTGGATCAAGCCGCACGATTCCGGCCGCGGATGTGGCGACCGACGAGAAAGTGCCGCTGATGACACATGCGGCGACCAATGTAACGATTGTTAAACGCAGCGAATACGTGTCGCGCATCTGCTTCAACGATGACGTGCAGGGCGGAGCGATGGCACACTTCGCCCGCGCGACCTTGAAAGCCGATTCGGCAGTCATGATCGTGGGCAATGGCGATCCGTATTCGGAAGGATTGTGTGCATCGTTCAAGCGCGTCTTTGAAGCGCAAGGCGGCAAGATCACGGAACAACTGGCCTACCAGAAAGGCGCGCAGGATTTCAAAACGCAGATCACGTCGCTGAAGCAGCTCAATCCGCCGGTGGTGTGGGTTCCGGGATATTTCAACCAAGTGGGGCCGCTGATCCGGCAGGCGCGTGAAGCTGGCTTCCAAGCTCCATTCCTGGGTGCGGACGGGTGGGACGATCCGCAGTTATTCACGCTGGCGGGTCCGGCGATTAAGGGAAATTATTTCAGCAATCATTTTAATCCCTACGGTACCGATGCGACAACGGTGGGATTTGTGAAAAAGTTCGAGGCGCGCTTCGGCACACGGCCGGGGGCAATGGCGGCTCTGGCGTACGATGCGGCGTACGCGATGGCGGACGCTGTGAATCGGGCCAAGGAACTGAAGCCCGAAGCGATCAAGAACGCGATCAATACGATCAAGGACCTCAAGGGGGTTTGCGGGACGATTACGATGGGGCCGGATCGGGAAGTCACCAAGGACGTTTTGATTCTCGAAACGGGCGAAGACAAATATCTCTTCAAGGAACTGATCAAAGCGGCGGACACAAAATAACGATCACTGAATGATTGATTTTTTTACTTTTCTTCTGATTGGACTGACCGTCGGGTGCATTTACGCCTTGATCGCGGTCGGCTACACGATGGTCTATGGGATCATCAAGCTGATCAACTTCGCGCACGGCGAGTTTTACATGGTCGGCGCGTTTGTCGGCTATTACGTGCTCGTGCTCGGATTCGGCGCGCAAATCGGCGGACGCGAGTTGGGATTGATCCCCCTGCTGGTGGCGACCTTGGCGGCGGGCGTTGCGACGGGAGTGCTGGCGGTGATCGTTGAGCGGCTGGTGTACCGGCCGCTCCGCAAATCCGGACGCATCGTGGCCCTCCTGGCGGCGCTGGGCGTCTCCCTTTTTTTGCAAAACGCCGGCCAGCAGACGGTAGGCGCAAAGGACCGTCCTTTCCCGAACACAATGACGCTGCAGCGTTATCCGCGCTTTAAACTTGTAGCGGGAGACGTAAAGGCCGGCGAAGTGGCCAGGCGGGACATTTCGGTGGTCTACTCGGTGCCCTTGGAAGGCGGGCGCTTGACGCTGGTCGAAAATCTTGCGCAGCGCGGCAACACGATCAGCGCGGAGTCCGTGGAAAAATTGGACGAGATCTTGCGGAATGCGGCTCGGGAAGGCGTACCCGCGGCGATTTATGCGTATCCGGCGGTGACGGTATCGAATAAAGACGGGATCATTCTGATTGCGCTGGCACTGATTACGCTCCTGCTTTATTTGCTGGTGCAGCATTCGCGATTTGGGCGCGCGATGCGTGCCGTTTCGCACGATTTCGAAGCGGCGGAATTGATGGGCATAAACGTGGACCGGGTTATCGCGGGAACGTTCTTTATTGGGGCGTTTGTGGCTGGAATCGGCGGGACACTCGGCGGTGGGATGTACTATTCAAAGCTGTCGCCGCTGATGGGATTGATGTTTGGGCTGAAAGCGTTCGTTGCGGCGGTGATCGGTGGAATTGGAAGCATCCCCGGGGCGCTGGTGGGCGGATTGGCATTGGGCATCGCCGAAGCGCTGGTATACGGGTATGTCAGTTTCCTGTACGCGGATGCGTTCACTTTCGGAATCTTGATCTTGATGCTGTTGGTGAAGCCCAGCGGGTTGATGGGCAAGCCCTCTTCCGACAAACTGTAACGGTGCTGAATGAAATTCAAATCGTTCCTCATTCTTATCGCATCTCTTTTTGCGCTGGTGGGCGGAATTTTGGCCGTCACCGCCATTGGCGGCGGGAATGTCGAACACGCGTTTGCGTTCTGGGGCGAGCATCTGATCATCGCCGCAATCTGGCTGATGCTGTCGTTGTCGTTGAATTTGATCAATGGCTGCTGCGGACTGTTCTCGCTGGGGCACCAGGGGTTTTGGATGATCGGCGCTTATGCGGCGGCGGCGACGGTTAAATATCTTCCCCCTGGCGGGGACCAGAACTGGCTGGGCTTTATTCTCAGTTTCCCTATCGCGGTCGTGGCGGCGGCGGCGTTCGGGCTGCTGGTTGGGATCCCATGTTTGCGGCTCAGTGGCGATTACCTTGCGATCGCCACGCTGGCCTTCAGTGAAATCTTGCGCAACCTGGTCGAAAACTCCGAACCGCTGGGCAAATCCCTGGGCCTCAGTCCGCCCAACGTCATTCGCAATGCGACCACGAAGAATTGGAATTACGCGATTTACCTCGTGCTGGCATGGGCGGGGGCGGCGCTGACCATGCTGGTTCTGCGCAACCTGATGCGTTCGTCGCACGGCCGTGCGATTCAAGCCATTCGCGACGATGAACGCGCGGCGGAACTGCTGGGCGTGAACCTGACTTTTTACAAGGTTTTTGTGTTCGTCACGGGAGCGGCGTTCGCCGGGTTGGCGGGGGCTCTGTTTGCCAATTTCAACGCATTCGTTTCGATCGGTCATTTCAGTTTCAATCAAGGCGTGATGCTGGTGGTGATGGTGGTGCTCGGAGGAATGGGGGACATGGGCGGCACCACGGCGGCGACGATTGTGCTGTATTTCGTCGGCAACGTGTTCTTAAAATGGCTTCCATCCATCAACGTCCCGGTCTTCTACGATCCAACGCAAGGCGGGGTGGTCTGGACCGAGATTCGAAACTTGTGGCAAGTGTTTTTTTCGGTGCTGTTGATCGTCGTTGTGCTTGTCCGGCCGGAGGGTCTGCTTAAAGGGATCGATTTGACAGCGCTGTTCAAGCGGAGGGCGCCAGCGGATGGAAAGTAAATCCCGTAGCGCAGGCGTCCCGCCTGCGAATGATTCTTCGGAGCCGATTCTATGCGCGGAAAACATTGACAAGCGCTTCGGCGGGCTATGCGCCGTTTCGAAATTTTCGATCACGATCGGCGATGGCGAGATCGTCGGGCTGATCGGACCGAACGGCGCAGGGAAGACGACGGTTTTTAATCTGCTCACCGGCGCGTACAAACCCGACACTGGCTGCATCCGCATCCGTGGGGTCGATACGCTGCGCTTCACGCCCGATCGCGTGACGGCGCTGGGTGTGGCGCGCACTTTTCAAAATATCCGGCTCTTCAAAGACATGAGCGTGCTTGAAAATGTGATGACTGGTTTTCAGACGCAATGCAAAGCCAGTGTGATTGCGGCGGTGTTCCGCAAGAATTCGTACAAGGACGAGGAAGCGCGCGTTCAGCGCGAAGCGCATCAACTGCTCGAACTGATGGGCCTGGCCGACAAATGCAACATGCTCAGCCGCAATTTGCCCTATGGCGCGCAGCGCAAATTGGAGATCGCGCGCGCGCTGGCGGCCGCGCCGAAATTGCTGCTGCTCGACGAGCCGGCGGCCGGCATGAACGACACGGAATCCGATGCGCTGCAGGAATTGCTGCGCGAGATTCGCGCAAAATTCAAGCTCAGTTTGCTGGTGATCGAACACGACATGCAGTTCGTAATGGGTCTTGTGCAGCGGCTGCTGGTGCTGGATCACGGCGTGACGATCGCGAAAGGCACGCCGGCGGAAGTGCGCGAAAATCCGACGGTGATTGAGGCGTATTTGGGGAAGGAGCACGAGTAAGTCCAAAGTCCAAGGTCCAGGGTCCAACGTCGATTGTGCGCGAGGGCCTGACTAATGGACTTTGGACCTTTGACCTTGGACTTCAGACTATGATTGACCACCCCATGCTCGACGTCCAGGGCATCGACGTGCATTACGGCGGGATTCACGCGATCAAGAACGTGAGCCTGACCGTGAAGCGCGGCGAACTGACCGCGCTGATCGGCGCCAATGGCGCGGGGAAGACCACCACGCTCAAAGCGATCTGCGGGATTCAGCCGCCGTCGAATGGGGCAGTGATTTTTGACCGGCAGAATATTGCTGGATCGCCGGCGCATCTCAATGTTGCGCGCGGGCTGGTGCTGTGTCCGGAAGGACGGCGCATATTTCCTGATTTGACCGTCGATGAAAATCTGGCGCTGGGCGCGTACACGCGCAACGACAAGGGGATCGCCTCCGACATCAAGAAAATGCGCGAAATGTTTCCGATTTTGAGCGAACGCGCGGCGCAATCCGCGGGCACGCTCTCCGGCGGAGAACAGCAGATGCTGGCGATTGCGCGCGCGCTGATGGCGCGGCCGAAGTTGCTGATGCTGGATGAGCCGAGCCTGGGGCTTGCGCCGCTGATCGTCGAACGCATCTTCGGCGTGTTGAAGGAACTCAAGCAGCAGCGCGTCACTATCCTGCTGGTCGAACAAAATGCGCGACAGGCGCTCGAAATCGCGGATCAGGCGTATGTGCTGGAAACGGGGCGCGTGGTTCAGGAAGGCGACCCGAAGAAACTTTTGCGCGACGATTCCATTATGAAAGCGTATCTGGGCGGGTGAGTTCGTAGTCCCGCCTTTAGGCGGAATGTTCGTCGCGGCCGACACGCGCTTCCGCCTAAAGGCGGGACTACAAACGAATACACTTTCGCTTTCTATTCTCGCGTCTAATCGGATAATTCAGTGCGGAGGTTCGTGGATGGCTGTCTTTGCAAAATTTCGGGAAGCGCTGCGCCGCAACTTTGTGACGGGATTTCTCGTCGCGGTGCCGTTTGCCGTGACGATCGTCTGTCTGGCGTGGGGCTGGCAGCAAATCAACAGGCCGCTGAGGTCGATTTTCAGCGCGGTCAGCGGCGGGAACACCAGTGAAAGCCCCATGTCGAAACTGCTCAGCTCGCCATTCGGCGAGGCTGTGGTTCCGTTGATCGGACTATTCCTGATTTTGATTTTTGTGGTGCTGCTGGGCATCGTGATGCGCAGCTTTGTGGGGCGGCTTGTTTTGAACAGCATCGAATTGGGGCTCAACCGGCTGCCATTGGTCGGGATGCTGTACGGATCGATCAAGCAACTGGGCGCGGCCTTCATATCGACGGAGGGCAAATCGAAATTCCAGCGCGCTGTCGCAGTCCAGTTTCCGTATGCCGGCGTGTGGGCCATCGGGTTCGTTACCGGACCAGGCGAGAATATCATGCGATTCGTGCCAAAGGAGAAGAAAACGGTGCGCCTGACGCCGATGGTCACGGTCTTCGTGCCAACCTCGCCGATTCCCAGCGCCGGATTCATGCTGGTGGTGCCCGTCGAAGAAACCATGGACCTAGACATGTCCGTGCAGGACGCGCTGAAGATGGTCGTCTCCGGCGGCATGTTGGCGCCGGGCGAGCACGCGAAAGGCGCCGGCGGTTCCATCGTCAAACCCGCCGTTAGCGACGCGTGGAAACCCGCTCCCGCGGACGCGCTCGAAGCGCTTGAAAAGAAATAACGATTGCATGTCGCTCGCACGCCGATAAAAGTGAGTGGCAAGCGGGCCAGTCGCACGACCCGCTTTTAGCACAAGAGGACTCGCTTATGGCCGGCAACACTCGCATGGGCAGCGTAGTCGCAGACCCCGCCAGCGTGCTCAACCTGCACGAATTCTTCAAGCAGGTCAACGACAACTCGCTGGCAAACTTTCGCAACCAGAAACGCATACTGTCGTTTCAACAATACATCGATTCCTTCATCGCGCGGCCGATGCTGCTGGGGCGCAACGCGGCGCAATACACCTTCGATGTCTTCAAGCATTTCGGCACGCGCAAGGTCAACGGCATCGGCGGAAAGTGCATGCGCTTTTCGCTTTTCGACGCGCCGTGGGACGACGGGCGCAATGTGCTGGAAGGCCAGGAGCAGGTGCAGCTCGATCTGGTGCGGCACCTGCGCCGCTTCGCGCTGACGGGTTCCTGCGACAAACTGGTGCTGCTGCATGGGCCGAACGGTTCGGCGAAAAGCACGATCCTCAATCTGCTTTTCCGGGCGCTTGAACACTATTCGCTGCTGGAAGACGGCGCGCTGTTCCGCTTCAATTGGATCTTCACCGAGAAAGGCGAAGGCAAAGGCATGGGCTTCGGCGGCAAAGGCGACGATTTGCCGCGCGAAACGCTCGCATTCATCGACGAAACGCTGGTTTCGTGCAAGCTCATGAGCGAATTGCGCGAACCGCCGATTTTTCTGATCCCGATCGAACACCGCGCACGCTTCTTCGAGGAGTTGATCGCGCGCAACCCGGCGGACACGGCGCTGGCGGAACGGCTGCGCGCGCCGTATCTGCGCGAGAGCACGCTGTCGATGAAGAACAAGCAGATTTACGACGCGCTGCTGACCGCGTACCGCGGCGATTGGCTGAAAGTGATCCGCCACGTGCAGGTCGAACGCTACTTCATTTCGAAGCGGTACCGCACGGGCGCGTCGGCGATTGAGCCGCAGCAGGCCGTCGATGCCGGCGCGCGGCCCACGGCCTACGATCAGGGCGTCACGCTGCCGGTGATGCTGCAAGGCTTGCAGCTCATGGACCTCAACGGCGAGTTGATCGAAGCCAGCGGCGGAGTTGTCGAGTACTCGGATTTTCTGAAGCGCAACCTCGAACTCAACAAATATTTGCTCAGCACCGTTGAGCGGGGCGAAGTGAGTTTGCCAAATGTGTCGGCGAAACTCAATTGCGTGATGATCGGCACGTGCAACGAAAAGCAGTTGTCGGCGTTCAAGGCGACGCCGGATTTCACGAGCTACAAGGGCCGCATCGAGCTCGTGCGCGTGCCGTATTTGCTGGAGTGGCGCAAGGAGCGCGCGATTTATCGGCCATTCATCGACGAAATCCGCGAGACGCGCCACGTCGCACCGCACACCGCGGACGTGGCCGCGTTGTGGGCAGTGATGACGCGCCTGCGCAAACCCGATCCGGGCCAATATCCGGCGGAGATTTCCGCGGTGATCCGGCGCCTGACGCCGATGGACAAAGCCAAGCTTTACGACGACGGCACGGTGCCGGAAGGCATGAATTCGGAAGAGAAGAAACTGCTGCGCGCGCACATTCCGACGCTGCGCGACGAACACCGCGACCAGATGGCGGAGTTCGAGAATTTCGTCTGCGCGGCGTACGAAGGGCGGCGCGGCGCGTCGGCGCGCGAGATGAAATCGCTGCTTTCAGACGCCGGCGCCAATCCCGACCGCAAATTCCTGTCCCCGCTGGGCGTCTTTGAGGCGATGGACAAATTGCTGCGCGACAAAACGGTGTACGATTTTTTGCGCCTGGAGCCGGAGGATGGCTACCACGATTGCGAAGCGTTCATCGATGCGGTGCGCGGCGAATATTTCCGATGGGTGTCGCGTGAAGTGTACGATTCGATGGGCCTGGTCGCTGAAAGCGAATACGACCGGCAGATCGAAGAGTATTTCAAACACGTGCGCGCATACGTCTCCGCCGAAAAGATTCTCAACCAGCGCACGGGAACGTACGAAGACCCCAGCAACGCGGTGATGGAAGGCGTCGAAAAAATGATGTCGCTCAAGGAACCCGCCGATTCATATCGGCGCAACCTGATCACGCGCATCGCCGCGTTTTCGCTTGAACATCCGAATGAGAAGATCGATTACCACGAAGTGTTCAGCGACATTTACGAAGCGCTGCAGGAGAGCTTCTACAAAGCACAGACGCGCGCGTTCCTCTTGCTGGCGCGCTACGTTCTGGTCTATGGCGGGGACGATCAGTCGCTAATTCCGGCGCAGGAACTGCCCAAGATCGAGGGGTCGTTGCGCGTGATGCGTGAGAAATATCGCTACATTGACGATAGCTCGAAGGAAGCCATTGCCTTCGTGTTGCGTACCGTGCAGCAGAATACGAAGGAAGGGAAAGGAAAGTAGAACGGAGCATTGCTCCGTTCTACATGGATTCGCGCATGAAAAAATATTGGCTGGTGAAATCCGAACCGGACGTTTATCCGTTTTCGCAATTAAAGAAGGATGGATCGACAGGATGGACCGGCGTGCGGAATTATCAGGCGCGCAATTTCATGCGCGATTCCATGCAGCCGGGCGACGGCGTGCTTTTTTACCACAGCAGCGCGGAGCCGAAAGCGATCGCCGGCACGGCGAAAGTTCTGCGCGCGGGCGTGCCCGATCCGTCTCAATTCGACAAGAACAGCGAGTATTACGACGCGAAGAGCTCGCGCGAAAATCCGACGTGGGTAATGGCGGAGATTGCGTTTGAGCGGGAATTCGAACGGCCGGTGACACTCGAGGAATTGAAGAAGACCGCTGGGTTGGAGAAGATGATGGTCGTTCAGCGCGGCGCGCGGCTTTCGGTCCAGCCGGTGACGGAAGCGGAGTGGCGGATTGTATTGAAATTGGGCGGCGCGAAAGCTTGAATCGCAACGGCCCGATCCATCGCTGGATCGGGCCGTGCTTCGCGTGTGGCGGCAACCGTTCGATCAAGTCCGCGCTATTCTCCCACAAGTGGGGGATGGTTGGAGAATAGCGCGCGCCCCTTACGATATGGCGCCACCGATACAGTCATTACTTTTTGTCGTCAGTCGGTTCCGGCAACTTTTTGTTGTCGGTGCTGTTGTTCGCCGGAGTGTTGTTGTTCTGAACGCTCGGCTTGTTTTCAGTGCGCGAATTCTGGTCGCGCGTGTTGGCGTTCGTGCCGCTGCGGTTGGCGTCGCTCTCGTGCTTCGTGGCATTCGTGTCGCTGCGGTTCGCGTTGGTGTCGCGTGTATTGGTGTTCGCATCGCGGCGGTTTGCGTCGCCCTCCCGGCGATTGATGTCGTCGCGGCGATTCACTTCGACGTCCACGGCGTTGATCCGGTTGCCGTCGAAATCTCTGCGCGCATAACCGGCGTCAATGGGCATTTCCGTGAACGTGCCGTCCGCGTTGTAGACTCGGCGCGTTTGAACCGGCGCGGTGTTCTCGACGTACGCTCCGCCTTCAACGTAAGCTCCGCCTTCGGCGTAGCCGCCGTTATTGGGGCCGGCGTCGGAGTAGCCGCGGTCGCCGCAGCAGTGGTTGCAGCCGGTCAGGACGAACAGCGCGCCGATGGTTAGCGCGAGCGATGCAAGGATGGATCGAATGGACATGATGAGTGCCCTCCTTATTTGGAAAAATTAAAAGTGATTTTCGACACACCGGGTGTCGAGCCATTGCGTGGGAAAGCATTTTGAGTGCCGCACGCTCAGTTTTCGCTATGATCCGATGACGCATGAAGATAAATGGAAACGCCGGCCTCACTCCGCCCAATTATGGCCCAAGCTTCGTCCAACGCGATTGAAGTTCGGCAAGGGGCGGGAGCAAAAACATATTTGGCGCGATTCGCATTTCAAAATCGGGCGCAATGAAATAAAATCGCACCGCATGAGTTCCGAGACTAATTCCATTACGATCCGCGGCACGTTTGCCGGCGCGGGTGTGCTGTTGACCGGCTCGACGGGCTTTCTGGCTAAAGCGGTCACCGAAAAGATTCTGCGCGATTTGCCGGAAGTTGGGCAGATTTTTCTGCTCATTCGCCCGCGCGTTAAAGCGGACGGCACGCGGGTCGATCCGCGCGAAAGGCTGCGCGACGAAATTTTGCGCAACAGTGCGTTCGGCCGATTGCGCGAGAAACATGGCGACGAATTTCTGGCGTATTGCGAATCCAAAATTACATGCGTGCCCGGCGATCTCACCGCCGAACGGCTTGGCCTGGACGAAACGGCGTTCAACGAACTGGCGAAAAAAGTAAAGCTGGTGATCAACAGCGCCGCGACGGTCGTTTTCGACGAGCGGCTCGATCTGGCTTTGGACCTTAACACGATGGGGCCGCAACGGCTGCTTGAACTGGCGCGCGCAGCGAACGCGGCGTACGTGCACATTTCGACGGCCTACGTGAGCGGCAAACGCACCGGCAACATTCCGGAGAAATTGCTCACGCCGCTGGAAGCCATTGATGCGCAGCTTCCGACGAATGTGAAGCGGCCGGAGAAATTCGACGTCAAAGAGGAGGTCGCGCGGCTGGGCGAATTGGCGGCGAGCGTCAAAAAAGACTGTGAGACGATTTTCGCGAAGAAAAAAATCGCGCCCGACAGCGAAGAAGGCAAAGACCGGATGCGCACGGCGCTGGTCGATGCAGGCATGCGCCGCGCGCAGAGCCTGGGCTGGAACGACACGTACACGTACACGAAATTTCTGGGCGAGCAATTCATCAAGCTGACGCACGGCGATGTGCCGACAATTATCGTGCGGCCGTCGATTATTGAATCGAGTTTGCGCGAACCGGAGCCGGGCTGGCTTGATGGATTGCGCATGGCCGATCCGATCATCATCGGTTTCGGCAAAGGGCGCCTCACCGATTTTCCGGCGAGTGAAAAAGTGGTGCTCGACATTATTCCGGCGGATTTGGTCGTGAATGGAATTCTCGCCGCGGCCGCGCACATCGCCGGGAAGCGCGGCGCGTTCGATTTGATCACCGTGGCCAGTTCGAGCGAGAATCCGCTCGTGTTCCGCACGCTCTTCGAATATGTGCGCGATTATTTTCAGAAGCATCCGATGACCGACCGCGCGGGCAAGCCGGTGATTGTGCCGATGTGGAAATTTCCGACGATCGCGCAGTATCGCTGGCGCATCAAGAACCGTTATTTGCGGCCGATCAAAGCGGCGAATCTGGTGCTCAACAGTCCGATTCCTGTGCCCGGCGGGCGACGATTGAAATCGCGCTTGCGAACACTGAGCAACACGCTCGAGCAGCTCCTCTATTATGTGGACATCTACGGGCCGTACGTAAATCTCGAGTGCCGTTACGAAATTGGGCATGCGCTGGAACTGCTCAGCGCGCTGCCGCCGGACGAACGCGCGGCGTTTGATTTCGATCCGCGCGCGATTCGCTGGAAGAGCTATTTGCAGGACGTTCACATTCCAGGCTTGAAGCGCAATATTCTGCGCATGGAAAGCGTGCCGCGGACAGGCGCGGGCGAAGGCACGTTGCTGGATGAGGAGAAGGAAAAGGCGCTCAAGCGCATCGGCGCGCGCAAGGAAACGGGCATGCTCGTGCGCGGCGTGCCGCAGACGGTCGTCGATTTGTGCGCGCGCGGAGCGGATCGGTACGGCGACAAAGCACTGGTCGAAATCCGGCGCGGTGGCGCAGTGATGCGCATTACGTATGCGGAGATGTACGAACGCGCAAGCGAATTGGCGCGCAAACTCATTCCAAGATTGGGGCTGATCGCCGGCGACCGAGTTGTGCTGATGGCGGAGAATTCGCCGGAATGGGCGCTGGCGTATCTGTCTGTTTCGCGCGCGAATTGCACGGTTGTGCCGCTGGACCGAATGATGCCGGAAAAAGATGCGCTGCGTCTGGCGAAATTGGTCGAGGCCAAAGCGATCGTTGTGTCGCCGGCGATTCTCAAAAACGGCGCGGATGAATTTGGAGATTGCGGATTGCCGCTGCTGAATGTACTGAACGAATTGAATCCGCACGAGGGTTCGGCGTGGACGTATCCGGAGGCGTCGATGGGCGAGCGGCCGCTGCGCGATCCGGCGCCGGAGTCACCGGCGTCGATCCTTTTCACGAGCGGCACGACGAGGGAACCGAAGGGTGTGATGCTGAGCCACGCCAATGTTGTCGCCGATGCGCTGGCCGTCGCGGAGGTGTTGGAGCCGATGCAGAACGACCGCTTTTTGTCGGTGCTGCCGCTGCATCATGCCTTCGAATTCAGTTGCGGATTTTTGATTCCGATGTACGGCGGCTCGACGATTCACCACATCGAATCGATTCAGGACATAGCCGCGACGATGAAGCTGGCGGAGATCACCGTGGTGCTGGGCGTGCCGCGGCTCTTTCAGCTTTTCATGGATCGCATTAAAGCGCAGATTGCCGCATCGGGCACCGTCGCAAAGATCAGCGCAAGCGTGGGAAAGAGTCTGGCGGGAACGCTGGAGCTTTTCGGAAATCCCGACGCGCGCAAAAGCATTTTCAAAAAAGTTCACGACGGTTTTGGCGGGCATGTGCGGCTGTTCGTGTGCGGCGGCGCACCGCTCGACCCCGAGATATACACGTTCTTCAAAGATTTCGGCATCACGATTTGCGAGGGATACGGGCTGACTGAGACGTCGCCGGTTCTCACTGTCAATCCGCTCAGCGCGACGAAAGCGGGCTCAGTCGGGCCGGCGGTGCCGGGCGTGGAGATGCGCATTCACGCTCCGGGCGCCGACGGCATCGGCGAAGTGCGCGCGCGCGGGCCGGTGATCATGCAGGGCTACTGGCGCAATCCCGACGCGACCGCGCAGGTTTTCGAGAGCGGCTGGTTCAAAACCGGCGATCTTGGGCGCATCGACAAGGATGGCTATCTGCACATCACCGGCCGATTGAAGGACGTGATCGTCACGACTGCGGGGAAAAATGTGTATCCGGACGAAATCGAATTGGCGCTCAAGGACATTGCCGGCGTCAAAGAGTTGTGCGTGGTTGGATTGCCGTCGCGTGCAGGGCACGGCGAGGAGGTTGCGGCGGTGATTGTGCTGAAGAACGAAAATATGCAGGGTGGAAGCCCGCACCACAATGCTCTGCGCAATTCGGTCGAATCCGCAGTGGACCGCGCCAATCAGGCGCTGCCGAGCCACCAGCGTGTGGCGCGGGTGGAGTTTCAAGACGAGGATTTGCCCAAGACATCAACGCTGAAGATTCAGCGCAACAAAGTTCGCGAGCGTTACGCGGGCGGCGGGAAAGCGGCGGCCAGCGCCACCGCGCTAGACGCGGTCGCGGTCGCCGCGGCGCAGAGCGACGTGGCGGCGCGCGAGTCTGCGATTTTTGTCGAAGTCGCGCGCACGGCCGCGGAATTATCCGGACGCATGAAGGCGTCGGAACTGTCGCCTTCGACGAAACTGGAGATCGATCTGGCGCTGGATTCAATCGCGCGGATGGATTTGATCAGCAAGCTGGAATTGCGTTTTAACGTGCGCATTCCGCCGGGGCACGAAGGCAAGCTCTTCACGCTACGCGACGCGGTGACCGTCGTTGAGGACGCGCTGAAAGCAGGTGGAGCGCCGGCTTCCAGCCGGCTGGATTCGGGCACGGGCATTCTTTCGCGCTCGTCGCAAAATATCGAAGACGTGAAGAGCAGCTTGAAGGGATCGGTGTCAAAGACGGTGCTGCAAGGCGTGTTCGGATCGACGGCGTCGGTGTTCATGAACACGTGGCTGCGCGTTGAAGGCCGCGGGCTGGAGAATATTCCGCCTGGCGGCGCGTACATTCTCGCGGCGAACCATTGCAGCCATCTGGATTCGATGGCGATTCGCGAAGTGCTTGGCTCACGCGCTAAGAGTTTGCACGTGATGGGCGCGAAGGATTATTTCTTCGACACGACACTCAAAAGTTGGTTCTTCTCGACGTTCCTCAACGCGCTGCCGTTTGACCGCGAAGAGAATATCGCCGACGGTCTGGCGCTTTGCAAGACGGTGCTGGACAGCGGGCGCGCGATTTTGCTTTTCCCAGAAGGCACGCGCTCCATCACCGGCGAATTGCAATCGTTCCGCAGCGGCGTGGGGGTGCTGGCAGTGGAATTGGACGTGCCGATCGTGCCAGTGAATTTGCGCGGGACGTTCGAATCGCTGCCGAAGGGGCGCATGGTCCCGCGGCCGAAACGCATCGCGGTGACGGTGGGCAAGCCGGTGGATTTCAGCGCGATCCGCAAGGAGCGCGGTGCGGCGCAGGCGACGGAATTGTATCGGCGCGCGGCGAATGAATTGCGGGCGCGGATTGAAGCGCTGGGTTGAACAACGAATCGCACGAATTTACACGAGTTGTTTTGCGGATTCTTGGAGGCGAGTTCTGGAAACTGAGCGGCAAAGCGCCGGCGGGACGTCCTTGCGGGGGACGGAAAGCGACCATGCGGCCGCCGCGTATTGCGACGTGGACGGGACGATTGCGGCGACGAACATCGTCATGCCGCTGCTCTGGTTTCGGCGCAAGCGCGCGGCGTTGGCCGACAAGCTCTGGATCGCGAGCCTGCCGCTGCGCGGGCCGTGGTGGCTGCTGGTCGATCGGTTCAACCGCGGGGCATCGAATCGATCGATTTATCGAAGCTATCGCGGCATTAATGCGCAGTGGGCGCGCGAAAACGTGCGGGCGTGTTTTGACGAATGCATCAAGCCGCGCATTTTTCCGCAGGCGCTGGAGCGGATGGAGGCGCTGAAGAAGGAGGACGTACCGATCGTGCTGGTGACCGGCGGGCTGGATTTTATTTTGCAGCCACTGGCGGAATTGTTGAACGCTGAACTGATTGCGCCGGGATTGATCGAAAAAAATGGAGTCTTCACCGGCGAGATGAATCATGCGCCGCTGACCGGCAGCGCGAAATACGTCGCGGTGATCAAGCATGCGCTGCGCGGGCACATCGACCTCGCAAAGTCTTATGCATTTGGCGATGCGTTTGGGGATGCGAACATGCTTTACGCGGTGGGGCATCCGGTGGCAGTCAGTCCAGACCGGCGGCTGCGAAAAATTGCGTTGCGGCGCGGGTGGGAGATTGCGGAGTGGCGGGAAGAAGTGGGAAGCAGGGAGTAGGAAGTGGCAGGAATATGATCAAACGGCTTTGTATTTTTTGCGGATCAAGTGTCGGCCGTCGGGCGGAGTACATGGACGCGGCGCGCGCGATGGGGGCCTTGCTGGCTCGCAGCGGGGTGGGGCTTGTGTTTGGCGGCGGGCGCACCGGGCTGATGGGCGCGGCGGCGGATGCGGCGTTGGAAGCCGGCGGCGAAGTCATCGGGGTGATTCCGGAGAAGCTGGCGACGAAGGAGTTGAAGCACACGGGATTGAGCGCGCTGCATGTGGTCGATTCGATGCACGAGCGCAAGGCGAAGATGGCGGAGTTGTCGGATGGATTTGCGGCGCTGCCCGGCGGTCTTGGCACGTTTGAGGAACTCTGCGAGGTCCTGACGTGGGCGCAGCTTGGCATTCACGCCAAACCATGCGGCCTGCTAAACACGGCGGGGTATTTCAATCCGTTGCTGGCGCTGTTGGATCATGCGGTCGAAGAGAAGTTCGTGCGCGCGGATGACCGCGCGCTGCTGATGGATGCGCGCGAACCGGCGGAGTTGATGGAGAAATTGGCGCGCTACGAGGCGCCCCGGCGGACGCGGTGGATTGGGCCGGTGGAGAGTTGAGGGTCCAGGAGTCAGGGATCAGGGGTCAGGAGTCAGGAGTCAGAAAGCTTGCGTGGTTGCATGAAGAGGGGTTTTGTTCTTTCGCTTTTTTGTGTCAGCATTGGAATGATCGCCGCGGCCGAACCGCCCGCGCCCGAGGCCGGCGAGCGCGAACTGTCGGCGGAGGAATCCGAGAAGACGCTGCGGGCTATGGGGGAGGCGTTCAAAGCGCATCCGTACGTCCGCGCGATAATCAAGGCGGAAGTTGAGGATCTTGCGGGCAAGCGGGTCGAGGAAGGCGAACTGCTGCTCGAACGGCCCGCGCGGATGCTGCGCAAGTTTACGAAGCCGGCGGCAAAGGCGTGGCTGCTGGATGGCGCTCAAATTTCAGAATACGCGCCGACGCAAAAGACGATCTTCGTTAAGGATTTCTCGAATGCGCCAAAGGCGCTGGCGCGGATTCAAGCGGCGATGACCGGCGACATTAAAGCGCTGGAGCCGCTTTTTGCGATGCACATTTTTTTAAAGCCGGGCGGCGAGGGAAAATCTTCGTTGCTTCGAGTGGTTCTCGATAAAAAAACCGGCGCGTCGCGCCGCTTGCACAAGCGGATTCAGGCGCGCATCGTGGAGGGCGGACTATTCTTCGACGAGATTCATTATGTGCCGGACGAAGGCGATGAAGTGACCGAGCGATTTTCTGAGATTAAGGAAATTGCAAAGCCCAGTGATGCGGATTTTGCGCTGCCGAACGAGTGGATTGAACGGAAGGTGGAGAAGATTGAGGAGAATTGAAATTAACGCGGCACTTTCTCGACAATGATTTTCTGGCCTTCGTTGAGTGTTTCCTGCTTCTGCAACTGTGGATTGAAAAAGTAGAGCGTCGAAATCTTCATGGGGTCGCCGTAGATTTTTGTGGCGATGGTCAGCAGGCTTTCGCCGTATTGCGCGACGTAAGTGCGGAAAAAGGTGCGGCGTTCGGCGGCGCGCTCGGATTCGTTCCAGGCCAGCGTTTCGACTTCTTCGGTGACGAGCGTTTTGGTCTGCCAGATTTTGCAGCAGCCTTGCGGACAGGTGGTCTGCACGCCGTCGATGTTGTTGCGGCTGACGGAGCGGCGCAGGATGTTGCCGGGTTGGAAGGCGAAGGATTGCGTTTCGTTTTTTTCGCCGAGTTCCTTGTGATTGAATTTATCGACGGACCATTCGCCGCGCAGCGTCCAACGATCGGCTGATTTGAGCAACCAAACGCTGACGAATTTCGCGTCGCCGCTTTGAGCGTCGATGCTGAAATTGGCGATGACGCTGAAGGGGTTTGCGGGATCGGTGGCTTCGATTCTCAATGGGGCGGCAAGTTTTTTATTGAGATCGGCGGGGCAGGGTGTTTGAAGGTTGAAACTTTGATGGCTGGTGCGCGTGCCAGCGGAGAGAGCGAAAATTCTTTTGCCGTCGGGATTTTCGCGGAGGAGAATTTGGAGCGTGTCGGCGCCCGCGGAGCATTCGCCGAGGGTTGTATCGGCGGCGAGCAGCGAGAGCGTAAGGGTTGCGCAAAATGCAAGGACAAACGGCGCGCTTCGCGCGATGGTGGGCGCAAACTGCCGGCGAGAGGCAGGCTTGACATCCAATGAGCGCCTCCGATGCGACACTGGCAAGCCCAGTGGCACATGAACGGCATGAAACTGACGGCGCGGGGTTCGCAGCAAATCGAGCATTTGTTTCCGCATCGAATATTTTCAGGACTCAGGATTCGGCACTCAGGACTCAGGACTCAGCACTTAAAGATGTCGTCAACTTCGCGCAAAACGCACACCTGTATTTGACCCAGGCGCGCCCTCGCCAGTATAAACAGGACTCATTTTGTGTTGGAACGACTACAGATTATCGGAGCTTGAAATGTCATCGATTCCCACTGCGGCGAGCGCGCCGCCCGCGCCGTCCACGCCCGCCGCTGACGATTTGAAACTGGTTGACGTGCTGCGCCAGGGGCGCGACAAATTGCAGCAGGAGATGGCCAAGGTCGTGATTGGTCAGAAAGAGGCCATCGACCAGATTCTCATGGCGCTGTTCTGCCGCGGTCATGCATTAATGGTGGGCGTGCCCGGATTGGCGAAGACGCTGATGGTGCGGACGATTTCGCAGATTCTCGATCTGAGTTTCAACCGCGTGCAGTTCACGCCGGATTTGATGCCCAGCGACATCGTCGGCACGGATGTGATCGAAGAAGACCAGGCTACGCGGCAGCGCAGTTTTCGATTTATCAAAGGACCGATTTTTGCGAACTTGATTCTGGCCGACGAAATCAACCGCACCCCGCCGAAGACGCAGGCGGCGCTGCTCGAAGCAATGGAAGAGCACCGCGTCACGGCGGGCGGCGAGACGTTTCATCTGCCGGAACCGTTTTTTGTGCTCGCCACCCAGAATCCAATCGAACAGGAAGGCACGTACCCGCTGCCGGAAGCGCAGTTGGACCGCTTCATGTTCGAGATCAAAATCGATTATCCGAGCAAGCAGGAAGAGATGGACATCGTGCGCGCGACGACGGCGCTGCGCGACATTAATTTGAACCGCGTGCTGAACGCCGAGCAGGTCGCAGAAGTGCAGAATGTCGTGCGCAAAATTCCGGTGGGCGATTCGGTGATCAAATACGCCGTCGATCTGGTCACGGCCACGCGCCCGAAGACCGACGAAGCGCCGGATTTTGTGAAGCAATTTGTGCGCTGGGGCGCCGGTCCGCGCGCGAGCCAGTATTTGATTCTTGCGGCGAAAGCGCGCGCGGCGATCCGCGGGAATTTTGCGGCATCGACCGGCGACGTGGAAGCGGTCGCGCCGCTGGTGCTTCGGCACCGAGTGGTGACGAATTTTCACGCGGAGAGCGAAGAGATCACGCCGGATGAGATTGTGCGGCGGCTGTTGGGTGTGGTAAAAAAGGGATAGGAAAGACGGAGAACGGCCATGCCGACAGTCACCGAAAAACAGATCACGCCTGAAGAAATGCTCGCCATCAACGACGATAAGCGCTACGAGTTGATCGACGGACAACTGGTGGAGAAGGACATGGGTTTCTTTGCAAACAGGATTGCATTTGTGCTGGGCTGGTTTCTCGAAACTTATCTCCGTCAATCAAAGCTGGGAATTGTGAATTGCGAAGGAACTTATCAATGTCCTCAGTGGATGCAGACGAAAGTGCGCAGCCCGGACGTGTCGGTCGTGCTAGCCGGAAGATTCCCAAACAAACAAATTCCCACGGGGCATAGCACGATTGCGCCGGATATCGCCGTCGAAGTCATTTCGCCCAATGATCTGGTTTACGATGTAAATCAGAAAGTCGCCGATTACTTTGCCGCCGGAGTCAAAGAGGTCTGGCTGATCGATCCAAACCTCCGAACGATCAGCGTTCGCAGCCCCGGAAATCCACGCGAGCTATCGGAGCATGACATCTTGAAAAGCGAACGGCTGCTACCCGGCTTCGAGCTCAAAATCAGCGATCTTTTTGAGGCAACCGGGGTTTAAAGTTTTAGTTTCGCAGGCATGCATGCCTGCACCATTTAATAGGAGAGCTTTCCCATGCCCATTCAAGTTGGCGACGTGCCCCCCGATTTCACGCTCAAGACTCAGGACGACAAAGAGTGGACGTTGAGCGCGCAGAAGGGCAAGAACGTGGTGCTGCTGTGGTACCCGTTGGATTGGAGTCCAACGTGCGAGAAGGAAAACTGCGCGATCAGCAATGACAAGAGCTTGTACGGGCCAAACAACGTCGTCGTCGGGATCAGCCGCGACAGCGCGTACAGCCACAAGGCGTTCAAAACCGAGCGCAAGATCGGGCACGATTTGCTGGCCGATCCGATGCTGGAAACGACCGCGAAGTACGGCCTTGTGCACCCGAAAGTCCCGTTCATCAGCCAGCGCGCGACGGTGATTGTGGACAAGAGCGGCAAGGTCGCGTTCGTGCAGATTCAGGAGAAGACGCCTGAAGCGCGCGACATGGCGGCGGTGCAGGCGGCGCTGGCGAAGTTGAACTAATGACGAGGAGCGGCGGCACTCTTGCCGCCGAGAGTTTTCGCGGCGGCCAAACGGCGGCAGGAGTGCCGCCGCTCCTGCGGGAATGGAGCCACGTTGATCATCCGCGTGTTCTACCATGCGTTTTTGCGCGAGAAGCTCGGGCGGGAGTCCGAGCTTCTCGTCGTTTCAGCGCAGCCCGCGACGGCCGGCGGCGTAATCGAAGCGTTCACGCGAACCCATCCGGAATTCGCGCGGTTGGCCGATGCGTTGAATATTGCAATCAACGACGAGATCGTGACGCGCTCGTCGCCGGTCCCCGAAGGTGCGCGCGTGGATTTGCTCCCGCCGTACGGCGGGGGATAATCGGCGGACATGAAACTCTTCGGCAGGCCGCTGCAATTCAGCTTGGCGAGCGCGCTCTTGATGATGTGCTTCGCGGGGGCGGTGATGGCTGTGTTCATAAACAGCTCGCGATGGCGTCAATCGAGAATCTTTCCATGTCCGGACAAAGTCGCGACATTCTCACTTTCAAGCGACGATAAAACCTTGGCGCTAGCGATTAGGTCTGAGGTGTGCTCGACAGGCATGGACGAGTCCGCGTCAAATCGTATTCAGGTAATGCAATTTGAGACAGAAGAAAAAATATTTGAATTGACAGCTCGGGAGGATTTGAGGCACTTGCAAGTCAACAGTAAACACGCCGTCCTTATGACAGATGCTTTTAGTGGATACGTGCGCCAGTGGAAGTACCCTGAAGGCAAGGAGCTTCCGCACTCGATGTTATTGGCGGATTCCGCTTGGTTTATCGACGACGATCATCTGCTCACTTCAGATAACGGCAAGCTTGAGCTTAGACTTTACGGTCAGAATGACATCCATCGAACCGACCCGGATAAAAAAGACCGATACGGCAGTCAATTCATTAACCATTCGAGAACGAACTCGTTTGTCGTCACGACAACTAATGCAATCATCTCTGATTTCCAAAACAACCCAGCTAAGACGGTCGTCCTCAGCGTTTTAAATTCGGAGACGCTTGATTCGGTCAAGCGTATTCATTTGGCAAATATGGACGCCGATGTTGCCGATGTTACAGGTCTTCCCGGCGACAAGCTGGTCGCGGTCTCCACCCGTAATGGCGATATTCTTCTCATCGACATCGACGCTGATAAATACCGGTGGCGTGTGAGGCTCACTGAAAAATGGTTGAGCGTTAATCCTTTCCCCGAAGGCGATCGAATGGCAGTTTCCAATCCAGTTTCTATTTACATCCTTGATGTGCGCGACGGCTCAACTTTGGCCACGATTCGCCCGCCGCCCGGCGACGCGGATTTCGGTACGCCCCCTCCACTCCACATCCTCCGAAACGGAGACATTGTGGCGTTGAGCGGCGGGAAAATTGTCGTATTCTCGCGCCGGTTTCCGGAGTGGTGGTGGGGCCATTTTTATCGCGTTGAAACGTGGCTGGCCATCGTACTGGGCTTTATGCTGCTGTGGCGTTTTGGACGCTGGATTCTTCGAAAGCCGAAATCGACCGCATGAACTCCTTCGTCTCACTCACTCGCGACGCACTCGGTGCGCAGGCCATCGAGCGCCTCGCCGCCGATCCGGCTGCGGGCGCGGTTGTGTCGTTCATCGGCGTGACGCGCGACAACCATTTTGGGCGGCGCGTGATCACGCTCGAATACGAAGCGCATGAGACGCTGGCGCTCAAGATGCTCGAAAAACTTTGCGCGCAGGCGCTCGAACAATTTGGTTTGATCCGCGCCGCGGTGTATCATCGTCTTGGAAAAGTCGAGATTGGTGAGGCCAGTGTGGTGATTGCGGTGAGCGCAGCGCATCGCGGGGCGGCGTTTGACGGCTGCCGTTTTTTGATCGATGAATTGAAAACGACGGTGCCGATTTGGAAGAAGGAATACTACGCCGACGGAAGTGAGCCGGTGTGGGTGGGGCCGGATGGGAAGCCGGTTCAAATTTGTTGAATGTTGAATGTGGAATGTTGAATGTGGAATTCGTCGCGAGTATTTGGTGGAATTAACATTCAACGTTTAACATTTAACATTCAACATCTCTTGGGAACTTGAAATGCGAAACGCCACTTTGATTCTCATTGTTGTCGCGTCCGCTGTCTTCGCCGCCGACGAATGGCCGTGTCTGCGCGGACCGACGCTGCAAGGCTATTCCGACGCGAAAGACCTTCCGGTGACGTGGAGCGAGAAGGAGAACATCAAGTGGAAGACCGAATTGCCCGGCACCGCGTGGTCGTCGCCGGTGGTGTCGGGGAATGAAATCTGGATGACCAACTCCACCGACGACGGCAAGGTTCTGAGCGTGATCTGCGTGACGCTCGACACCGGCAAAAAGATTCACGACGAAGAAGTGTTTTACGTCGAGAAGCAGGAATTCAAACACACGCTCAACAGTTACGCGTCGCCGTCGCCGATCATCGACAACGGGCGGCTTTATGTTTTCTTCGGCACCCATGGTGCGGCGTGTTTCGATACGAAGACCGCGAAAAAAGTATGGGAGAATGCGGAACTCAAACATGATCCGCAGAATCAGGCGGGGAGTTCGCCGGTGCAGTACAAGGATAAGATTTTGATCTGCATCGACGGCATGGACGTGCAGTATCAGGTCGCGCTGAACAAATCCGACGGGAAGATCGCGTGGAAGACGGAGCGGTCAATGAAGTTTCCGCCGAATTTGAAGGAGGATTTCAAGAAGTCGTACGGCACGCCGCTGGTTTATCAGGTCGATGGCCAGGACCAGATGGTGGCGATCGCCGCCGAGGGATTTTACGCGTACGATCCGAACAACGGCAAGGAACTGTGGCGGCTGAGGCATCCCGGATTTTCGTGCGTGGCGATTCCGGTGTACGGAAACGGGTTGCTGTACATGAGCACGGGATTCACCAAGCCGCAGATGTGGGCGGTGAAGCCGATTGCCGGCGGCGGTTCGACGCTGGATTTGCCGCAAGAAAATATCGTGTGGAAAATCAACGGGCAGACGCCGTGGCTGAATCCACCGAGCGCAGCGGAGAACAAGCCGGTGGGCGCGCCGAGCCCGAACAAGCCGTCGCCGGTGCTGATCGGCAATCGCTTGTACATGCTGGCCGACAGCGGAAAATTAAGCTGCATCGACGCGCTCAGCGGGAAAGCCGTGTGGGTGCAGGCACTGGGCGGCGAATATTCCGCGTCGCCGACGTATGCCGATGGTAAGATTTATTTTTTCAATCACACGGGCGTGGGGACGGTGATCGAGCCGGGCGAGAAATTCAAGAAGCTGGCGGAGAACACGCTGGAGGAAGGCTGCATGGCGTCGCCGGCGATTGTGGGGAAGGCGCTGATTGTGCGGACGAAGAAGGCGATCTATCGGATTGAGAAGTGAACGGCGAATTCAAAATTCAAAATGAAAAATGCAAAATTCAAGGTTTTAAGCGTTCAAGGATCAAGAGGTCAAGAGCTGGGAACGAGGCGCGAGGGGAATCATGTATTGCAGAAGCTGTCTGGCGGCGAATCCAGAAGGGGCGGTGAAGTGCGTGCAGTGCGGGGCGCCGTTGACCGACGCGATCAAGCCGGCGTCGGAATCTCCGTCGCTGGAACTGGAAGGACCGCCGACCGTTCCCACGCCGCCGCAACCGAGTGGGCAGACGCCGTCGGATCCGGGGCCAACGATGCCGGCAACGCCGCCCACGGGAGGCGGGGGCGCGGATGAATTCGAATTGCAGCCCGAGCACGAAAGGAAGGATATCTCGCAGGGCCCTCCGCCGCTGACGCCGGAAGAGGAATTCGAGGTGCGGAAGGAAGGGAAAAAGAAGGAGAAGAAAAAAGACGAGCCTGCGCCGGAGATGCCGAAGAATTTCAATAATCAGTGCATCGCGCTGATTGTGGCGTCGGTGCTGTCGGCGGGCGGCTGCGGGTGTTTGACGACGTGGTGTTCGTGTTTTTACATGTTCAGCTTGATTCTGGGAATTTTGGCGCTGCTTGAATCGGGCAAGGTCAAGGCGTTTTACAGCGAGGAACATTACGACGACGCGGAGCGCGCGTCGGCGGATACGAAGCGCTATCTGACGATTGGGGCAATCGTTTTTGCGGTGGCGCTGTTGACGAATATCGTGGTGTTGGGCGTTTATGTCGCGCTTCACGGGCTTAAAATTTTCAATTTGTTTGGCGGCCGGGGGAATGGCGATTGACGGCGTCTGTCGATCGTCTCGACGATGTTGCGTAACGTCTTCTTTTGGGGCCTGTCACGGTTGAAGCGATAGCCCAGAAAATCAAATCCGCTGCCCGCCTCCAACCGCCCCGCGACTCGTCGCTGTTCCATTGCCAACCGTCGTTCCAACTTGATTTTCCGAAAATGGCAATGATAATCGCTCCGGCATAAGTCCTAAACTACAATGCCGGAGGAATCGAGGGTTTGCCGTGTTGGAAGACGAATGGAAGATCAGCAAATCCGGCGGGCAGTGCAGCGGCTGCGGCAGCGCGTTTGACGTCGAGCAGCCGGTTTTCTCGGCGCTGTTTCAGGAGCAGGATCAACTGCTGCGCAAAGATTTTTGCGCGGAGTGTTTTCAGAATCGGCGGCCAGAGAACGTCTTCTATTTTTGGAAGACCACGGCCGGCTCTCGCAGCGAGGGCCAGCCGGCTGGAAGCCGGCGCTCCGGGGCACCGGCGTTCGACTTGGAGAATGTGCTGGAGTTTTTTAAGCGGCTGGATGGCGAAAGCGGCGCTCAAAAAATCGCGTTCCGCTACATTTTGGCGCTGATGCTGGCGCGCAAAAAGATGCTCGTGGCCGGCGATAAGAAGAGCGCGGAAGGACAGCGCGTGCAGTTTTACCGCGAGAAGGGCGGCGGGGCTGAGCACGCGGTTGTCGAACCGGATTTAAGCGCCGACGAGATTCAAGGCTTGTCGGCGGAATTGGGAGGCTTGCTGGGATTGGGCGAAAAAACCTGATTTGGGCGATTTTTGCCCTTGGACCACGGACCTTGAAGGTGTCTCTGGTTTTGTAAAATGTTGTGCGGAAAAATCGATATGGCTGTATACATAAAGAACCGGTTAAGGGGCTTTGCGCTGCTGTTCGTGCTGACGGCCAGCGCGGGTGCGTTTGCTGCCGACGCTCCAAGCGATGGGCGGATTCGCCTGCATGTGCGCGCCAGCGATCCGTACGGGGGAAAATTAACCTTCAAATGGGTCCAGGTTGACGGGCCGGAAGCAAAATTAATCGATGCGACCGCCGCCGTTTATGACGATAATACCAGGAAATGGATCAGCGAGCCGTACTTTGTGCCCTCGAAGCCCGGAACGTACACCTTTCGTGTGTCGGTGAAGAACGAAGACGGCGTGGAGTCGCAAAAGACATTCGTGTTGGAAGCCAAAAAAGGCGGCACGGAGTGACGACTATGACCGCTTGCAGGGCAATCAAAGCGCTGATGCTGGCCAGTCTGGTATTGCTGGCCATGCGCGGCTTCGGCGCCGACGACCCGCCGAACGAGGGGCGTGTGCGTCTTTATATCCGCGCCGCGGACCCCGAAGGCGGCGAGCTGTTTTTTGACTGGAAACAGGTTGAAGGTCCGCCAGTCACGATCGCCGATCCGCACGCCCGCACCTTTGACAAAGGCAGCAATAAATGGGTGAGCGAAACGTACTTTGTGCCAAAGGTTCCAGGCAAATACGAGTTTGAAGTCACCGTTCGCAACGAAAAGAACAACAAGAGCTCGAAGCGCTTCGTACAGGAAATCTTGCCCGCGCCGCTCTATCCCGACCCCAACCCCGGCAAACCGCAATCGGTCTCAGTCGATCAAAAAGTCGTGGTCAGCGGCGTGGACAGCAAGGCTTACGACAATCGTGTCATCACGCAATATGAGTGGTCGATAAAAAGTGCGCCGGCGGATTTCGCACTCTCGCCCGAACAACTTCGCTCGCGCCAATTCGAATTTATTCCGAAAAAGCCCGGCAAATATGTCTTCGAGTTGAAAGTATTCGACGGAAAATTGTGGGGCGGTCCGGCCAGCGTTGAAGTTGTCGTCGCGTCGCCGAAGCCGATTGAAATTGACCCGGTTGAAAATCCGGATCCCAAGACATTGCCGCCGGCGAAAAAATTCGACGCAACAGCTACCGCTCCGCAAATCAAGCCCGTGGCCGTCGTCCAAAACGCCGACAAGCAGCCTTTCCGCGTCGGCGACAAAATCGTGCTCGACGGCTCCGCCTCCACCGCCGCCCCCGATGACGAATTTTTTTGGAAGCAATTGGACTTGGAAAAATCCACTGTGATTCGTCCCATCACGCCGGATGTGAACAAACCATTTTCGCCGACGCGCAACGATCCGGGCAATTACCCGGTTCAGTCTTTCATCGCCACCGACAACGGCTCCTACAAATTCGTGCTGCAAATTAAATCGAAGGAAACCGGCGCCTTCGTCGATAGCGATCCCGTGAGCATTCAAGTCGGCGCAGCCGGCGGCGGAGACACGAATGTTCCGAAAGGGCCGGTTGCGATCCTCGAGCCGTTGAAGGCCACGATCTCCCTCGGCGACGAAGTCAAGCTCGACGCATCGAAAAGCCACAGCGACGATGGTACGCCGCTGACCTACTTCTGGTCCAAATTGCCCGGCCGCGAATTCCCCGTGATCCGCGGCGGCAACGACGGCCCGATCATTCGCGTCTACGCTGAAAGGGAAGGCGAATACTTCGTCTCCGTGGTCGTCGTGGACAAGAAAGGCCAGCGCGCACAATCCGAGCCGGCGGTCATTACTGTTGGGGCCGGCGACAAGCCGCCGCTGATCGAAGGCGTCGAGAAATCGTACACCTGCAACGTCGGCGAGCCGATCGGCTTGAAAGCCAGAGTCACCGATCCGCAGAATTTTCAGGTGACATTGAAATGGATCTGTCTTGAATCGCCCCCGCCCGGCAAGACGCTCGTGATCCCGCCGGACTACGCCAAGCTGCCCGAATTTCGCTTCGCGCCGCCCTACAAAGGCACCTACATTTTCCGCCTCGAAGCCACCAATTCCAAAGGTCTGACCAGCGCCATCGAAACGCAGATTGGCGTGAAAGACGCCGCCCAGTTGAAACCCACCGCCGTCATCTCCGCGCCCGGCCAGGAGCGCGTCAACGTCGGCGACAAAGTCACGCTCTCCGCCGCGCAATCCTACAGCCCCAATCGCAAGCCGCTGAGCTACACGTGGCGCGACGAATCCGAAGGCGGTCCGAAAATCAAGGAACCGGTCCCCCCGCGCAATGCCAAGGAATGGACCTTCGTCGCCACCGCGCCCGGCCGCATCGTCGTGACGCTCGTCGTCAACGACACCGTCGCCGACAGCGAACCGGCGAAATTCGCAGTGGACGTAATGCAACCGGTCGTCGCAAAGGCCAAGCCCGTTCCAAAGATCGAAGGCCCGCACAGCGTCACCGCCAAATCCGAAGTCGAACTCAGCGCTGAGCACAGCACGTCCTGCGACAACACGCCGCTGCAATTCACCTGGACTCAATCGCCTCCGCCCGAAGGCGGCCCCGACCTGGGCCTCACCTACGCGCAACGCCACGCAGCCAGGCTGCGCTTCATCGCGGCGCAGCCGGCCACGTACGTGCTGACGCTCACCGTCACCGACCAGTACGAACAGAGCGCCAGCGAACGCTTTGCGCTCGAAGTCAAAGCCGCCGCCGCGCCGCCGAGCGCCGCCGCGTCGGTCCTCACGCCGCCGCCGCTGCTCGCCGGCAAAGAGGTGCGGCTGAGCGCCAAGGAAAGCGTCAGCCCCGCGAACTTGCCGTTGAGCTACAAATGGGAACAGACCAAGGGCCTGCAACTGGTCCTTGCGCGCGACAACACGCAGGAGATTGTCGTCACACCGTCCAAACGCGGCGAATATGAATTCAAGCTCACGGTCGGCGATGGCGAACAGCAGAGCGCGCCCGCGCTCGTCTCGTTCAATGTCGAAGCCGGCGCGCTGCCCACCGCTCAAATCGAGGGCATCCCGCCGCCCACCGCCGGCGACACCGTCACACTCGACGGCTCCGCGTCCAAAGCGCCCGGCGGAGCGACTAAGGAATTCCTCAAATACAAATGGGCGCAGGTCAAAGGCCCGCCCGTGCGCCTCAACGTCGGCGACGAAGCCAAATCCAAGCTCTCTTTTGTCGTCCCGGAAGACGGCACCTACACCTTCGAATTGCGCGTCAGCGAAGACGGCGCCGAATGGGGCGAACCGGCCTCGATCGTCATTCCCGTCAAAGCGCGCGCCAAGCCCGCGCAGCCGCTCGTCGTCGTCGAGAACACCAGCGTCACCACCGAAGTCGGCGTGCCGGCGGCCATCGACGCCTCCAAATCCACCGACCCCGACGGCTTGCCGCTCCAATTCAAATGGAGCAAAAACGGACGCGAATTCGCCGAGCGCGGCCCGATTTTGAAATTCACCTGGGAAGACGTGGACAAGATGGTCTTCGAAGTCAGGGCTTTCAACGGCAAGGTCGAATCTGAACCCGTGCAAGTGAAGGTCAACGTCGTCCCGCAAGGCACGCTGCCGAAAGCCAAACCGCAAATCTCCGTCAACGGCGCTCCAGTTTCCGCCACCAATCCCGCCAAGATCGCTTTCCGCGGTGTGGATGATAAAAAGAAGATCATCGTCCTCGACGGCTCCGACTCGGTGATGCACGGCGGCATCCCGCCGGCCAAAGACAGCGATCTGCATTACCTCTGGAAGCAAGTCGGCGGCGAAGATTTGAAGCTCAATCCCAAGTCGATGCAAAACAAGATGGTCGGCCTGCGCATCTACAAGCCCGGCGAGTACAAATTCGAACTCACCGTCACCGAAGACGGCCCGGACGCACTCCCCAGCGCGCCGGTCACAGTCGGCGTCACCGTCATTCCCGACCAGCCGCCCACGCCCGAAGCTCCGCCGCAACCGAAGGAATAGCGCCAGAGCCGCGCACGTCAGTAAGCGGCCACGAGCCGCGACCGCAAGGGAGCGGGAATTTCGCGACGAGGAATCGCTCATGTTCTCCGGCAGCGGCTTTTTCAAGCGTCGCCCGCTCTTCTGGCTGGCACTGGCCGTGTGCCTCGGCATCTTCATCGACGAACTCCTTGAACCCCAGCGCGCACTATTAATCACGAGCGCTGCCGCATTCCTCGCCGCATGCATTCTCGCATCGTTTTTCTTTCGCCGCTTAATCTTCGCCGCCGCAATAGTTCTTTCCGTTTCGCTCGGCGCCTCGCTTCACGCGTTTCAAGCGCGCCTGCTCTCCGCCAACGATGTCGCGAACCTCACGCCCGAGCGAGCCTGCTTCGTCTGGTTGCGCGGCACCATTCTCGAAGCCGATTGGCGAGCCAAAAGCAGCGCGTTGACCTCCGGCAAATTCGCGCGCACAAACTGGACGCTCTCCGTCGAGGCGCTCAGCTCGGACGGCAACGTCTGGACGCCCGCGGCGGGCCGCGTCCGCGTCAGCGCCTGGCTCAACGGCGAGACGGACGAACTGGCCGCGCTCGATCCGCTCGGGCCGCTTGGGCCGTCGCACATTTCCGCTGGTGAATTGGCCGAAGGCGACCGCATTCAATGTCGCGCGCGCCTTGAGCCGCTGCCGGCGCCCACGTTGCCCGACGCGTTCGACTACGGCGCGTTTCTCGCGGCCCAAGGCGTGCAGCGCATGGGCGCGGTGACAACTTCGACGCTTCAGCCGCTTTCCGGGCCACGCTGGTGGGAACTTAAATCGTGGCTTCGCCGCGCCAGCGGCGCGCTCGCCGCGCGGACCGAATCGCTGCTTAACGGCGACGCGGAACAAGCCGGGCTTTTGAACGCGATGGTTTTCGGCCGCAGGGAAAATTTGAGCGTCACAGACCGCGAAGCCTTCACCATGTCCGGCACCGCCCATCTTCTCGCGATCAGCGGCCTGCATATTCAACTCGTGTGTGCGCTGGTCTGGCGGCTGTTGAGTTACTTCGGCTATTCGCGGCGTAGATCGGCGCTGTGGGTGCTTGCCGCGTGCGCGGGCTATTGTCTGCTCACGGGCGCTACGCCGCCCGCGGTTCGCGCGACCGTTATGTTCGCCACCTACATTGCAGCGTCTGCGTTCTGGCGCGAAGCCGACCCGCTCACCGCACTCGCCGCAGCCGCGCTCATTATTCTGTCGTATGCGCCGCAGGAATTGTTTAATGCCGGCTTCCAACTCTCCTTTCTCGCCGTCCTTTCTCTGCACACACTCTTCCCTATGTTCAAAGAGACACTCGCCGCATGGAACGCGCGGCATGGTTCAAAACTGCTTCTCGCGCCAGCGGCCGAGCAGCAGGCGCCATCGTGGCGAACGGCACTTTCCGAATGGGCCGTTAATGCCATGCTCATTTCGCTCTGCGCGTGGCTGGCTACCGCGCCGGCGGTGGCGTGGCACATGGGCCGTCTTTCGACGCTCAGTCTGCTCGTTAATCTCTTCGCGCTGCCGCTCCTGACGGTCTGCATGCTTGCGGGATTCGTGACGCTCACGGTCGGATATTTTTTTTCAGCGCTTGGAAAATTGCTCGGCTTCGGCGCGTCCGCCGCGTATGGCCTGCTTGAATGGATCAACCGCCAATGCGCCTCGATTCCCGGCGCGTCGATCGACATGCCGCGCCCCTCGGCTCTGGCGCTTGTGGCATACGCCGGGATGCTCTGCGCGCTCTGGATCGCGCACAGCCGAAGGCGGAACGTCCCCGCGCCTCTGGCGCGCGAGTCATTGACCGCGCCGCGCTTATTTTTATACGTTTCGAGCTGCCCGTTGTTGTTATTGTCGAGCTTGCTATTCCGAGCGCATCCCGCCGCAGCGGAACTCACGATCTTCGATCTCCAGCGCGGCCGCTCCGCGCTGTTTGAAACGCCCGGCGGCGCGGCGCTCATCGATGCCGGCGCGAAGGGCCAGGGTTTGCGCGTTGCGGAAGTGCTGCGCCGCAGAGGCATCCACTCGCTCGCGCTGCTGGTGCTGACCGGGGACGATCCAGACGCCATCGATGGCGCGCTCGAATTGCTGCCGCGCGTAGCCGTGCAGCGCGTGATTTTTCCGCGCTGCAAATTTCCGAGCGAAACGCGCCGCGCGCTGGAAGGCTTTCTGTCGCAGAAAAAAATCCCCTATGCTTCGCCGGGCGCGAAAGTAGAAATTGCCGCGTTGAGCGGCATGCATTGGGAATTCACTGACGACGGACCACCGTTGACCGATCCCGCCGCAAACAACAGTGCGCTCTGCGTGCGCGTCGAATGCGCGGACTTCAGCGTGCTCTTTGCCGCCGCAAAGTCAAATGCAAGCCTTGCGCGCTTGCTGAGCAAAACAGATTTCCAATGGAAGGCAACCATCCTGCGCTTGGTTCCCGCCGATTTTGGAAACTGGCCGCGCGAAACAGCCGAATTAATTCAACGGGCCGGAAGCACGCTCGTCGCCGCCGGAACGAATCGCGACGCCGAAGCCATTTCCGGCGTCGATTTCGAGGCACTCTCCGCGCGCCCGCTTTCCCCGCACCGCGAAGGCTCGCTCCGCATTCGCAGCGCGGCGGGAAAACTCGACGTATCCGCTTACAGGGGCAACTGGCGCGCGTTGGAATGAGTTCGTAGTCCCGCCTTCAGGCGGCTTTTCGTTCATCGTTCATCGTTCATCGTTCAGCGCCGCGATCGCTTTGCGAACCGAGCCGCTGTGCTTGTCGAGCGCGGCCAGCGCGGCGCGCGGAGTTGCGTTTGTCTCATCGATCACCAGCAGCATCGCCCGCTCGCGCAGCTTCTCGCATTTTATTTTCAGATCGACCATCCGATTGCCTTTGACGCGGCCCAGCCGGACCATGACGGCAGTCGAGATCATGTTCAAAATCAGCTTCTGCGCGGTGCCGGCTTTCATGCGCGTGGAACCCGCAACGGCTTCCGGACCCGTTTCGGCGATAATAGCGGCGCCCGGAAAAAGCATTCTTTCACGCAAAGGCGCAAGGGAGCGCAAAGAACGCAAAGCTTTTCCAAAAGTATTCTTTGCGAACTTGGCGGGCCTTTGCCTCTTTGCGTGAAAAAGAGCGGCCAGTTGCGAATTGCGGTTACACGTAATGCACGCCACGAACGCGCCGCGCCGCGCGGCCTCCTGAAGTCCTTCGCGAACATAGCGTGCGCGCCCCGACGCCGAAAGGCCTACGACGGCATCGCGCGGCCCGATGCGGCGTTTGGAAATGTCGCGCACTCCCGCCGCGCCGTCATCTTCCGCGCCTTCGACGCTGCGCCGCAGCGCGCCGTAACCGCCGGCGATGATGCCTTGCACGAGCTTGGGCGAGACGCCATACGTCGGCGGCATTTCGCTCGCATCGACACAGCCCAGCCGCCCGCTGGTGCCCGCGCCGATGTAAAAAAGCCGCCCGCCATTCTTCAAGCGCACCGCAATCGCATCGACCGCACGTTCGATTTCGGGAATCGCTTTCGCGACGGCCTTGTGAACGCTGGCGTCCTCGCGATTGATCGCGCGCAGCAGCCGCGCGGTGGACATGCGGTCCAGATTCGCCGTGCGCGCGTTGGGCTGTTCGGTGGATAGATGGCGAAGGTTCATTTCAATTCAAAATTCAAAATTCAAAATTCAAAATTCAAGACTTGTCCGCCGCGTTTGCAACGTTGAATCTCAAATTCTAAATCTTGAATCTTGAACCCATTTTCTCCAGCCACGCCGCGGCATTGCGTTTGGCTTCATCGGCACTTCCGGCAAATTCGCTGAGCGATTCGAGGCGCGCGAATACTTTTTCCAAATCGGCGCGATGCGCTTCGTCGATGCCTCCGCCAATTGCGATGCACGGCACGCCCGCTCTTTTTGCGCGCGCCGCAACGCCCGCGCACGCTTTGCCCATCAACGTTTGCTCGTCGAGAAACCCTTCACCGGTGATGACGCAGACGGGCGGCGCTGCATTCCCGCTCCCTTGCGGTCGCGGCTCGTTACCCTTGAGCGCGCGGTTAAAATCGACGGCGTCGAGCACCAGTTCGATGCCGGGCTTGAGCGTCGCGTTTAAAAAAGCGATGCAGCCCGCGCCCAGTCCACCCGCCGCGCCGGCACCGGGAACGTCGCCGACATCTTTTCCAAGATCGCGGCGAATGATCTCGGCATAATGCGCGAGCGCGGCGTCGAGCAAGTCAACATCGGCCGCCGTCGCGCCTTTCTGCGGACCGTAAATGCGGCTGGCGCCCTGCGGGCCACAGAGCGGATTGACCACGTCGCACGCTACGGTGAAACGCGCATTGCCGACGTGCGGGTTAAACGTTGACATGTCGATGCGCGCGAGACGCGTCAGCGCAGCGCCACCCGGCGGAAGTTCATTGCCGTCGGCGGCGAGCAATTTCGCGCCAAGCGCCTGCGCCATGCCGGCGCCGCCGTCGTTGGTCGCGCTGCCGCCGATGCCGAGCAGAATGTCGAGGTTGTCGCGCTGATTTCCGGCAAACGAAAACGCTTCGCAGATTTGATCGCCCACCCCTAGCGTCGTGGTGATCTTCGGATCGCGCTGCGCTTCAGGCACCAGCGGCAAGCCGCTCGACGCGGCCATTTCGATCACCGCTTTCGGGCGCGGCGGATTCTGATCCTGGCCGTGCGGAAACGTCAGCGCAAAGCGCGCAAAGCGCCGCTGCCCAAGCGGGTCGCGGCAATAAGCATCGCGAATTTGCGCACCGGGAATTTGCGGCGCCAGCGCTTCGACCAGGCCTTCGCCGCCATCCGCCAGCGCGATGACCTGCGTCGCAAATCCCGCCGCGCGAAGTCCGCGCGCCAGCGCCTCGCCGGCCTGCCGCGAACTGAGCGTGCCTTTGAAACTGGCCAGGGCGACGACAATCTTCTTCACGTCTTCGCTTTCTTGTGTACGCGATAAATGTACGCCGCCCAACCGCAGAATCCCAGCATGTGCCCGACGGCCAGTGCGACAAGGTCGGGCCAGACCGCGCGTCCCTGAACGGTGAAATCGGAGTCCCACAGCGTGTGGCGCAAGCTGTCTTCGCCTTTGGGAAGCAGCACCGCCAGCGCGATGAACGCCAGCGCGTTGAACGCCACAATGAAGCCGATCATCGGCCAGACGCTCACGGCCGTTCCGGGCGGTTTTTGCCCGCGCGCCGTGCGAGTGTTTTTGGCGGCCGCTTCAGCCAGCTTGGCTTCCTCCGGCGTCAACGGCGCGATGCGATCCGCGCCTAGAAAGCGAAATTTGCGCCCGCACCATGAACACGAAAGGATGTCGCCGCTTTTGCGCCCGGCCAAATCGAACACGACCTGCCCGCATTCACAGGCGCCGGAGTTGTTGGAGTAGGATGAAGGCATTGAAAAAAATCGTCGCGAAAAGATGGAGAAAAACTGCGGTACAGAACAAAATCTATACCAGTGCGTGAGTTGAAATCAAGCTCCGCCGCAACGATCACTCAGCTACTTTTTCAACAGGAACACCAGCAGCGCCACAATCACCATCGTTGCCGCGACGATGCATGCAATCGTCACGTACATTTTCATTCGGCGCACTTCGTCGCGCAACAATTCGATTTCGGTTTTCGCGCGTTCGACACGGACTTGCTCGATTTTGTACGCGCGGATGATCGTCGATTTCCCCGCGTCCAAACGAGCGCTCGACGGCGACTGCCCCATCTTCACCAATTCCAAATCCTCAATCAAATGCGCGGCATCCTGAAAGCGGTCCGCTGGATTTTTCGCCATCATGCGCTCAAGGATCGTCATGACCGGGTCGGGAATTTTCGGATTGATCGTGCGCGGGTCGGGCAGTTCGGCTTTGATGTGCTGGCGCATCACCGAGGAGCCGGAGCCTTCGTATGGCGGTTTGCCGGTCAGCATGTGATACAGCGAACAGCCCAGCGAATATTGATCGGAGCGCCAATCGATATTGTCGGCGCCCATGGCTTGTTCGGGCGAAATGTAATCGGGCGTGCCGAGTACTTCGCCTTCCGTTGAAATCACAGGGTCGAGTTTGGATTTGACGAAGCCGAAATCGCCCAGTTTCACCTGGCCTTTGCGCGTCATCATCATGTTGCCGGGTTTGATGTCGCGGTGAACGATGTCCCACTGCTTGATGTAATGGATGGAGTGCATGATCTGGATGGTGATGTCCATGGCGACCGGCACGTCAAGCGGGCCGACGCGGTCGATCATGTCCTCGACGGTTTCGCCGTCGATGAATTCCATCGAGAAATAATAGACGCCGCGGTCGCGGCCCACGTCGTAAACCTGAATCAAATTCTGGTGGCTCAATCGTCCCGCGAGGCGAGCTTCGAGCAGAAATCTCTTTTTGAATTCCTCGTCGCTGAGCCATTTTTTGTGGAGCACTTTCAGCGCCACGTCTCGCGACATGGAAATCTGGCGCGCTTTGTAGACGGTGCCCAGTCCGCCGTCGCCAATCTTGCCGATGATTTCGTAATTGCCAATGCGCAGCGCGTCGCCTTTTTCCTCGTCGCGCTGCAAGCGGCCCAGCGCGGTTTTGATCGCGCGGACCTGATCTTCGTTCATGAAGCCCTTGGCCAGCATGATCGTTTCGATCGTGTTGGTTTGCGTGCCGTCGCCGCCGGGCGGGCCTTGCGCGGCGATGCATTCCTGCACCTGCGTCTCGGTGACCAGGCCGTTCTCGATGGCAAGCTCTTCGAATGTGGCCGGTGCCTTGCGGGCCATGCTTTCAGCGCCTCATGTGTCGCACAGTTTAGTGGAACGCGATTTTAATGGATTTTTGTCAATGCGCCAAGGAGGGATCACGGTTCAACGTTTGGCTGGAATGCCTGCCGGCTGGAAGCCGGCGCTCCGACTAGCGCAGCGTCCATTTCTTTTTGCCCACATCCTTGCGCTGCAATCGCAGGAACGCGCTGCCCTGGTATTCGCCGCCTTGATCCAGATCGAAATCGACAGACACCGCCAGATCGGCGCGCACAATCAAGCTGTTGCTGAGCGCCATGCCGGACGGGTCCACGCCTTCCGCTGGGATGCCTTTGAGACCCAGGAAAAACACGCCGCTCTTCTGATTGTATTGAAAGCTAATGATGCCGCTGGTTGTGTGGTTGTTTTTGAATGTGTACACGTTGCTGGCGAGCGTGACCTGGCTGGTGGCGATGTTCTGCTGAAAATTTCCGAACGTGAAGCGCCAGAGTCCCGAGGGGGTTTTGACCAGCGGTTTCCCGCCTGGCAGCGTAATGTTTCCGATCAGCCCAAAGTCGTTGATTCTGTCGCCGGTTTTCCCATTTGTCAGACGCTCGGTCGCCGTGGCATCGGCAATGCGGAAGACGCCTTCGCCCGGCAGGCCGGTGGTTCCGAAGACGAAATTGACTTTGCCCGAACCGCCCTGCTTCGCGGTGTACTGCGCTTGCAGCGTCTGGTTTGTCGAAAGTCCCGCATAGGACACCGAGAGCGGAATCGAAACGGTTTGCTTGGAGACCGTCGCGTTGACCACTCCGCCGGCCGCGAGTGCGCCGGCCAAGCTGTCGCTGCTGCTCACGAGCGTAAAAAATCCGGACGCTGAATTGAGTCCGAAAGCCAGCACGGGCGTGTCGCCGGATGTGGAATTGAACGTGCCGCCGTCCAGCAGCGTGAACGAGTAATTGTTCGCGCCAAGCGTGAACGTAAATTGAGTGCCGCCTAAATTCACGGGGAGATCCGGGACATTCAGCACGCCGGTAACGCGAAACGCATCGGCGTTGGATTTCGCAAAATTTACAGTGGCGCTGAAGGCGCTGATCGCCGCCTGATTGTTCACACCCGGGCTGAGCGGGCCGAGCACGCCGCCGACGCTTTGCGGCGGACCGCCGGCGCCGCCTGGATCGGTGGTGCCGGCGTAGACGTGAAAATAATCGTCGTAATTCAGACCGGCTTTCAACAAGGAATAAATGGTGAGGTACGTGCCGCTGTTCTGGTAGACATGTGTGGTTGCGAAGAGGCTCGAACTGGTACCGTCGCCGAAATCCCAATTCACGCTGTCAATGCCGCCGGTCGAAAACGACGACGCGAAGGTCACTGTCAGCGGCGCGACGCCGGTGAGCGGCGCGGCAACGGGGCCGGGGCGAACGTACGGACGAATTTCGTTGCCCACTTGCGTATTGTCGATGATCGCGCCGTAAATGTTGGTTTGAAACGGCGGATCGGCAACGCGCCGGCGACCGTCCATCCACACGACCAGGTATTGCGAGACGACCAGCCCAGTCTGCGCCGGATCTGGAACCGGCAGCACGCAGCCAACCGCGCCGTTAAGTCCGCCGGACAGCGCGTCATCGACGACTTCCATATTGGGATCGCGGTCGGTCGAGGTTTCATTTTTGCGCGGGATGAGACTGACGCGCTTCATCAAGACGTGATACGCCACGTCGCTGGCTCTTGAATTGCGCAGAAACAAAAATTCTTCGAGGTTCACGCCTTCCACGTCGTTGTAAAAAGTCATCGGAAAATCGGTTTCGGCAAGACCAGTGCCTTCGCCGACGAGCGCGAAAGGAACTGTCGAAAGCGCGATGCTGCCGTCAGCGTGAAGCCACGCGCGCGAGACGGCGCAGGAAATTTGCGTGCCCAGCGACGCCAGCAGCAAATACTCGTCGTTGATGAACGCGCCGCCAATCGGCGCGCCCAATCCGGTCGCTGAAAAATCGCGCGTGAACATTTTCGCGCCGCTTGCCGGGCCGACGATGGCGCTCTTTGGGTCGATGCGCACGGCGTACGTGGCGTTGGGCGAATCGCCGATGTCCTGATAGACCAGCAGCGCTTCGCCCTGCGGAACTTTGGGGCCTTTTACGAGGAATTCGAATTGCTGCGCAGGGTCATGACCTGCAACGGGCGTGATGGGCAGGGGCATGCCCGAGACACCGGCGGGCGTGACGCGCGTGAAAAAAATCTGCGTGCCGTTCCCGGATTGCGCGGCATCCTGCCATGCGACGAGGTAATTGTCGCCGGTGAAGAGCACTTGCGGATTGACGTTGGCGGTGTTCAGCGTCGGCGCGATGAGAAAATCCGCGCCGCCAACCACCGCGCCTTGCAGCGAGACGAATGCACCGCGCACGCCGGTGCCTGCGGGGCGCGTGTCGGCCCAGACCACGAGAAAATTCGTGCCGTCAAAGGAGACGCGCGTGCGCTGCACCGGTCCAATTTGAGGCTGCCCTGCCACATCGGAAATAAAAAACGACGGCGAGACGACGCCAGTGTTGCTGACCAGCGCGCCCGAAATGCGCGGGGCGGGGGAGGTGGTGAGATCGCGCCAGACGACGAGGTAATACGAGGTGACGACGGCGATGTAGCTGTCGTTGCCGGCAGCGGCGGAAAGGCTGTCGAGCGAAACGTCCGGACCAATTTGAAAGTCTGGATTGACCAGCGCCGCGCGCGCCGGTTGAGCGAGCGCGAGGCTCGCCGCCATTGCCAAAAAAAAGTGCCAGATTGGTCCTCGCAAAACACCGCCCATCCAACGGTTCTCCGATCAAAACCAAACGGAGCGGGAGCTCCATTCTACTTACGACTGTGACATTCGCGCTTAAAAGAGCTACTGTCAGACGCGCGGAATCGCAGAATCTTCTATGCAATCGGCGGGCTTTCCAATGACATTTGAGATAAAAGGACAGTTGCGCCGGTTTTATTTTAACGATCGGACAGAGGGTGCATTGGCTGGGTATAGCAGCAAAGCAGCGGCTTTAAACTGCCGGCGGGAGATCGAATTGAAATTGAACGCGCGGTTCCGATGCGGTGCCGGCTGGAAGCCGGCGCTCCTGCGGAAATTATCTTGATGACAAATGGGGCATTCAGACTTACGCTCTTAGTTCATGCGCACGCTCTATGAGGATTGGAAGCTCCGGCGCGGGCAGTTGGACACCGCCGAGGCGCTGCCGCATTTCGGCGAGCAGGCGCGCGTGCTCGATTTTCTCCTGGCGCGCTACGCGGACGATCCGGTTTCGCGCGAGCCGGCGCGGTTTCCGTTGTCGTCGGAGATGTATTTGGATTCGCGCGCCATCGTGGTTCATCATCATTTGGGTCGCCACGCGTTCAACGCCACACGCACTCCGGCCGAAGCGCATGCGCGCGCGCGCAAAATTCTCTCGCACATCGCCGATATCAATCCGCAAGAGTCGATCGGCCCGCCCGGCTCGGAGATCGATCTGCTGCGTGTTGACGAAAAGCCGCTGTTTTCCTTTCGACGCGACTTCGCGGGGTTGGGCGGGATGGCCATGCGCTTGAGCAGCATCCGCGAAGGACACTCCGAGATGCTCAAAACCCGGGGCACGCTGCCTGAAAATGTCGTCGATCAGCTTATTCATCAAGCGAATTCAATTGATTACCGAAATCCCTTTGCCGAGCCCCAAGCGCTGGACGTGCTGGAGCAATGCGCGAACGAGTGCGTAGTTCATTATTTCGTCGATCAATGGGTAACGGACGCGCGGAACGAACAATTCCAGCGCCGTGCGTTTCGCTATTTGACCCGGATGCGCGAGCAAGCCGCGGAGGTTACGCGTGCGCGGCTGGTCGATCCCGATTGGGCGAACCGCACGCGCGCGGTGATTCTGCTGGGCTACATTGGCTCGCTCGATGACATCGGCCTGCTGCAGGATTTGCTGGCGCTGCCCGAGATGCAGAAAGAAAGCGTCGAACGCGAGGAATATGTGAACGCCATGCAGGTGCTGGCGGGGATGTTTCAGCCGGCGGCCGCGCCCGCATAGTCGCCTTTCGCGGAGCGAAAGGCGACTCTAAAATGCGCCCTGGACAGTGGTGCCGCTTGCGCCCGCCCCCTTCATCATCACCGGCATCGCCGGATCGCCGAGGATGCACTCGGTCTTGCTCAGATCCAAGTACCACGACGCATCGGCGCCGTTTGCCTGCGACTGGGCGTAGGCCCATTGCTGCGCGCGCAGCAGTAGATCGCCCCACCGCGCGTTGCTCGCCGTTTGGCTTTGCGCGAGCAGTTGCTTCGCGAATTCCACGCCCGGCCCGGAATTCATGTACGTCGTCGTCGAGATCGACGCGGCCATGCCGCCTTGCGGCTGCGTCAGCGCCTGGATTGGAATGCTGCGATAGTTCTGTTCGTTCTTCGCGACCCAATTGAACGTGCAGGTCACGCCAATGAAGACGATGTTGCCCGTCCAGTTCTGAACTGTGTTCGCGTCGAGAATGTGCGGGTCGGCCGCGCCCAAATGCGCCGCGCTGCCGTGGCCGTTGTAGACGAGGAAATCCGCGCCGCCATTAGCCGCATCGCTCATCGCCACGCCCGCGCCGGCGCTCGTCGCGGCGTTGCCGCCGAGATAATTGCGCGACCATGCCATGTTCGGATTGGCCGCGACGATCGTATCGGCCTCCGCCGTGAAATCGCCGACGGATGGATCGAACGCATCCGCCGTGATCTGCGCGCGCGCGCTGGACGCGGCCACTCCTCTATAGGAGAGAATGCGCTTCACCGCGTTCGACACATCGCCGCTCGTGTTCGCCGGAATGCGGCCGATTTTCACTTCCGCATAGCCGCGGCCGAGATCGCCGAACATCGCATCGCTGGTCGTCTGCGCCCAGAACGTCGTCGAAACCAGATACGACGGACAGAGCGGATCGACGCCGCTGCCAGAATAATCGTGGTAGTCGTAAGTCGTGCGGCCGGTCAGCAGCAAATACTGCGGCCGCGTCGCGCGCACGGCGTTGCGAATCGCGCCGGGCCCGTAGCGCCCGTAATTGTAGTAATCGAAGAGTTGTTCCTGATCGACGAAGACGCCCTTGATGCCTTCTTTCCCGTGCGCCGCCACCAGCGGCTGAATCGCGCCCGCGAATTGATTCGGCCCCGTGGCGAGATACTGCGCCGCCGGCGCCGGCCTAAGTGAGCGTTTGCTCACCGATAGAGGAGACAACTCCGATCCCGCCGGCACGACGAGGTACTTTCCGCTGCCGCCCGCTTGCGCCGTAAATCGCGCGACGAAACTTCCGTCCGCGTTCGCCTGCGTCTCGTACGGCGCCAGCGCGGCACGATCCGGATAGCGCGCATCGACGACCCACAACGCCGCCGTGCTCAATCCGCCGACTTCGTACACTTTCGCAAACGCGCTCGCGTTGACGATCTCCGTCGTCGCACCGCCATTTGCTGCGAGGCTCTTCGTGTAATCCAGGGACAGCGAATGAAGCAGCGCGATCTGCGAACTCACGCCGCTCAACTCCGGCGTGACCAGATCGATTTGATTCACGCCGCTCACCAGCACGTTCGTGGGAATTTGGAATGTGATCGCGACGAATTTTCCGCCGCCGCTCCACGTCGCCTGGCCGACCGGCGCGCCATTGACAAACGCATTCAGCGCGTGGTCGTTCGTAGTCCCGCCTTCAGGCGGACTGGATTGCGTCAAACTCCACGCGTTCACCGTCAGCGCCCCCGCCGCCGAACTCGCGCCGCTCGCGTTCAGAGTGAACGACTGTGTGCTGCCGTTCGTCAAATACTGGCTCGAGAAATACGGCGGATAATTGTACGGCCGCAAATTCCAATCGAAATACACGTCATGGAATTGAGCCGTCACCGTCGCGCCCGCGCTCGATTGAGCCGAAACATTCGGCGCGAAAAGTCCGCTGCTGTGCGAGACGCTTCCCGCTTGCGTCGCCGCGTTGCTCGCATAGAGGAAAAACGCATCCTTGTCCGTGTAATCGTCGGAGTAGCCCGGCGCATAAAGCACGACTGCATCGGCCGTCAACGCCAACGGCGTGACTGCGCGGCCTTCGCGCTGCACGCGCAACCTATTAATGGAGAAGCCCGCCGGCAACTGATTCTTCGACACGAGCAGCACGCCGCTGTTGTCGCTGACGACTTTCGCCGCGCTCGACGAGAGTCCGCTGCTCGGACGCGCGATCATGCGCGGGAGAATGCCCGGCGCGGCGAGGTCGGAGCGCCGGCTTCCAGCCGGCAGGCTCTCGCTCTCGTACGCGCTCCGCGGCGCAGTCGCCGCAATTTCGCGCACGCTCGCGGCGTAGGACGGCTCTCCGAGCCGTCCAAGCGTGGCGAACGACGGAATGCCGAGTCCAAGGTTGCTCGCGGACGGCTCGGAGAGCCGTGCTACACCGTCGCTCGCCTGCGTGGAATTCTGACTTTCGACTTCTTCGACTTTCGACTTTCGACTATCAGCAATCAACGCCGCCCCGCGCGTCATGGCAGCTTCCGCATTCAACTCTGTCAGTGCCGCGCTCAAGCCTTCTTGCGATAGCGCGCTTGCGTCAATCGCTCCAGTTGTCACCGGTCCCGCCAGCTCTTTATAGTACTCGCCGATTCCCGCGCCGCTCTCGACGCACTCCAAACGGTATTCGTAAATCCCCGCCGGCGCCCAATCGTAAAACCGGTATATCTTCGCACTCGGATCGGTGATCCGTCCAGCGATCAAAGTTGGATTGATGCGCGTCCAGCCATTCCCGCTCCCTTGTGGTCGCGGCTCGTTGATCGCGCGGCGGTATACGTTGAAGCCTGCGTTTTGGAATTCCGACGCCAGGCGCCATTCGATCAGTGTCCCCGCGCCCTCCGCGCGTACTGAGAACGCATCGACCGTCACCGGCGTCACCGCGCCGTTCAAATTTAAAATCAGGCGATTGACGGGATTGATCGGGTTTCCCCCGGTTACGAATTGACCGTTGCTCGGAATCGCCTGTGAGGCCTGAACGGTGTTGGTGCTATCGACGTAGTTAACTTGCAATCCGGAGTTCGGCAAGTTGCCAGACTGATTCGTGATGGTGATGTTTGTAAACGTCGTGGTCAGCGAATCGCCGCTGGTCAGATTCAAAAATGTTGCGTTGACGTTGCTGTAGAGGCCAGTCGGCACCGCCATCCCTAATTGCAGCGTTGCGCCCGGCGTCCCCGTAGTCAGCAGCACCGTCGCGCCCGTCACCTTGAGTTGGTCCATCGCCACGCCGCTTGAATTTCCCGACGCGCGCACGCGCAGCGTTCCATCGGCGTTGATGATCAATCCGCCGACCGTCAGCGTGCCTTTCGCGCCCGTGGTGGCGCTCGTGTCGCCTGGATAAATCGTTCCGTCCACAATCACCGGCGCCACACTCGCCGTGCCCGTCCCGCGCAGTGTCGCGCCGGTGAACACGTTGATCGCCGAACTTGCGCTCAGCGTGGAATCCAGCACCAGCGTTCCCGCGTTGACGGTCGTCGTGCCCGAATACGAGTGCGTCGAACCCGCCAGTGTCCACGAGCCAGTCCCGTCTTTGATGAGATTTCCGGCGAGCGTTCCATCGGCAATTGTTCCACTGAAAGTGCCGCTCAGATTATTCGAGCTTCCGACCGTCAGCGTCGCGCCGTTGAGAGTCACTGAGCCTGAATCCGTCAAGTTCCCCAGCCGCGTGGCTGCTGTATTGACGTTCAGCGTCGTGCCCGCGGCCAAATCGACGCTCGCCAGCGCGCCCAATCCCGTCGCGTTGCCGATCGCAATCCCGCCGTTCGTCACGTTGACCAGCGTTCCGTCCACCAAGCTCGTCGCCGCGCCGCTGAAACTCAGCACGCCCGCTCCAGCTTTGGCGATCGTCTTCGCAGTTCCGCCGTCATCCAGCGCGCCAATGCTGAGCGTCCCGATTCCCGTCCCGTTATTCGCGACCGTAAACGACGGCGCCGGCGGCAGCGTCACCGCGCCGGCTAGAAGCGTGTAATTCTGATTCACCGGCGTGGCCGCGTTTGGCACGAGGGTCAGTTTGCCGTTGTTCGACAAATCCAAACTGCCGATGGTCGCCGTCGTGGAAACCGATGCATTCACGTTGATGGTGCAGTTTCCATTGATCGTCACGGAGTTCGGATAGGACCCGCCGCCGGTTGGCGTGTAGCTGAAACCGGTGATGGTTTGCGTCGATGCCACGCCGCCCGTCGCACCGGTGAAACCGACGTAACAGGCCGAGCCGGTCACGAGCGTCTGCAGATTGACTCCAGTGTAAGTTTTGCTGAACGTGGTGTTCGCCGTTTGATCGACAATGTTGACCAGCAGCGTGCTAGTGGGTGGCGGCGCGTAGGTGATGGTGACCTTGATCGGATTGCCGCTGGAAAGATTGACCGGCGTTACGGACGCGTTCTGTCCCGCGACCGTGGCGATGGCGCCGTTCTGTCCGAGGAAAATGCCGTTGGCGCCGCCCGTCGCTCCAGTGTAGATGTTGAATTCCACCGCGGCGCTGGTGGCGAGGTTCTCGTAGCCGAAACCGCCGCCGCCCGCGCCCAGCGCAGCAGGCCCGACATTTTGCAGACAAAAGGTGACGCCGTCGGCGCCGCCGGCGGGAGTGGTGTAAACAAAACTCGCCGTGAAGCCGGCCGCATAACTGCGCGGCGTATTGTTAAAGAGGCTGCGCGCCTCACCGGTGGCGCCGTCGGTCATGGTCGCAACGTCGTTGACGACGGCCACACCTCCGTTGAGCGTCCAGCCCGCGCCATTGACGCCGAATCCAGTCGTGGGAGGGGGCGGCGCGGCAACGCCGAGCGTCGTGGTGCTGTTCATGGTCACGGGCCCGCTTCCGAGCGCGCCGGGAGCGAGCGTGTCGAGCCGGCCGCTGAAGATCGTCGTCGATGCGTAGGTGTTGCCGGGGCTGCCAAAGGTCAGCAATCCGCCCGGCCCGACCGTGGTCAGATTTCCCGCGCCCACGATCGTCCCGCCAAAACTCAGCGTGTTCGCGCCCACGTCGATGATCTCGCTCCCCGCGCCCAGTGTCATGCCGCGGTCGGTTGTGCCCGACGGCCCGGTGAATTGGAGCACGGCGCCGGCGTTGAGCTGCAAGTTCGCGGCGGCGCTCGAGGATAATCCGACGCTGCTGGGCGAACCGCCGTTGGCAAGGGCGCTCACGCTAAGCAGGCCGTTGTTGACGGTCGTCGAGCTGGAATAGGTGTTGCCCGAGCCGGCGAGCGTCAATTTTCCGGGGCCCGTAAAATTAATTCCGCCCGTTCCCGTCACTGCGCCGGAGAGGGTGAGGTTGCGGTTGTTTCCGATGGTCATGTTCAGTATCGAGTTCACGTTGATCGGGCAGAGGATCGTGTGATCGGCGCTGGCGGTATCGACAGACAGCGTCCCTCCCAGGCCGGAGAACGACAAGCCGGTCCCCGGCGGCGCGACATCGACCGCGATCGGCGTCTTGGCCGTGCTGTCGAACATCATCCCGAACATCGAGAGCGTCGAGATGTCCATCATGTTCGGCGGAAATCCAGCGCCGGTGAGCACCACCGTGTCGCCAAATTGCGGCTGGCGCCCCAAATCCCAATTTCCCGGGTCGCTCCAGAATGAACTGTTGGCGCCGATCCACGTGATCTTAATGCTGTCGTAGGTATACGCGGCCGGAGTGGAACTCGACGGACCCGTGATCGTTTGCAGCACAATCGGCACCGCGCCCGGCGATCCCGCGCTGGGCGTGGCGGCGTTGATCGTCGTGGAATTGACTACGGCGAATTGCGGCGGCGTTTGGCCGTTGATCAACACCGGGGGAAGCACGGGATTGTCGCCAAATGTTCCGATGCTGTTGAAGCCTGTCCCCGTGATCGCAATTGCCGTGTTGCCCGCCAACGGACCGTGCGATGGCGAGACGGACGTGATCACCGGCGCCGCATCGACCGTAAACGCGCTGTCCGGAATCTGCGTTTTGGCCAGGCCAGGTCCTTGATAACTCACGCTCAGGACCAGACCGCCGGTGGCTTGAGCATATTGAATTTTGATCAGATGCACGCCCGCTTTCAAGCCGACGATTCCGGACTTCTCCGCGCCACCTTGAATAAAGTTATTATCGACGACCAGCGCATTTCCAACGAAAAGACGGCTTCCGTCGTCGGACGCCGTGAAAAATGTCCAGATGCCATCGGCGGGCACATTCACATAACCGGTCCATTGCACGCTCCAATAACTGATTGTCGCGGCGTCGAAGGGATTGGTGCCGGTCGCTTGCGCGATAAACGGCTGCATCGTGGTTTGAATCCCGGTGCTCAATGGCTGAATGGTCGTAAAGTCGGGAATGGGAGGACCGGCGTTGACCGCCGAACGGTAATAGCGCCAGAATAATCCAGGCTGAGTTGTGGCGGGATTCTCCGGAACACGCAGACTGCTGTAACTGAACATTCCCGTGCCTGTGACTGTTCCGCCGTCCGGGTTGGTCACTGTCACATCGACCGTGGGCGAGATGTTGGCAGGCGCGGGAAGCACGTTGGCGGTGATTTGCGTCGCACTCACCCATTGAACGTTTGTTGCGAACAAGGTCCCAAATTTAACGCTTCCCGCCGCTCCAATGTTTGGTGCGAATCCCGTCCCGTTGATGGTGATGGACGTCGTGGCGTTCCACGGCGCGTTGTTGGGCGAAAGGCTCGTTATCGTGGGAGCGGCAACCGTGTATTCAAATGCGCCGGGCAGGCCGCCGGTGGTGTTGTCCGAATTGGTCACTTGCACCATCGTGAAGCCCGCCGAACCAGCCGGGGCGGCCGCGGGGATGGTGCAGGTGATTGTCGTCGCGTTGACGACAGTGACGTTGGCTGCCGGAATGTTGACCGAGGTCATGCCATTCTGTCCGCCGATCTGCACGCTCGCACCAGTCCGAAAGCTCACGCCGGTGATGGTTATTGGCGTGCCGCCGCTGCTTGGCCCCGTGTTCGGCGAGACTGACGAGACGCCAGGCGCCGGATTGGCTAAGTAAGTGAAGGCACCCGTCAAAGTCGCCGTCGTGCCGTTTGCGTTGGTCACCTTGACATCCACCGTCGAGCCCACTGTTCCCGCGGGAGAAACGCATTGAATCACTGAAGTGCTGTTAACTTGAACTCCCGTGGCCGCGACGCCATTAAAAGTCACGGAAGCGCCCGGCAGGAAGTTGGTCCCAACGAGGCTCACCGGCGAGCCGCCGGCCGGATCCCCGGAAATCGGCGACACGCTTTGCAACGAAATGATCGGGAACAAGGCGAGCGATCCGTTGTTTTGCGGATTCGCGGGGAGGAAGGTTAAATTCGAGGGAACGTAGGTGTAGCGCGTTGTGGTTGTCGCGTAGTTGGTCTGCTGATCCAGCAGCGTGTACGTGACGTTGTCGTTGCTGCCCAAAAAATTCCAACTGATCGGGTCGCGTTCCGGAGAGTCGTTGGCCGTTGCGAAAGTGTAGCCGTCAATCACGATCGGATTTCCCATGTCGTAGATCAGGGGGCCGCGCGTGAAGTCGAGCCATTTTGTACTCGTAGCATTGTCATTCGCGTTCGGTGGCGTTTCTGCCGTCGGATTTTGCAGTCCGCCATTGAGCGGAAAAGTGCCTTGCGGATTCATCACGGCGACAGCGGGAACGCGGCTGCCCTGCGAGAACAATTGAAACTCGGACAACTGGATGCTGTTTGGATTTGGCCCGCGCAGCGCCGTCTGCAAGAATTGGTAGTAACGGTAAGGTTGTGACGCCTGCGCAGCAGGTGAGAGCGTGAAACCGGCGGCCACCAACAACACCGGCGCGAGCACTCTGGACATTGCCCTGCCGCGCCGTGGCGGCGCAAAATCGTTTGCCCTGGGCTCGAAGCGATAGAAATGTCCAATCATGTGACCTCCCTTACGTTTTGACCCAATGCCCAGATTTCTTGCATGGGCATACGCCGCAAACGGATTTCCTTCAATCTGTCGCCAACAATTCAATGTGAATCAACCCGGCCCGCTGTTCCCGCGCGGACTTGGCCGCCGCCGCGGGCCGCTGGTCAAACCCAGCGCACGAAAGGCGGGCGCATTTGATCGCTGGACGGTCATTGCGCACGGAATCGCAACCAAGCGCCCGCGTGGCGCGGCTTGCAGCAAGCCCGCGTCAGCGAGCTTTTCGCAGAAGCGCGCGATTTCATTGTGGAACGGAGTTCCCGTTCCGTTCCCATCGCATATTTTCCAGATTGCCGATGCCGCCGCGTTCAACAGCCAGCGCGCGCCAGAGTGAGGTTGGACGATCAGCATTTCCGTACCGACTTCTTCCCAGACCAAGCCATTCGCTCGTTTCCATGTAACGCTCATGTTTCTCCCGTTCCGTAAAAGACTGACTTCTGACTTCTGACTCCTGACTCCTGACTTCTGACTTCTGACTCCTGACTCCTGACTCCTGACCCCTGACCCCTGACCCCTAGAACTGCCCTTGCGCCGGAGTTGTCGTTGTTTTCGTAGACCCCGTATTGCTCTTCGCGGCCGGCGCCAGCACTGGCATCGCCGGATCGCCGAAGATCTGCTCCGTCGTGCTCAAATCCGCGTAGAAACTCGACGTGCCGGCTTGGGCGGAGGCCCATTGCTGCGTCTTCAGCACGGCGGTGCCCCAGCGCATGCCGCTGACGTTTGCGTTTAAGAGCAACTGGTTCATGAACGCGGTTGCGTTCTGCGAGGCCATGTACGTCGAACTGGCGATGCTTGCGCTGATCCCACCTTGCGGCTGCGTGAGTGCCTGGATCGCGATGCTTTGGTAGCCCGATTCGTCTTTCGCCATCCAGTTGGCGGTGCAGGTCGATTGCAGGAAGACGGCGTCTCCGGTCCACGCCGAAACCTTGTCGTTGTCCAAAATGCGCGGGACTTCGTTGCCCAAACGCACTGCGTTTCCGTGGCCGATGTACATCAACATGTCCGCGCCGCCGTTGGCCGCGGTGGTCATGGCGGCGGTCACTTCCGGCGAGGTTGGATATGTGACGCCGAGGTAATTGCGCTGCCAATTCACGTCAGGATGAGCGCTCGCGATCGAATCGGCTTCGCTCGCGAAATCGCCGGCGGTTTCGTCGAACTGATCGGCCACCGCGTGCAGGCTGAAGCCGGTGGAGAGTGCCTTGTTGTTGAGCACGTGCGCCAACGCGCCGCTCAATTCGCTCGCATTGTTGACCGGCAAGCGGCCCACGGCCACTTCAGGATAGCCGCGGCCCAGGTCGCCGAACATCGAATCGCTCGTCGCCTGCGCCCACATCGTCGTGCTTACCAGGAACGTCGGGCAGAGCGGATCGACGTTCAGACCGCTGTAGTTGCGGTAATCGTAAGTCGTGCGGCCCAGCAGCAGCAGGAATTGCGGACGCACCGAACGCACCGCGCTTTGAATCGCCGCTGGGCCGTAGCGCCCGTAATTGTAGTAATCGAAAATCTGCTCCTGATCGACGAACGCGCCGCGCAGGCCTTCCTTCGCGTGCAAGGTCAAGAGCGGTTGAACGCCGGCGCTGAATTGGCCCGGCCCCACCGCCAGATAGCTCGCCGCGCCGGCCGGCTTGACTTGGCGCTTGCTGATTGCGATCGGCAGATTCTCCTGGCCCGCCGGAACCACCAGGAATTGTCCTGAGCCGCCCGCCGCCGCATTGAAGCGCAGCGTGTACGTGCCGTCGGCTTGCGCTTGAGCTTCGTACGCGACCAGCACCGCGCGGTCCGGATAGCGCGCATCCACGACCCACGCCTCGGCGCTCGGCATGCGGCTGACTTCGAAGAGCTTCGTTTGAATGCCCGCGTTTGTGATTTGGAGCGGCTTCGATCCGTCGAGCAGCTGGGTGTAGCTCATCGTCATCGAATGCAGGAATGAGAGCTGGTTGCTCACGCCATCCAGCGCCGGCGTCACGAGGTCGATTTGATTCGCGCCATTGACGAGCATGCCGCTGGCGATTTCAAAACTCAACTGCATCATCGTGTTTTCGCTTGTCCACGTGGCTTGCCCGACCGGCTGCCCGTTGACGAGCACTTGCAGCGCGTGGTCCGGCGTGACGCCGCCGCCATCGGTCAAGCTCCACAAATTCACGATGAGCGATGCCGCGCCGCTGCTGGCGTTAGGCGTGGCGAGACTGAACGTCTGCGTCGAGCCGTCGGTTAAGTATTGTCCCGAGAACCACGGCGGGAACGAGTACGGGCGATAGTTGAAATCGTAGTAGACGTCGTGGTAACTCGCCGTCGCGCTCGCAGGCGAATCTACATTCACGGTTTTGATTCCACTGAACAATCCTTGCGCGTGCAAGAGCTGTCCCGCCGGTGTGGCTGCGCTCGAATTGCGCAGAAAAATCGCGTCTTTGTCCGTGTAGTCGTCCTGATAGCCCTGGCCGAACAACACCAATCCGTCGCTGGCCAGCGCCAGCGCCGTTTGCGCGCGGCCTTCGCGCGCGATGCTGACGTGATTGGGATTGAATCCCGCCGGCAACATGCTTGTCGGAATCTTCAGGACGCCCGGCGTGCTGTAGACAATTTTCGCGCCGGTGTAACTGCCGGCCTTGCTCACGCTGGCGCTGAACCAGCGCGCCGCTACGGCGGCGCTGGGTGGGACAGCGGCTCCCGTCTGCTGCGCGGCCGATGAATTTGTCGCAACCGGAGCCACGCTATTCGAAGGCACGCTGTCCCTGCTGAGTTCGCGAATGCTCGCTGCGGGCATGGCAAGCTTGCCGTGTGCGTCGAACGCCAGCGCGGGGGTGGCGGAGTTTGCATCGGAATTCAAACCGCTCCCTTGCGGCCGCGGCTCGTTGCCGCTTGCTGACGTGCGCGGCTCTGGGGCGAACTTTGCGCTCAACGCCGCCCCGCGCGCGGTATCGCCGGCGAGTGCGATGCTCGAAACTGCGCTGTCCAAGCCCTGATCGCTTAGCGCGGCGGTCGAAAGATCGATAGTCACCGGTCCGGCAAGGGGCGCGCAGAGTTCGGTCGCGCCGGCGATGCTCACGCTTTCAAGTTTGTATTCGTAAGCGCCCGGTTCGTTCCAATCGTAGAAGCGGTAGGTCTTGAAATCGGGACTGGTGATGCGGCCGGCAATCAAGGCGGGGTTTACGCGCGTCCAAGTTGAATGGAGTTCCTCCATTTGAACGGAGCGGGAGCTCCGTTCTACTTTGCGCCGATAGAGATTGAAGCCGGCGTTTTGCAATTCCGAGATGGCGTTCCAACTCAGCAGGACGCCGGCGCCGTCGGCGTTTGCGCTCAATCCATCGAGCTTGACCGGCGTGGGAGTGGTTCCGCCAAACGCCACCAGCACCGCGTGGGGCGTTCCGGTGTTTCTGTAGGAAACGGTGTGCGTCGGATTCGAGGCGCCGTTGATGAATGAGGGCGTAAAGGCCACACCCGAGCCTGCGACGTCGGTCACTACTGCAATTTCGCCGCTCGATGCCGCCGGCAAACTCGTGAGGTCCAGTTGCAAGACCGCACCGGAGCCGATCGTCAAGTTGGTTCCGGTTCCACCGCTCATGTTCAGCAGATCGAATTGCCCGGCGCTGAGCGACGGAATACGAATGGCCAGCGTCGAACCGGAATTGAACGTCCCGCCGCTCGCGGCTAATGTCCCGACCGCCGCAACGGTTCCCGGAGCGACGGTTCCATTTGAAACGAGGGCTTGGATGCTTCCCGTGCCGCCCAGAGTCGCGCCGGAGTCCACTGTCGTGATGCCTCCGCCAGCGGGCAGCGAGCCATTCATTTGCAGCCGTCCGGCCGCTACTTCTGTGGTGCCTGTGTACGTATTGGCGCCGCTGAGCGTGAGCGTTCCGGTGCCGGCTTTGATCAGATTTCCCGCCGTGGTCCCGTCGGCGATCGCGCCGCTGAATGTGCTGCTTAAGTTGTTGGTGCTGCCGACGGTAAGCGTGTGGGCGTTCAAATTGAAGCTCGAGGTGGCGGCGCCATTGAGCGCGCCGAAGGTTTGATTGGCGTTAATGGCTCCGGTCGCGCCGGCGGCGAGCGTCACGTTTGCAAGCGTTCCGAGCGCCGACGCTACATTCGAATTCAGCGTGCCGCCGTTGACGTTTACCAGTGTGCCGTTAATCAGGCTCGTGGCCGCGGCGGAGAAGGTCAAGCCGCCGGAGTTGTTCTTGTTGATGGTGCGCGCGGTGCCGCCGTCGGTGACGGCGCCGAGACTAAGTGCGGCGCCGCTGGCGGCGTCGAACGTCGGGTTTCCGGTCAGGGTCGTGCCGCCGACGGTGACGCTGCCGCCAGTGACAAACAGAGTGTTCGTGCCCAACGTCATCGTTCCGGAGATCTGAGCCGACGGAACATTTGTCACGTTAATGGTCGAATTGGCGTTTACGATAATGTTGTTTGGGTATGCGATTTGTGCCACAGCGGTGATGGCAAACACATCCAGTACAGACGCGGTGTTCGTAAAGGTGATCGAACTGAGCGTCTTGAGCGAATCGGCGGCACTGAGAGTAAGGACGACCTCGAACAATCTCGGATTTGGGGAATTCGATTGAACTGCGCCACTACCTCTGGATTGCCGACCCACATCGCCGAGTGCGAATGCCGGTGTGTCGTTGAACCAGTCTGGGGCGCTCAAGCCAGTGAAGTTCGTCGTGGACAGGTCACTGTACGTCAACAAGGCGCTGTAACTGGCCGCGCCGCCGCCGCCCATGTCCAAAATGTGGATCGAGTATAAATTCGCTCCGTTGGAGACCGTTAACGTTTGCGGCGTGCCGCTCACCGTGCGCAAGACGTTGTTGGCCGTATACGACTGCAATTGATACGCAATGCCGGAAGAGCTGCTGGTAAAAAATCCCCCGTTCGGAAGACCGGTCTGAGTGGCTCCGACGGCGCCGTGTTCGTAGAAGAAATAGCCGGTATGCGGGAGTGCGCCGGCGCTGTCCACGTCGTCGGTCGTGCCCCAGGGGCTGACGTTGGCGTCACTCACCGCGCGCACGACGTCCGCATTCCAACCCGTGGAGGTGAGGAGGCTCTGACCGACAACGCCCTGCACGCCCAATGACAATGTTCCGCCATTAAGTGTGACATTTCCGGAGCCGAGCGGCGTATTGAGCGCCGATGGGGTCGAGCCAGCGGCTGTGGTAATCGTGCCCGTGTTGATTGTGATCCCGCCTGTAAACGTGTTGCCGCCGGAGATCGTCATGTTGCCGCTTCCGTTCTTCACAATGCTTCCCGTGCCCGAAATTGTGCCGGAAAACGTCGGATTAGTGGCATCGCCCAACGTAAGAATGCCGCCCAGCAGCGAGGCGTTGCTTCCAGCGACGCCGTTGAGCGAGCCGATGGTCTGGTTGTTGATGAACATCGCCGTCGCCCCGCTCACCGCGCTCACCGCGTTCGCCGCCGCCAAATTATTCAATCCGGCGGGCGCAAACGTGGGAGCGAAATTTTGCGTGACCGCGATGCGGGTGAAGGTGATGTTTTGATTGAAGCGCACGTCGATGGGCATGAAATTCACATTGTCGTTGCTGCCGGATAAAACCCAACTGATCGGATCGCGCTCCGGAGAATCGTTGCCTGTTGTAAAATTGTAGGAATCGATCGCCACGGAACTTCCCATATCCAGAATCAAGGGACCGCGGGTGAAGTCCAGCCATTTGGTGGCGGTGTTATTGTCGATGCCTTGCAGCGGCCCTTCGCCCGAGGGATTTTGCACTCCGTTGTTCAACGGAAACGTGCCCAAGGGGTTTGTCGCCGTGACGGCGGTCAGGCGTGAGCCGAGGTCGAACAGCGTCAATTCGGTCATTTGAATCGAATTGGGAGTCGCCGGCACGCCGGGGGCGCTGAGGCCGCGCAAAGCCGTCTGCTGAAACTTGTAGTACCTGAATGTTCCGCCCAGGCCGCCGACTTGAACGGTGCCGTTGTTAACCAAGGTCGTGCCGCTGTAGGTATTGATTCCGGCCAAGAGCACAATGCCCTGGTCGGTCTTGCGCAAATTTCCCGTCCCGCCCACAGGGCCCAGTATCGTGAGGACCTGGCCGCCATAGGCGCGGAAGTACGCGTCGCTCGCGCCGGCCAGGTTGATCTGGCGCGTGGCAGGCATGATGATCGTCGCTGTCGCCAGCAGGCCGCCGCCCGCCAGCGAAATGGTGTTGCCCGGGTCGCCAAAGCTCGCGTCCGAATTGAAGGCCACCAGGCCGGATTGGATTGTGACGGTGCCGGTGAATGTGTTCACGCCGGTGAGATTGAAAACCGAATTGCCGCCGCTGACGTCGCTGACGTCGCCGAAGGATTTGATCGTCACGCCGCCGCTTCCGATCAGCGTGGACGCGACAGTTTCGATCACATTGGCGACGGTCCCGAAGCCGGACGCGTCGATCGTGCCGCCGCCGATGGAAATGGTGCCGCCCGTCAGCGTTGAAGTGGCTCCGAGATTGCCCGCGAACGTGATCAGCGGCGTGGTCAACGGCGCCGCCACCGGCGCGTTGGCCAACGTCGCCGTGAGGCTGACGTTGCTGATCGTGAGACCCGCGACGGTCTGCGGATTGTTTCCCAAGTCCAGCGTGGCTGTGCCGCCAAAGACCACGGTCGTGCCAAGGGGAAGGCGGTTGGAAGCGGTGCTGAGGGCCAGCGTGCCGGCGTTGATCGTGGTGCTGCCGGTATACGTGCTGGCGCCGGAGAGCGTTTGAGTGCCGGTGCCGGCCTTGACCAAGTTAACGGTGCCCGCGCCGTTTTGAATCACTCCGGAGAACGTATCCGAACCGTTGTTCTGTCCCACGGTCAGCGTTGCGGGGGTGGCGGCCAGCGTGCTGGTGATCGTCCCGCCGCCGTTCAATTGATTGAAGCTTTCAGTCAAACCGTTGAGATCGAAGGTGCCGCCGGTGCTGACGACGACGTTGACGCCCGCGGCAATCTGGTCGCCGCCGGTTCCGCCAAGTTGCAAGATGCCGCCGCTGTTCACCGTCAGGCTGCTGCTGCCAATGGCATGGACCGTGGCGCTGCTGGTCTTGGCCAGACTGAGCGTACCGGCGCTGACGGTCGCCGACAGCGAAGGATTGTCCGCGATTCCTCCGAGAACCAGGGTACCCGATCCGGTTTTTGTCAGCGTTTGGGCGCCCGTGTTGCTGCCGGTAAGCGTGAGCACGGCCGCGGACGTTTGAACGCCGATCGAAGAGGGGGCGGTGAGCGTAAAACTGCGGTCCGTTGTGGCGGCCGTGCTGCCGGTGTAAACCAATGTGCCGCCACTGAGCACGAGGTTCCCGGCAACGTTGCTCGACGCGCCGATGCTGCTGTTGGACAACCCAGCCGCCAACACAGCCGCATTAAGCGTCGCACCCGCGCCGACTGTGGTGATGCCGGTATATGAACTATTCGCGGAGGTTAGAGCCAATGTGCCGCCGGTCGAGGCCGTCACGTTGCCGCTTCCCGTGATGGTGCTATTGATGGTGCAGGTCGTGCCTGTCGTGCCCCCGACAGTGAAGACGGTGCCATTCAGGGCATTGTTGGAAATCACGTTTCCGGCGGTTCCGATCGTCAAAGTGCCCGCCGTGAGCGTGATGGTTCCACCGGATTGCCCGACAAGCAAATCGATGTTCAAATTGGTTGCGCCGCCGTTGGCCGTAATTGCGCTGCCGGCGGAATTGAGTTGAAGGCGATTGCCAGTGACGGTGTAATTGTCCGCGAAGCCGACGGTATTGAAGGTCGTGTCGGCGGCATAGCCGTTGTGGGTCGTCAGCGGCGCGCCGGCGGGGAAAACGAGAATCGCGGTCGCCGAGTTCGGCGAAACCGGCGGCGCGACGCCGCCTACCCAATTTCCATTCGTGGTCCACTCGCCGTCGCCCGCCAGACCATTCCAGGTGAACGTGGTGGTCGTGGCGGTGACCAAGTCCAGGGTATTGGGCGTGCCCGCCGTGACCACAATAAATCCTGCGGTGTTTGGAGGCAGCGAACCGACCGTGAGATTATTGGTGATGGTTCCGGTGGTCTGCAACAAATGGTAGGTCGTACCCGCGGCGAAACCGGTGGCGGCGCTGGCATTGAGGGCGCCCGCCATGGTGACATTCGAGGCGCCGGCATCGATCAAATCGCTGCTGGTGCCCAATTGATAGCCGAGCTGGCAGCCGTTTGCGGAGGTCACGCCGCCGCTGAGGGCCAGCGTGCCGATCTGGTTGACGCCCGCGGAGTTCACATCGCCCGGCGCCAGAAGCGCCGCGGCGCCGATTGAGACCGCGCCGGTCAACGTTCCAATGCCGCTCAAGGTTCCGGCGCTGACATTCAACGCGGGCCCAGTGGGCGCCTCCACGCCGTCCACAATGAGCGCGCCCGTGCCGCTCTTGGACAAGGTGAAGCCGGTGCCGCTCAGCGCGCCGGTGATAAAAACGGGAACGGAATTGGCAAGCGCGGCGCTGCCCGTGAGCGTCGTTGGACCAACCGAGAGCGAATAGCCGTTGCCGCCGCTCACGGTCAGATTGAACGCTCCCACCGAAAGGCTGGGCACGGTGAGGGTCAAATTGGTTGAGGTTGAACCGTTGCGATTGACGTCGATGGTCGCGTTTCCATTCACTGTCAGCGCATTGGGAAAGGTCTCCGCGTTATCGTCGCGCAAATTGAGCTGAGAACCGGCGCCCATAGCGATTGCCGCCGCGGTTCCGCCGGCGCCGCCGCCAGCGCCCTGAATGTTGGCCAGATTCAGAATTCCAGCCGAAAGGTTGAGCTGCCCGCCGGTGTACCCGGTGGCTCCGCCGTAGCCGACCGTTTGAGTGCCCAAGGTCAGCGTGCCGGCGCCAATCTTGGTGAGCGCACCGGAGCCGGACAATTGATTCGCATCGTTGAACGTGCAGGTGAACCCGCTTGCCACTTCGATGGTGCCGCCGCCGGTGCCGATCACAAACGATTTGGTGCCGCCGTTCGGGTCGAAATTTGTATTCGCTCCGGAGCCGGCGGTCAGTTGCAGTTTCCCGGCGTTTTGAATGGTCACTGTTTTAACGCCGGAACCCAAATTGGTCGGGTCCGCGCTGCCTTGTACGACGACGTTCAGCGTGCCGCCGTCGATCACGACGGGACCTGTGTGCAAAATAGCGGTCGTGCCCGCGGTTGTGCTGCCCCAGGTGACGCTTCCCGCGCCCCGGATGGTCGCCGTTCCTCCCGTGCCGGCAGCCACTTGACCGGCAAAAGCCGAGGTGAACTGAAAGCCCGTCCCCACTTCGAGAATTCCGCCGCCGTTTCCAAATGCCAGTACCTTTGTGCCGGTAGAGAAACTGGCGGTGGTGGTGCCGGCAATGGCGGAGTTGACCAGCAGTCGTCCGCCGTTCTGCAAGGTGACCGTTTTGGCGCCTGTGCCCAGGAAAGTGGGATCGCCGCTGCCTTGCGCGACAAGATTGACGGTCGCATTGTCGACGGTGATGCCGCCGCTCTGGCTGTTGACCGTGTTTGCAATGCCGCCGGAGTTTCCAAGACCGACTTGCGCCGGGCCGCCGTTTCCTTTGATCGTCAGCAAGCCCGTACCGGCCAATTGCGAGTTATCGTTGAAAATCACGCCCGCGGAGGAAATGTCGATCGTGCCGCCGCCGGTTCCGATTGAAATAAGCTTCGTATTTGCCGCGGTCAAGTCGATCTGCGTGGTGAGGGGAATCAGTCGCCCGCCGTTCTGCAGCGTAATCGTCTTTGCGCCCGGGCCGAGCAGGACGGGATCGCCGGAGAAGCCGTTGTTGTCGCCCACGACGCGCAGGCCGCCGCCGCTGTCAACGGTGACGTTGCCCAGGAACGTATTGCTGGTATGCGAAGGATTTTCAACGGAGAAAATGCCCGCGCCGATGACGTTCAGACACACATTTCCCGCCACGCCGCCAGTGATGTTGCCGTTCGAAATGAGGATTCCGCCTGCCGTGTTCACGCTGACGAAGTTTGAATTCGTCACGGGGCCGAGCGCAATGGAGCGGGTCAGGGTGCCGGTGGTTGCGGCGGTATACAGCAATTCCGCGAAATTGGCGGCGCTTTGGCCGGCGAGAGCAATCGAGGACGTCGAGTTCAATTGCGCGACGTTGGAAATTGAGAGCACGCCGCTGCTGATCGTGGTCGCGCCGGTGTAGGAATTCGCCGCCGCGCCCAGCACAACCGTGCCCAGGTTTGTGGTGCTGAGCGTGAGCGCGCCGCTGCCGCCAATGGCTCCATTCAGCGTGACGGTGGAGGCGGCGACGGTGCCCGTGACCGTCAGCGTGCTGCCGGTCAGCGTGATTGCGCCTGCCAGGGTCGCCGTATTGGCGGCGGAGCCAATGATGCTCAGTCCGGCGGTGGCGCTGATGGTCCCCGTTGTTGTGCTGGTGAGCGTATTTCCGTTGAGGGTCCAATTCTGCGCGGCCGCGACCGATACGGGCAGATTTAAGTTCAAGGTCGAGAGCGCGGTGCTGGAGAGTGTGATCGCCCCGGGACTCAGCGGCCCGGTTCCGTTGATGGTCACGGTGCCGCCCGTGAAACTGGCGTTGATCTGGATGATCAAGCCCGTGAACGCCAGATCGAAATTGTTGGTGGTGAGCTGCGCCGTGCTGTTGCTGTCAAAGACCACCGTATCGCCATTCGCGGAGGGTGGCGTCGCCCCGAGCCAATTTCCCGTGTCGCTCCAGTTGGCGGTGGAGGCGCTTGCGCCGGTCCAAGTCGCCGTGGCGGCGTGAAGCGTTCCGCAGAGAGAAAGCATGCCAGCAAACACCAGAGCGGCGCACGCGCGAAACTGCCAATGACGGGAGAAGCTGGATTTCATTGCAATCATCCTTTCAAGAGACAAAAAGTCACTCAAACGCAGGCACTAGGGTAAGTTGCGTTTGGGAATTAAAGTATTGAATCTAAATGAATTTTTAATTAAGACAAACGCCCCAAAGCATTAATTCAGAATTAATTCAAAAGAAATGTACGCGGCTCATCCGGTCATCGCGCGAAACGCGTTGGCACGCGCGGCGCCATCCAGACGAATCGTGGCCGCTTTTCGGGCGGTTCGCTGCATCTGTTCGTCGAAACAGCGCGTGTGTTCGGATTGCGATTCAGTTGCGACTTTTCGCAGATGCGCCTTTACCGCCGGAATCGCCACCGGCCGCGCGCGGCCCAATATAGTGGTGGAAAGCGCCGATTCGCCATTGCGGTAATCCGCTCGCTTCACGCCGGCGCGGCGGAGGCGATAACTGATTTGCCCTGGCGTCAGATCGGTGCGGTCCACGATGAATTTGGTCGAAAATCCTAGACTTCCCAACAGTGCGCAGAGAAAATCCTTTCCATGAAACAGCCGCACCGGCCTGGGTTGAACGCGAGTCAGCAGAATGTCGTTGAGCATCAACTTTGGTCTCCATCCAGGAATGCCAGCGCGGCATTCACCACCGCCAGATTGCAGCCGCAATGTGGACAAAAGCGCACGTGGCTCGCCGTGGGGCGCGTCTCCTGCGCGCCGAGCGTTGCAGCGCCGGCTTCCAGCCGGCCCGGCGCCTCGCGGTGCGCGTGTGCCTTGTGAGTGAGCAGATCGCGCACCGAGCGAAACTGCCCGCCGCGCTTGCCGCCGGTCGCGCCGCAAATGTCGCAGCGCAGCGGCGCGTGATCGAGACTTGCCAATCCCAATGAAGAGTGCGCCCCGTTCGTTGGAGCGCCGGCTTCCAGCCGGCCCGGCGATACGCCATCGTGCTTGATTTTATGCATGCGCAGCGTCGTGGCGTTGAACGGCACCCCGCGCTTGGACTGGTTCTTTCCGCAAATTTCGCAGTGAAATTGTGCGTGTTCCGTCTGCTCCATTTCTTCCACAATGACAGCCGCCCCCACTTCGCTGCTTTGGCTCAGCATTTCTCACCCGCACCTTTCCCAGGACATGGCGCTGCGTTTCTCTTTGCGCATTAAACGTGCAATGGGAAAGGAGCAAACATTCGGCCAGAGCGTTCGGCGAAAGTTGCCAAAATAGCCGGGGGATTGAATTCACGCCCTAATCTGCCGCGCTTTCCTACAAATCAAAGGCGACGGATTTATGACGCGTGCTTAATTTAGAAATACCGGCTCAATACTTTTTGCGGGAAACTCGTCGCGGTATGCCGAAGCGGAGATGGGGAGATGTCTCGCATCGCGCAGAATGGCTGAATTTCAAACAAAGTCTCAGCGCGCTGCATTCGTTCAATCGCGCTCACGGTCTGTGAGATCGAATTTCGATCAGTTTGGTTAGTTCCTCGCAAGAAACTGAGCCGTCATCAATTTTGAATTTTGAACTTTGAATTTTGAATTGAGGATTTCACCGCACTTCAATCTCGCTCGTGTAGAAATTCCGGTAATAGCTGTTCCACGGCGCGTAGCGGATTTTTTTCGCGCTTTTCAAATCGAGCCTGTACGTGTTCACCGGCCCGACCATGAAAATTCCGCGCGCCGCCGTGTTCCATTTCTTCGCGCTCTCGTCCCACACTTGCACGAGTCCCTCCGTCGGCCACGCTTCGGGATGATTCGCGTTCTCGTAGACCGTCAGCGAATGAACGTCGGTCGGCTCCTTGAATTCGATTTCGGCGAAGACTTGGCGGCCGGCTTGCGCGTCCCAGAACAATTCATTGAGCCGCAGCCACGGCGTTTCGACATCGTCGAATTTCCCGTTGGTCAACGCCTCGGCCTTGAGCTCGAGTTCGCCCTGCGACATCCAGCCTTTCGTGCCGCAAAGCGTCAGTCTCGCTTTGCCGTTGCGAAATAAATTTTCGCCCGCCGGCACTTTCCGCGAAGTTGTCGGCGCGCGCGAAGCCTGAATGATTGTCGCGCCCGGATTGCGCGCGTTCTCGGCCAATGCCTTCATTGGATCGGCAGAATCGTTCATCGCCGGCGTGCAATCGAGCGTCCACGCGATCTTGTTGGTAGTCCCGCCTTTAGGCGGAACCGCACGCAATCCGTCGCCTGGACCGCCTAAAGGCGGGACTACGAGCAAATCTTCGATGCATCGCACGCGCCCATCCCACCCCGCCGCGTAAATGCGCCGCCCCTTCACAGCAATGTGCGCGAGGCTTTCCAGCGTCAGGCTCCATTCCGCATCGCCCGCCTCGTTGACGCGCGTGATTTTTCCGGAATCGTCGGCGACGTAGAGCGCTTTACCGTCCTCGCTGAAGGCCATGCTAATCACGCTGCGCATCCAAGCGCTCGACCAGACCAGCGACCCATCGCTGCGGCGCACGTCGATGCGCGGAAGCTGCTCTTTGAACGCCAGCGCGGTCCAGCCGTCGTTCGTAGTCCCGCCTTTAGGCGGAACCGCACGCGCCCCGTCGCCGGTTCCGCCTAAAGGCGGGACTACAAGCGATTGGTTCCCCACCGCCACCGCGCTCGGCAAATGCTTCGCGTTCCATTGCCCAATCGCCTTCCCCTCCTCAATGCGATAGTACCGATACGTCTCCTTCCCCCATCCGCCAAGCTGCACTTGCAGCACGATGGTTTTGCCGTCGGGACTGGTGAGCAGCGCCGGATACATCAGCGTTTTCAGCACGGGCACGTCGAAGCGCCAGCGCTCCTTCCCGTCGCTCAAAGCCACCGCGGCGAGATAGCCGCTGCAATGATTCTCCGGCGTAATCCAGCCGTGGCCCTTTGCGAATTCGTTGAACGTGATCAGCGCGTAATCGGCGCCGGGAGGAATGAAAGCGTCGAACGACGGGATGCGTTCGGCGTCGCTGGAGATGGGCCAGTCGAGTTCCGCGTATTTCTTCCAATAGTCGATGGCCCAGGTTTCTTTCCATTCATCGCCCGCGTTCGCTTTCTTCCAACACACCGCGCCGAAGGTGCCCGGCGCGATGGCGATAAGGCCGTCGCCGCTCACCGCAAAATCGAAATGCGTCCGCCCCATGTCGCCGAAGGCAGCGAAGATTTCCGGAGCGCCGGCTTCCAGCCGGCCCGCATTACCCCGCGCGTTCGCATCACTAAAGAGGTGAAAGCCCTGGCCAAACGCCGCCACTTCGCGCGCCGCCGCGCCGAAGCGCAAGCCGTCTGCGCTGATGAACGGCACGTGAATTACGTGCGCCTGTCCGGCGCGTTCGGTGCGGACGATTGTGGCGTGGTCGCCTTGGTCTTCGATGAGGGCGAGATTTTTGGCATAGCCGTCGGCGGTGACGAGGAGGCGGTTGGAATTTCGCGCAGTTATGACTTGAGATAATTTGACGCCGCAAAGGTTGCGAAGTGCGTCGATCGATTGAGCCTCAATTGGTTTGCCGGTCGGGTCATCCGGCGATGGATGCCGCTTGATAAATAATCGTCTTCCGCCAGACAACAACCCGTATTCTTTGATTGCGGCTTTTAATCCGTTCAAATCTCCGCCAACGAAGGCGACAGCATGTTCTCCGCTTCCGCGCGGGGAAAAGAGAGGGAGAAGCATCCCGCGGCCGGGGCCGGGGATATACCGAGAGAATGAAAATCGGAATAAGCCACGCGCGCGCCCTGATTCAATGAGCGAATTCCCCGTACCCTTCTCGCTCATGATTCCGGCGGCGACATAAACGTCCGAAGTAATCGACTTCGGCATTTCATTTATGATTTCAACCTTGATGTCATGGAACTTATTCGTATCAGGACCAAATTCTACAGCAGTGCCCAGATTGCTGACCAACTCTTTAAGAATTCCGTCATCCAGTTTATTATCGTTTAAAATGACGACTTTCTTGTTTTCCAAGATCTTTCGTTCGAGCTGCCACATAATTTCATGGTCCACGACTTCCCCGGTTTCAAGCGTGCTCTCCCGCCGGGGCACATTGGTCTCAAACGCAGAAGCATAGCCTCCGAGCAAACTCGTAGCTTCAAATCGAATTGTGCCGCTAATTTGTCGCGCGTAAAAGCCGGCGTCAAAAATTCCTGATTTCGTGCAGCCCCAGTGCTCTCCCTCCAAATGCCCGTCGCGAGAGAGACGCACGCGAACTGGTACGCTTGCTGACACCGGCTCGCCATGCTCGTCCAAAGTCTCGACCCAAAAATACGGATGACCCGCGGGATCGATGTGCGCCGTGATTTTCGGCGCGCCCAGCGCCTTCGGCGAAATCGCATACAACCGCCCCGGAAATGTCCTCAGATCAACTTGGATCGGCCCCTTCCCGCTCACGATCTTCCGCTCGAACACATCGTAAACCACGCCGTCCGTCGCGGGCAGCGTGAGCGTCACCGTCTTCGGCAGATACACATTTTTGCCTTTGTTGTACATCGAGCCAAGTTCCCAGACGATGCCAGCGGGCCACGGATAGGGGCTGGTTTCGCTGGAGAGCAGCACATACTGCACCGCGCCGCCGTCGAAATGATGCGCGGCGACCCACGGGTCGCTCACATCGATAGGGTAGCGGCGGAATTTTCCGACGGCGGCTTTCAATTGCGCGGCGAGTTTTTCGAGGACGGGCGCGAGCAGCGGGTACCCAGTATCGCCCGCGTAGCTTTTCGCGATGGGGTCGATGATGTCGGCGGGTTTGATCTCGAGCTTCGTCGCGCCCGGTATTTCGGCGCTGTCGGCGTCGGTGAAGATTTTGCCGCCGGCATCCATGAACTTCTTGAGCGCTTCGCGCGTTTTTTCGGGGAGCGGAATCGTTTGGCCGGTGAGGAAGAGCATCGGCACGCGCGGCTTGTTGTTGTCGAGCAGCCAGCCGGATTCGACGTCTTCTTCGAAGGTGATGCTCATCGGCACGCTGGCCATCAGACCGGCGCTGTAGAGCGCGTAGGTGCGCTCCCAGTGCGGCGTGCCAAAAGTTTTGCGGCCTTCGGTCGCGTCCTGCGATTTTGAATACAGAATCGCGCCTTCATTGGCGGGCGGGACTTCGGCGAAGATCGGACCGTACATTTTCGCGATGAGGTTGCCGAGCTTGTAGGCGCTGGCGCCTTCGGCGTCGATCTTCGCGCCGCCGCCTTCGGTGCCGAGCAGCGACGTGTGTTCGACGCCGATGCCTTGCACGCCGCGGCCGAGCACCTGCATCATGTTCTTCAGATAAATGTCGCCGCCCGCGCCTTCGTAGCGGTTGTCGAAGACGCCCATGATGGGCTTGCCGGGGCGCTTGAGCATGTCCACGGAGTGCGCGTGCATCCACGGGAGTTGGTAGCCTTCGCCGAGAAAATGCGTGTAACTTTCGCTCAGGTTTTTGAACGTGGACGGCGGGTAGGTGCCTTCGACCGCTGGATATTGCCACATCGGCGCGGCGGTGGTGTGGAACGAGCCGACTTGAGCGATCGCGTGATTGAACGTGTCGTACATTTTTTCCATGATCGAGAAGAGCGCTTCCATGCGCGCTTTCTTTTCTTCGATGGCTTTCGCGTCCTTCGGCAGATTCGGATCGACGCGCGCTTTGAATTCGTCGATGGTCTTTTTCAAAATCTCGCGGTCTTCGTCGCGCCAGGTGTTGTCATATCCGCCGAAGAACATCTCGTCGTTGTAGTTGAAGCCGTAGAACGCCGGGTATTTTCCGAGCCATTGCGCGGTGCGCTGCAAGTTCGTGGTGAATTCTTCGACGCGCGAAGGCCGCAGCGCGAGGCCGGCGCAGTGCGCGAAGATTTGTGTGTCGTAGCGGATGCCGTGCGCGAGCGCGCAGTCGAGATAGTATTCGGCTTCCCACATCGCGCCGGGCGGCGGGATGGCGAACCATTCGGCGGGCGGCAGCGCGGGGTTGTCCAGCGACACCGGCGCGCGGTTGCGCAGCCATGCGCGCGGGCCGTTGGCGTCGATGTGATTGACGAGACGGTCGGTTTCGCGCGTGAAGCCGGCATCGGCGACGGCGTCCACGTAGGCGCGGATGAAGGCGAGTTTCTCGGCGGTGTCGAGGCCGGGTTGCTGCATGGTGATCGCGTTCTGGTCGAATTCGTGATAGAGGATGCGCTGCATCGGCGACGTGTTGATGCCGCCAAACGGGACGATGTCGATGGCGAGCGGATAGGAGGCGAAATCTTTTGCAGTGGCTTTGATTGTGTAATGGCCGGGATTCAATCCGGATTTTTCAAGATTAAGCGCGACGACGGGGGCGTAGTTTTCTTTGAGATCGAACGTGGAGATGACGCGGTTTTCCTGTTCGACCGTGACGGCGACGTCGATGTGCGGCAGAACCGCGTTGCCTTGCCGGCTGGAAGCCGGCGGTCCTTCGCGGCGGACGATTTGGATGGGGATGTTGTCGCGGTATTGTTCGTAGACGCGGCGGCCGTCGGCGGTGATCACGGAAAGGCTTTTCGTCGCGTTGGGCGGGATGAAAACGAATGTTTTTTGCAGCGTCGGGTCGGCGTTTTCGAGCGCGCGGTCGGGCGGGCCGTCGCCGAAGCGGACGGCGATGTCCATCATGCCGCTGAACGACTCGGGCGCGGTGACGCTCAGCGCCCCCTTATTAATGGTGGCGGGCAAAGGGCGCCATTTTAGGTCCGAGCCATCGGAGGGGCGCGCGAAGGCGTGCCAGTTATCGGCTTCGCCCTGCTGCGGGCCGGCTGGAAGCCGGCGCTCCAGTTGCGTTTTGATTTCGAACGGTTTGCCGGCGGCGACGGCGGTGTTTCCGAAATCGACGCTAAGGCGGATGAAGGGCGGGCCGAATGTCTCCGCGATTGCGGCGTCGATGGAGGGCGGCTGGAAAGCCGCCCCTCCAACGGGCGGCCAGCGGATGAATTTCACGCTGTTGTCTTCACACGCGGCGTAAAGGCGGCTTGACGCATCGACGGCGAGGTCGGTGATATGCGCGGGGGCGGCTTTCTTAAGCGTCTTGAGCGGCTTGAATTCGGAATCGAAAATCAGAATGTCCTGGCTGCTGCTGGTGGCGATGCGGCCGTCAGGGAAGACGGCGACGGCGCCCGAATTGGGGACATGGATGCTGTTGAGGAGCTTGCCGTCATAGGAGAATGAGAGGACTTTGTTGGTTTTGTGCGCGACGACGTAGATGCGCTGGCGCTGCGTGTCGAGTTTGATGTCGGTGTAATACGTGCGATCTTCGGGGTTGCCGTCGGGATTTTTTAGGTCGAAGCGGCAGATGTCGCGCAGGTAATTTCCGTCGAGATCGAAGACGGCGATGCGCGACCAGGCGGGGTCGGTGCGGCTTTCGGGGGTGTGGGCGGTGTCGAGGACGAAGATGAGCTTCCTCAATGCATCGATGGCGATGCCGTGCGGGTTGTTCCAATCCGGATCGGCGCGCAGATGCTTTTCGTCGCTGCCCATTGAAATGAGCGATTTCGCTTCGGTGCCGTCGGGACGAAGCAGGCCAATGTGTGCGCCCGCGTAGCCGAAGCAGCCGATGAACCAGCCGCCGGGGAGCGGCGCGAGAGCTTTGGCGCTTGCGCCTTGCTTGACTTGGAATTGGTCGATGAGTTTTCCAGCGGCGTCAAAGACCAGAAACGCGCCGTGTCCGGCGATGTAGATGCGCGAACCGTCGGGGGCGATGGTGAAGCGGTGCGTGGTGGGTGGGGCGTCGTCGAGGATGATGAGGCGCTCTTCGGCAAAAACGGAAATGCAAAATGCAAAAATGGAAATGCAAAATTCAAAATGCAAAATGAAAAATTGAATGGCAATGGGGGCGCGACGAGCCGCGACGCCATGACGAGCCGCGACCGCAAGGGAGCGGGCTTGAATACGCTCATCGCGGCGCGCGCGGCCGCTAAATTTTGCATTTTGCATTTTGCATTGTGAATTCATCGCGGTCACCTTGGGCGCGGCGTGTTTTTTGATTCTACGGCCACATTGTCGATGAACTCGATTCTATAGGCCCCATCGCTATTGTCCAAAATAGAGGTCAGGAGTCAGGGGCCAGGAGCCAGAGGTCAGGGGTCAGAGGTGGGTGGCCAAAGACGACATGCGCCTGCGGAGTTTGGCGTGGAATTACTATTCCTTTCGCGAAGTGACACGCGGCGTATAATTCTGGAAACAAAGCGTTGTGCGAAGATCGTGCAGGCGGGACGCCCGCACCACAAAATTGTTTTTTTGCGCAACTTTTTGGTCCGTCATCGCCTCAAAGATGTCGTGCCTCCCGCGAAGCCACGTTTGGCGCGCCGGAGACGCGCACTACTCATCGCGCTGCTTATTTCTCGGAGGTTCGCCATGTTTTCGGACAAATCGCTTTTTACCGTGATCGCTTTTTTAACACTGTTCGCCGGCGTCTTTGGCTGGCGCAATCTTTATGCTGAAGAGAGCAATCAACAGAAGCGCGACGCCGCGCAGAAGACGATGAAGGCGGGGAACTTCAAGGACGCCTACGCTCAGTACAGCGCGCTGGCGATGGATCCGAAGGACGATCCGCTCAAAGTGGGCGAGGATTTGGCGAATGGGATCAATTGCCTGACGCGGCTTGGGCGCGAGGACGAGGTGGACGATTTTCGCGAGAAGATCATCGAGGTCCACGCGAACAACTGGCGGCTGCTGGCCAAGGCGGCGGAAACGCTCACACCTGGCCAGCATATTGGATTTATCGTCGCGGGAAAGTTTTATCGCGGAAACCGGCGCGGCAACGATGGCCGCTACGTCAGCAGCTACGCGCGCGACCGCGTGCGCGCCTTGCAGCTTCTCTCGCAGGCGATGGACAAGGGCAAGGACGAGCCGGACAAAAAAGCGCTCTCGCAGTTCTACACGCAAGCCGCCCACGCGCTCAATCCGCAGGGCTACCACGAAGCGTGGAGGTTGCAGGACCTGACCGAGCTCGACAAGCTTCCCGATTACGAAGACGGTTATAACGGCAATGGGCGCGGCTATTACCGCGGCGGGTACAGCGGTGTGCGCGGCGCGCCGACGAATCCGGACGGCACGCCCGTTTATTACAAAATCCCGAAGTCGTTCAAGGATGCGGCGAACGACGGGGAACGCTGGCGCTTCTGTTTGATGCAGGCGGAGGAACTCAACCCCGACCGCGCCGCCGAATTGCGCTACACGTTCGCGCAATTCCTCCAGACTCAATTCGACGTGCGGACGATGGCCGGCTACGGCATTCGCAGCGGCGACGAGAAAGACGAGAGCGGGCCGTTTGCGGTGAAGACGCTGGGCGAGGACGAGACGATCGCGAAACTGGCGACGGGCATCAAACGCTTCAAGCTGCCGGACGAATTTAACTTCATCAAAATCTACATCAACAACGCGGACCAGTTCAAAGGCAATGGTTTCGCGAACCAATCGCTGCAAGCGCTGGCGCAATTGTTCGAAGACAGGCAGCAGTACGACCGCGCCGTTGAATTTTGGAAGCGCAGCATTGCGGAGTACGGGCCGAAGAAGGAACTGCAAGCGCGCGTCGATCAGATTCTCAACAATTGGGGCACGTTCGAGAATGTGGGCACGCAGACGCCGGCCGAACCGGCCACCGTCGAGTACCGTTTCCGCAACGGAAACAAAGTGAACTTCGAAGCGACGGAGATCGACGTGACGAAACTGCTCAACGACGTGAAAGCGTACATCAAAACCAAGCCCAAACAGTTGAACTGGGAGAACATCAATATCGACAACATCGGCTGGCGGTTGGTCGAGAAGAATCAGACGCAGTACCTTGGCGCGAAAGCGGCGAATTGGGAGCTGGATTTGCAGCCGCGCGAGAAGCATTTTGACAAGCGCGTGACGATCGAAACGCCGCTGAAAAAAGCGGGCGCGTATTTGCTCACCGCGCAGATGGCCAACGGCAACCTCAGCCGGATTGTGATCTGGATTGCCGACACGGCGATCGTGAAAAAGCAGCTCGACCGCCAGGAGTATTTCTTCATCGCCGACGCGGAAACGGGCAAATCCGTGCCGAACGCGAAGCTGGATTTCTTCGGCTACCAGCAGCATTGGAACAACAACGGCTACGACATCACCACATCCGAAACGAGCGCGGCGGCTGACGGCGAAGGACAGCTATTTATGAAGGAAAACACACTGCCGCAAAATCACAATTGGCTGATCACCGCGACGGCGTCCGACGGGCGCATGGCGTTCATGGGTTTTACCGGCGTGTGGTACGGGCAGTGGTACGACCAGGAGTACAACCAGGTCAAATCGTTCGGTATCACCGACCGGCCGGTGTACCGGCCGGATCAGTCGGTGAAATTTAAATTCTGGACGGGCAATGCGAAGTACGATGAAAAGGGGCCTTCGTCGTACGCGGGACGTTCGCAGCTTGTGGAGATTCACAATCCGAAGGGCGAAAAGATTTTTGAGAAAGTGATGAAGTGCGACGAATTCGGCGGGCTGGACGGCGAAATCAAGCTGGACAAACTCGCTACGCTGGGCGTGTACAACATCTCGACGTTCATCGGTGAAAACGAACAAACCGGCGGCGCGGGAAATGTGACGTTCCGGCTGGAAGAATATAAGAAGCCTGAATTCGAAGTGAAAGTGGATGCGCCGAGCGAGCCGGTGATGCTGGGCGAGAAGATCGGCGCGACGATCACGGCGAAATATTATTTCGGCGCGCCGGTGGCTCAGGGCAAAGTGAAATACAAAATCCTGCGCAGCGACCACGAGGCGAGTTTCTATCCGGTGGGTGCATGGGATTGGTTCTACGAACCCGGTTACTGGTGGTTCGCCTTCGATTACCGCTGGTACCCGGGCTGGCGCGAGTGGGGCATGAGGCGGCCGATTGCGTGGTGGTGGGGCCATGCCAGCACGCCGCCTGAAGTGGTAAGCGAGAACGAAGTGCCGCTGAACGCGGACGGGACGTTTAAAATCGAGATCGACACGGCGGTCGCGAAAGCCGTGCATGGCGACACCGATCACAAGTACGAGATCACGGCGGAAGTCACGGACAATTCGCGGCGCACCATCGTCGGCACCGGCAGCGTGATCGTGGCGCGCAAGCCGTTCAAGGTTTACGCGTGGGTGAATCGCGGGCACTTCCGCGCGGACGACGCCATTGAAGGAGATTTTTCCGCGCAGACGGTTGACAATAAGCCGGTGAAGGGCAAAGGCGAATTGAAGCTGCTGCAAATCAGCTACGACAAAGACGGCAAGCCGAGCGAAAAAACGGTGCAGACGTGGGCGCTGGATACGAATGACGAAGGCAAAGCGCGCCAGCAGATGAAGGCCGCGCAGCCGGGGCAGTATCGGCTGAGCTACACGGTCACCGATGAGAAGAAGCACAGCATCGAAGGCGGATACGTGTTCGTCGTTACGGGTGAGGGTTACACGGGCGCGCCGTTCCGCTTCAACGACATTGAGCTGATTCCGGAAAAGCGCGAATACGCGCCGGGCGAAAAAGTCAGACTGATGGTCAACGCCAACCGCGAAAACACAACCGTGCTGCTCTTCCCGCGCGCGGCGAACGGCATCTGCGTCGCGCCGAAATTGATTCACCTAAAGGGCAAAAGCAGCATCGAGGAACTCGACGTGGCTCAGCGCGACATGCCGAATTTCTTTGTTGAAGCGCTGGTCGTCAGCGGCGGAAAAGTATTCAGCGAGACGAAAGAAATCGTCGTTCCGCCGGAGAGCCGTGTGACCAACGTCGAAGTGCTGCCGGACACGAAGGAATACAAGCCGGGGCAAAAAGCGAAAGTGCGGCTGAAGCTCACGGACAATTCTGGCGAGCCAATCAGCGGGACGACGGCGATCACAGTTTACGACAAATCGGTCGAATACATTTCGGGCGGGTCGAACGTTGGCGAAATCAAGAGCTACTTCTGGAAGCGGCGCAACCATTATCCCCAGAGCGATTCGTCGCTGAACAAGAGCGGTTACAACGTTCACAAGACTGGCGAAATCGCGATGAGTTTCCTCGGAGCGTTCGGAAACATGGTTGCTGACGATCCGGGCTTGGGCGCGAAGCCCGGTTTCGGCGGCGGGGCCGGGAGAGGCTCGGCGCGCGGAGAAGCCGATGCTTTCGCCGACGGGGCAGTGATGGAGAAAGGCGCGGCGATGCCGGCCGCGCCGACATCGGCATTTGCCGCGAATGGCGCGATGGCCGGTGAAAACCGCCGCGCGCTGCGCGCGGCTTCTGACAAGAGCGGCGGCGCGAAAGACGAGGCAGAACAGAGCGGCCAAGCTGAGCCGATGGCTGAAGCGACGGTGCGCAAGAATTTCGCCGACACTGCGTTCTGGGCCGCGACGCTCAATACGAACGCGCAGGGCATCGCTGAATTTGACGTGCCGATGCCTGAAAGTTTGACCACGTGGAAAGTGAAGGTCTGGACGATGAGCGCGGGGACGCGCGTGGGACAAGGCGACGTTGAAGTGATCACGAAAAAGAACGTAATCATCCGGCTGCAAGCGCCGCGCTTCTTCACGCAGAAGGATGAAGTGGTGCTGTCGGCGAATGTTCATAATTTCCTCAAAGAGAAGAAGAAAGTCGAAGTGTCGCTGGAACTTGACGGCGGCTGCATCGAGGCGATGGATGCGCTGAAGCGCTCGGTTGAAATCGAGGCGAATGCTGAGGCGCGCGTGGATTGGCGCGTAAAAGTCGTCGCGGCGGGCGAAGCCGTCATCCGCGCGAAGGCGCTGACGAATGAAGAATCGGACGCGATGGAATTGAAATTCCCCGCGTACATTCACGGCATGTTGAAGACGGAATCGTTCTCCGGAAACATTCGCCCGGAGAAGGACAGCGGCAGCATCGCATTCACCGTGCCGGCTGAGCGGCGCGTCGCCGACAGCCGGTTGGAAGTGCGCTACTCGCCGACGCTGGCGGGGGCGATGGTCGATGCGCTGCCGTACATGGTCGATTACCCCTACGGCTGCACCGAACAGACGCTCAATCGCTTTTTGCCGGCGGCGATCACGCAAAAAGTGCTGCTGCGCATGAACATCAACTTGAAGGACGTGCGCGACAAAATCACGAATCTGAACGCACAGGAGATCGGCAACGATGTCGAGCGCGCGAAGCAGTGGCAGCAGAAGAATTACCACAACCCCGTCTTCGACGATGCGGAAGTGCGCAGCATGGTCCAGGCCGGCGTCGATCGGCTCGCGGCGATGCAGTGCGGCGACGGCGGGTGGGGCTGGTTCAGCGGCAACGGCGAATATTCGTATCCGCACACGACGGCGTATGTCGTGCACGGTTTGCAGATCGCCAAGAACAACGGGATCAATTTGCCGCAGGGGATGCTCGACCGCGGCGTGCAGTGGTTGAAGAATTATCGCGACAAAGAAGCGGCGATGATCCGCAACGGGCCGGCGAAGATCAAGCCGTATAAAGAATCGGCGGACAACATGGACGCGTTCACGTACATGGTTTTGGCCGATGCCAACGACAACAACATCGAGATGCGCGATTTCCTGTATCGCGACCGGAACAACCTCGCGGTTTACGGGAAGGCGATGTTCGGTTTGGCGCTCAACAAGCAGAAGCAGGCCGAGCAGCTTAGAATGATCATGCAGAACATCGAGCAGTATCTGGTTCAGGACGACGAGAATCAGACGGCGTATTTGAAGCTGCCGGAGAATAATTATTGGTGGTACTGGTACGGCAGCGAATACGAAGCGCAGGCGTATTATTTGAAGCTGCTGGCCGCGGCCGATCCGAAGAGCGAGAAAGCGTCGCGCCTGGTGAAGTACCTGTTGAACAACCGCCGGCACGCGACGTACTGGAACAGCACGCGCGACACGGCGATCTGCATTGAAGCGCTGGCCGAGTACCTTACCGCCAGCGGCGAAGACGCGCCGGACATGCAGTTGGACGTGGTTCTGGACGGCAAAGTCGCGAAGACGGTGTCGATTAATTCGTCGAATCTGTTCACGTTCGACAACAAAGTGGTGCTGACCGGCGATGCAATCACCAATGGCGCGCACAAGCTTGAGTTCCATAAGAAGGGGACTGGGCCGCTGTACTTCAACGCCTACATGACCAACTTCACGCTGGAGGACGACATCAAGAAGGCGGGATTGGAGATCAAAGTGGACCGCAAATACTACAAGCTCACGCCTGTCGAGAAGAAGATCAAAGTCGAAGGCGAGCACGGGCAATCGGTCGCGCAGAAGGTCGAGAAATACGAGCGCTCCGAACTGCCGAATCTGGCGCAACTCAAGAGCGGCGATCTGGTCGAGATCGAGTTGGAGATCGACAGCAAAAACGATTACGAATACATCCTGTTCGAGGACATGAAGGCGGCGGGGTTCGAGCCGGTGGAAGTGCGCAGCGGCTACAACGGCAACGACCTGAATGCATACATGGAACTGCGCGACGAGCGGGTGTGTTTGTTTGCGCGGACGCTCTCGCGCGGCAAACACAGCGTGACGTACCGCATGCGCGCGGAGATTCCGGGGACGTTCAGCGCGCTGCCGACGAAAGCGAGCGCGATGTACGCGCCGGAATTGAAGGCGAATTCGGACGAGATCAAGCTGAAGATTGCGGATTGATTGACTTGTGGTGCGGGCGGCCCGCCTGCATTGGATTCAGTTTAAAGAATGGCGTTCAGCGAGGCGTGTGCAGGCGGGCCGCCTGCACCACAATAACACCGATCAAGAATGGCTGAGTACGAATTCATCGATCCGCGCTCAATTCCGTTCGTGGAACCCCGCTCGCGCGGAGAGCTTCCACATTTATTTAAGGAAGGCTGCACTTATTTTCTAACCTATCGACTCTGGGACGCCGTAATCCCAAGTACTCAAAAACAATTGTCAGCAAAACTCTCCACTACGGAGATAGCCGCATTCGCCGAGCCGCCAATTCAACTTGGGTCGTGCGTTCTGATGAGGCCGGAAATCGCAGGCATTGTTCAGGAAAATCTTCTGCATTTCAAAGGCAGTAAATATCATCTGCTTGCCTGGTGTATAATGCCAAATCATGTTCATGCGGTTATCGCTCCGACAAATGAGTTCACTCTTTCTGCAATAACTCATTCGTGGAAATCCTATACTGCCCACCGAATTCAATCGATTTTGAATCGCGTGGACCCGATTTGGGAACGCGAGTCTTTTGACCATTTGATTCGCGACGCGGATGACTTGGCCATATTTATCCATTACGTGGAAGAGAATCCGGTCGTGGCCGGATTATGTGCGAATAGCCATGATTGGCAGTGGAGCAGCGCATTTGTAAAGAAAAATACTACGTGATGCCAGTGCAGGCGGGCCGCCTGCACCACAATGGTTGCGTCCGCGCACATTTCCTCTAAAATGCGCGTGCTTTAGATCGCTCATTTCTTTAAACGGAGCCGCGCCTGCCGCATGAAAATTCACGCCATCCTGTTTGTTTTCTTTTTTTCCATTACAGTGCTTGCCGGAGAAGATAAACCGCCGGCGCCTCCGGATACCGCGACGGCGCCGAAGCCGAAAACGCCGGCTGAAAATGTGACGCCCAAGCCGCTGACGCCGCCGAACCCGCCGGCGCCGAAACCCGTCCCGGGGATGGCGAGCGAACTCAATCTGCTGGTGACCGATCTGTTGAATGGCGATGCGGCGAAACGCGACGCGGCGGGGAAGGGGCTGGTTGCGAAGGGCCAGCCGGCGCATCGGATTCTGGGGCAGCTTATCAATAACGCGGATGCGGACGTGGCCAAACGCGCGAAGGAGATTCGCGAGCAGATTGAGAAGCGCGGGATTCAGTTGTATCAGGATGCGTCGCTGCTGCAGTCGAAGCTCGACAGCGCGCCGCTGACTCCTGCGAGCCTTGATGAAGTGCGCAAGGCCTGGCTGGTTGTGGGCGCTTACGCGGCGCAGAACGAGATTCGCCAGGCGGCAGTGCAGGCGGCTCAGATGATCAAAGCGCGGCAGGACGGCGTGGAGGCGGCTAACAAAAGCATTGCGGACAGCGACGCGCAATTGGCCGCGAATCCAGCGTCGCCGCTGATCCGCGCGTCGCTCCAGATGGCGCGTGCGGAGGCGCTTCAAGCGCTGCAGCGTTTTGACGAGGCGTTGAAAGCGGCGCAGGACGCGTACGAAGACGGCGGCAAAGACTGGCGGCGCGCGCCGGAGGCGCTGCGCGCGCAGGTGGAGTTGCAGCAGCGGAAATTGGATAACGCGAAAGTCGAAGCGCTGTGCAAAAAAATTGTCGCCGACTATGCGGATACCTTCGAAGCGCGATTCGCGTATGGCGTGCTGGCCGATTCGGACATGTACGTGGAAGACAAACGCTGGGACGAGGCGGTTGAGGCGGTGAAGAAGTTCATCGGCGCCTGCCCGCTGGAAGAGGACGCGCAGGACGCGGCGGACAAATTGCTCGAGCAGCTTTTTACAAAGAATCGCGACTATCCGCGGACATACGGATTTGCGGGATGGCTCAAAGGGAGGCTGCCGCTGAGCCGCTTGAAGCCCGACATGCTGCTGGCGCTGGCGTATTGCAGCGAATACGCGATGAA
>DATGGK010000073.1:0-48855 GCA_035308565.1 Planctomycetota bacterium | reverse complement strand
CGCCGGCCTCAGGTTCGCAGCCCGCGCCGGTTACTTCAAGTTCCGGCGGCTCCGGCACCGCCGGTTCCGGCCGCATGCCCAGCGCCAAATACAAAATCGCCGCCTCCGCCAACGAAGGCAGCGGCGCGATCAAAGCCCCGTCGCAGCCCGCGCTCGAACCCGCGCCCATCGCCGCCGCGGCGACCGCGGGTTCCGGTTCGCGCGTCCAAGCCGTCCAAGCCGTGGCGGAAAGCCCCGATCCTACGCAGGATAAATCCAGCGGTACGTTTTGGGCGAAAGTCTTCAAGCGGCCTTCGACGAAGCAGTAAGGCGTTTAACCGTTCCACGCAATAAATCGTCGTTTGAGTTCACCAACGAAGGCGCCGAGCTTTTTGAGCACAGAAGCCGGGGAAATATTTAGGACCGGGTGTCCGTACACATAGGAAGTGGTAGTGAGTCCAGTTGCCGCGAAATCAGGATCGCGCTCATCCACACGGAACTTGTCCACATTCCCATAATCCTTCGAGCTGATCGGGATGATCGTCAGCGTTCCGTCCTGTTTAATTCGAATGATGACGCACGGCCGCGCATAGGTGGCGTGATCCATGGGGAAATTTTAGCGGATGATATCGTATTCCGCGAAGGCCATGGCTTACTCCAAAAGCCACGGACAATCCAAATACAGATATTTTGCATCTTCCAATCGATAAACTGGCCGGCCTTTGAAAAACTCGACCGGCTTCGGCACGGGGATGACCTTCACCGCGTTCCCATCGTCGGACGAGATCGTGATCGGGCTGTTTGTTCCACAGACGCTCTTGATCACGGTTTCCAGATCGAGCTCGGGCGCAACAGTCGGTTCTGAGTGAAGCATTAGTACTTTCCTTTGGGCACAATATACAACGCTATCGTCACCGCAGCAAATTAATCCCAAGCTGTTATCCGACTGCGCTCGTGATACTCATTTCTTCGCCAACTGAAACGACTCGAAAAATCGCGTCACATCCGCATCGTCCACACTGGCCGCCGGCACGCACGCAGCCAGATGAAAAATCCGGTTCTCGATCAAATACTCGCGCAACACATACCGCGCCTTTCCGCCCTCGCCCGAAATCGCCACTTCGCGGCCTGGATACGCGCCTTTCTCGATGCTCTTCTCGCTGACAATCTTCCCATTCACCGCTTTCACAAATCCATCCCGGTCCGCATCGAGAATTTTTTTCGGCGAATTCTCGTCCACGAATTTCTCCTTCGGATAATCGCCGAAGCTCACCGTGTACACAAACGCCGGCGTGCGCGACGCATCCTTCGCGACGTAAATGTGCGTCACCATCGCATCCACAATCTGCGTCTGATACTCCGGATTCGCCGGCAGCCGAATGTAGCACGCGCTGTTCCCCGGCTGATACGAAGCCCAATCCGCTCCAAACGTCGCGAACGAAAAAAATCCCGCCAAAACCAATCCGCACCTTATTAATCTTGTCGCCATTTCAAATCCTCACAATCCTGAACCCTTGAACCTTTAAACCGCTCTTTGCGCTTGCACCGCCGCATTATTGCGCTAATTAATCCCCGCGCATATCCCCGAAAAAAGCGAGCCGGCATGCTCTTCCACACCTGGATTTTCCTGATCTTCTTTCTGATCGTCTATCCGGTCTATCTGCTCGTCCGCAAACACAACGCAGCCATGAATCTCTGGCTGATGCTTGCCTCGTACACTTTTTACGGCTGGTGGAATCCCAATTACCTCGCGCTCCTCTTCGGCACCTCCGCGATCGATTTCCTCATGGTCGTCCTGATGGATCGCAGCAAAACGCAGCAGCGCCGCAAACTCTGGCTGATCATCAGCCTCGTTAGCAACTTCGGTTTCCTCGGCTATTTCAAATACTCCGGCTTCTTCACCGAAAACATCAATTGGCTTCTCGACTACGCTCACGCCGGTTTTCACCTGCCCAATCCAGTCTGGTATCCCAATAAAATCCTGACGCTCTTCGGCGCGCCTGCCGACAAACTCTTCACCGAAGTCGTTCTGCCCATCGGCATTTCCTTCCACACGTTCCAATCCATGAGCTACACCATCGACGCCTACAAAGGCACCATCCAAACCGAACGCAGTTTCATCCGTTTTCTGACGTTCGTCTCCTTTTTCCCGCAGCTCGTCGCCGGCCCCATCGAACGCGCCAAGAATCTCCTCCCACAATTGCAGCACACGCCCAAAATCACGAGCGAAGACATCGGCGATGGCCTCTCGCTCTTCCTCGTCGGCTTCTTCAAAAAAGTCGCGCTTGCCGATTACCTCGCCACGTACGTCGATAAAGTCTATGGCGTCCAAGGCGAATTGGGCATGCCCGCGCATTACCAGGCGCCCGCTTTGATTCTTGCCACCGTCGCCTTCGCGTGGCAAATCTATTTCGATTTCAGCGGCTACACCGACATGGCCCGCGGCCTAGCGCGCGTGATGGGCTTCCGCATGATGCTCAATTTCAACAACCCCTACGTCGCCACCGGCCTCGGCGATTTCTGGAACCGCTGGCACATCAGCCTCTCCACGTGGTTCAAAGATTACGTCTATTTCCCGCTCGGCGGCAGCCGCGGATTGAAATGGGAAACGTATCGCAATGTATTTATCACCATGGTTGTCTCCGGCCTATGGCACGGCGCCGCCTGGCGCTACATCGTCTGGGGTGCGATCCACGCAATCGGCCGCGTGCTTACTTTCAATCTGGAACGCAACCCCACCTATAAGGAGCGCATCCCCACATTCGTCAAGCAATGCGCCGTCTTCGCCTTCGTCAATCTCGCCTGGGTTTTCTTCCGCGCTCAAAACATGAGCGACGCTTGGTTGGTCATCTCGCGCGTCTTTATGTCCGGATTCAAAACACCCGACGGAAAATTCGCCGACCCGCAATTCCCGATTCTGATGCTCCTCATGATCGCTGCCGTCTGGCTCTATCAAATGCTCTTTGCTTCAGGAACCGGCGCCGCCGGCCAGTCGCGCCTCAAGCGCCTCCTAGAAATTCCCGCGTTCAACGTCGGCATTGCTGTGTTGATGATTGTATACCTCTTAGTTGTCGCGCAACCCGGAAGCAAAGCGTTCATCTATTTTCAGTTTTGAGCAAACAAATGCCCGAAGCCACTCACGACCACCTCACCGACCAAGGCCACGCCTTCATTGCCTACGGCTCGAACGCCTTCCGCCTCAGCGTGAAGCAATGGCTGTTCGTTCTGCTGATCGTCGCCCCGCTCTTCGCGCTCGCACCATCGCTATGGCGCCGCGCCGAAAAACTCGACGTCAGCGGCGACTTCCGCATGAACAAAGATCTGAGCAACGATTACTGGCTCTATTCGAATTGCGCCGCACGCGCGGCTGAACGCTACGACACGCTCGTCGTCGGCGATTCTGTAATTTGGGGCGAATACGTCACGCCCGATCAAACGCTCACGCATTATCTCAACGAACTCGCCACCCGCGAACGCTTTGGCAACCTCGGCCTCGACGGCTCGCACCCCATGGCCCTCGCCGGCCTGCTTGAGTACTACGGCAAAGCGATTTCCAACAAAAACGTCGTGATTCTCTGCAACGCGCTCTGGATGAGCTCCCTGAAGCACGATTTGCAAAGCACCGACGAATTGAACTTTCAACATTCGCGTCTCGTTCCGCAATTCACCCCGAAGATCCCCTGTTACCGCGCCGACGCATCGACTCGCCTCGGCATCGTCGTGGAACGCAACGTCGAATTCAACAGTTGGACCGGCCACCTGCAACAATCGTACTTCGACCAAAAGGACGTCCCGTCATGGACGCTCGAGCACCCCTATGAATGCTCGCTTAGCCGGCCGATGAAAAATCCTCGAGATAACGAATTGCATGAGGATCCAATTCCATGGACAAAGAGAGGCATCAAACCCACCGACTTCCCCTTCGTCGATCTCAACACCTCGCTTCAATGGAGCGCCTTCAAACGCGCCGTCGATGTGCTGCGCGCACGCGGGAACCATGTCGTGGTCGTCATCAATCCTTTAAACGAACACATGCTCACTGGAAAGAGCCGCGAGGTGTATGCTAAACTTAAAGGCTCTATCAATTCCGATCTGCGTGCGATGCAGGTCGAATGCATTGTGCCGGAGTTGTTGCCCAGCGAAGAATACGCCGACGCCAGCCACCCGCTCAGCACCGGCTACAAACGTCTCGCGTCCGAACTGTTCGAAAAGCTGAAGTAATTGCATTCAAAAAATGTCCCATGCGGAAAAAATGCGTAGCCCAAAACCAACCGCCCACCGACAGCTTGTTCGCCGTTCGTTTGCCACTGGCCCCGCCAGTGCCGTACCGGAGTGGAGCGCCGGCTTCCAGCCGGCTCGCATCGGCGTTGCGTCCGCGCATGTCAAAAACTCTTCGCCGGCACCGAATTTTTTTTAGGAGCAACTCCATGACAAAAACCTTTGCTCAATTTTCAACCGTCGTCCTCATCGCCCTCGCGCCGACGCTCCTCTTCGCCGCCGCGGACTCCGATCCCAAACCGCGCGCCGCCCTCGGCATCTGGGACACCGGCACAAACTCCGCCGACGCACTCGCTCCCGCAGCTCTCGACTCCAAAGAAGGCTGGGCCCAAGTTCCACTTGAACAAGCCGCCTGGCCCTTCAAAGGCGACGCCGTTCTGTCCAACGGCAAACTCACCGCCGTCGTGCGCAAGCAGGGCGGAGGGGCCATCGAACTTTATTCCCCGCGTGCCGACGGCTGGTTCCAGCGCGCCAAACTTCAACTCATCGCCGCCGACGGTTCCGCTGCGAACGCGCTCGACCACGTCAACGTCGCTGAAAATGCCAAAGGCCAAGCCAGCCTCGAAGCCGTTTTCAAATCGGACCAAGGCGCTACGCTCTCCGCGAAATTCCAATTGAAGAAAGGCGACATCGTCCTGCAAGCCGAACCCGGCGCCGGCGCAGCGGCTCTGCGTGTCAACGCCGAAAGCAAATTCGCTGTGCTCCCCGATCTCTTCGCCGACGACATCGTCATCAACCCGCACAAAATTCCCTCAGCTACGACCGAAATTCCCAGCGAAAATTTCCTGCTCCAACTCGTCGGCAGCGGCGACGCGATCGTCATGAGCGTCTTTGAAAACAAAACGCAGGACGCCAAACTTCTGCTCTCCGGCGAGGGCGACGCGCGCACGATTAGCGCTTCTGAAATCGCCTTCGGTTCCGACAAGCCCGCCGCCGATGGAAAATCCGCAAACAAGGTTTGGGTGACAGTCATGGAAGGCCCCAACGTCTGGTACACGACTGAAGTGAAAAAAGATCAGACCGGCAAAGTCGTCCCGCTCGATTGGAAAATGCCGATCGTTGCCGGCTGGCGCGTCGATTTCACCCGCCCCAACGAACTCACCGACAGTTGGACCCTGCTCCTGCAGGACAAGGAAGGCTATGCCAAGCCCTCATGGCTCGGCCGCGACGACGAAAGCGTCCCCGCGAACCGCAAGCGCTGGAACACCGTCCTCGGCACCTACTCCTACCCCGCCTATTCCGATTCCGAACGCCGTGCGTTTCTGCAGCCGATTAAAAATAGGGAATTGAGCTTCGAAGGCCCCGTGCTCATCTATCCTATCGCCCGCCAGAAACAAACGCCCAAGGACGCTTACACGGTCATGGATGTCGTCCGCTTCAGCCTCGGCGTCGGCCCCTGCGAGTACATTCTCGATCTCGAAGGCCAAAAAGGCTCGTACAAAGGCCGCGCGACCTGCAACACGCGAGACACGCTCCGCGGCATCTACGAAAAGAATCAGCAGAAAGACAAGCGCGCCGAAGTTTCGAAAATCCTCGACGAAGCGATGGCCTTCTGCACCCACATCCGCGGCCGCATCAACCGCTACGTCGAATTCGGCACGAAGATGCACGAGTACCTCGCCGAACAGAAAAAAGCGCATCCGGAATTGAGCGCGTTCATCGACGAAATGGATAAATTCGACAGCGAAATCGACAAGCGTTACGCCGCGCGCAAGGAAAAGATCCGCACGCTGGAATACGTCGCGCAGCTCAACGACGAATTCCGCAAAAACGTGCTCAACGACGACAGCCCGCAAGCGCTCGACAAATGCAAAAAATATGGCCATGATCTCGTCGAAGTCGGCGACAACCAGGATGAACTCTCCGCCGAATGCCGCTGGGCCGTCAAAGCCCTGCGCCAGCGTGCCGGTTTGGCGTTAGCGATGGACCCCAAAGTCGCGCCCATCGCCAACGAAATCCGCGCCCGCACGCACGAAGCGCTGAAGAATCCCGCGAATCACGAGGGGGCGCAGCACTAATGCTGTCCCTGTCCTCAAAAGCGTAGCTCGCAAAGATGACCTTATGGCTAACACATTGAAATTTAATATAAAATACGACAGCATGTTTGAGGAACACTTGAGTTTTGTTGATTCAAAGTATCATTCTCTGATTCGTTCGAAAATTGTGGAACAACTTCAGTTCGAGCCAAACGTTGAAACTAAAAACCGCAAATTGCTCCGGCCGCAGACTGTGCTTGCCGCAAAATGGGAGATTAGATTTGGGCCGGCGAACCGATTTCGAGTTTTTTATTCGTTCGATGAGGCTATAAGAGAGGTGTACGTGTCGGCGTTCGGTGAAAAAGAACGCGAAAGGCTTTATATCGGCGGAGAGGAAATTATCCTATGAAGACGGCAACAGTCGATCAAATCGATTCGCGTTTCGGCGAGTACTTAAAGGCAAGCAAGAAAGGCCCCATCGTCGTCACTCAGGACGGAAAGCCGGTCGCCGTGCTAGTCGGCGAACCAGATGACGACGAGTTGGAACGGCTTAGCATGGCATATTCCCCACGCTTAAACGAAATTCTCGACGCGGCTCTCGCGAGAATGAAGAGGGGCGAGGGCATTCCGCACGAGGAATTTTGGGCACGAATTGAGGCAAAAAAACAAAAGGTTCCACGGAGAGGGCGGGCGACTTCGCGGGCTCATACCCGTTCATAGCCACGCACTTGTCTAAAAATGAAATTCCTGTTCCCCGTCCTCATTTTAGCCATCATCGCCATCGCCCTCCTCTGGCTCAAACTAGGCTCCGCCCCCGCGCCGCTCAACCTCCCCGCGCAATTGACCATCCACCCCGCCTCCGGCGGCGAACTCGTTCTGCTCAACTCCGGCGAATTCCAGATGGGCAGTGCGCTACGCCCCGACGAATCGCCGCATACGGTCTCCGTCAGCGCGTTCTACATCGACAAGTTCCTCGTCACGCAGGAACTTTACGAACGCGTGATGGGCAAAAATCCCACCAAGAAAAAAGGCCCGCAAAACCCCGTCGAACAAATCACCTGGTTCGGCGCGATTCGCTTCTGCAACAAATGCTCCGAACTCGACAGCCTCACGCCGTGCTACGATCTGACCTCCGGCGCGTGCAATTTCGACGCCGACGGCTACCGCCTGCCCACCGAAGCCGAATGGGAATACGCCTGCCGCGCGGGAAATTCCGGCCCGTATTCCTTTGGTGACGATCTCTCGAAGCTCAAAAACTACGCGTGGTGTTCCGGCACGGTCACGCATCCCGTCGGCCAGAAAGAACCCAACGCGTGGGGCCTGTACGACATGAACGGCGCCGTCTGGCAATGGTGCAACGATTTCTATGGCGAAAATTATTACGCCAACTCGCCCAAAGAAAATCCGCGCGGCCCCGACACCGGTGACAAACGCATCCTGCGCGGCGGCGCGTGGACATCACCGCCCGAAAAATGCCGCGCCGCGTATCGCTTCAGCGAAACGCCCTCGTTCGCCGACGCATGTTTTGGCGACGATCCATACGGACTGCGCCGCGTCCGCCGCGAAAAGGCCGCCGCCAAATCAGCGAACCCAACGCCCTCGACTTCATTCAACGCCACCGTCGAAAAACCGGCAACGCCCGATTCAAAACCCGCAACCAAACCAACGCAGCCCGCGCCCGCCGGCAAACTCGATGCCGCGACGCTAAAAGGCACGATCATCTTCACCAGCGACCGCAGCGGCACATTCAAAATCTGGTCGATGGACGCCAGCGGAAAAAATGCAAAGCCGCTCACGCAAGGCCCCAACCTCGACGCCGACCCGCGCTTCTCGCCCGATGGGAATCGCATCCTCTACACGACTGTCATCGACGGCTTCCCGCAAGTCTGGGCGATGAACCACGACGGCTCGCAGCCGCAAGCAATCACGAAAGGCTCGCAAGCCGCCTGGTCGCCCGACGCCTCCGCAATCGTCTTCATCCGCGACGACCAAACCTGGATTCGCGAAATCGCATCCGGCAGCGAGCACCGCCTGACGCCCGAGAATTGGCAGCGCTGCGGCGTGCCGGCGTGGAGTCCCGACGGCAAACAGATCGCGCTTGCCAGCCGCCACCTCGAAAACATCGGCATCTTTCTGCTGAGCCTCGACGGCAAGGAAACCGCGCGGCTCAAAACCGGCGACCCGTCCTGCACGCCCGCGTTTTCCAAAGACGGTAAACATCTCCTCTGTCAAACCACCAAAGGCCACGTCTATCAGCTCGATGCTGACGGCAAGAATTGGGAGCAGATGACCACCGGCTTCGCCTTCGAACACGACGCCCGCTACTCGCCCGACGGTGATATGATTATTTTCGCCCGCGCCGAAACGCAGGACGGCCAATGGCAAATCTGCATTCAAAAACTCGACGATGAAGATGCGTCCGTGCAGCTCACGACAGAAGGCTCGAATCGCCAGCCCGATTGGGACGCCGGAGAATAGGAGCGGCGGCACTCCTGCCGCCGAATTTCAGTGCGGCAAGAGTGCCGCCCCTCCAATGCACCAAACAAGGAAAGGCGCGGCCATGCTCCGCTGGCTCATTCTACTCCCCATCATCATGCTCACTCTTTCCGCTTCCGACGAATCGCCCACGCCCTGTCTGAACATCTGGCGCGGCGAAGAAACAAAGCCCTTTTCGTCGAACGAATACAAAGTCGCCGAGTTCGACCGCGCCGTGCTCTCGTGGAATTGCAAGGGGTCCGCGAGTTTCGAACTCGAAGTCAACGGCGAGCGCTACCTGATGGGCAATTGGTCCGACAAACCGGAGAGCAAAAAAACCGACGCAGTCGATGTCGATACGCTCGTGCTGAAAAAACCGGCGGCGAGTTTTAAATTCCACGTCAAACCCGGCGCCGATTCCGCGGTCACGCTCGTCGCCGTCACGCATTGGATGAATTCCGATCACGGCACCTACTCCGACAAACGCTCGCCCGCGTGGGGCAAAGTTCTCGACGTTCCGCCGCGCTCGCAAGGCATCGAGCAGAAAGATCCCGGTTCGATTTGCAGCCCGACGTCGCTTTCGATGGCGCTCGAATTTCACGGCTTCAAAAAAACCACGCGCGAAGTGGCCGACGGCGTCTACGATCACGGCGAAAAAATGTACGGCAACTGGCCCTTCAATACTGCTTACGCGCATCGCGTCAGCGGCATGGAATCCTACGTCGTCCACGCCAGCGGCCTCGAAGAAATCGAATCCGAAATCGCGGCCGGCCGCCCCGCCGTCACCGGTATGCGCTGGGACAAAGGAGACCTCACCGACAGTTCGATCAATTCCACCAACGGCCATTTGATCTGCGTCGTCGGCTTCAACGCCGACGGCGACGCGGTCGTCAACGATCCCGCCGCAAAACCTGGCGGAGTCCGCCGCACGTACAAGCGTCGCGAATTCTTCAAATGCTGGCTCGAAAAAGCCAGCGGCATCATCTACGTCGTGAAACCGAAGGCGTAGAGCCGCGCACGTCAGTAAGCGGCCATGGAGGACTTGGTCATCATGCCCCACATCTCTCTGCCCGATGGCGTCGCCGGCATCGTCGGCCCGATGATGGCCTATCCTGAAACCGCGAAGCACCTCAACGGCCTCGCCGAGGCGCTTCTGCGCGGCCCGTCGTCACTGACGATTGCCGAACGCGAAACCATCGCCTCGTCTGTCTCCGCTGAAAATGAATGCTACTTCTGCACGAATTGCCACGCCGCTGCCGCGCGCCATTTGCTCGGCGATCAGCGCGCCGTTGTCGATGCCGTGATCAAGGATGTTGCCACTGCGCCGGTGTCGGAGAAACTGCGTGCACTGCTCGACATCGCCGCGAAAGTCCGCGTGGATGGCCGAAGCGTCACGCCCGAGGACATCGCCTGCGCCCGCGCCGCCGGCGCCGACGACAAAGCCGTCCATGACACCGTTCTCATCGCAGCCGCGTTCTGCATGTATAACCGCTACGTCGATGGCCTCGCCACGTGGTCCCCGCACGACGCCGCGATGTACGAAAAGATCGGCGAAAAGCTCGCCACCAAGGGCTATCTCACGAGCGTGCCGATTCGCTCGTAGTCCTGTCTTTGTTCGTAGTCCCGCCTTTAGGCGGTAAGACGCTCGATTTTCTCGGCGCCTATTACGTTAGCAACGCCCTTTCCGCCTAAAGGCGGTGCTACAAACGGTGTAATCAATCACACAATTCCTCAATGAGAGATTTCCATGAAACCGCTTGCTTTCCTCGCGCTCCTCGCGTTCTTATACTCTGCCGTGCGCGCCGCCGAGCCAGACCCCGCACAGCCCGTCAAACTCCTCGAACCCAAACCGCTCGTGGCCGGCCACAAAGTCGTCACGCTTTTCCCGCCCGGCCATCCCGCGCTCAAAGCCCTTCCCGGATTCGATCAGGAGGAGAAGTTCAACATGAGCGGCGGGCGCGTCGGCTCCGTCGTCAACATCCACAATCCGTCGATCGAGCTTTACCTCGCGCCGCCCGAGAAGGCCAACGGCATGTCCGTGATTCTCTCTGCCGGCGGCGGCAATCAGACTTGCAATTGCGGCTACGAAGGCACCGATCTCGCCGCATGGTTCAACTCCTTCGGCATTTCGTGCTTCGTTCACCGCTACCGCTTGCAGCCGTACGGCTCCGCGACCGACGCGCTCCTTGACACGCAGCGCGCCATGCGTGTCGTCCGTGCGCACGCCAAGGAATGGAACATCGATCCCAACAAAATCGGCCACATGGGCTTCTCCGCGGGCGGCGAACAAACCGCGCGCCTCGAACTCACTTTTGACGCCGGCAATCCCGACGCGCCCGACCCCATCGACCGCGTCAGTTCGCGCCCCGACTGGGCTGTCCTCGTTTACGCAGGCTGGAAACCCGGCACGCTCAATACGAGCAAAATTCCGCCCAACATTCCGCCGACGTTCCTTGTCTGCGCCGGCACTGGCGATGTGTTCCACGCAAAGGAAACCGTCGAGTTCTACAACGCGCTCTTCGAAGCCGGCAGAAACATGAAACCAAAACCGCTCAACATCGAGATGCATATTTACGGCTCCGGCCAGCACGCCGGCGCCATCTCCTCGCGCAAAGGCATTCCCTTCGGCACGTGGCACTATCGTTTCCTCGATTGGGCCATCGACCTCCAACTCATGCCCGCGCCCAAAAAGCGTGATCCCGCGGCCGGCAATTACGTCGGCGATTAAGCGGCATGCAGTATCACGATAAACAGATCATTTGATCGTCTTTTAGGCGGCTTGAGTTGTATACTCCTCTATGGAACCTGATTCGACCGGTTCGGAGGAGACTTTATGAGGGGATTAGCGCACGCAGGAAAGCTCGTGATTTGCGCGGCTGTCGCGGCCTTTCTGACGACCTCGCGCGCGTCGGAAAAGTCTGCCTTGCCCGATGCTCAATTCAATCTGGAATCCGAACGCAAAATATTGTTCGACGAGTTGAACCGCCAACTGGGCGCGCGCGATAAAATCGCTCTCCTGTCATCTCAGGTCCTTAACGACCAGGCTCTCATCCTTCCGGCTGATCGCGATCCCGCGGACATCGTCCTGCGCCGCACGCGCGCATTATGGCGCGATCTCAATGCTCAATATCCGAGCCTCGCACTTTCTTCAGAAGAAGCTCGCCTTTCCGAGCTCGAATCGCGGAATCCAAAAATCAGCGCGTCGGATTTGGAAAAGCGCTTTTCGTTTTTCAATGAAATCTGCGCCGTGCGCCGGAAAATTGCGCTCTCGAATCCGCTGATTTCCTTCGACCGCATCGTCTTCGCCAAGCACGCGCCCGGACAATACAGCCACATGTCCGATCAATACTACGGCTGGTGGTCGCGCCCCGGCGGCGGCATTTTTGTGCTCGATGATTTCAAAAGTGACGCGCCGCACGCGAGCTGCCTGACATCCGCTTTTGCCAACGGCAGCTTCCTGCGTCCCGAGGTTTCGTTCGACGGATCGAAAATTCTTTTTTCCTACGCAAAATACCATCCCGGCGTCAGCGGCATTCGCGACAAAATGGACAAGGAAAATGTGCCCGAAGATGCGTTTTATCATGTTTTCGAAATGAACGCCGACGGTTCGAGCCTGCGCCAGTTGACGCACGGGCGTTACGACGATTTCGACGCGCGTTATCTTCCCTCCAACGACATCGCCTTTTTATCGACTCGCCGCGGCACTGCGCTGCAATGCAACAAAGTCACCGCCGCCGCGACGCTCGCCGGAAATCTTCCCGACAGTTACGTGCGCTGCGGCGGCGGTCAGGAGCGCCCGGTCGCAGTCTACACATTGCATGCGATGAATTCGGACGGCGGCGACTTGCGTCCGCTCTCGCCGTTCGAAAGTTTCGAGTGGACGCCGTCCGTCACGAGCGACGGTCGCATTCTTTACGCGCGCTGGGACTACGTCGATCGCGACAACATGCCCTACATGAAACTCTGGTCCTGCAACCCCGACGGACGCAACCCGCAAATCATCTACGGCAATTACACGCGCAATCCTTATTCGACTTTCGAGCCGCGCTCCGCCGGCCGCAGCGGGAGAATTGTCGTGACCGCGTCGGCGCATCATTCCGTCACCGGCGGCTGTCTCGTGCTCGTCGATCCGTCCGCCGGCTCGGATGGTCCTGCTCCGCTAAAACGGCTCACGCCCGAGGTCTGCTTCCCCGAATCCGAAGGCTGGCCCGCCACCTTCTACAACAGCCCGTATCCACTCTCTGAAAATTATTATCTGGCCTGCTGGAGCAATCTGCCGCTGCAGCGCGAAGGCCGCGTCAACGCCGGCAAAGGTCTGGCGATTTGTCTTTACGATGCGTTTGGAAATCTCGAACCGCTCTATCGCGACGCTGAAATTTCCTGTGCCTGCCCGATCCCGCTTGTCGCGCGCGCAAAACCGCCCGAACTCGCGCCGCAAACCGATTGGAGCGGGCCGCAGGAAGGCTGCTTCCTGATTCAAAATATTTACGAAGGCCTCACCGGAATTCCGAGCGGCGCCATTAAAAAACTCCGCATCGTTGCCATGCCCGTCAAAACGCAGCCGAACATGAACACGCCCCGTCTCGGCGTGACTGCCGACGATCCGGGCAAAGCCATTCTCGGCACCGTGCCCGTCGAAGCAGACGGCTCCGCTTATTTTCGCGTGCCGTCCAACGTCAGCGTTTTTTTCCAGGCGCTCGACGCCAACGGCCAGGCGCTGCAAACCATGCGCAGTTTGACGTACGTGCCGCCGGGCCAGACGATTTCCTGCGTCGGTTGCCACGAACCGAAAGCGCAGGCGCCGCGCAGTGAACCGGTTCTTGCCGCCGCACGCGAAGCGTCGCGCATCCTTCCCGGCCCCGATGGTTCATGGCCGTTGCGTTTCGATCGCCTCGTCCAGCCCTTACTCAATCAACATTGCGTTGCGTGTCACACGACCGGCGCGCAAGACAAGCTTGCTGCGAAATTCGATCTCAGCGCCGAAAAGGCCTACGATTCATTGATTAACTTCGGCCCCAAAGGCGCAACGCTGCGCGATCAAATCAAACGAGCCTATGCGCGCGGCCAGTCTTTGCCTGGCGAATGCCAATCCAGCGCCAGCGTCCTGCTGCATTTGCTCAAAGAAAATGGCGGCCACCGCGACGTGAAACTCAGCGCCAAAGAATTCGAGTCGCTCATCACGTGGATGGACACTTACGCGCAAAAGCAGGGCGTCTTCAGCGCGCAGCAAGAACGCGAACTGATTGAACTTCGCGCGACGTGGCGGACATTATTTCAAGCCAAGTGAACGCTCGCAAAATTCAGCGTCACTCGTTCGCGCCAGCCTGGCTCAGCGGCTTGTGCTTTTCGTCCGCGCGAATCGGCACATACCATAGCGATTGCCAGTATTTCCGCTCCACTGCGTAAACGTCCAACGGCGCGTCCGCGGGCAGATCGCGCGGAAGCACGCCATATTGTTTCATCTCGCGAACCCAATCCACGCGCGGTTTGAAATCCGGCATGTCAAAGCGCTTGATCTCATCGAGATGTTTCTTTGCTTCGGAGATTGCAGCCAGAATTTTCAAATAATCCGCATCGTTTGCGGACGCGAACACCGGCGCCGCGCCGCTCTTTTTGTTACAGATGCCGTATCCGCCTGATTGCGCCGATAACGGCGCCAGCAGCAGCAGCGATTTCTCCGGCCGCGACAGATTGTAAATCAAATGCCGCGAATAATGCCGCCGCGGATCGTTCGCCGACAAATCCTCCCACGGCGCGCGGAACTGGTCGTGCGTCACCGTCAGCGGCAGCGCGCGCTGGTCGGTGTGGCACGCGCCGCAGCGCTGCTTCAGCGATTCGGCGCCCGCTAGAGTGCTCGGCCATTTCAAATCGTCGCGATCCATTTTGTTTTCGGTGTGCATCCCAATCGATCCAGTCCCAAGCGCCGCGTACGTTCCCGGATACGCGCCCGCCGAATCGATCCACAAGCGAATCGTCTTGCGTTCCAGCGCGCTGACCTGCACGCCGTAATGCGACGGGTCGAGTTTTTTCATCAGCGGGCTGGCCGAACTGCCCAGCATTCGCGGCGCGTAGTTGCTCTTCGGCCGGTTGCGCCCGTCGGCAACTTGATTGCGAATTGTGAGCGTGAAATAACTGTGCGAAAACATTGGTCCGTGATCGCCCGACAAGATCACGTCGCCGTCGCGCTTGTCGTAATCGTGGCACTTCAAACAATGCCGGTCTAAAATCGGCTGAATGTCGCGCGGAAAATCGAGCACGTCCGGAACGTCTAAAATTGGCTCGACCTTGCTCGGCGCCCGCGTTGCCGCCTGCACCGTGGACGACGGCATGTACTGCGGCGTGCGCGTGCGCTGCTCGTGACAGCCCACGCAACTGCTGACCTCGCCCGGCTGCACCGTCAGAAAACTTTGCATGCGCTTGACCGATAGATCGTTCTCATCCAACGCCACAAAAAAGAAACTGCGCAACGCTGGAAGTTCCACGTAAGCCGAGCCGTCCGCCTCGACTGGCACGGTGCCGGCGATTCGTTCCAATGTAAACGTCCCGCCATAACTGATCGGCTCCATGCCGCCGGTGTAATGCACCGGCATCGGCAGCGATTCGAGCACCAGCAATTTCTTGATCTGCCCGCGCTCCACGCCCGTCATGTTCCGCCCGTCGTAAATGTCGCCAAGCACGAGTTGCCCTGTTGTGGCGCTTTCATCCACTCGCTCAGGAATGACGCGCTCGCGCGCATGTGCCAGGATTGGGCGCGGTTCGTGGCATTGCAAGCCGGCCTGAATGTCGTCTGCGGAAAGCTTGAATAGTTCCTCGACTTTCCCTTTTCCGTCAATCAGCACGATCGTCGTTCCATGCGCAGCCATAAACGCATTTTCCGAGAACGCCCACGGATCACGATAATCGGCGCTTTTTGTAATTTGTCGCGCAAATGACGGTTCGTCCGGCCCGGCGTACGGATCGACGACGGTCACAAAGCCATCGTGCTCGGTCCGCCCATGCCCGGGCGAAAATGAAACGACGATCTTCTGCGAATTTAAAACCGGCTTCGCGTCGATCATCGTGGTTCCCGGAATCATGTTTCCAAAAAATGTGGTCTGGTTCGTCCCGTCCGGGTTGGCGCTCCATAAATGATGAAAATGCACCTGGCTGCGATCCACGTATTCCCATCGCGTGTACAGCAGCCGCCCGTCTGCCAGAACCCACGGCGTGTTGTCGTGCTCGTTGTTGCTCGAAATCGCGCGGATGTTTCGTCCCTCGCGGTCGCAGCGGTGCAGCGTCGCGACAGGCGTCAGCCAGCAATTCACGAAGCGCTTGCAGCGGCTCGACACAAACACGATCCCGCCATCCGGCATGTACGTCGGTTCGATGTCGTCGAATTCTCCGTCGGTCAACTGCTTGAGGTTCCTGCCGTCCGCGTCGATTTCATAGAGGTGGTAATACAACTCGCCGCCCGTGCGATATGAAAACACAATCGTCCTGCCGTCGTAATGCACTTGCGCGTCGCGCACGCCGCCGCGCGGATCGTTGAGCAGCGTGGTCGTCTTGAGCGTATGCAGATTCAACTTATACAATCGGCCGCCGTCGCCGTATGGCTTGCGATCGGGAAACGGACCGTAATGTCCGAAATTCGCGTACCAGTGCGGGTCTTTTCCGTTCTGCCGCGCGCAGAAAACGACCTCATCGATGCCCGCCATCGGTCCGCTCAGAAATGAATCCAACAGTTTTGGCGCCCGCGCTGCCTCGCCCGCTTGCGATAGGTCAAGCAAACCCAAAATAGCGGCGGTTAAAATCAGAGTCCAAATTCGCTTCATCGGCTCTCTCCGTCTTCCCTAACGAGAGAATACAATACATCTCAAGATATAACGACACTTTTATCATTATTGTTGTAAATAGATTTAGGATTTCGGCCAGGACAGGAGTTTCAAAATTGAAATCGACGCCAATCGCCTGCAGTTCGCATATTCTATCGAGCGTTGTGTTGCTTTGGGCGTGCTTCTTATCAGCCGCTGAAAAGCCGTATCGCTCCCCCTTCGACGCAGCATTTGCGCCAGACGGCCAAACGCTGGCCGTTTCAGACCGCACGGCAAAGCGCGTGATCTTGATCGATACGCGCACTTGGAAAATCGCGAACGAAATCCCGCTCGCCGGCGAAGGCACGGGGGTAACGTGGAGCCCCGACAACTCCCGGCTGTTCGCTGCCGAACGCGATGCAAACACAGTGGCGGAAATCGATGCCGCCACCGGGCACGTCGTTCGTCATGTAAGCGCCGGCATCAGGCCCGTGGGCATTGCCTTTATTCCAGAACGCAATCTGCTCCTCGCCTGCAATTCGGTTGTGCCGAAAGTCTCCGCAATCGACTTGAACACCGGGCGCACTATCGCTTCGATTCCAGCGACACGCGATCCATATTTTCTCGCTGTCGCGCCCGGCAATAAACTTGCCGTCGTGGGAAATCTGTTGCCCGCCGGCGCCGCCGATCAGCCCGGCCACGCCGCTGAAATCAGCCTGCTCGATCTTGAAAAACTCTCCTGCGCCGCTGCCGTGCGGCTGCCCGCCGGTTCAACGTCCGTCCGAAAAATTGCCCTCTCGCCCGATGGCCGCTGGGCGTACGCCGTGCACACCGTCGGCCGAACGAACGTGCCGATTACGCAACTTGACCGGGGCTGGGTCAACACCAACGCGCTCAGCATCATCGATCTGAACGCGCGCGCGCTCAGCGCCACGTTGCTGCTCGATCGCATTTACGAAGGTTCCGCCGATCCGTGGGGCGCAGCGCTGGAACCGGACGGAAAAACGCTTTGGATTTCGCTCGCCGGCACGCGCGAAATCGCGCGCGTGGACGTCGGCGCTTTGCACAAACTGCTCGCCGGTGAAATCACCGACAAACATCCCGGCATCTGGCAGGAAATTCGCAAAGACCCGTCGCGCCGCGCGCAGCTTGTCAACGACCTTGCCGCGCTCTACGCCGCAGGTTTGCTTGAAAAAATTCCCGTCGCGGGCGACGGCCCGCGCGGCATCGCGCTTTCGCCCGACGGCAATATGCTCGCGGTGTGCCTCTATTTCTCCGGAAAAATACAAGTGCTCGACACAGCCAGCCGCTCGACGATCGCCGAAGTTTCGCTCCCCGACAATCCGGCGGCGGACACGATTCGCCGCGGCGAGATGTTGTTTCACGACGCGACCACGACCTTTCAGCATTGGCTGAGCTGCGCGACCTGCCACCCCGCCGATCAGCGCATGGATGCGTTGAATTGGGACAACCTCAACGACGGCATCGGCAATCCGAAGAACACCAAGTCGCTCGTCTATTCCCACCTCACGCCGCCCACCACTTGGCAGGCCGTGCGCGAGAACATGGAAATCTCCGTCGAAGCCGGCTTCCGCCACATCAAATTCCGCGAACCCGCCGCCGGCGAACTCGATGCCGTGCGCGCCTACCTGCGTTCGCTCAAGCCTGAAAAGAGTCCACACCTTGCGCCAAACGGCGAACTCACCGAAACTGCCAAGCGCGGCAAAAAAGTTTTCGCCACGCAAGGCTGCACCGATTGCCACTCGGGTACGTTGTTCACGGATATGGAACTTTACGACGTTGGCACGCGCCGCAGCTTTGACAACACGGCCAAGTTCGACGTGCCGTCGCTGATCGAAGCCTGGCGCACCGCCCCCTACCTGCACGACGGCTCCGCCGCGACGCTCAAGGAGATTTTTACAAAATTCAATCCCAAAAACAAACACGGCCAAACCTCCGATCTTTCACAAGAGGATTTGGACGCGCTCGTGGAATACATCAACTCGCTTTAAAGAAAAGACGCCGCAGCGTTATTTGCCGCGGCCGCTCCTGCCCGCGACTGCTGTGTAGCTGAAGTCATACGTGTCGCCATAAAAGCCGCCGTTGTAAAAAATATAAATCGGAATCGCCACTGTCGTTGAAGTAGTGCCGTTAATTGCGCCGTAATTCGCAAGCAGATCCTGCAGCGACGCATTTGTGGTGAAATACCGCGCCGTTCCCAGCCGCGTGTTTACGGTGAATTTTCCAAAGTTGCCTGTCGCTTTTCCGCGCGACAGAGTTCCGCTGTCGAAAACCACGCTGTTGTTTCCCGTCACGTCGCCGATGATGAAATTGATCGTCGTGCCATCCGCGGGATTGCTAAAATCGCCGCTGCCAATCGTCACGTCGATGCCATCGCGGCTCGTTTTGAAATTCAGCGAAAATTTCTTTTTGACCGCCGGCGATTTAACAATCTGCAGTACCGTCTGCACCGACACGCTGCTCGTCACCGAACCGCCGCGCCCGTCCGTGACTGTCGCCGTCGCCGTGAAATTTCCCTGCGTGTTGTAAGTGTGCGTCGTGGACGCGCCCGATCCCGTTTCGCCGTCGCCAAAATCCCACGCCACGCTCAACGTGTCATTGTCCGGATCCGATGCGCCGACCGTGAACGTGGCCGGCACGTCCACGAACGCTGGATTCGGTGAACAATTCGCCGCGGACGTGATCACCGGCGGCAGATTCGGACCGCCGCCGCCGCTTTGTCCGCGCGTCCAGCCGATCGCGTCCAGCACGCGCAATTCAACGCCCAGCACTTCATGATCGCCCGGCGTACCAAAGGCATCCTGCACTTGCGGCGTCTGGCCGCCATTAACGCTGTACCAATCCCCAAAATCGCCGCTCTTGTCCTGATTGAATTGTGCCAGCAGCGTCGTTCCATCCAGCGAGAAAAAAGACGACGCATTCGCGCTTCGCGTAAAACTTCGATTCCCCGCGTTGTCGTACCGATACAAATCTTCCGGATAAATCGGCCCGGTTGTCCCGCTATCTAATTGCGAACCGAAGCCGAGCGCTTCGTCGATCTCGTGCGAAACAGTGGCGAAGAGCGAATATTTGTTCGGATCGGTGTCGGAGGATGTAATGTTCGACGCGCTGACATTAACCGTGATGGTGCTATCCGGCTGTCCCGGCGGCGGGTCCGCACTGAATCCTAGCGCGCGCGCGAGCGACGTGGCGAGCGTCACGTTTGGATCGCCATTCACGGGATTGCTCGACGTATTGGGAAGATGCGCCAGAGCCGTGGTGTCATCGGCCGTCGTGGCATGAGATGCCAGCGCCGCGCGATAATCCGAATACGCAAAATCGAATGTATTCGTCTGGCTCGCACCCAATCCGGAACTCGAATTCACAAACGTGATCTGCACCGTGACCGGGTCCGAGTAGTCGGCCTTATAGACCGCAATCGCCGAGTTGATTGTTGCCATGATGTCCGACGCGCGCGGGTCATTCGTGATCGAACTGTCGAAGTTCGGCACGATCGTCAAGCCCGTCGCGCGCGGTTTGGCCTGTGGCGCCGACAGTTTCCACGCCTGGCCCTTGCCCAACAGCACTCGCGTATGCGTGTACTGCGGCGGGCGCGGCGGCGGCGCATCCTCCGCGAAAGCCGCGGAGGCAATCAACGCGAGAAAAAAGAATTGGATGACGGGAAGGCGGCGATTTCGATAGCTGGACAAGGGCGGCTCCTCTGCAGCGGGAATACGCGACAATTTGGAAATACAGACGATTGAGGCGCCTAAATTCCTACTCAAAATATTGCGTTTGCAAATCATTGTTTCGGTCCCAAAAATGCCTCCGCCGCAATCGTCGATACTTTTCCGCGCACGGCCAGATCGTTGCCGTCCGCGCCGAGGTTGATTCGGTTGGTCAGAAACACGACGAAACAATCGTGCTCCGGATCGATCCAAAACATCGTTCCAGTGAATCCCGTGTGGCCAAACGTGGTCCCCACCGCGAATCGTTTCCCGCGCGCGGACGGCGAATACGGCGTGTCGATGTCGAAGCCGTATCCGCGGCTGTTCGTTTTGTCCGGCATGGCCCGCGGCTTGGTCATCTCATCGAGCGTGGCCTTCGACAGAATGCGTTTTCCATCCAATTCACCGCCGTTGAGAATCATCCGGCAAAAGCGCGCCATATCCTCCGCCGTGCTGAAGACGCCCGCGTGCCCCGCGACCTTTCCCAGCGCAAACGAGCGCGGATCGTGCACGTCGCCGGGCGTCCATTTCCCGTCGCGCTTTTCAGTCACCGCGATGCGAGGCTTCCAGCTTTCGGGTGGAAGATACGCAGTGTCTTTCATGCCCAGCGGCTCGAAAATTTCGGTCTTCGCGAATTCGTTCAACGGTTTCCCGCTGACGATGCGCACCAGTTCCCCCAGCACGATGTAATTCACGTCGCTATACGCGAAATGCGTGTTCGGTTCGTGGTCCGGCTTGAGTTTGTAAACATTCGCAAGCATTTCGTCGCGCGTGCCGCGATAATCGGAAATCGGATTGTCCGGAATCAAGCCGCTGCGGTGCAGCAAAAGCTGTTCGATTGTGATGCTCTCTTTTCCATTTTGAGTGAATTCGGGAATGTACTTCGAAACCAGGTCGCTCACCTTTAGCTTGCCGCGATCGACGAGGATCATAATAGAGGTGGCGCAAGCGACGGTCTTCGTCACCGACGCCATGTCGAAGATCGTATCGGTCGTCATCGGCACCGCCTCCGGATTCACCGAGCGGTTGCCGTATGCTTTTTCGAACAAGATTTTGTCGTGGCGTCCGCAGAGCAGCACCGCGCCAGGAATTTTTTTCGCGGCGATGGCATCGGCAATCGGCGCGGCGGCATTGTCCATGTAGACCGCATCGAATTCCCGTTGTGGCGCAGGCGGCTCGCCTGCGAGTATCTTGAAGAAGCTCCATGCTATCGCGATTAACAAAAATATTTTCATGAAACCTCTCACCGAAGATCTCACTTCGAATCCTTCATGCCCATGGCGTCTTGAATTTCTTTCAAATGCTTTTTCACCAGCGCAAGATTCTCGGCGTTGACGTTTTTGTGCATCTCGTCGGTTTGCTTTTTCACCGTCGCTTCGCCTTCGGCAATCAAATTACCGGCCTGCTTGAGCGTATCGAGTTCGCCCTTCGCGTCGTTGACGCCCTGCGCGTTGTCGTTCTTGACTTGCTCCTGCTCTTCGGGCGTGATGGGAACTTCCGGATGCGCCGCCTGCTGTCCGAAGCCCGCTGCCTTTGCTTTGCTCTCCGCGTCGGCTTTGCGCGCTTCCTTCTCCTTTTCGCGCACTTCCTTCGCGGCCGTGCGGAAATTTTCGGCCTCCTCTTGTTTTCCTTTGATGTAATCGGCCTTTCCGTCCGCATCCACATCCGCCGGCGGCTTCGCCGCAAGCGCGTCCGATGCCTTCGCGTCCGCTTCGGCTTTCGCCGCCTCTTCGGCTGCCGCCAACGCTTCGTCGGCGTGCGTCTTGGCTTCCTCCAGCGCCGAGGCCTGCGCCTCTTTCGCCTGCTTGATCAGATCGCCGCGCTGGTCCTTCGTCAGCACGTGCGTTCCATTTCTTTGCGCCGCTTCAAACGCAGCCAGCTTCGCCTTCGCCGCGGCGATATCGTCGGCGTGTTTCTTCTTGCGCTCGGCAAGTTCGGCATTGCCTTTTTCAAATGCAGCATCGACGTAAATTATGCCTATCGACTCCCATACTTTGGCGTTGAGCCAATCGTATTCCGCGCGTTGCAATCCATTTCTTGAAAGGATGCCGCTCGCCTTTTCGTCCACGCCCGCCAACACCGCGAGCGCTGCCGCGCTGCTGCCTTCGACCGCTTTCCCCGCGGCTTTGAGGTACGCCACCAAATCTTTTTGTGCGCCAATGTAATTGGTGAGTTCAGTCTCCGTGAACTTCCCGTCTTTCGGTTCAGCCCAATCCGCGGCGAAAGATGAGGCAGCGCAAACGAACAGCGAGAAAACGACGCAACCCCTTGCACGCATTGAAGCGACTCTCCTGTAATACACGTTGTCCGTCGAAAACGGCCTAGCGGCCCATCAAAAGCAAAACGCCTGCGATAATGGCCAGGATTTGCACGGCTATCGTGTAGTGCGGAATTGAAGTCGAAAGCCACGGCGAGGCGCCAAATGCAATCAAAAAAATCGCCAGCAGTTTCATGCCAAGATTTTTGCCGAGTTTCATGGGCGCTCTCCGCGATGGCCGGCACTTATCATGAATTGAGAATCTGAAATTGCAACAGCAGGCGAAGAAGGATCCAAGCGGGACGAATCCTCGATTATTTCTCCACTTTCGCCAGCGCTTTCAAGTCATACTTCTCCCCCGCTTTCACCGGCACATAATCAGTCTCGCCTTTCGCAACGGCCGTTGCCTTGTCGTAAATGCAAACCTGTCCGACGCCGATGACTTCGAGCGTGTGTCCCGTGACCACGAGCGCCGCGCCTTCATCGATGCCCAGCCCAAGCAATTGCGGAAATGCTGCTTTCAACTCGGTCATGTCCGCGAAACGGTTGCGTTTTACAAAATGCTGATCGATCGCGACTCCTTTCAAAAAACCCATCCCGCGCTCGTAACCTTCGGCCATCATCTGCGTGTTGCCCAGCGGACTTCCGCGCACGAGGTAATCGCCTTGAATCGTCGCGCCCGCCGACGAACCGCCGATCGCGCCGCCGCGCGCGAGCAGTTCATGCATCAATTTCTCCGCGGGCGTGTCGAGATAGCGATCGACATAGCGCCACTGCCGCCCGCCGCAAAACCAGATTCCCTTTGCTTCGCGAATGATTTTAATCTTCTCCTCGTCGAACGCTTCAGCGCGCGTGGCGAGATGAAAGATTTTGAGATTCTTCGCGCCCGCCGCTTGCAAGCGCCGGCCCTCGCCTAAACCCGGCGGTGGCTCGTCGCCGATCGCCGTCGGAATCACGAGGATCAGCGCATCCGGCCCGCCCGAGGCTTGAACAAAACGCTCCGCCGCCACGCGCGGGAATCCGCCGCCGTCGATGACCAGCGTTCCCGCGCTTAATTCCGGCGCATTCGGTTTCGCGGGCGGAAACGCAGGCAGTGTCCGCGCGATTGCGGAACGTTGCAACGCGATCAAATCGGCGCGCGCGCCGGGGGCGAGTCGTTCTTCGCGCGCGGGCCGTCCGTTGCCGGCGGCCAAGCAAATGTTGACCTCAGCGCCGGACGCGAAGACGCTGCGCTCGTGAACCATGAGCGTGGCGTTTTCACCAATCCCAAACCCGACGCGGCTCGGGTAAGTCTTCAACATCGAGAGCAAATCGTCGTTATCGTTCCCTTTGGATGCTTTCAATTCAACAATTGAACTCGGCAACAGGCAGATTCCTTTACATTGCATGCCTGTTTTCTCGCCGAGGCGAACGCCATATTCGGCGAGAAACGCAGCGCCCACGCCAGACCCTGCCACGACGCCTTTTCGCGCGATAATTTCCCGAAGTTCGTTTGCAAACTCTTTTGGCGTTGCCGGCGTGCTTTCCCCCAGCCATACGCCTGTCGCTTCTTTCAGAGCCGGAAATTCTGCTTTCGCCGACGTCGTTTCCTTCTTGTCGCTTAGCCGCAGCACGTTAAGGGATGCCGCGCCGAGTTTTTGAAACGGCCCCAGCAGCATTGCGTCGTCGGCGCTGTTGCTTTCGGCCACAACGTACACAATCTTCGCCGCCGTCCCGCCGGACAACTTGACAAACGTATCCAACATCGGCGCCGGCAAATCGCTTCCACCGTGAATAATCACATAGCCCGGAATCCACGTCGGCTCGACCGGCGTGTCAGCAGCGTGAATTGAGTTATTTACGATTGTAAATGATACGACGAAACACAGCGCGATTAGCCGCCAGTTGCGTGAGCGCGAAGGCATCGACATTCCCCAATTAATTTCGTGAAGATTCGTGAAATTCGTTGTTCAAAAAAAGGCGCCGGCTAAATCATCGTCGCGCGCCCCGTCGAATCGCCCAGCCGCGCCAGCTCCTTTACGCCCATCCGGTCCGCCAGACTCAGCAGCATGTTGCTCATCGGCACGTTGTTGCAGCGCGTGTAGCGCCCGGCGGTCAGCGAACCGCCGCCGCTGCCCGCCAGCACCACCGGCAAATTCGTGTGCGTGTGCCGGTTGCCGTCGGCGTTGCCGCAACCGTACACAATCATCGAATTATGCAGCAGCGATTTGCCGTCCACATCCGGAGTCTGATCCATCTTCTCGAGGAAGCGCGCGAACTGCTTCATGTAAAACGCATCGATCTGCGCGATCTTGTCCATCATCTCTTTGCGTCCCTGATGGTGCGACAAGGAGTGATGCCCTTCGGGAATGCCGATCTCCGGAAACGCGCGGTTGCTGCCTTCATTTGCAAGCAGGAACGTCGAAATGCGCGTCGAATCCGTGTAAAACGCCAGATGCATCATGTCGTACATGATCTGGACGTGGTCCTGAAAACTTTGCGGAATTCCCGCGGGCGCGTCCATTGCCGGATCGAGCGGATGGCTGAATTGCTCCGACTGCGAAATGCGCTTTTCAATTTCGCGCACGCTAGTCAAATATTGATCGAGCTTCTGCTTGTCCTTCGATGCGAGGTTGCGATCCATCTCCGCCGCGTCGTCGAGCACAAAATCCAGAATCGAGCGCTGCTGCTGCTTGCGCCGTTCCAGACTGGCGGCGCGTTCGCCCGGCTTTCCCGATCCGAACAAGCGTTCGAACACCGCGCGCGGATTCGGTTCCGGCGCCACCGGCGAATTCGGCGACTTCCACGCGAGATTGTATTGATACGCGCACGAATAACCCGAATCGCAATTGCCGCTCTTGCGGATCGAATCGCAGGTCAATTCCAGCGACGGAAAACGAGTGAGATGCCCGACCTGCGACGCCGTCAGTTGATCGATCGACGGCCCGGCCTTGATGTCCGCGCCCGCCGTTTTCTTCACGCGCACGCCCGTGAGGAACGTGCCGCTCGCGCGCGCATGGTCGCCCGCGCCGTCGGGTCCCGGCGTGGCTTCTTTGTGGTCCAATCCGCCGAGCACTTGAATTTCATGCTTCACAAATTGCAGCGGCAGCATCGTCTTCGCGAACTGAAACTCCGCGGCTTGACCCGTCGGCCACCAATTCAACTGATGCGCCCCATTCGGAAAATACACAAACGCCATGCGCAGCGGCGCGCCCGTCGCCGTCGAGGCCAAAGCGCCATCCGCAAACGCGCGCACGGGTGGAATCAACGACTCAAACGCTGGCACGGCCAGACAGGCGCCAAGCCCCTTGAGAAACCGGCGGCGGTTTACTGACGAATTGCGATTGGCGTCCGTCGAAATCTTGTTAGACATGAGAGTCTCCGCGTGTCCCAATCCCTGTTTTCTCCGCGCCTTCCTCTGCGCCTTTGCGCCACCGCGTGAGAACTATTTAACCCGCCGTTTCTGAAACGGCGCCGATTCCACGATCCCATTCATCAGCGCCGAGAACTTCCCGCCGTTCTTCTCCAGCCGATCCACAATCTGATCCACACTCTCTGTATCGTAATACTCCAATCCGCGGCCAAGTGCGTAAGTTAACAGTTTTTCGGTCAGGCAGCGATAAAATTCGCGGCGGAATTTTGCCGTCAGCAGCTTCTTCAATTCGTGCGCGCCGTTGAACGTCTGCCCCGTCGCCAGCGTCCCCGATGCGTCGATCGGCACTTTATGCTCGCTCTCGCGCCACATCCCGAGCGCATTGAAATTCTCGAACGCCAGCCCGAGCGGGTCCATCTGGTTGTGGCACGAACTGCACAATGGCTTCTCGCGATGAACAGCCAGTACCTCGCGCAACGACGGTTCCTTTCCTCCTTCGAAATGCTTCTCCGATGCCTCCAGCGGCGGCACTTCCGGCGGCGCGGGGCGCGTCGGCGTGCCGAGAATATTATCGAGAATAAACAGCCCGCGCTTGACCGGCGACGTGCGCGTCGGATTCGACGTGACCGTCAGCACCGTCCCCTGAGTCAGCACGCCGCCGCGCGCGCTGTCCTTCGGCAGCGTGACGCGGCGCATTTGATCGCCGAACACATTCGGGATGCCGTAATGCTTGGCGAGCTTCTCATTGAGAAACGTGTAGTCGCTGTCGAGCAACTCCAGCGCGCTGCGGTCTTCGCGCAAAATGTAATCGAAGGTCATCTCCGTCTCGCGCCGCATGGCGGTGCGCAGCGGCCCGTCGAAATCCACGCCCGGCCCTTTGCGCAAGTCCTGCAATTTGCTGCGGATTTGTTCTTCCTCCGGCGAACGCACGCGCTCGGTCACCGCTTTTCCTTCGGCAATCAATTTCTTCAATTCCTCTTCGCGCTTGGCGCGCAATTCCTGCAAGCGCGCCACCATCTGCTCGATCTCTTTCGCGTTGCCCGCGTCGCGCGCCAGCACCACGCGCCCGTCGATGCTGATCGCATCCACGTCGCGCGCTTGCAGCCACTGCCCGACGAAATTCGAGACGAGCGCTTCGGAGCGAGCATCGTCGAGCATGCGCTTAATTTGCGCCGATAAATTCGAGCGCAGCGCGCCGGTCTTCGCGAGCTTCAACAATTCGTCATCCGGCATCGTGGACCACAAAAAATAGCTGAGTCGCGATGCGAGCGAATACTCGTCGATTAGCGAAAATGGAGCGCCGGCATCCTGCCGGCTGGATTCACCTTTCGCACCTGCATTGCCAGAGGCCGCCACGTCCCCCTCGCCCCTTTGGGGAGAGGGGTTAGGGGTGAGGGGCGGTACAGTCTCCTCTGTCCGAAACAAAAACCGCGGCGACGCCAGCACCGCGACCATTGCCTGCGCCACGCCCTGCTCAAACGATTTCCCCGGCGTCGTGTATCCCGCTTCCGCAATCGTCACGAGCCGATCGATGGTGCGCTGATCCACACTGGGCCGGCGGAATGCGCGCGCGGCAAAACGCGAAAGGACTTCGGCGGCGTACGCACTGCGCTCTTTCAAATCCGCCGGCGCATCTTTCGTGAAAAAACGTTCCCAATTAAACGGCCGTCCCCACTTCTCCGGCTCAACCGGCCCGCGGATTTGCACCGAGACGATTTTCATCTCCACGCGCGTGTTGCGTTTTCCGCGCGGGTTGAGCGGCTCCAGATGAAACGTCAGCGTCCGCTCGCCCGGCTCCCATTTCTCGTCGTACTCATAATGATATTTTTTCCCGTCCTGCCAGACGAATTCGTTCTTCATCAACTCCTTGTCACCGATCTTAAAATTGAAGCTGCATTTCGCCGTGTCGAAATCGAACGACCCATTGACCTTCAAATCGACCGTGATGCGATACGTGCCCGCTTCTTTCGCGGTGAAGTCGTGCGACACCGTCATCGCATCATCAAAGGAATACGCTTTCGATTCGCCCTTGTTCTGCTGGCCCCGTCCCCGTCCGCGCCCCGGAGCGCCGGCATCCTGCCGGCTTTCCTCGGACTTAAACGCCGCGCCCGCAATGTTCGTTTCGCCCATCGAGTGTTCAGTGACCGGCACCGCGCGGGCGACGATCGTCTCCGCCGCCTGCATGTATTTTTCAAGCAGCAGCGGCGAGACATTCAACGCGTCGCCGATATTGTCGAAGCCGTAGCCCGTGTCGTCCGGCGGAAATTCTTCGTCCGCTTTGAAATCCACGCCCATCAAATCGTGAATCGTGTTCGCATACTCGATGCGATTCAAGCGCCGCAGCGTCACGCGCCCCGGATCGGGATTCTTCGGATCCAGCCCAAACGAGCCATACTTGATCCACTCGCCCAGCGCGCGTTTCTCGTCGGAAGAAGGCTGCTCTTCTTTCGCCGGCGGCATGATGCGCGCGCGCACATTCTTCAACACCTTGAACCACAACTCGCGATTCTGAATCAGCGCGTCGTCCGACGCAAACCCATCAAACGCCAGCCCCCCTTTATTAGCGCCATCGCCGTGGCAGCCGTAGCAATATTTCGTTAGCAGGGGTTTCGTGTGAGCGCGAAAGTCCGCAAGCGCATCGGCGCTCAAGCAAGAACCGCAGACGCCAAGGATCAGAGCAAAAAGAAGGCAGCGCATGTGTATGTATAGAGTTCCGCCGGCAAGCTGAAATCTTCCTTCAGCGTACACCGGCGGCTTGGTCAATGTGGCAAGTCTTCCAACAGCGTAAATCGGCCGGCTTTGATGTCCGCGCGCGCCTCGGCAATGCGCGCCAGAAAGCGCTCGTTCTTTAGCATGCGAAATTCCAGCCGATTGACGTTCGTGCGCATTCGGCGTCGATTCTTCATAGTTCCTATAACTCCCATAATTCCCATAATTCCTATCCCACCTACAGTCCCATCTCCCGCAACTTGCCGTCAATCTCCTCCGCCGGCCGCTGCATAATCAGCGCCAACTGCTCCATCTTCTTCCCCGCCTTCACCAACGCGCGCAGCAGCATCTCATCGTCGCTCGTCCATTTCGGCTTCGTAGCAGGTGCTGCCTGTTTTTGCGCCCCAGCCGCTTGCGGATCGGTTAGCTTCAAATAGCGCGCGTTGATGGCCGCCGGCTGACGGCCCAATTCCGCGGATATCGTCTCGACAGTCTTCTTCTGCGCGAAAAGTACCAACAGCCGCTTGTCTTCATCCTCCGTCCACGGCGCATATGCATTCGGAAAAACCGTGCGCAATTCCTCTTTCCGCAGCGCTAGATTCTCGCTGGCTACGCGCGCGGCGTCCGCGCCGCCGGGCGAGAGCGCCCGAACCATCCGCAGCACATCGTAGTTCACCGTTCCGCCGAGCGCCTCGAAGGCTGGCTTTAACCCGGCCTGGCCGTGCTGCGCCAACGCCGCGCGGATACGCTCCAATTCCGCGGGCGGCGCGACTCGCTCCATCGGAAACGACATCCCCGCTTTGGTCGCGTCAACCAAGTGGCTGTAAATCGTGCTCTGCGTCACGCCGCGCGCGCGCGCAATTTGCTCAACGCTTTGCCCGCGGTTGAATCGCCGCACCGACTCCGATGTGCTCTCGTTGAGTCCCGGCAATGTCGGCTCGCTAGAGGTTAGATCTGCGCGTTCTTCCAGCGGCAACGCGAGGTCCTTGCTTTGAGCGAAAACCTGCTTCGGATGCGTCGTCAGATAATCCAAAATCTCGTTGATGAACGCCTCGCCGAAATCCGCCAATTTCTTCTCGCCCACGCCGCTCACGCGAGAAAATTCATGTGCCGTCACTGGGTACCGCTGTGCCATCAACCGCAGCGTCGAATCGTTGAACACCACGTATGCGGGAATATTCCGCGCATCCGCGAGCCTTTTGCGCAGCACGCGCAGCCGCTCAAACAGCGCCTCGTCGCACAAAATCTCCCCCGCGTGCCGCGCCTCCTTCACTTCCTTCTCCGGCGGCGGCTTGGTCAGCGTCACTGTTTTTCGCTGCGTCAGCACCGCACGGCCTTCCGACGTCAAATCGAGTGTTGTGTACTTGCCCGATGCCTGCTTGCACAACCCAAGCCGCATCAATTCACGTCCTATTCTCTGCCACTCCTGTGCGTCGTGCTCTTTGCCAACTCCGTAGGTGGAGATCTTGTCGTGACCGCGCGAACGAATACCTTCGGTGTTCGCCCCAAGCAGCACGTCCACTGTGTGTTTCATGCCCATCGGAACCCCGCACTGATTGATCCGGTAAATGCACGACAAAAATTTCTGCGCATCCACCGTCCCATCGTACGACGGCCGCGGCGCCAGACAGTTGTCGCACGACGCACAATCCGCTTCAGGATAAATCTCTGAAAAATATTTCAGCAGTTCCGCGCGCCGGCACGATGAACACTCGGCGTAATGAACCATCTGATTGAGCTGCTTGCGCGCGATCTCCTGTTCCTGCGGATCGGTGACGTCATCGATGAAGCGCGTCAGCTTCATCACGTCGCCCGCACTGTACAGCAGCACGCATTCGCTCGGCAGCCCGTCGCGCCCGGCGCGCCCCGTCTCCTGATAGTAGCCTTCGATGTGTTTTGGCAGATCGTAATGAACGACGAAGCGCACGTTCGGCTTGTTGATGCCCATGCCGAACGCAATCGTCGCGCAGACCACGCGCGCCTCGTCGCGCAAAAACAACTCCTGATTGCGCACACGCTCCGCGCCGTCCAGGCCCGCGTGATACGCCACCGCTTTGATTCCGTCCTCGCGCAGCCGTTCCGCGTTGTCCTCCGCGCCGCGCCGGCTGAGGCAATACACAATCCCGCAATCGTTCGGGCGCTTTTTGATGAACGTGAGCAACTGTTCATACGGCCCGTTCTTCGGCCACACGCGGTACGTCAAATTCGGGCGATTGAAACTCGCAACGTACACACCCGGATCTTTCAGCTTGAGATGTTTGACGATATCCGCGCGCACGCGATCCGTCGCCGTGGCCGTGAGCGCCATGAACGGCACGCCCGGAAATTGCGCGCGCACATTTTCAAGCTGCCTGTACTCCGGCCGAAAATCGTGTCCCCATTCGCTGATGCAGTGGGCCTCGTCAATCGCGAATTGCTCGACCGGCCAGCCCTTGAGCGTCTCAATAAATCCCGGCAGCGCCAGCCGCTCCGGCGACACATAAAGGAGGCGATACTCGTTTTGATGCAGCCCGCGAAAACGCGCGCGCGCGCCTTTCTCATCCAGCGACGAATTCAAAAACGTCGCCGCGATCCCCGCTTCCTGCAGCGCGTCCACCTGATCCTTCATCAGCGCAATCAGCGGCGATACGACAAGGGTCAGTCCATTGCGCGCGACGGCGGGAAGTTGATAGCACAGCGATTTCCCGCCGCCCGTCGGCAGCAGCGCAAACACATCGCGCCCATTGAGCGTGTCGCGAATAATTTCTTCCTGCAGCGGGCGAAACGAATCGTAGCCAAAGTAGCGCTTGAGCAAATCAAGCAGCCACGCCGTGGTCTCGCCGTCACCGAGCGGAGCGCCGGCTTCCAGCCGGCTGGGAGCCGGCGCTCCATCGCTGGAAATGGGATCGCGCATGCCCAGTGTTTTAGCACTCACTTTCGCTTGCGCCACTGCGCTTTGAACTCTTCGAAAATCCGATCAGGCAGCTTGACAACGCAGTCTTTTTGAGTACGTTAGCACCTCCTTTTTCAAGGAGCGTCCTTAGCTCAGTTGGTAGAGCAGGTGACTCTTAATCACCGGGTCGGAGGTTCGAGTCCTCCAGGACGCATTCAAGAAACGCCGCGCAACCAAGCGCAAACCGTTGAAACGCCAAGCACTTCGAACGATAACGGTGCTGCTGGCGTTGCGTCGTTACAACGCAACGAAGCGCATAATTCAGACCTAAACCGCAAGATTTCCCGCCACATATCCGCCACACAAACGCCACAAGAAACCGGCCGCGCTACGAATGAAACCGCGCCGCTGCCCGTCGAAATTCCCCGCGATTTGGCCGCGCTGGTCACAATCTGGCCAAGGTTACCAGTGCACATCAAGGCCGCGATTCTGGCGCTCATTGAAGCCGCCAAGAAACAATAACAGCGTCGGAGGCGTCATGCTCGAACCTATCTTGTCGCAGTGTTTACCCACCGCTACACCCAAGGCCGTAGCAGCATTGGGCCGGCGCGCATCTCCCCACTTGCGGCGCCCAGTCAAGGGTAAAATAAAAGTCGCGCGGCCAACGGCGCCCGGCAAGGTCGTAAAAATTCAGCGCCGCAAACAAGCACGCTCGCGCACCTGTTTGATACGCCGGACACCTCCCAGCCAACCCCGCCGAATCTCAAATGACGCGGACGAGCGCATAACTGGGACATTATCAAAATCCCCGGACCCGAAGGAGCGGCAACTCATTTACGGTGATCCTGAGGCCGAGTACGTCAATGGCGGAAAGGAAGAGGTCAATAGCACCCACGAAGCGTCCGACAACGAGAGCTCGTTTGGACCCACCGTTAAATTGGTCGCGCTTGACGAGATTTGTCAGGACCGGTCCGCGAACTGCCGTCAGGATCTGAACGAAATAATCATTAACGAATACAAACAACTCATGGCGGAGGGAGTCGTTTTTCCTCCCGTGTTGCTGGTGAAAAATAAGCAGACCTTGTTTGTTGGTGATGGGCAGCACCGGCTGGAAGCCGCAAAGGGGGCGGGCATGACTCACTTTCCCGCGATTGTAACCACTGGTGATCGATGCGAAACAATGATCGCCTCCCTCAAGGCCAACGCCAAAACGGGGTTGCGGCTAACAAACAAGGATAAAGGTAAGGCGGTGCAATTCCTGCTGTCTGACACTGATGCAAAGACTTGGAGTGATCGACGCATCGCGGATTTGGCCGGGTGCAGCGATCGGTTCGTCGCCAAGTTGCGCGCGCAATTGCAAAGGACAACTCCGAACGGTTCGCAGATACGAACATTCAATCGCGGCGGCAAACAGATTAAAATGGACGTTAGGAATATCGGCAAAAAGCAAAGAGAAAAGATCGAACGGGCGTTTGTGAAAACAGGACCGAGGGTGAAGGCGCCCGGAACACAAGACTCTACGGATAAAGTTAGCGAAACGCCTCGCGCCCGTTTGACAATTTTCACGATTGGCTCCGCCGGAAAGACAGCCGAACAGTTTTTTGAATTGCTCCGTGACGCGGAGATACGCCGCGTCGTTGACGTGCGCATTCAAAATTCGACGCAGGTCATAGGCTTCACGAAAAAAGACGACCTCACGTATTTTCTGCGCGAGCTGTGTGGCGCTGAATGCATGCCGGACGATAAACTCGTCCCTTTGAAGCAACTTTTCACACTACAAAAATCCAACGCTGAAGAATTTAAGGTAAAGTATTTTGCCCAACTTGAGCAGCACAAAATTGAAGAGCTGTACTCGCGCGAGTTCTTCCAGGTGCCAACGGCGATCCTCTGTACCGAGCCCAATCCTCAGCACTCTTATGGCCCGCTGATTTTGGAATACCTGAACAAATGCTGGGGCAATATCGGCATCGTGAATCTGGCCGTCGTATGACGATTAGTGGCACACACACAATGTTTGAAAGGAGCAGGAAAGTGGAAGATACAAAAATTCAATGGGTCGGCAATACCTTCAATCCTTGGATTGGCTGCACGAAGGTTGGTCCTGAATGCGATTTCTGTTACGCGGACAAGGAAAATAAACAGCGGCGCGGTGGAATGAATTGGGGTCCGGGGGCGCCGAGGTCTAAGACAGGGGATTCGATCTGGAAGGCGCCTTACAACTGGAATAGACATGCTGCCGAGGGTGGATTCAGGCACACTGTCTTCCTCGGATCGCTGATGGACTTTTTTGATCGAGAGGTGGATGACGCCGGTTGGCGCGATGACGCGTGGCAGGTAATTCGAGAAACACCTCACGTTGACTGGCTTGTGCTGACAAAACGGCCGAACATGATTCTCGATCGATTGCCAGCGGACTGGAATGGAGGATATAAAAACGTATGGCTGGGAACTTCGGTCGGGATGCGCGAAACCTGTTGGCGGATTCAGCGGCTCTTGCAGGTGCCAGCACGGTTGCACTGGATTTCAAACGAGCCGATGCTGAATCCATATAGCTTGAAGGAGGCGTGTGCAGGCGCAGAATATCCACTTCGTTGGGTCATCTTTGGGGGGGAATCCGAATCTAAGGAGAAGGCGCGCCCTTGCCACGTCGAATGGATTGAAGAGGGACTTAATGAATGTCGAGAACTTGGTATTACTCCGTTTGTTAAACAGCTCGGTACAAACCCGTTTTACAAAGGTACTTTAATGAAGTTGAAATCTCACAAGGGCGGCGAAATGACTGAATGGCCAGAACACGTTCGCGTGCGTGAGTTTCCGATTTAGCATTGGGAAGTGTAGTTCATGAGAGAAAATGTTAAGGAGACATTTCGCTGGAAGCGGCGAGCCGGTTGCAGGCACATATAGAAGTGAATTATGAACAGGCGATTAGGGGGAATGACAGCATGTACAACATCGAGGTTCTGAGAAAGCATGGAATCACCGTTGACTACGTCTGCACCTATGCGGAATTGTGGCGGATTTGTGACGTGTTTACGATAGGCCATAATGGGCACTTCACTCATTTTTTAATCATCATTGGCGCTCCAGGGATTGGCAAGTCCACGTACTTTGAAAAGGCAGCAGGGTGCGCTTACTTCAGGGGCGAAGTCTCTCCAGTAGGTCTTTATGAATTAGCTTTTCGTCACAAAGATGAGCCGCTCATCATTGACGATGCTGACAATATTTTGACCGACGATAAGGTCGTAAATCTGCTGAAGGTGTTTATGAACGATCGTGAAAAGAAGAAATTGGACTGGGCGAAGCAGAATTCGGCGCTCGAAAAGGCGGGTATCCCGAAGCAATTCGAAACGAAAAGCCGGCTTTGCATCATCGTGAATGAGCTGCCTCGTATTACCGACCTGAATAATAAGGCGGTGTTAGACCGCGCGAAGTTGGTCGTTTTCGAGCCGACCGTCCAAGAAGTGCACAAATATGTTGGGACTTGGTTCGCTGAAAAGGACGTTTACGATTTCATCGGAAATAATCTGTTCCGAGTCACGCACCCTCATTGCCGCTGGTACACGAAGGCTTTGGACGAAAAACGCTCCAACGCCGACTGGCGCAAGTGGCTCCTGACGCAGTGGGCCGATAAAGATGAGAACCCATATCTGCCGGTCATCGCGAGTATTTTGAACTCGCACGCCGCAGGGCGCGAGCAGGTACAAGCATGGCGTAAGATGACGGGATTGAATCGGTCGCTGTTTTATCTGGAGAAGAAGAAGTACCTTGCGATTCAAGGTCCTCAGCCTGCGGCGTCGAAAGAAGTACCCCTGATGGCTACAAATCCGTGGACTGGTGGACTGAGTTCCGTCCAGGGCTCTAAGGCCGTCTCAGGGGGGAAGGCTTCAAAAACCAGTACGGCCCGCCCCGCCATGGGGGTTGACTTAACTGCTATTGCCCTCACAGGGCCAGTCCACGAGTCCACGAAAAAAGTGAATGGGGGGGCCTATAGAAGCTTCCAAAAGGTGCGCCTCCACCGGAGTGCTTAACGATTCAGGCTGAGCGGAAAGCTACGTGAGCGGGCCTTGGTTCATCTGCCAAGGCCCGCTTCTTTCTACCTGAGTGAAACAAAAAAAAATTGGGATAGCCAAGGGCATCAGCTCGGCGCGACCTTTTTTGAACCGAGATGCTCTAAGGGATAGAATATAACACTTGTCGAAACCATTGCATTGAAGCCTGCTTATGGCCGAAATAAAGAACAGGAGAAAAAGCATGACAAAGCACAAAGGGTCATTTGTGGCAACCGGCACTGACGGCAAGGAATACGTCGTGCACATTCACGCGAATATGATTGAAATCAATACGCGTGAAGGACTCTCAGAGATAGAAGGATTAAAGACGCTCACGACTAATGGTGAGCATGTGAATCGGAAGGGAAAAGGACATTATCAAATTATGGGTGGAATCGACCTTCGATCAGACGATCCGCACGCGCCGTAAATTCTGATGCACAATCTACTGACGAAGGAGATAAAGCGCAACAAATGGCAATGCGGATAGCTAAATGAACGGCTAAAGGAGGCCCTGCCATGTGCAGAGCCTCCCAAGTAACAAAGTCACTTTGAGACTTAGCAGCTCTGAACCAATTAACCCGTTCTGGATAATAAACCAGACTAACCCTTCACAGCCCTGCCGCCCTTAATTCCTCCAGGCCAATCATATCGCTCCACCCCTTTGAGCCACGCGCAAGCCGTCCGAAGTTCCTTTGACGCCTTGACCGTTCTCCCGAATTGATTCTCCCATTGAGTGCCTTGTTGCTCCTGAAGGAACAACACAAGCTCCTGACAACCAGAAATAGCCGACCCCAGCGCCTCAATGACGACATCAACGCGGTGCTCGTAATACCGCAGCGCTGACCGTCTTCATCGTAGGCCGGTGCCATGATCGGTGACCAACCCCACGGCTTATCGAGATTCGGTCTCTTTTGGAGACCGTAAGCGACGATAAATCGCGAGAATTATTATACCGACTTAAACTCGCGATCAGAACATTCTCAGTGGATGATGTCAATGCTGTCGCCGCCGTTGATCCGGCCATAGAGCGGCCAGCGGAGCGAATAATTCAGTTATTGGGTCTGTGGGTTCAACGCGAACGCGGAGAGCGGTTTTCGCTATCGCCGTTAATTTGCGCGATTAAAGCGAAGCTGCTGTTGCCGGAGACAGAAAAAAAATGTAACCATACTTTTGCAGTTAGAATTGTGTCGAAAAAGAAGATTGACATTTTGGACGCTGAGCATGCTGTACTTTATTTTTGGAACGCAATGGAATTCAATCGAGGCGCTGTGCTCCTCATGAGCGTCTTTGATTGCGAGATCAAACAGTTGAAATTCGACCGCATGGGCAGGATGTTTGATGAGATGCCAGAGCTGCCGAGGGAAATTGACCTCGATCTGCGATTAGCATTACGCGCGGCTCAAATTGCGCTTTTGGATCGACGCCAAAAGTTGACGGATGCTGTTTTTGATGATCTCGACCGTCTGATGCAGCAGGTTAAACCGCAACACGGCATTGGCGTCTACTCCGTGGTTGTTAGAGCAAATAATGTGATTGCAAAACGCAATCTCAAGCGTGCCAATCGGTATGTTTTGCAGGCAGTACAGTTAAATGGAGTAATCCCTCTGCCTGAAGGCACTTTTGGATACCATTGTGATCATGAAACATCTACAAGATCTTGCCGTCCTGACATTGCACCAGCACGCGCTTGCCGTCGAATTTTTGCTGCATCCAATGATTTGGGTCGGTGAGCAGTCTCTCCACGTCGGCCTCTTCCACGGGATTCAACAACTGCGGAAGAATCCCCGTGCTGCGTTGTTCGTTGTCAGTGCCGGTGTAGCGGTCAATGATTTGGTGCCGCCATTGCCGTTGCCATTGCCATTACCGTTGCTGCGGTAAGTCCCGGCGGCCGGCTTTTGAGTCACTTGGCCTGCGATGCGGTTGACGGGCGTACCGTTCTGGCGGCTTGGTGCAGCTAGGGCGGGCTGTGGCCGACCACCATTGCCATTGGCCACGCCGCTGGCGCTGCAACCGGCTGCGATCTGCTCGTCAATGGTCTGGCTGAGCAGGCTGTACAGTTCGCTGATGCGTTCCTTGATGATCTCCGGCTTATCGCTGTCGGAGACCTCGACTTCCATCGAAGCGCCGTAGCTCTGGCTGGAGTAATCGATGCCAGGGAGAGGCACCTTTTTACTGATGTTCGCTGCGAGTTTGATCATAACGACCTCCTAAAAAAGGGGTTTGAATGAGTCCAAAGGCACGGCCCTTGGCTATGATTTGCGGGTTGGGCAGATAAAGATTAGGAAAAAGGGTCTGGTTTTTGCGAAATCTATGGGCGTTGCGCGGAATTATCTCGTAAGAATGATCGGCGAATCCATGAAACGATAGGCTAAGCAGATTGTTTTTGGGTGCCTTGGCCGGTAAAAGAGGGGGTTCGCCCCAAAGAAAAAGACTCAGTATGTCGTCGATTGCCGAAAAAGTGGGTGATTTGGTAGGCGAATATGCAGTCGATCAAAACCGCTCTCTGATGAATAGGCTTTGAAGTTCGATAGATTTAACGGCTAAGCGAGGTGAAAAAGACGGTACCTACGAGGCATCGGCTGATATCTCAGTTTGGAAATATCGCAGATTCCCGGCGATGATCAATTGGCCGCTGGCGACGCGCTGCACAGCACTAAAGCCCGGAATCGTCAAGGTCCACAGCGTGAGTGTCCAAAAGACCAATTTGGAAAAATGCTACATTTTGAGGCATTAGCGCCTTTGTTCTGGCCTCGGACCATCATGCTTATTGATATGTAAGTCTTCGCTCAGACATATATAATAAGATATGTCTCATACGAAAGTATGGTACATATCCATATATATTAACACATTTCTGGCTTCTTTTTAGCCAACAATCACGATTGAAAGTAGTCACAGTATCGGAAATACTTACCATTTATAAAGATCATTGCTATCAATCGTACCTTAAATTGTTCAAAGGTTCATTGTATATTTAAGTGCCAGGAGGCCACCTACTCTACTATTGCTTAGCACTACAACGCTAGTTGACACCCAAAACACTTACGCAGCGTCCACAGACAGATTCCTTTTGCATGCAACTTCCGGAGTGTGCGGCGCCGGTGAGAGCGGGCCGCTTTTTGGCGCTGCTCCTGACGGTAGTTGATTTTCTCTACGACGCGCTGCTTCGCGCGCTTGCGCTCACTCCGGCTTTGTTCTTCGTCAAGCTGCGCCTCGGCGGCTGCCTTGACCTGGCAGATGCTCCACCAACAGTTTTTTTCTCAAGCGCGTGGTTTGCTCCATCAGAAACAACAAGCTTGCCAGGCTCACGATCAGGTGGCGCAGCAGCGACACGTACTGGCGTACTTCAAAATGATCCAGTCCAATTTCTCCCTTTGCTGCTTCAAAAAGCTGTTCAATCTCCGCCCGCGTGAATGCCACATGCAGCAACGTTTCGAGCGGCGTATCGGCGGACGCGTTCGATAAAAAATATTTCAGTTCGCCGCTCATGACATTGCGGGCCACCAACAGCCAGCATTCTTCCAGACACCCTCCTTTGCACAAAGGCCAGAAGCGCGTTGCGCGCGCCTCCCAAACGACCGGGCCTTTCTCGCTGTCTTTAACATGATAGCCCAGCCAGGATGGACCTCCGCGCTCCCAAAGTGCCTCGACACGCCGGTGCGGGCGTGACCCCGGCGCGAGCTGGGGCTTCGTGCGCGGCCGGCCGCCCCGGCGCGTGGCTTGCGGGATTTCAAAATGAGGCCGTTTTGTCCAGCCATGAATGCGACGGCTGATTTCAACCACGTACTTGATTCCCAGGCTCGCCACACCGCCGCGGAAATTGGAATTGCAGGAATCAAACCGGGCTCATCTTTTGTCATTTCCCCCTTCTTTCCAAACGTAACCGTGCCATGAAAAGCAAGGAAATGCCGAACTTTATGGCCGTGCAGGCGCAGTTCCGCACTCAATTGCCGATATGTGTGCATTGTGTCGATAAATAGAAAATCAGTTTCTTCAGTTTGCAAAGTCTCTGAGGCCGTATCCGCGATAATAAACTCAAAGCTAGTATCTACGCCTTTAGCCACACCCGCTATCTCTTCGACCGGGCAAGACCGAATGTCAATTGAAATCAGTCGGCCGGGCCGTCCAGCTAGAAGCGCCCATGTACTTACGCCCATGCGTGTACCAAACTCGGTTACGTGCTTACACTGGCTGGAAATGCGCCTCAAAGTGTCCAAATGCTCATTAATATCGCCGGGAGTCGACTTGAGTTTTGCGAATCGTGTTTCGATTAAACTCAAACCTTCCGCTGCTGTAGGACTGGATTGCCCCCGACCACTAGCTGACATAAGCACCGTTGACATGGACGATTCTCGAACGGTATCGATTACATACTTTGCAAGAGTCAATGTGCTCAGTTTATCCTCTGCATATTTGCGAAACCACTCACAAGCCTCAATCGCACCGTCTGTCTGCCCCTCTACTTTCCGAGCAGCCCACTCGAGCAGTTCTCTCTTCGGGAGTGTAGTCATGGTCTGTGAAGGACATTCGCTAAGGTCAGTGAACCAAGGTATGCAAGCGTTCGCCATAATCTCATAGTGCCGCAGGCAATCCCAACCGCATTTCTTTTTTGTCATGCCGAAATAGCTCTTCCCATAATCATCGTAGTATTTCTGTTCGTCGTCGAATATATAGGTGCTCAAGTCGCCTGGAATCACTGTCGCCAGTAATTGACTCTTGGCGCTTACTTCTTTTCGGATTTTCTCAGCCGGTATTGCAAATTGGATTGGCGTTAATCTTTGATCCTGCAAGACTAATTCGCGCTTGAAGTACCAGCCTTTTCCCACAAGATCACCGATGACCCTCTGCTCATCTTCGCCATCCACGAAAACAATCCTATTCGCAGGATAGAACTGAAGTACGTCCTCAAGAAAAGCCTGCGAACGCCTTATGGATCCGTAGACGACATAATCGAAGTACCGGTATTTAAGTTTGTCTCTAACGTCGTCGCGGTCAATGGCTGGATTCTCATCCAGTAGCCCGTATAATGTGAATCCGCGACCATAGAGTCGCTGCTTTATGGAAGGAGACACGTCTTTTCGGTACATGCACCACATGCGCTCACAGTCCACGACGTCTTTGTCCAAAAGACTGCGTAGCCCATGAAAGAGCGCATCGCATTGGTAATCCGGCCCTCTAGCAGCCGAAATGAAAAGCATCTTCACAAAACCGCTCCAGGGAGGGTTCATTTTGCAATGATGGCTTCAACTATATTGCCAGTTCGGCGATTCCGTTTCAAGCCGAAAACCGCGCATAATGGATCTGCCCTCCTGTTGTGTTGCCGGATTCAAAGTTCGACTTGCAGTGGATCGTGAGCACCGGCGTCGAGCCAATTGCACAGGTTTTCGCTTGCTAACAGGCTCACTAGCGCGTAATTTTGATGCGATCGCCGTTAGAACCGCTGCGTCGCCGCAGCTGGAGGCTTAATATGCGCTATGTGCGTTTGTGTCGCCGGCGTAGCCCTGCGTCCTTTGCTTCCTACCTCTCGACCGCCGTATCAATGCTTAACGCGTGCGATTTAAACGGCTTCAAAGGCTACGTCGATTTGCATTCCGGTCCAGACCTTTACCGTGATTCAGCCTCACAGATGAGCAATATGTGGGATTGGTTCTTTCTGCAACCACAAGTCTCTTTGAACGAAATTACCACTTCTGAACATCAAATTTGGATCTGGGAGGAGACCTCATGGCAGGCGCATTGTCAACCAGGCTGGGATCTGCCATGGAACGCGACGACCGAAAGGACTTTCGCTGAATTGAGGCGAATCGTTTCCAAACATCTGCTCGTCAAGGAAGAATGGAAACAACATGCGGCAAGCCTGTTTCGAAAATACGAGATCAACCCGGAGACAACGATTGCCATTGCTCATCGAGGGACGGATAAGCACCGCGAGGCGATAATTTCTCCAATCGAGCGTTACTTTTCTGTTATCGATCGTCTGCTGCTGGATCAACCATCGTTACAGATTTGGGCGCAACCCGAAGAAGCAACCGTCTTCCAAGCCCTTAAGTGGCGGTATCCCAAGACAAAGATCATTTCTGAATTCTATACAACAACTGACCCGGGCTTGATGGCCGATATAACAAATCCTAAATCCGGTTTTGAAAAGGCACGCGACGCGGTAACGATGATGGTCATGTTCTCCAGGTGCTCGTACCTGCTGAAAAATTGCGCAAATCTGAGCGACCTTGCGACAGGGCTGTCAAACGGCACAGTGATTCACATCGACTGATTGTTTGCCGAAATCGCCATAATACGGCGCTGAAAGATTTTCACAAGTGCGGCGCGCGGGAACGAATGGCGTCATAAGGGCGTCGAAATGATTGGTCCAGACTGGATTACTAAGCACGTTGACAGTGCGATCTCCGCTGCCGAATGCGGAAATGCACTTTTGCCAGAGCGATTTTCGCACTCGATGGAATGAGCAGTGGCAAAACACGCGTTTTTTTTTGAACCAGTTGTGCAAGCGGCGAAATTGTCGCTATCTTGAAATTGGCACATGGAAAGGGTCGACTTTGATTTCGGCACTTTACGGAAACGAATGCTTCATCGATTGCGCCTTTGCAATCGATAATTTCTCTGAGTTTGGGTCGGTCAAGCCGCAGTTATTGCGCAACATGTCCTGCCTTTTGCGAGACTTACGAGAGAAGCTTATATTCATTGGGGACGATTGCTGGGTGCAAAAACCCTGACCGGCGGCGAAGAAATCAATACCTATTTTTATGATGGCGCACATGATGAGGTATCCGGACGTTTTATTATCTGTGCAGCGTGGTGGACGGGTACAGCCGGTACATCGTTCACTGGGAACTGATGGCGTCGATGACGGAGAAGGACGTGGAACTGGTGTTGCAGAAGGCGAGGGAGAAGTATCCGCAAGCCAGGCCGCGGATCGTGTCGGACAACGGGCCGCAATTCGCGGCGAAGGATTTCAAGGAATTCATCCGGCTGGCTGGGATGACGCACGTGAGGACCAGTCCGTATTATCCGCAGAGCAACGGGAAGCTGGAGCGGTGGAACCGAAGTTTCAAGGTGGAAGGCTGGCGGCCGGGGCTGGCGCAGACGGTGGAGCAAGGTTGGGGATTGACAGACAAGTGCGTGCGGCACTACAACGAGGAGCGGCTGCACAGCGCGATTGGGTATGTGGCGCCGAAGGACAAGTTGGAAGGACGGGACCTAGCGATCTGGAAAAGGCGTGACGAGCAATTGGAAAACGCGCGGGTGCACCGGGCAAAAATGAGGCGGGCGCAGCACATCAGGACGAGTGTCGAGACCCACGTGAAAGGTCTTGTGGAGACGTGGTCAGTGTCCAATTTCGACTGAAGCGGAACAATAATACATAATACGTGGAGACGTTCGATCCGCCCCCGGTATCTGTTTGAGCCGGCGCGTGAGCGAGTTGTCCTTGTCGTACGCATAGTACGCCGAGAGGTACTCGGTGGTGGAGGTCGTTTCCCGGCGCATCTTCAAACGGTTGCCCGCGGGGTCGTAATCGTAGCTGAACGCATAAATCTGGCTCGGCGCATCCCAGACTTCGCCGAGGAGCCAGTCCGCCGCGTCATACGTGTAGGCAATCGTAATGCCGTTGTCCCGCGAAAGCGAGGTGATATTTCCCCCCGGGTCGAGTGCGAACCGGAAGAGGCCGGCCTGCATGTTCGAACCGTCGCGCGGCCACAAATCAATGCGCCGTCTGTTCCGCAACAAGCCATTCTGCATACCGATAATTTCGTGCCCGTGCCCAGTTCTAAAAGCGCCTCTGCGATTCCGGATTCTTTTCGCGCATCTGCACGCGCGCAAAAGTGAAGAGGCTGACCTGGGTGTTGTCGCCTTTGCGCTGCTGACGCGCTGCGCGGCATCGTAGGTGTAGTAGCAGGTGACGTTGTTGAAGAAGCGTTTGCGTGCCATGTTGTAACGACCCCAATCTGGCCATTTTCAACATCCAACACATGCGGCCCGTCAAGAAATTTGCATGACCGCACTTTCCGACTCTTTGACAACTTTACGGCCCGAATCCTTCATTGTTCTACCAGGAGATACTCTGCCCTGACGGCCGTCATTGGCGATAAAAAAACTCGAAAAATACGGTCTTCAGGGCATATCTGACTGACGATCATCTCGGTACAGGACGAACATCTCCGCTTGGGCCGGTACATCTGCCCTTACTTTACTACGGACCTAATATAGCTCCCCTGAAGACTATTTGCTTACCGTTTATCATTTTGGCAATTCCAACGATTGCAACGAATCCTTGCTTAGGCTCAGCCGTAAACCAAAAAGCAACTTCTTGTTGTTCCTTTAAATCAATACCACTTTCAATTTTATAGCGCATAACTTTAAAAGCCGCCTTCTCTTCCGCATTAACCGTATTTATTTTCGGCCTTTCTCCGATTATCTTTTCAAGATCAACAAAATTAATATCTTGAGCGCACAATGATTCGAGTTTTTTGGTCAAATCCTGTTCTCGCTTGTCAGCAGCGATGCTATCAAATATTAAAAAAAATGAAAAAATCAATATTTTCTTGAACATTTTATTCTCCCAACTAGTTGCCAGTATTACCACTTTTTAGATTGAGGCCCGTTTTTGAATTACCTGGAATACTTTCGAATCGACTGAGTGCGTCAATGAATTCTTGTGGAATCTGATTAGTTACCGAAGGTTCTATCGGCTCAACTTCGGGAACGCCCGGGCCTCTATAGTGGTAGCCCCACTTTATACATCCAAGAACGGTGTTTTTGGCGTTCCCCTTTGTACAAATTACACAAGTATAGAAAAAAGTCCCCGAGTCTTGTTTCGGGAACGGCGCACCTGGCGCATCACTGAGGGTGGCGGGTACAGTAGGAGTTCCCGAAGTAGAATTCTCGAAGAAAGCAGACTTGGACTCCGAATCGACTCGCCAGCCACGCGAAGGTGCACTCGGATCGGACCACCCCGCTGCTTGCCGGCGGGCTTCTACTTGTTCATATGCTGCATTTGCTACCATATCAAAGGGATCGGCAGGTGGGGTCTGCGGTCCATTGGGAAAAGGATCACTTGGTACATCCATGCCGGTTGCGTCATCCTCAGCCGTGTGAGTGACAATTTGAATGATACCAAAATCCGTACAAGCTGGTGTCCCGCCAAATGTCTTCATTGCTATTTGCAATTCTACATAAAGTCCATACAACGTGAGATTTTGGCCGAGCGGAATATAGTTATAAGACCCTTCATAACATTTTGAAAATGTAAAATATAATTGGGTTGGATCACAGTAGCAGCTGGTTGAGCCACGAAATGTTGAACCATGCATTTCTTTTTGGGGCTTCAACGTTCCTCTTTCAATCGCGACATCAAGTCCAAAAGCATGCTGCGTCTCTTGGTCGAATGTTCCTATCGGATCAACTTGATTTAATGGACTATTAGACCAAGTACGATATTCATTTAAAAACCACCTCGCAAATCTATTTAGATTATACCGTTTTGCATGACGGCCGAAGACAATAGATCGTCCTATTACCGTTTTACTATACAACGCGGGAATTTTCCCTGTCTCTGAAATTGTAATTGCATTGGGCACCGGATCTCTCCCCAAAAACCTCCCTGTCTCATAGTCATAAACCCGCCCCGCCGCATTGATCCCGTACCGTTTGCCCCCGACCGTGATATCTTGCCAATTGGTCTGATACCCCGCCGTCACTGGATTCGCCGTTGTGCCCCAATTGCCGGTTGAGTAGAGCAACTCCCCATACGCGCTGTACTCCCGGTTGGCAACCACGTTGCCCGAAGCATCCACCAGCGCGAACACGCTGCCGCGGTGGTCCATGATCGGCGCGTAGCTCACCGGCGTTCCGTTGAGATCGTTCTGGATTTCCACGAGCGTGCCGATGTCCGGCACCGGCGAAGCGCCGTGCGCAAATCGCGCGGTCGGATCGGCCGGGTCTGAGGCGTCGTAAAACTCCAGTGCCTTTAGACCCTCCATCACATTGAGCTGTACGGTTCCCCCGTTCTCGAAACTCATCTGGTAGCGATTCAACTGTGCATCGTACGCGCAACTCCAGTTCTCGTCGCCCACGTACGGCGGCGGCGGCGTGATGCTGGTGACCATGTTCTGCGGCCCGTAGGTGAAGTACGTGGGGTACAACGCCGGGTCGCCGGAGACAGTATCGACTTCGCAGATTTCCGAGCCATTGGCGTCGTAGTAATAGTAGGTTGTGACCTGGCTCAACTCGCCGCCGGGGGTCTGCAGCGTGATTCGGCGCGTGAGCGAGTTGTCCTTGTCGTAGGCGTAGTACGCGCTCTGGACTTCGGTGCCCGCTGTCGATTCCCGCCGCATCTTCATGCGATTGCCCACTGCATCGTAATCGTAGCTGAAGCCGTAGACCTGGGTGCTTCCGCTAGTGCGCCAGACTTCGCTCAGGAGCCGGTTGGCGCTGTCATATGCGTAATACACCGCGAGCGTGCCTTCGCGGCCGAGCGTCGTGATATTTCCCGCCGCGTCCCGCGCGAACGTGAAGAGGCCCACCTGCGCGTTGGCGCCCGTGCGGTAATCCATGCCCGCCACGCGCTGCGCGGCGTCGTAGCTGTAATAACAGGTGACGTTGTTGAAGTAGCGTTTGCGCGCCATGTTGCGAAAGCCGTCGTAAGCGTAATAGCAGGTGCCGTTACTGGGCGCATCGGTCACGAGGTTGGCGCGGGCCATTCTGTTGCCGCTGTCGTAGGCGTAATAGCAGCTTCCGCTCGTGCCCGGATATTGCAGCGCCAAGAGGTCCGAGACGCCATCGTAGGCGTAGTAGAGCGCGTGCGCCGCCGGATCGACGCGCTGGCTGACGCGGTTGATGGGATCGTAGGCGTAGTAACTCGCGCCCCAGTTGTCCAGTGTGGTTGTGAGGTTGCTCGTCGGATCGTAGGCGAAGTACTGCGCTTCGGAAGTCATGTCGAAGAGCTGCGCCGTTTTTCTATCCAGCGCGTCATACGCAAAGTAAATCGAGTTGCCGATGTTGTCGCGCTGGACTTTCAAGTTCGAGGCTGCATCGTAGGCGTAGTAGCTGCTCACCTGGAGCGCGTCCATGATGCCGGTGACGCGGTTGCCGGCGTCGTAGGCGTAGTAGACGGTGTGCTGGTTGGCGTCTTCTTCGCGGCAGCGGTTGCCGGCCAGGTCGTAGCCAAAATAGCTCGTGTTGAGCAGCGGGTCTTCGACACGCAAGATGCGGTCGAGCAGGTCGTAGCCGAAGTAGGTCGTGTGCAGATTCGGGTCCATCGAGCGGTTCAAGTTCCCGCCGACATCGTAGGCGAAATAGCTGTTGCTGCCCACCGGGTCCTGCACTTTTGATAACCGGTCGAGGTTGTCGTAGCCGAAGTACGTGGTGTGCCCGGCGCTTACCAGCATCGCGCGCGTGCGGTTGTTGCCCGCATCGTAGGCGTAGTACATGCCCACGCCCGCGGCGTTTTGCGATTGGATCAGACGGTTGTCGGCGTCGTAGCTGAAGAGCGGCGAGTTGCCCACTGGCAATTGCAGCAGCACCGTGTTGCCATCGCCGTCCAGGTAATGGATCCACGCATTGGTCAGCGCGTCGGTGACGGCGTACACCCGGTTGTCGGCATCGCGCGTATAGAATGTGACATTCGAGCGCTCGTCGGTAACGGCGTACAACTGGTTTTCATAGTTGTAGGAGAAGAGCCGCACCCCGCCGAGCGGATCGGTGATGGCGGCGAGATTGTTGGCGTTGTCGCGGTTCAGGTAGGTCGTGAACGCCGCTGCGTTGCTCTCCACCCAGCGCGGCGAGACGACGCTGGTGCGATTGCCCGCGCCATCGTAAGTGTAATACGTCGCCGAAAACACTGGCGAGAGCTGCGCCAGCAGCTGGTTGTTGGCGTCGTAGGCGAAGTAACTGGCCCGGACAAGATCGCCGGGCAGGAGTTGCGCGACGGTATTTCCGCCGAGATCGTAGGCAAAGTACGCTGCACGCAGCAGCGCGTCTTCGCTGGCAGTCATGCGGTTGTTGGCGTCGTAGCCGTAATAACTGACCGCCGAAGAACTGCCCTCGATGTGGTCCTGCGTGCGCAGCAGGTTGCCGACTGCATCATAGGCGAAGTAGCTCCCTTCGCCGATGTCGTCGCGCGAACGGATGCGTCGGTTGAGCGCGTCGTAGCCGTAGTAGGTCGTGAAGTCCAGCGGCGTACTCTCACCCCAGCGCGGACCAACGACGGCGATTTGGTTGCCGACTGGATCGTACCCAAAGTAACTGGAGTTGCCGAGCGGCGTGCGCGAAGCCACGCGCCGGTCGAGGTTGTCGTAGCCGAAATAGCTCGTGAATGTCGCCGGGCTCGATTCCAGCCAGCGTTTGCCCACGACTCGCGTCTGGTTGCCGTTGGCATCGTAGCCAAAATACGTGGAATAGGTCAACGGGTCGAGCGTGATGCTCAGCCGGTTGAGCGCATCGTAGGCGTAATACGACGTGTGCTGCGGCGGCGTCTGCGCAAACTCAGCATAGCGCGGTGACAGCGCCACTGTCCGGTTCCCCGCTGCATCGTACGCATAGTACCACGCCGCGGGCGCCACTACCGCCCGGCTGATCGGCGGCATATAGCGGGTCGTCCGGTTGAGCGCGTCGTAACAATAATACGTGCTGATGCCCGGCGTATCCGTGATCCAATCTGGCCAGTTTGCCTGGATCGAGGCCAAAAGATTGCCATTGGCGTCGTAAGCGTAGTACGCCGAGAAGCCCAGCGGATCGAGCGTGGCCGTCTGCCGCGACAGCGGGTCATACGCGAAATAGCTGGTGAAGTTCGCGGCCGAACTTTCCGGCCAGCGCGGTGCAACAGAACGGAGCAGGTCGCCGGCCTCGTTGTAGCCGAAGTAGGTCGAAGCACCGATGGGATCGAGCGTGCGGATGCGCCGGTTGACGCGGTCGAAGCCAAAATAACTGGTGTGCTGAAGCTCGTCTTCCGAGCGGATTTGATTGCCCGCGGCATCGTAACCAAAATAGCTCGCGCCGTTCAACGCATCCAACTGCGCCGCACGGCGGCTGACCGCATCGAAGCCAAAGTAAGTCGTGTTCAGGTTCTGATCCTGCACGGCATCCTGGTTGCCATTGGCATCGTAGCGGTAGTACATCGTTCCGCCGCGCGGATCAAGCACCGCGCTCTGGCGGTCCACCGCATCGTAGCGATAATACCAGGCAAACGAGGCCGCGTTCTCCACCCAGCGCGGGAGCAGTTTGGCCACGGGGTTGGCGTTGGCGTCGTACGCGTAGTACGTTGTGTCACCGAGCGCATCGACTTTGACTGCAAGCCGCGAGCGCGGCGCTTCGAACCCGGCGCTGCCGCCTTCGCGTGTGGCCGATGGAATGCTCGGCGCGTTATAGAAATAGT
>DATGGK010000072.1:0-13489 GCA_035308565.1 Planctomycetota bacterium | reverse complement strand
GTTGACGGCGACGAGAGCGGAACGGAGCGGGAGCTCCGTTCTACGGACGCACCGAGCACAGGAAAGTCCGCTTCTACCACGCGCATTTGATTGAGGGTGAGCGTGCCGGTTTTGTCGGAGCAGATCACTGTGGCGGCGCCGATGGTTTCGCAGGCGTGCATGCGGCGGACGAGGTTGTTGGTCGCGGACATGCGTTTCACGCTGTAGGCCAGGCACAGCGTGACGCTCATCGCAAGGCCTTCGGGGACGGCGACGACGACGACGGTGACGGCGACCATGAAGATGGTCAGGAATTCGTGCGCCGCGCCCGGCGGGAGCAGCGGCTCGGGCTCGACGGGCAGCGCGGCAAAATGATTGAGCAGCGCGTAGCCGGCAAAGTACACGCCCGTGCCGGCGGCGAGCGCGACTGCGAAGCCAAGAAAGCCGGAATGCGTGAGCCATTTCGGCGCTAGGCGTTTTGAGCCTGCGAGTTCGAAAGCATCAAACGCAATCGGCAGCCAGATGCGGATCGTCGCGACCAAAGCGCTAACGAGGACCAGCAGCGCGAAGCGCCATTGGGAGCGTGAGAGTTCAAGTTCGTGCGTGTATTGCCCGCGCGCAACCAGCGCGGCGAAAAGCCCCGCTGCGATGGTGAAACCGACAACGCCGATGACGCGCGCGAGGCGCGCGAGTTGGCGGCCGAGCGGCGTGAGGTCTTCGCGTTCTTCGCTTGCCGCTTGCGCGGTCTGTCCGGCTTCGGTTTTGTCGCCGACTTCGGTCACGCGCATGGTTCCGTAGCCTTCGCTGACGAGCGTGCTGCGGAGGAGGCGGTCGGCGGGGTAGGCCGAGGGTCCAAGGTCCACGGTCCAAGGTCCAAGGTCTAACGGCGATGGTCCAAGGTCCAAGGTCGAAGGTCCACGGTCGCGCGGATCGGCAATTTCCTGCGAATTCGCGGGCATTTGACCTTGGACTTTGGACCTTGGACTTTGGACCGCTGTTGGATCTTGGACCTTTTCTACGGGTTCCGATTCGCCGGTGAGGCGCGATTCATCGACGGAGAGATTCACGGAATCGAGCAGGTCGCCGTCGGCGGGGATTTCCTGGCCGGTTTCGAGGACGACGATGTCGCCGACGACAATGTCTTTGCGCGGAACGCTGGCCGGCTGCCCGTCGCGGATCACGCGCACGGGCGCGTCGTCGGTGACGCGGTTGAGCAGTTCGAATTCGCGCGCGGCCTGGTATTCGTTGATGAACGCGAGCGCGGTTGAAAGAAACACGGCGCAGAGGATGCCGATGCCTTCGATGTAGGTGCCTTCAACGGCGCCAACAGCTCCGGCAATCGCGGCAGCGATCAGCAGGATGCGGATCACGGGGTCGTCGAATTTTTCGAGATAAAGCTTCCACCAGGGCGTGCGTTTGGGAGGCGTGAGAATATTGGCGCCGTGTTGGGCGCGGCTGGCGAAAATCTCCTGCGCCGACAGACCGGAACGGCCATTTGTCAGGTGTGCTTTGTCAATTGGCATTCAGTACTGTCCGGTTGAGCGCTGCAAAAAATCGGGCAAGCTTCAGCTTATGAATGGGTCGTGTAAAAAATGAGCGAGATCGGTTTGGGCGTCAATTTATCCCGCGGCCTTGCTTCTATCAAGGATGGCGGCGATGAATCACGGACAAACTGTTTCGTTTGAATTGCTGTAAGATTCCCCACGTTCGTGGAACTAACTTTTCGACAGAGGGCATGGCGCGGATGCAGAGGACGGTGGTTCTGACCGATCGCGAGCAGATCTCCCCGGCTCAAGCGGCGCTGGATGGGCGCGCTCGTTTTGAGCAGTGGGTCGCGCTGTACCAGCCGCGCGTGGCGCGGCTGGCGCAACGACTGCTCGGCTGGCGCGCGGACGTAGACGACGTGGTGCAGGACGTGTTTCTCGCCGCGCTGAGCCACGCGGAAAGTTTTCGCGGCGAATCGTCGCCTTGGACGTGGCTGGCGGCAATCACGATCAACCGCTGCCGAAGGCAACAACGCCGCACGATGCTGTGGCGAAAAGTCGCGGGATGGTTCGGCGCACGGGATGCGGCGCCGGCTGCGGACGAGCAGATTCAGGAAGGCGAAGTGAATCGCCGCGTGCGCGCCTGCGTGTTTGCGCTGCCGGAGAAGGAACGCGAAGTGGTCGTGCTGTATTACCTCGAGCAATTTTCGGCGGCGGAAATTGGGCGGATGCTGGGCGTGAGCGTGAACGTGGTGGATGTGCGGCTGCATCGCGCGCGCGCAAAATTGAAGCGGGACTTGGCGGAGTGGCGATGGCAATGAATGACGATGCGTTCGACGAAATCTTGCGCAAAGCCGACGCGGCCGTTGAAGCGCCGCGCGGGGACAGCGCGCTCGCCGAGCGTGTGCGGCGGCGGGCGAGAGTTCGCGCGCGCACGTTGTCGGCGGCGGCGAGCGTGATGCTGATTGCGGCGGGCGTGGCTGCATTTGTGATCTTGCAGCGTGCATCGATCGGTTCAGCGGAAAATACGACCTCGCTAGATCCATCGGTGCGTGTGGAAGAGTGGCGCGCCGAACTGGCGCAATGGAACGCGGAGGCCGAAAGCCACACTCGGATGGCGGCATGCATTGTTGAGAGCGAAAAGGATTCGCAGCGGCGCGCCAAGGCTCGCGAGTTGTTGGCGAGACTTGCGCCGCTGGACGAATTGGCGATGAATCGCGACGCAGCGGCGGCGGCGTTGATTCGTTACGGCGATCAGATGAACGCGCAGGCCGGCGGCGCGGACGAGGCGGCGCGATCTTATCGCTGCGTCGCCGCGCATTTTGCGGAAAGCCGCGCGGCGGCGGCGGCGCGAGTGAGGCTCAACGCTTTGCATTCAAACCCATGATTTTCACAGGAGGATACCATGAAAATTCGATATTCCGTACTTATGGCAACGATGCTGTGTGCATGCGTTGTGCCGAAAGCGTCCGGAGGCGATGCTGAGGATCCGTTTCGCGTACCAAAGGAGGCGCAGGACCAAATTGAGCGCGCCAGAATTGAAAAGCAAAAGCAACGCGTATTGGCGCTGAAAGTGTTACAGGAGTCGTACGCCGACAGCCGCGAACATTTCCTGGAGATCCAGCGCAAATTGCAAGATCAGACGGGCCGCACGGACGTCTCCGCCGAAGGCTTGCAGAAAACCGCGGCGCGCTTGGACGACGAACTGGAAGCGCTCGAACTCGAATCGGCGGGCGCGGCCGCGCGGCGCGAGGCGCTGGCGCAGGGCATCGAGGAGATGACCAAGCGCGCGCAGGAGCTTGGGGCGAAGGATGAGGCGATAAAGGAATTGATGACAATTGTGGACGCCCGCGCCCGCGCCCTCGAACGGCTCAACGAATTGGCGAAGGCCGCTGCGGTCAGCGCAACTGAATTGGGGCAAGCGAAGGCGGATTTGTCCGAAGCGCGTATTCGTCTGCTGGACCGCCAGCGCGACTTAAGCGGCGTGGGCGGCGATTCGCTGACGGCGTGGAACCGCGAACTGCTAAACCTCTCCGTCGCCGCGCACGAACGCGAGGCGCGCAAAGCAATGATTCAAAAACGCCTCGCCAGCATCCGCGACGCCCTCGCGCAGATTCCAAATTTGCAATACGAAGAGGATCGGATGAAGGCGGCGAGCAGGAAATTGGTGGATATGGAAGGCGGCGGCCCCAGACCTTAGAAATTGTTTCAAAACTCCTGTGTGAACTGAAATGAAAGGGGAAGGGGTGAGCGGGAGAATGGGAAATTCAATTATTAGCTCGGAAGTAATTCTCCCCTTTCCCCGATTCCCCCATTCGCCCGTTCATTCTACGATTTTGGAGCAATTCTGATTTTGAAACAGTTTCTTAGTCGAGCGTCGGCACAACAATTCATTTCACTTCTTTAAACACCACCCGATACGTCTTCCCCGCTTCGAATTCGTTGAGCTTCGGCGCCATCACGAACAGCGCGCCGACCACCGGTTCCAAATCCTTGCCCTCGATAATCTCGACCTTCCCCACGCGTCGCGGCAGCAGCGCCGCGGGCGGGCGGGCGGGTTTCACCGCTTTCGATGCCGTCAATTCGAACGTGAACACGCCGTCCTTTTCGGTTAGTTTCTGCTCCCACGGCAATTCGTGCGGCGCGACGCGCGCTTCCCATTTGGGATCGCCGTAGAACGCCACCACGTCGCGGTCATAGACGAGACCGACCAAGTCTTTGTTCTTGCCTTTCATGTCGCTGGCGCCGACGGCCTGCCCGACGCGATTCATGTAGTTGCTATCGTCCGCGCCTTTAATCTCCGGCTCGACGCGCGCCTTGTCTGGGAATTCGCGTTCGAGCCGATTGAGCAGCGCCTGATTGTTGAGGTAGACCGATTCGGCATAGGTAAATCGCCCGGGCTGGCCGAGGAAATAATCTTTCGCGCCCCAGCCGCCGTAGCCATACCACGTCGAGACGACATAGCCGCACATCTGCCGCACGCCGCCGCTGCCCATGAATGCGAGCGCCATTGCGTTCTTGTTTGGAATGTGCCCCATCAGGCAATTGCCCAGCGGCATGTACACTTTCGGATTCGGCGAGTCAATCTTGTACAATTTCTTTTGCATGTCGATGCCAAAGAGCGTGCCTTCCTTGCTGACGAAATAACCGTTTTTGTAATTGTAGCCAATCTGCCATTCGCTTTCGCGCGCGTGCCCGGACGTGAAGAACAAATCCGTTTTGAATTCGTTGAACGTGTCCACCAGTTCCTTGGTGGAATCCTGCGGACCGTCCTTGTGCTCTTCAACGTTGCCGTCCGGCGTTTTGATGCGATACATTCCCGCCTGGCCTTCGGCGTACATGCGCGCTTCGTCGAAGACCTCCATTGGGATGCCGGTGCCCGCGGCGCCTTTGTGAATGATCAGCGGTTCTTTCTCCTCGACCATGCGCATCGCGTCGGCGGGTGTGCAGCCGGTGACGATGCCCCAGATCGCATCGGTGTACGGGTCGTCGTTGAGCTTCCGCAACATGCGGTGGACGGTCATGACGTATTCGCGCGCGCATTCGCCCGGCCGCGCCACGAAACCGACGTAATGTGGCATGAGCGACGCGAGTTTCTCGCGCGCTTCGGAGACGTCCTTGTCGAACGTCACGACCGGCGCGTTGTACTTCTTCGCCAGCGCATCGACGACAGCCTGCCACGGCGCGTCGTCCTTCAACACCGCGGGCGCGACCACGACGTACTCGGTTTCGGCGGCAAAAATCAGCGCGGAACAAAGCGCCATCAAAAGAGCCGCAACCGCCTTCATTTCAATTTTCATCGTTTCCCCACGATTTGAGCGCCTTGGGTGGCCCACCCCGCTGGGCTTGTCTTTACACACATTTCAGGGTCGAAGAAGCAGCCGCACACCTTCGACCATTGTCGCCAATTTGTGCCAGCCTTGCCAGATCGTTTTCCAGCCCGGACTGCCGTCGCCCTTGCGCGCTAAAAATCCGCCCAGGCATGCAATGGCGCCCAACACAGTGCCATTGGTCCAGCCGCCCGCGACTTGCACCAGCCGCTTTGCGCGCCGCGCATCTCCCATTGGAGCACCATAAAACTGAAGTTCGGCAAAAGCTTGTGCAGACGAAAGAGGGATACTATTCACGCGCCCGATCTCCAAAGTTAACTTGGAGCTGTATCGGTTAAATCGAATCGAAAAATGTGTGTAAAGACAAGCCCAGCGGGGTGGGCCACCCATGGCAGCGCAACCGGGCCGGCGGGACGCCGACAGTACAAGATCACTGCGCCGCTTTCAACATGGCCGCGGCTTCTTCGCGCGTGTGCGCGGAGGCTTCGGCGCCGCGCAGCATCAGCGCAAGTTCGTCGATGCGCTGAGCGCCTTCCAATTTTTCGACGGTAACGGTCGTCAACTTTCCGGACTGCTTCTTTGAGACTTTGAACTGCCGCTGTGCGCACGAGGCCAACTGCGGCTGGTGCGTCACACAGATGACCTGGCGCACGGCGGCGAGGTCGCGCAATTTTTTTCCGAGCACCGAGCCGAGCCGGCCGCCGACGCCGGAATCCACTTCGTCGAAAACCACGACCGGCAGGCGGTCGGCGCCGCCGGCGCGGGCGAGCACGCCTTTGAGCGCCAGCATCACGCGCGCGATCTCGCCGCCGGACGCGCATTCGCGCAGCGGCTTGGGCGGCAGGTCGGGGTTGGCGGTAAAGAGCAATTCCGCGCCTTCGGCGCCGCTGGATTTCAGATGGGCGGGGAGGAGGTCGAGGGCATGGGATTCGGCATCATCGGGATCAAATGTAGAACGGCCTTTTAGCCCGTCGGCGTTCGCGCTTAAGTCGAACTTGGACGGCTCGGAGAGCCGTCCTACGGAAAGACTCGCAGGTGGGACGCCTGCGCCACGGGGCTCGGCGGCAGCCGGCGCGCCGGAGACGCGCCCTACGTTTGGAGTCAGTTCGATGCGGAGCGAAGCCTGATTGAGGCCCATGCCTTTCAGCTCGGCGTTGACTTTTTTCTCGAGTTCGCGCGCGCCGGATTTGCGTTTGCGCGTGAGCGCGGCGCAGGCGGATTTGAGCGACTCGATCGCGCGTGCGAGATCGCGTTCGCATTCCTCGGTGCGCGTGTCGAGTTGATCGAGGCCGGAGAGTTCGCCGCGCAGCGTGTCGCGCATGGCTTTGAGTTCCGCGAAGCTGCGCGCGTGTTTGCGCTGAAGTGTGCGCAGATGCGCGAAGGCGTCCTCCAATTCGGCGAGCCGTTCGGGATCGCTGCGCGCTTTTTCTGCGAGCGCGCCGGCTTCGCGCGCGGCGTCGCTGACATCGGCGAGCATTTCTTCGATGCGGTCGGCGAGGCTTTGCGCGTCCGGCCCGGCGTCGCCGGCGGCGGCGAGCGCTCGGAGCGCGCGCGACAAAAATTGCGCGGCGCCATCGGCGTCTTCGCCATCGAGCAGCGCACCGGCGGCGAGCGCGGCTTCGCGGATTTTCTCGGCTCCGCGCAACAGCTTGAGTTCGTTTTCCAATTCGGCGGGATCGAGCTGGTCGAGCCGCGCGCCGTCGAGTTCTTCAAGTTGAAAGCGCATCAAATCCTGCCGCCCCGCTCTGTCGCGCGCGGCGCGGCGCAGTTCGTTGAGGCGCGCGGCCGCATCGAGCGCGGCGCGATGCGCAGTGCGCACGGCGTTGCGTTCAGCGTCGGCTTCGGCGAAACGGTCGAGAATCTCCAGCCGCGTGGGTGCGCGCAGCAGCGATTGGTTTTCGTTCTGCCCGTGAATGTCGAGCAGGCGTTCGCCAAGTTCTTTGAGCGCCGGCAGCGCGATGGGGCGGCCATTGGCATGCGCGCGCGAGCGACCCGTTTTTGGAATCGCGCGCGAGACGACCAACTCGCTGACGCCGCTGCCGTCCTCGTCGAACGCAATGCCCAAATCGCGCGTGAAGGACGCAACGAGTTCTTTGTCGTGCAGAATAAATCGCGCGGAAACTTCGGCCTGCTCAGAGCCGGCGCGGATCATGGTCGCATCGCCGCGCGCACCGAGGAGGAATTCGATGGCGTCGAGGAGCAGGCTCTTGCCCGCACCGGTCTCGCCGGTGAAGGCATTGAAGCCGGAATCGAATTCGATGCGCGCGGCGGCGATCAAGAGGAGGTTTTCGATGCTGAGTTCGGAGAGCATGTAAGTAAGACGGGCTTTTAGCCCGTCGATTCTATGGTTTAATCGGCACGGAACACACGGGCTAAAAGCCAGTGTTACTTACGACACTTTCAATCCGCTGGGCGCGGGGCCGTCGGTGGTCAGCAGGCGCAGGCCCGCGCCATCGGGAAGCGTCACCGCCAGCAGCATGCCGTTGCTGGTTTCGCCGCGCAGTTTCGCGGGCTGCAAATTGTTGATGACGATGATCGTTTTGCCGACGAGCTGTTCGGGCGTGTAGTATTGGCGGATGCCGCTGACGATCTGCTTGGTTTCCTCGCCGACTTTGACTTGCAGAATCAGCAGGCGGTCGGCCTTCGGGTGCGGCACGACGCTCAACACTTCCGCAGTGCGCAGTTGAATCTTGAAAAAATCATCGACGCCGATGAGCGCAACGCCTTCGGGCGCGGGCGGCGCGTTTGTAGTCCCGCCTTTAGGCGGTTCGGATGCCGGACCGCCTGAAGGCGGGACTACGAGCGGCGCGGGTTGAGGCTGCTGAGGTGTCGGTTGAACGGGATCGGGCATGGAGGCGGAACTCCTTGTAGAGTGAGATTGACGGCGCGGATTTTACGGGAATCGATTGAAAAGGAAAAAGTCTTTTGCGGAATCGCCGGGCGCGAGAACAATGCAGCAAGCCGCGTAAATTTTCAGTCTGTCCCATCACTGCGCGGTAAAATGGCGTAATCAAAGTGTTCGCTCGGAGAATTCGATGAACAGATTTTCGGCATTGATACTGGCAACTGCGTTGTGCAGCGCGGGCCTTGTTTTTGGCGAAGAGATCGCGCAGGCTGGCGCGGGGAGTTACCGGCTCACGCGGCCTCAGCCGTGCAAAGCGCTGCCGGAGAAAATTCACACGACCGCGAACGTCAAAGGGCCGGTCGCGACGCACCAGTGGTGGAGTTCGCTGTTGTGGCAGCAGAAGAAATTCGGCCAGCCGCTGTTCGCCCATCCGCTGGCGGCGACGTGCACTGAAAGCGGGCTGACAATTTATTATCCCGGCGCCGCGGTGCACGGCAGCGCGAGCGGGGTTATGGGCGCGGGCGGCGGCAAGGAAGGCGATCTGAAAATCGGCCACTCCGCCGCAGCGACGTTTCAAAAAGTGGACTGCGACGGCTTTTCGGATTGGTTTGTCTCTGCGCTATTTGATAGCGGCGAGAATTCGCTGCGCGCGAGCATTGGGCACGGTTCGCCGTTCGTGTATTGCCTCTATAAAGGGGGCAACCCGACGGTGAGCTTCGCGACGGCGCCGCAAATCTGGTCGGGCAAGGAGAGCGACGCAGTGCTGGGCGTGACCGTCGCGGGCCGGCATTATGGATTGTTTGGCGCGACGGGATCGCATTGGTCGGGCTTGAGCGGGAAAGTGCTGACCAACGATGCCGCGGGCAAAAGTTATTTTTCCGTCGCGCTGCTGCCGGACAACAAGCCGGAGACGCTCGCGCTCTTCAAAACATTCGCGTACAACCACGTCACCGACACGAAAGTCGAATACAAAATCGACGGCGGTTTTGTGAAATCGGCGTACCGCTATTCGACAAAGAATTATGAAGGCGCGGAATCGGGGACGCTCTTCGCGCTGTATCCGCACCAGTGGAAATATGCGACGTCGAAGCTCACCGACATGACCTATGGCTGCGTGCGCGGCACGATGAAAGTCGGGCAGGGCGATTCCTTCTCGACGGACGTGCCGATCCAAGGCCTGCTACCGCTGTTTCCGGCGCAGGGCGTGCAGGATAAAGCACGCATGGCCGGTTATCTCAAAGCGGAGCTTGGAAAGAAATCGGAGGGCTTCAAGGACACGTATTGGGAAGGCAAGCTGCTTGGGCGTTTCGCGACGCTCAGCGGAATTGCCGAATCGAGTGGCGACGCGGACTTGCAGAAGGTGTTTGTCGATGAATTGAAACGGCGCCTCGAAGCGTGGTTCACTGCGGCGCCAGGCAAGGAACGGACGGTGTTTTATTACAACACGGCGTGGAACACGCTGGTGGGCAGCCCGCCGTCATACGGAAGCGATATGCCGCTCAACGACCACCATTTTCACTATGGTTATTTCGTGCGCGCCGCGGCGGAAGTCGCGCGCAACGACCGCGCGTGGGCGGAGAAATGGGGGCCGATGGTGAAGCTGATCATTCGCGAAATCGCGTCGTCGGACCGCGGCGACACAATGTTTCCGTACCTGCGCTGCTTTGACAAATACGCGGGGCATTCGTGGGCGTCGGGCGACGCGAATTTCGCCGACGGCAACAATCAGGAATCGTCGTCGGAGTCGATGAACGCGTGGTACGGCATGGCGCTGTGGGGCGCGGCGACCGGCGACACGGCGATTCGCGACACGGGCTTGTATTTGTTCAACACGGAACGAACCGCAGTGGAGGAATATTGGTTCGATGTGTCGGGCACGAATTATCCGAAGGAGATGCCGAACGTGGCGCTGGGCATGATCTGGGGCGGCAAAGGCGCGTTCGCGACGTGGTTCTCCGGCGACATCGACTGCATCCACGGCATTAACTGGCTGCCGTTCACGCCGGCGTCGATTTACATGGGGCGCCATCCCGATTACGTGAAAAAGAATTTCGACCGCATTGTCTCGAAGCGCAAAGGCGGCGAAGATTTCAACACCGGCTGGGGCGATCTCGTCGTGATGTTCGGCGCGCTCAACGATCCGGCGCGCGCCGCGCAGTACATCGACGCGCATCCGGATTGCAAACTTGAAGGCGGGAATTCGCACGCGTTCATGTACCACTGGATTTACACGCTGAACAATCTGGGGCGCAACGATTCGGGCGTGACTGCGGATTATCCGATCTACAATGTCTTCAACAAGAACGGCGAGAAGACATACGTGATCTACAATTACGACGCGAAGCCGCTGACGGTGAAATTTTCGGATGGGAAAACGATTCAGGCCGCGAAGGGTATGACGGTCGTTGGAAAGTAATGAAATGTGGTGGGGCAGACATTCCTGTCTGCCGGGCAAGCAAGAATACCTGCCCCACCACTAAATTGCCAATCGTTCCAATTTGTTTTCAAGATAGCGCCGCCGCAATTCCGCGCGCTGAACTTTGCCGCTGGTCGTCTTTGGAATCTGTCCGCGCCGCACGAGCACGATGTCGGCCAGCGGCAAGCCCAGCCCGCGTCCGACGCGCGAGCGGATCTCGTGCGCCAGCGCGCTCAAGCGCTCGCCTTCAATGCCGCTGATTTCCAGCACGACCACCGCCTGCTCGCCGTCCGCGCCATGCGCGACGCTGAACGCGCCGCTGCGCTCGGCGCCGCCGGCGCCCGTCGCGCTTTCGGCCAGCCATTCGATTTCGTGCGGCATGATGTTGTGGCCGTGCACGATCAGCACGTCTTTCAAGCGGCCAGTGATGTACAGTTCGCCGTCTTTCAGAAATCCGAGATCGCCCGTGCGCAGCCAGCCATCTTGCAGCGCGGCGGCAGTCGCTTCAGCGTCGTTGTAATAGCCCGCGAAGATGCCCGGCCCGTTGATGCAGATTTCGCCGACCTGGCCTTCGCCAAGCGCGTCTTGCGACGCCGGCGGCGAAATTCGAATGCGCGAATCGCGCACGGGCTCGCCGCAGCACACCAGTTCCTTCAGTCCCATTTCAGCCTGCATGCCGCGCGGCGCCGCGAGCGTTCTAATGCCTTGCCGCCGGGTGTCCGAGGTCGCGGCGAGCGTGGCTTCGGCCATGCCGTAACAGGCCAGCCACGCGCGCGGTTTGAAACCGAGCGCGCTAAATTTCGCCTCAAAGGCCGCGCACGTTTCAGGGCGGATCATCTCCGCGCCGCTGAGTGCGCAGCGCCAGTTCGATAAATCGCAGCCCTTCAGTTCGGCGGGGTCCGCGCGTTCCACGCACAATTGATACGCAAAATTCGGCGCCGGCGCGAACGGGTTGTTTTGCGTGCTCAGCATTTTTAGCCACAGATTCGGGCGCGCCAAAAACGACTCCGGCCTCAGCAATTTCAGATCGAGTCCGTAAAAGATCGGAAACAAGATGCAACCCACGAGTCCCATGTCGTGGTTCAGCGGCAGCCACGAGACGACTCCGTTTTCGTCCGAAAAAGGCGCGGCGTCCGAAAGAGTTCCGATCGCGTGCGCGTTCGCCGCGACGTTGGCGTGCCGAATCATCACCGCGCGCTGGCTGCCGGTCGAACCGCTGGTGAGCTGCATGAATGCCAAGTCGTCCGGCGCGGCGATATGCGGCGTGATTGCAAGCGGCGCGAGCGAGTTCAATTCGTTCGGAACTAGCGACAAATCCGCTGCGCTCTTTTCGCCGAACTCGAGCAACATCCGGCGTGTCGATTCGTCGCAGTAAAAGCGCTGCGGCCCCAACAGCGCGATCAGTCCGCGGATTTTCGCCGCGTGCGCCGCCGCTCCGCCCAGCGCTCCGGCCGGAGCGACAAGCGTCGGAAGCGCGCCGCGCAGAACCGCGCCCAAGAACGCGTCGATCAACTCCCACGACGTCGGCAGGCACAGCAGCAGCCGGTCGGCCGGACCAATCCCGGCAGCGGCCAACCGCCCCGCGGACTCGCGCGCGCGCTGAAAAATTTCCGCGTGTGTGCGAAATTCAGACGATTGCCCGCGACGGTCATAAAGCGCCGTGCCGCGAGCGCCAGGCTCTCGCGCCGCGCGTTCGAGGGCTTCGCCGATTGTGGGTGATGGAGTGAAGAACATAGAATTCAAAATTCAAAATTCAAAATTCAAAATTGAACAGCCTTGCAAAATCGGAGCAAAGCGCGATGCCGCCGTCCAATTTTGCATTTTGAATTTTGCATTTTGACTTAAAACGCTCCCGCCAAAACCCCGCGCTCTTCCCGCGCATTCTGATCGGCTGACAAAGAACCGCCCGCCATCTTCGCGCCCGCATCGACACTGCGGTTGAGGCGGTTCATCGCGTCCTCCGCCAGCCGCGCGGAGAGCCAATGCCGGTCGATGCCGATCGCTTTCAAATCCGCGTCAAGCGTGTCGAAAATCGCCGGCACGTTGTCGAGCACCGCGCGCAGCCGCGTGCGCAAGCGCTCGCCGAAACTCTCGCCCTCTTTCAAATCCTTGCGGAAGAATTGGCTGAAGCGGTCTTCGAGGTAAATGTGGTTGAACGCAAGGTGCCGCGCTTCGTCCTCGAGAATTCCGCGCGAAATCTCGCTCAACACCGGATCGAGGTCCAGTCGCTTGAATTCCTCCATCGCCAATTTCGCGAGGCATTCGCTGACCAGCACGCCCGCCAGCCACTCCGCCGGCTCGTGCGAGACAATCGAGCTTTGAAACATGTATCCGCTGGGAAAGCGCCGAATTGGCAGCGGCTCGCGCCCGATGCGCTGATAAAAGCGCGTGAATAATTCCGTATGGCGCGCTTCGTCCACTGCCCACGTGGTCAGATAAAATTGGCTTTCGACTTCCGAGTTTTGTCCCAGAATCGGAATCAGGCCCGACACCGAATACAGCGCCGCTTGCTCCCCCATTAATATGGGAGTGAGTACGCGCGCCAGCCCGCTGAGCGTTCTATCGGAAGTCAGCCGCATCGGCGCAGACCAACTTAAATCTTCAGCAGACCACTGCGCGCGCAACGCTTTGTGCCAGATCGCCATGTGCCGGCGCTTGGAAAGATCGGGAAGGACTTTGTAGATTTTCATTCGTTCGAAAAAATTCCCCGGCACGGGCGCCGCCGCCCGCTCAGTTCAATGCATCGCGAATAGTTTATGAGTGAAAACGCGAAAGTCAAAGGGGAACGTCGCCGTGGTTGCATTCAAAAAGTCTGGAGAAGGTCGAGGCGAATGCGAAGGATATTGTCGGCTCCGGTTTTGGTCCAGCCCATTCCTCTGTGCTTCATTCTCTGGCCAATGTAGACATCTACATTGCGCTCAATGACACCCGAGCC
>DATGGK010000071.1:0-5439 GCA_035308565.1 Planctomycetota bacterium | reverse complement strand
CACGGTGACGTTTTTTCCGGCGATTTTAGGTACGCACGTCAACACGAATGAGGAATTGCGTCCGCCGGTTCCGTCGCCGGTTACGCGACTGCTCAGTTCCCCATCCGCCAGCACTGCCACGGGACGGCTGGGATTCTCGTGTGTCTGAAGCTCGAGTTGTGCGTGCAGCAGGGCTAGCAAGTAATCGGCGGCCTTTTCCAGGGGCCAATTGTCGGTGGAATTATCGCAGACGCAGACGTAGCCTTCGGCCTCGCACACGTGGTGCGCTGCGTGCATCAACTCGTGCTGTCCCAACATGAGGTTGAAGCTGGAGCGCGCGAAAACCGGGTTGCCGGGTTTGGGAGTTTCTGGAAGCGTGTGATTTTCAAACGCGGCCTTTAGCCGCGCCGGCAGCTTTTCGATCAGCGAATATTTTTTCGCAACTCCCTCCACATCGCGAATCGTCGAAGGGTCCGGCAGAGTTGGTCCCGAGGCTAGCGCCGATTCCTGGCCTTGTGGCACGTCGCTGATCGCCAGCGTGATTTTCGTGGACTTCGGCGCCGCCGCGGCCAGGCGCCCACCCTTTGTCGCGGACAGGTGCTTGCGAATGGAGTTGATTTCTTCGATTGACCCGCCGCATTTGACCAGCGCCGAATGCAGGAGCTCGAAATCCGCGAGCGTGACTTCCGGATCGAGCGGTTGCTCGACTAGAGACGACCCGCCTCCGGAAATTAGAAAAAAGATTAGCGTGCGTTCGTCGCAGCGCGCTAGCCGGTCCAGAATGGCGCGCCCCGCCGCGAAACTCGCCGCGTTGGGGACGGGATGTCCACCCTCGAAAATCTGCCATCCTGAAAGATCGCTGGTTGGCGTTGCAGGGACAACTAAAATTCCTTCGGGAGAAAAATCTGGCGACAGCACGCGCATTAAGCCATCGGCCATCGCCAAGGCAGCCTTGCCGAAGGCAATGGCGACGATGGAATGAAATTCGCGCAAGTCGACCGAATGCTCGCCCGCGTGAATCCGCGAACCGCTGCGCCCGAGTTTTTTCTCGATCGTGCCGGGAACGTCGATGGCGGCAAGAGTCCGGCGGAAAATGCGCTCGGCTGTCTTTTTCACGCTTTGTCGATCGCGGCAGCGCCCGCGCGCGCGACATCAAGATCCTGATCTTCACTTCCGGCGCTCACTCCGATCGCCCCCACCACTTCCCCATCGACCAGCAGGGGAACGCCTCCGCGAATCGGGGTTTGATGTTCTTGCGCCGCTAATCCAAGACCCACCGCCAGCGCAACGTTTACCTGATCGCCTGCCATCGCCGGACCCGTTGCCGCGCGTCGCATCGCCGCAGCTCGCGCCTTCACTAGCGAAACGGCAATCGACGCTGGTTTGGCTCCGTCCATTCGCTCGAAGGCCAACAGGTGCGCGCCATCGTCCACCACCGCAATGTTCATCGGCACGCGAATTTCTTCCGCGCGCCGCTGTGCCGCCGCGAGCACCGCGCGCGCCCCTGCGAGCGTAAGCTTTCGATGATTCCGCGTCACCAGTTCCATCGGTTAGTCTCCTGAGACATCACAATCCCAATGCTTCTGCATTCAGCGCGTTCGACGGGCGTTCCCCTTTGAAAAGCGCCACTGCGTTTCTCGCTGCCATCACAGCCATCTTGGTTCGCGTTTCTACCGTCGCGCTGGCGATGTGCGGAGTGAGAATCACGTCCTTGCGTGCCACCAGCGCGGGATGCACTCTTGGTTCCTGCTCGTAAACGTCCAGCGCAGCGCCGGCGATTTGTTTGCGCTCGAGCGCCGCCACGAGCGCTGCTTCGTCGACCACTGGACCGCGCGCGGTATTAATCAGATACGCGGTCGGCTTCATTTTTCCGAAGGCTTCCGTCGAAATCAAACGCCGCGTGTCGGGGAGCAGCGGCACATGCAGCGTCACAAAATCCGATTCGCGCAGCACTCGATCGAGGTCCGCGAACTCCGCCTGCAATTCTCTTTCGACATCCAGAGGAGCTCCCGCGGCGTCGGTATAGAGGACGCGCATTTGAAATCCACGAGCGCGCCGCGCAACGCCTCGACCGATTCGCCCGAAACCGATGACGCCCAACGTTTTTCCCCACACATCTCCGCCCAGAAGTTGGTCGAGGTCCCATCCAGGCCAGGTGCCACTGCGCATCCAGGCATCGCCTTCCACAACCCGCCGCGCAATCGCCATCAACAATGTCCACGCGAAGTCCGCTGTCGTTTCATCCAGCACGCCGGGAGTGTGCGTGACGACCACTTTGTGGCGAGTGCATGCCGTCACGTCGATGTTGTCGAATCCAACGGAGACGGTTGCCGCTAGGCGCAGCTTTGGCGCTGCGCTCAGCAGCTCTTCGTCCACTTTTTCCGTCAGTAGGCAGATCAGGGCTTCCTTGTCTGTCACGCGCGCAAGCAGTTCGGTGCGGGAAATGCTCTCAGTCCGCGTCCAATACTCCGTTTCGAATTGCTGATCGAGTATCGCGCGCGCTTCGGGAAACAGCGGCCGCGTTGCCAGAGCTTTTGGCTTGCTCACCAAGTTCCTTTCCATCGAAAACTTTTTCGCAGCGCCAGTAGCATACACCAACACGCACATTCGAACTTTGCCACCGGGCGGGAATTCCGCTAGCCTGTGTGGGATGATTGCCCGCTGATGAGACGCCAACACACGATCGAAGAAAAAGAGGCGCGCCCGCCGGAGGTCACCCCCGAGGAGGTGACCGCGTACCTGGCCACCACGGAGCAGCCCTCCACCGTTAGGCAAATCGCTCACGGCATGGACCTGAAGCATCGCGGTCGCCGCTTTCTGCCTCGCGTGATCAAGCAACTCAAGCGGCAGGGCGATATTGAGGAAATTCGCGGAGGCCGCTACCGGCTCGCGGGAGAGAAGAACGGCCCGGCGCCAGCGAGCCGGCGTCCACTTGCACCTGCGTCTGCGAAAACTCAGACCGCTCCTTCGTCGAAACAAATTGCCGTGGAGCCGCCGAAGCGCGCGCGAGATCCGAATCTCGTGGCCGGGCGCATCGTGACCCATCGCGATGGCTACGGCTTTGTGGTTCCCGATGCGCCAATCGCGCGCGTCGAAGGCGACCTTTTCATCGGCCGCGATAGTTTAGGCGATGCGATGAACGGGGATCGCGTGCTCGCCCGCGTCGAGCGTCGTCGGCCCGATGGCCGCGCTGAAGGGCGCGTCGTGCAGATCGTCGAGCGCCAGCATCCCTCGCTTGTCGGTCTGTTTCGCTACGGCCCACATGGCAATTACGTACTTCCTTACGACACACGCATCACTCACGAAGTTTTTATCGCGCCGGGCGACGAGCTGACGCCGGAGCTGCGGCAAAAGCTAGGTCTTGACGCCGGCGGACAGCCGCCGCCAAGCCGCCGCGCGCGTCTTCCCGAACTCGATGGCGCGGTTGTAGATGTTGAGATTACGCGCTATCCCAAGGGCGGCCTCGCGCCGGCGGGCCGCGTGATCGAAATCCTTGGACGACCCGGCGAGATCGGCGTTGATGTTGAAATCATCATTCGCAAGCATCATCTTCCGCATATTTTTCCTGCGGAGGTCTTCGCCGAGGCCCGAGCGACCCCACAACAAGTTACGGATTCGGATTTACGCGGCCGCCGCGATTTTCGCGACTCGCCCATCGTCACAATTGATGGCGAAACAGCACGCGATTTCGATGATGCTGTGTACGTTCGCACGCTGCAGAACGGACACTACGAATTGCAGGTACACATCGCGGATGTCGCGCACTACGTTCGCCGCGATTCGCCGCTCGACCGCGAGGCACGTTTGCGGGGCACTTCCGTCTATTTTCCGAATCGCGCTGTTCCCATGCTCCCGGAAGAATTGTCCAGTGGAATTTGCTCTCTGAATCCGAAAGTGGATCGTCTGGTGATGAGCGCGATCATGGAAATGGACGCCGCGGGCAACATGGTGGCCGCCGATTTCACGCCCGGTGTGATTCGATCCGCCCAGCGCATGACGTACACCAACGTTCACAAGGTTCTCGAAGGCGATTCAGAGATGGCGCAGCGCTACGCTTCGCTTGCCGACGAATTTCGGCGCATGAAGGAGCTGGCGCTTTTGCTCAACAAGCGCCGTTATGCGCGCGGCTCAATCGATTTCGATCTTCCCGAGCCGATGATCGAATTCGACGAATCGGGCCGCATGGTGAGCATCGACCGCAGCGTCCGCAACATTGCTCATCGGATCATCGAGGAATTCATGCTCGCGGCCAACGAGGCCGTGGCTCAGTACCTGGAAAAACGCGGAATCGCTTCGCTTCATCGCGTTCACGAAAAGCCCGATCCGAAAAAAGTGCTCGAGTTCGAAGAGCTTGCGCAGGCTTTTGGTTATTCGCTCGGAGTCGACGATTTGGCCGAGCGCCGCGTCGCGGTCCGCCATGGAACCGTGCGGGCGCCGTTGAAAGCGGGCGGCGGGCGGGGCCGCATGCGCCCCATGAGTGTAACGATGCCGGCGGCGGAAGAGGTGAACATCCGCCCGCAGCATTATCAGCGGCTAACGGAAAAAATCGCGGGCAAGCCCGAAGAGCGCATCCTTTCCTACCTTATGCTTCGCTCGCTCAAACAAGCCCGGTACTCTCCCGATTTGCTCGGCCATTTTGCGCTGGCTGCGAAGGAATATACACATTTCACCTCGCCGATCCGCCGCTATCCGGATTTGATCGTTCATCGCGCGCTGAAATGGGCGCTCGACAATCCGTCCGTGGCGCCGATGCGCGCGACGGTGCCTGACGCGCGCCCCGGCAAGCAACTGTCGGTGCCGATGCTTGGGCCGTATCGGCACACTGAGCTTCAAGCGATCGCGTCCGAAGCCTCGGAAGCGGAACGACGCGCCGACGCCGCGGAGCGCGAGCTGATGGAATGGAAGACCGCGCAATTCATGGAAAGCCGTTTGGGAGAAGAATACGACGCGCTGATTATCTCAGTGCAGAAATTCGGATTCTTCGTTGAACTGACCGATATTTTCGTCGAAGGCTTGGTGAGCATCGACCGGTTGGAGGAATCCACGGGCCAGCGCTGCGTTTTTCGCGAACGTGATCACACGATCGTTACCGAGCCGCATCGTGGAACGCGAGGTGCTTTGGCAGCTCGGCGAATTTTAAAGCTGGGCGACCGCGTGCAGGTTCGCGCCGAGCGCATTGACCCGCTGCGGCATCGCGTGGAATTCGCGCTTGTGTAAAGGGCCGCCGGAATTGACGATTTCTCTTCGCTGAAATCGAAGAGAGGCTCTTCGACTACGCGGCCGGACGTCCTGCAGGACCAGGACGAAAAACAATCCGGCCGCTTCGCTCAGATGGTATGAAAGCGGGCGTGCCTCCAAGGGTACGATCGTGCTCGAAGCACAGACCCTGAAGGAGGCACGCGATGATCCACGTAGGAGTGGACCTACACCAGGCATTTTGTTACATGACGGCGCTGGATT
>DATGGK010000070.1:0-9478 GCA_035308565.1 Planctomycetota bacterium | reverse complement strand
ATTTGAACTGAACAGGAGCTCCGTTCTACATCACTTTAGAATTCCACCACGTAGCGCGTGCGGGAACTCAGCGCGCCCAGAATGCCGCAGAGCAAAAGCGTGGCGCCGGCGCCATAGAGGAACATCGTCGTGTCTTCGGCTTTCTTGGCGCCGCTGACCCAGAGACTTTTATCGATGCCCACATAAAGCACCAGCAGCACGAGGGTGGCGATGCCAAAAACCAGCGCCAGGATTCCCAGCACCTTCTGGCCGCTGAGCGTTTTTTCCACGGACCTGAAATCGTCCTTTGAAAGATTGGGCATGACGCGCTGGCATTCCGGACAGATGATCTCCGTATCGGTGGACTTCAGAGTTTTGTCCACGATTTCGCCGCAGTCGCTGCATCGGATTTGCACATTAATAGCCATTCAAACGTCCCCCTGCTGAAATCGCCCCGAAGCTGTGTTTTGAATGCATGAATAATAAAGCCTTTTCGCGCTTTGACAAGCGCGCAATCTACTCGCCCAGCATTTTGCCAATCTCCGCAAAATCGTCGAATTCACGGCACGCCACGCCGCGTTCCTGGCACAATTGCGCGAGCATGCTGTGGCGCACGGCGAAGACTTTGTCCGCTTTGCTGGCCACCGGAAAATCGTTGCGCCCGTCGCCGATGAAAGCGACATGTTCCTTGCGATGCTGTTTTTTCAGCAGGCGCTTCACGCTGACTTTGAAATCTTCCGCTTCGGCTTTCTCAATGTGCGGCGGCGGCGCCACGTGCCAGTGTTCATTGAACGCGGCTGTGTACGAATAGAAGGGCACGCCTGCCGGCAAAAACTCCTGGATATAAAAATCCAGCCCGCCGCTCACGACCGCCAGCGGCCACTGGCGCGCGGCGCAATGCGCGCGCAGCGCGTCGAAGCCCGCTCGCAAACTGACCAGCGGCCGAACGTAGTCCATCAGCACGTACTTGGGTTCGCGCACAAGTTTGTAGCCATCGACCATGATCTTCAGGTGCGAAATATGCCCGCGCTTATAAGAGGAGAGCAGGTCGCCGCGCCAACTGGGACCGATGAAGCGGTCCCAAATCAAGTTGGTAACGTCCTGCAAGGTGATGGTGCCGTCGAAATCGCAGAGAATCAGCATCGTCTCGATATCCTTCGCGGAAGAGCGCCATCGTAAGTTTGACGCGCGGGGCGCGCAAGATTGATTGCACTGGTGCGCATTACATTTCGATCGCTCAAAAAAATTGCGATAACCCCGGATGGCTCGTTCATGCACGAATAACGTGCTTGCGGGGAATTGTCCGCATAGGCTCGATCTGAATTGATGCAATTTCGGAATAGGGTATCACCCCATAGATACGCGGCTGCGCCACAGTAAAGTCTTTCTCGTTCGCGTACCGAATGTGTTGGAATGAAAATCAATCGTCTGCCGATTTTTCCACCGCAGCGCGACGAAACGCCGTCTTATCGAACGATCTTCCGAAACACAATTTTCGCAATTTGCTCGGCACGTCGGTTGCACGAAGTGAACACGATCTGAATGAGTGACGGAAAGCGCCACAGTCGTGGTTGATGTTTGACGTTCGGTTTTTTCATCAGACAGAGGAGGATCGATCATGTCCAGTTTGAAGCGCTCCACGCAGGTTTCGTTGCTGATGGGATTTTTCTTCGCGGCGGCCGTCGGTTTTTCGTACGCGCTGGCGACGAGTTCCGGCACGGATGAGGCGTACGCGGCCGGCGTGCGCGCCGTGGGTTCGAACCCGCGCTTGCCGCTGGCTTTCACCGATCCGTTCGTGAATGGCTCGACCGACCGCGATTTGGGCGACGCGGCGCTCGGCAGCCAGATCACGCGGTACATTCACGCGCGCGGCGGATTCCCGCCTTATCGCTTTGTGTCGGATCGCACGACACTGGGCGACGACGGCAAGCCGCTGTTCATCGGCGCGACTACTTTGGGCGAGGCTGAGATCGCGCTGCCCGTTGCGGCAAAGGGCGGACAGTCCACCACCGCGGTTTTCTTGAACGGCTTGCTGCAAGGCAAAGTCGGCGACAAGACCGGCACAATCGCAGACGGCACGCCGCTGCGTTTCGATACCACCTGCGCGGATAGCCGCGGCACGAATCCGAACAGGATCGATGAAATCTTCCGCATTACGCTGGTCGATCCGAACACGACGTTCAAGTTCGCGCAAACGCTGCTCAACAGCGGCGTGGAATTCCGGCGCTACTATGAAAAGGTCGAAGTCATCGGCGGACACGCGCCGTACACGTTTACGGCCAGCAACATCACGCTCACCAAAAACGGCACGTCGTCACCCATCGCCTCCTTCAGCGACTTCGGCCTGTTCCTCAACAAGAATAACGGTCGCCTCGTCGGCCGCCCGCTCGACGACGGCACGCTCAGCTTCGACGCCGACTGCGTGGACAGCGCCGGATCGCACGCGCTGTCGCGCGACAAGAGCAAAGTCGGGCAGCGCATTTCGTTCAACGTCGATCCGAATTTGCGCGTGAGCAGCGAATTGTTCACGACGAAGATGTCGATCAAAGGCGACACGACCGGCGGCAACAAAGACTCGATCAAATACTCCGGACTGCTTGACCTTGAAGGTTCGTCGCTTTCCGATCTCCAGGGCCTGGGCGTGACGCTGACGATCGGCAACTATACGTCGCCGACTGTAACGCTCGACGGCAAAGGCACCGGCACCAGCGGTGGGCCGCCGTCGATGAGCGTCAAGATTACGTCCGACGGATTGGTGAGTATTACCATTGCGAACGACTCGTTCGGTGCGGCGCAGTCGATCGTTGCCAATTCGCAACTGGCGAACAACAACATCGTGCTGGCGGTGAGCCTGACCATCGGCGACACCACCATGGTGGCCAAACCGCTCTTCGAAAATCCGGAACTGCTGCGTTTCAACGTTCATGCGCGGAGCAGCAAATTCGATCTCGAATACAAATTCGGCCCCGGCAATCTCGGCGGCGGATTCCTGATCACATCGGTCGCGGGCAAGGACGACAAAGCCGAAACCGGCGACGCGTGGCTGGTGAAATTCATCTCGCTGCCCCCGGACGCGAAGAAGCTTTCGCAATTCGGCACCGTCGCCAGTTCCACGGTCGGCATCGGCACCGACTTCACCAACTCGATCAACTGCTCGTCGAACGGCAGCGTGGTGAAATCGACGGAACATCGCAAGGGCGGGCCGGTGGTGTTGAAAGTCGGCTACAGTGAAACGTCCGGCCAAGGCCAGGTGCAGACCGGACTTCTGCCGTACATTTCGAATCTGCCCAACACGCAGACGAGCATCAAGCCGGCGCTGAACGCAAACGGCAAGAAGTCTCCCTTCCCGTTCATCATCACGTTCAACGATTCGACCGGAAAGGAAATCTTCGGAGCCGAAGGCTCCCGCCAGATCAAGCCGAAAGGCAACCAATGGGTGAGCAAGGATCTGAATAAATAACGATCCTCGTGAATGCAGAATGTGGAATGTGGAATGTGGAATGTTGAATGTTGAATGTGGAAGGACATTCCACATTCCGCATTCCACATTCCACATTCCACATTCCACATTCCGCATTCCGCATTCCGCATTCCACATTCCGCACTAATTCACTTCCAAAATCAACACCCAGTCCTCATCGCCATCCCCATTATTCCCTGGCGGCGTGAAGACGTGCTTGTCTTTATTCGGAAGCGGTCCTTTTTCAGCGGGCTTGAACTCGCCGCGGCTAGGGTCGTACCATTGCGCGGTGGCGGGTCCGCTGAATTTGCTCATATCCACCGTGATTGGCCGAATCGACGGCAGAAACGCCATCGCTAATTTCCCGTCGGCGCTGGCCGCCGCGGTGACGTAATCGCTGGTCATCACGTAGCGGTTGCCTTCGGTGTGCGAATCGTCAAAGGTGCCATAGCCGGCGGTCACAATCGCGTGCTTCTGGTCGGGCACAAGCGTTTGCCACGCGCGCGGTTCGAAAAGTTTTTTGACGTACTCCATCTGAATCGCGCCGGGCGTGTCGATGTTTTTCTTCCAGTCGGGTTTGAACGGCCAGATGTAGCCGTTGCCGTAGACCTGCCCGCAGGCGCCGCTGAGCAGCGACCAATATTCGATGCGGCGCAGCGTCGCGGGCGTGGCGCGCTGCTCGAATTCATAGGAGGATTCTATCATCACCACCGGCACGAAATTGGGCCGGTTGTAATCCTTGAGCACCTGCGCGTACGGCGGATAGTACGTGTACGTCGCGTTGACCTGAATAATCGGCGCCCAATTGGGATCGTCGAGCGAGCCGCTCACGAGGTAGTCGAGTTCCACCGTGTGCAAGTGGCGCGTGTCTTCGTCCTGGATGCCTTTCGCCAGCGCCGTCGCGGCGGCATCGTTCTTAGCGTCCTTCCAATTCTGGAAATCATTGCCGCTCATCCAGAGAATGTTGTCGTAATTCTTGTAGCGCTTGCCGAGGTACTGACCGAACGCGCGGCATTTTTCAGGGCCGTTGGCGAGCATCGGTTTGAGATGATCGATGGTTTCGCAGGCATCGAGAATAATCAGCAGATTGTACTTCGCCGAAAGTTGCAGCAGTTTATCGCAGCGCGCAAAGTACGCTTCGTTGGGCGCGGCAAAATCGTCGGGTGTGGTGAACGGCGCGATGCCGTCGAACGTCGTCCCGTCTTTGCGCCCGCCGGTTCCGGGGCGGCAGAGCAGATTGACCCAGAGCGCGTTGAAGCCGTGCTTGGCGCGATTGGCGTAATACAGTTCCGCATCAGCTTCGCTCAAGTTCACGGTGAGCGCTTGCGGCGCGTCGCCGGCGATGAGGAAAGGCACATTTTTCTGATCGACGAGGCAGCGCCCGTTCGCGCTCTTTTTCAGAGGGAATGCAGGTGCGTCAGCGGCTGATGCGAGCAGGGAAACTAAAGAGAGCAATGCGGTGAGTTTGGTGAGCATAAAAGGTGAGTGCTCCGATTGGTTTGGCCTGTGCACTTTCTTTGCGATGAGGCGATGTTCACGGGTACGGATTGTTCGTCAAGGAAGAAAACGGGACTTCCGCCCGCGGACGCCGCAGTGTCCCTCGACAAATCGGTGCCTTCCGCTAAACTCCCTTCATGCTCAAATCGCTCGAAGTGCCCCCGTTGGGTGAGCAGAAGCAGACTGAAACGCTGCTGAATTTCTGGTACGTCGAGGAAGGCAAAGCGTTCCAATCCGGCGACGACATCGCCGAATTGGTCACCGACAAAGCCGCCTTCAACCTCCCCGCGCCCGAACCCGGCCGCCTCGTCCGCATTCTCGTCAAAGAAGGCGCGAAAGTCGCACAAGGCCAGTCCATCGCCGAGTACGAATCGTAAAGTAGGACGGGCCTCCGAGCCCGTCCAAATGTGAGTGCCGACGGGCTCGGAGGCCCGTCCTACTTTCGGATTTCCTCTATGAAAAAAGCCAAATCCAAAAAGCGCGGCCGTTTCATAGTCATCGACGGACCCGATGGCGCCGGCAAAACGACCCACGCCAAAATGCTCGCCGACGAACTCACCGGCCGCGGCATCCCCGTCAAGAATCTCCGCGAACCCGGCGGCACCGCGCTGGGCGAAGCCATCCGCGGCCTGGTCCTCGATCACGGCAAAACCAAAATCGGCACGCTCGCCGAAACGTTTCTCTTCGAAGCCGCGCGCGCGCAGCTCATCGGCGAAGTCATCCGCCCCGCGCTCGACAACGGCGAATGGATCGTCTGCGACCGCTTCGCGCTTTCCACGCTCGTCTACCAGGGTTACGCCGGCGGCATCCGCAAGAAAGCGGTGAAACAGCTCTCCGCGACTGCGATTGGCGGCCTCAAGCCCGACGCTTATTTCGTACTCTGGGTTCCCGCCGAAATCGGCGCCAAACGCCGCGCCGACCGCCCCGCCGACCGCATCGAATCCAAAGGTGAAGCGTACTTGTCGAGCGTCTTCAAAGGCTTTCACAAAGAAGCCAAGCGCCACAGCGACAAATACACGCTCATCGATGGCCGAGGCGCGATTCAATCGGTGCGCAAGAAAATTTGGAAGAAAATTGAGAGCCTTCTCAAATGATTTTCGCGTCCGCAGTTCATAGGGCCTATAGGCCCTATAAGCCCTTTAGGGCAAAGCCAAAGTGCGCCGGAATACACAATGATCTGGGATGACTTAATTGGCCAAGCTCCCGCCAAAGCGTACCTGCGCGCCACGCTCGCCGCGCGCCGGCTCGCGCACGGCTGCCTCTTTACCGGCCCTGCGGGCGTCGGCAAACGCACCGCCGCCTACGCCTTCGCACAAACCGTCCTTTGCCACAATCCGCCGTCGCCCGACACGCCTTGCGGTGAATGCAAATCCTGCCGCTGGTTCGCCGCGCGCAGCGGCGCGCACATCAACCACCCCGACATGATCAATCTCCTTACGGTCAAAATCACCGGCGAGGAAGATGGCCGTCCTGTCCGCTCTGAAAAACTCGTCGGCGACCATGAACCGGTCATCCGCCTCGAAGCCGTCCAATACGTCTGCGAACAACTGCACCGCTCGCCCATGGCCGGAACCAAACGCGCCGTGATCATCCCCGAAGCCCAGCGCCTCTGCCGCGGACAGGCCGAATCCGCCAACGCGTTCTTAAAAACGCTCGAAGAACCGCCCGCCGCCTCCCTGATCATCCTCACCAGCAGCCAGCCCGAAGCGCTGCTCGAAACCATCGTTTCGCGCGTGCAAAACGTCCAATTCAAACGCCTCGCCAGCGCCGACGTTGCCACCGGCCTCAAGCGCCGCTGGCCCGGCATGGAAGACAACGACGTGAACCTCGTCGCCGCCATGTCCGACGGCAGCATCGGGCGAGCGCTCGAACTCGTCGGCGGCGATTTGAAAAAATGGCGCGCCGCCGTCATCGCCGGCCTCGAAAAATTTAACGCGCAATCCTTTCTTCTCTTCGGCACCGGCCTCTGGACGATCGCCGAAAGCGAGGGCCAGCGCCTGTACGACCTCGAAAAAAACGCCGGCAAAATCGCCGAAGAAGACGACGAATCCGAATCCGATTCAGCGCGAAGCGAAGTCGCCGGCCAGGGAAGCACCGCCGCCGAAGACGAAGCCGCCAAAACCGCCGTTGGCTGGAAGCGCCACGTCTTCACGCGCATGTTGTCCCTCTGCGAAATTTGTTTCCGCGACGGCCTCGTGAGCGCCGCCGCCGAAGGCGCACCCTCCGCCCCGCTGCTCCAACCCGACCGCCCCGATTTCGCCCGCGCCCTCGGCGTCAAATTCGGCACCGAAGGTTGCGAAAAGGCGTTGCGCGCCTTGCGCGACGCCCTCCTCGCCGCCCGTCTTTACGTCCGCGGGGATGTGATCGCGCGAGCGCTGGCCGGAACATTGCGTGAGGCGTTGATCGCGTAACCCTCTCCCTCCGGGAGAGGGCCAACGGGCGTACCCGCCCGCGGGGTGAGGGGAAGCGCGTTCGAAACAGTCAGCGGCTTTGCACGTGAATGGAGAAAGCGAATCATGGCAACAGTCCTCGGCATCGGCGGCATCTTCTTCAAATCCAAAGACCCCAAAGCCCTCATGGCCTGGTACGCCCAATGGCTCGGCATGACACCGCATTGGGAAACCGGCACCACGTTCCCGGCCGACAAAATGCCGGGCGGCGGCTACGCTGTCTTCAGCCCGTTCCCCGATTCCACAAATTCCTTCGAGCCATCAACGCAACCGTTCATGTTCAACCTAGTCGTGGATGACGTCAAAGCCATGCTCGGCCAAATCCGCCCGAGTGGCGCAAACGTCATCGAAAAAGTCGAAGCATCCGAATACGGCACCTTCGGCTGGTTCGTTGATCCCGATGGCAACAAAGTTGAACTGTGGACGCCGCCCGCAAAATGATTTCGCGAACCGTTGCCTTTTTTCCTTTGCGCCTTCGCGCCTTTGCGTGAAAAGGAACCGCATGAAAATCCTAGCCATAGTTCTCGCGTTCGTCACCGGCGCGATTCACGCCGCCGATGCCACGCCGCCTCCCAATATTCTCTTCCTCATCGCCGACGACTTGAGTTGGCACACGACCGGCTACGCCGGCGATCCGCTCGTCAAAACGCCGCGCCTCGACGCGCTCGCCGCGGAAGGCGTCGTCTTCACGCACGCCGCCGTGACGACGTCGATTTGCATGGTCAGCCGCGCCAGCATGTTGACCGGCCGCTGGCTGTCGCAGATGGGCGCAGCGAAAGTCACGCCCGAAACATGGCCCGACACGTGGCCCGCGCGCCTGCGCGCCGCCGGCTATTTCGGCGGGCACATCGGCAAGGTTCACGTGAAAGGGCAGACGGCCGCCGGCTACGATTTTTGGACCGGCCGCAACGGGCCGTATGCGTGGATGAAAGACAATCTCGGCGAGAAAATTCACACCATCGACATGGACACGCGCAACGCGCTGCGGTTTTTGCAGACGCGCCCCAAGGACCGTCCATTTTTTCTGCAAGTCGCGTACACAGTCCCGCACGCCGAAGACGCCGATCCGAAGCAGTATCTTCCCATGCCTCAAGACGAGCCGCTTTATGCCGGCGACCGCGTTACGCCGCCGCCCACCGCGACCGACGATCACCTGCGCCGCCTGCCGCCATTTCTGCAGCGCGATTCGAACGAAAGCCGCGTCCGCTGGCGCAAGCGCTTCGACACGCCCGAAAAATACCAGGAGTACACCAAGAATTACTATCGCCTCATCAGCGGCATGGACCGCAGTATCGGCATCATTCTCGACGAGCTTGCGAAGCAAGGCCTCGCGGAAAACACCGTCGTCGTCTTCACCGGCGACAACGGTTATTTTCTCGGCGAACACGAACTCGCCGACAAATGGTACGCCTACGAGGAGAGCCTGCGTGTGCCGCTGATTGTGCGCGACCCGCGCCTGCCCGCCGCGCGCCGCGGCCAGCGCTGTGATGAGCTAGTGCTTAATGTCGATCTCGCGCCGACCTTCTGCACGCTCGCTGGCGTGCCCGTGCCCGCGCCGATGCAAGGCCGCGAGCTCACGCCGCTGCTGCGCGGCGAAACACCCGCGAACTGGCGCCGCGATTTTCTCTATCAATTCACCTGGTCGGCGCAAAACGACATCCCCGGCGCGGAAGCGGTCTGTTCAAAGGATTGGAAATACATCCGCTGGCAGGAAAACCAGACCGAAGAGCTTTTCGATTTGCGCGCCGATCCGCGCGAGGAGCACAATCTCTCGCACGACGCGGTACGCACCGCGGAGCTGGAACGCTTGCGCTCACGCCTGACCGAACTGCGCCAGGAGGTCGGCGGCACGCCGATTGACAAGATTGAGAACATGCCGTTTGGGGATGTGCCAAAGGCGAAGCCAAAGCCGTGATTTGTTTTCACGCAGAGCCATAGCGCGGCCAGTGGCCGCAACCAAATGAATGAACAACGAATCACGCGAATCTTCGCGAATCAAATGGGGCATGCCGGAACGTTAGCGGGAAGTTGTCTTTTAGCCCCAACGGGGCGAACTTTTATAGCCCAGGCCGCAGCGAAGCGAAGGCCTGGG
>DATGGK010000069.1:0-18886 GCA_035308565.1 Planctomycetota bacterium | reverse complement strand
TTTGCGATAAATGTAGATGTAAAAAATGACGAGGGCGGCGGCGAGCGGCGCGAGGAGCATCCAGAGGGATTCGGAGGTGAGGAGCGTGGGCTTCATGGGCGCTCCTTGTGGTCGCGATTGCCGCTCCCTTGCGGTCGCGGTTCTTGGGCGCGGCGTTTTCCGAATTTTGCGGCGAGCAGGGATTCAATGGCGAGTACGGCGGTCAGAAGCGCGAGAATCCAAGGCGAGAGTTCGGTGACGGAGTGGAGCTTGGCGGCGAAATCTTCGATGGGCTGGTCGGGGCCGGACCAGTTGTAATTCGATACGCCGGCGAAATCGCGGAATTCGCGCTCGCTGAAACGCGTGAGGTCGCCTTCTTCGGCGCTTGGATTGACGACGAATCTGCGGCGCGGCAGGACTTCTTTTTGAACGTCGGCGAATTCGTACACGCCGGGCTGGCTTGTTTTGTCGAAGGCGATGAACCAACTGGCGGGGCCGCTCCCTTGCGGTCGCGGCTCGTGTTGCGGTCGCGGCTCGTTTTGCGGTCGCGGCTCGTTTTGACGTCGCGGCTCGTTGCGCGGTTCTTGCGGCGTGAGGCGTTCTTTGCGGCCGTCGGGGCACTTCAATAAGAGGTGCTGCGACGAGACGAAGACCGGCGATTCGAAACGGCCGCCGCCGTTGAGATTCACGCGCGCGTCGGGATTGCCGACGGAATGCGTCAGCAGCGATTGAATGAGGATCGGAAATTCTGGCAGCGCGGGCAGGCGCGTCCACGCAGGGCCGGCGGTCATGTTGAACAGCAGCGCGCGCCCGCGTCCGAATACGCGCTCAATAATTGCGGGCGCGCCGTTTGAGAGCGAAAGAACGACTAGCGCGCCAAAATTCTTCGCCGCGGTTTCATCGAATGAAACGTAGTGCGTGACTTGTGCCGCGGTGTTTCCACCGCTCCGCGCGAGTGCAAATAGCGCCGGATGTGCGCCGCTGAAATCAACGTACGCGGAGGATTCCGGCTTTGCGCTTTGATCCGTTAGCAGGCGGCACGGCAGCACGCCATTGCCTTCCTTATAAAGGAGTTTGTTGTAATCGTAGGCGTTGGCTTGAGGGCCGAGAAAAAACCACGCGCTTCCACCGTCGGCGACGTAGCGCTCGATCCGCGCGGCGATGGCGGGCGTGAGCGCGCTCGCCGCGACGAGAATGATTGCCGCGTAAATGTCCGTGTTCTCATAGGCGAGCTGCGCGGGCGCGATGGTCTTTACGGAGAATTGCGAGACTTTATCGGCGCCGGGGCGAACAGGCGGCGCGATGGCACGCGAGAGAAACAGGCTTTCGGGCGCCTCCGTAGAACGGAGCTCCTGCTCCGTTCCGTTTGCGGCAGGCGCGCTTTCGTCGAGCACTAGAATTTTCGCGTCTTCGAGGACTGTGCAGAGATACAAGCGGCGGTTGTCGATGGGATGATCGTCGCCTTCGAGCAGCGTTTCGACAACGTACTCGCCGGCTTTATGAAAACGATATTCGAATTCGATCGGCAGCGGTTTCTCCATAGGAGAAATCTCGCGCACATCTTTTTTAATGCCATCGACCAAAAAAGTGACCTTGGCGCGAGCGAGTTCCGGCGCGTGCCCGCGCAACTCGACAGTGGCGGTGAATTTAACGGGCATTCCCGTGGTGATTAGCGGCTCGGCGGGGCGCAGGTCCGTGACGAGATAATTGAACGCGGGCGTGCCGCCGACATCGATTAAAAACGTTTCGCACGAGGCGGCGATATCGCGAAAAGACTGTGCATCGTTCGCAGCGCTCGTTCCACTGCGCTTCCACGTGTATTGCTGAAAATCGGAGAAGACGTAAAGCTCCGGCGGTGCGTCGGACGACGCGTTCATTTTCGCGGCAACTTCTTTTGCCCACGCCATCGCGCTGCTCATTGGCGCGGCTCCACACGGCGCGCGCAGCGCTTCAATGCGTCCAGCCGCGGTGAGCATGTCGCGCTCGCCGCTTAGCAGCGTTTCAACATTGTCGCTGAGCACGCCGACGGTTACGTCCGATTCTTTGGGCAAACCGCGAATGAGATTCGCGGCTTTTTTCTGCGCGAGTCCGAATGCGGCCGTCACGCCGACGCGTTGATTCATGCTCGACGTTGCATCGAGCAGCACGATGACGTGGCGCGCTTGGCCAGCTTTGAGCCAGCGCTGTTGAAGCAGCGGGCGTGCGAGAGAGAGCACAAGAAAAAAGACGGCGAGCGTGCGCAGAATGAGCAGGATGCGGTCCTGGCGCTTGATCTGCTGCTGCTCTTTGTTTCGCAGCAAATAGCGCAGCGTTGGAAGCTGGACTTGCTTCTTGCGGCGGCGAAAAAGCCATTCGATCAGCCACGGCAGCGTGACCGCGGCTAGCGCGCTGAGCATCCAGGGGTTTGTGAAAAGCGAATTCAAGGTTCAAGATTCAACGTTCAAGGGTTCATCGTTCATCGTTTGCGTGCGGCGTCGGGGACGGATTTGAGCGGGACGGATTCGGTACTGTGGTAATTCAGGCGGACGCTGAGAATTCTTCCGTTGCCAACGTCTGAGATAAAGAGGCGGCGGTCGGTGTGCGTGCCGACAAAGCAGGCGTGGAAGAGGCCGACTTCGTCGCCGCCGAGCGGCACAAGGCTTTTCGCGCCGGCGCTGTCTTCGTTGCCGTATTTGCCGACTCGTACAATCAAGTTACCGGCGGTGTCGAGCACCGCGACGTTGAATTGATACGGCTCTGGCGCGAATGAGCGCGCGAAATAATCGAGCGTAAAGCGCGAGAACCAGCAGGCGCAGCCGCCGCCGGCGCGCGAGGCGTTGAAGCCAGCGAAGCCGACGCCGCCGTAAAACCATTCGGCGCCTTCGACCCACGCGCTGCCTAGCGTGCCATTGTAGACAGCCGGATTTCCATTCGGACGCGCGTCCGCGGGAAGAGGAATCGGCGCGTTCTGCGACGAGCAGGTGACTTTACCGCCGCCGGTGCCGGCTGCGCCGGGCGGTTTGAATTTAATCAATGTTGAAGACATGTCGTTGAAATATTTTTTTCCGTCGAGCATGCGGGATGCGGTTTCCATCGAATAGAGATTGTCGTCGCGATCAAGCGCGACGCCGTCAACCTGCCCGACGCCGGGGACGTAATCTTCGTAGAAAAGCTTGCCGTATTTGTCCCAGACGTGAATGCACGCGGACGTGGACGAGACGATGCGGCCGGGGTACATCTTCGGCGCGTAGGGCCGCGAATAAAAAATCGGCTTCTCGTTCTGCCACGATTTCTGGCTCGGCTCGGAATAGCGATGCGCGCACGAGACGACGAGATGCCCGTTGGGCGACACGTACATGCCGCCTTGATGAAAACAGACCGGTGATTTTGCGGGCAGCACGAGGCCAGATATTGTGGGCGCGTATTTGCCATTAATGGTGTCGCCGACCGCGGGCAAACTCTCGCCGTAATCCCACGGCACTTCGCGCCACGTGTTCGGATCGTAGCGCGCGACGACATCCGTGCTGCGCATGTAGATGAGGCCGTTGATGTCGAACGTGAATTCCATCGCATTGAACGGCACGTCGACAATTTCGATTTTCCCCGTTTCAGGATCGATTTTTAATAATTGCTTCGACGATTTGCCCGTCGGGCCGCTGTCGGCTTCGCCGACGTAGAGCATGCCATTGGTTGGATTGACTTCGAGCCGCTGGAGCGAGTTGGTCGGCGGGCGCGCGCGCGTGGCTTCGGCGACGGTGTCCGATCCGAAATCGCGAATAACTTCTAGCTTGCCATTCTTTTCGCGCAAAAGGCGGATGCCGGACTTTTCCCACGGCATGGCCACGCCGCCGTCGCCGGGATGCACGCCGCGTTCGATGTTGTGGCGGCTTTCCTGGCCGAGCCAAATGGTGAGCGGCTCGCTCCACGAGTCGATTTCAGCAGAATACACCAGCGCGTGCTCAACGCCAATGTACGTGCCATAGCGGCCTTTGAAGGGCGGGAGCGGCAGGTCGTACCTTGCGATTAGTCTTGGATTTTCGAGCGGGCCGAAATGCGTAAGCGCCGGCTGAATTTCGAGCGGCGGTTTGCTGGATTCGAGAAGTTTATTGCAAAAGACCCACGAAAAAACGTAGATGTCGTTTGTTTTGCGATGCAGTCGCACGAGCGCGGGTTTGATCGCCGGAATGCTCTGCAGGAATTTTCCATCGGGCGAAAAGACCTGAATGCGGTCGTTCATGTAATCGGAAACGTATACGCGGCCTCGGGAGTCGCAATCGACACTCGTCGCGCATTTGAAATGCGCGTTGTCCGAGCCGCATGGTATCGGAGCCTTCTCTTCTTCGAGGCCCATGTTGCCGGCGAAGACCTGCGGCTCCTCGTCGCCGTCGAGGGCCATGCGCATGACGCCGTGCATGCAATTGAAATTGTACGGGTAGCGCCACGAATAGCCGGCGAGGTAGAGCCACTTGCCGTCGGGCGAAATTGCGGCACTCGTCGGGGTGACGTTCACACCGGGAACACTGCCGTCGCGGATGCGAAAATTTTTGAACGGCAGACACGTGCGCGGGCCGTTGAGCGGCTTGCCGCCGGTCGTGCCGTCGGTTTGCAGACGATTGAGGCGCAGCTTGGCAATCGCGATGCGCCCATTTCGAGTCGCCAGTGCACTGGCCGCCGTGCCGTCCATGCCGAGCTTGTCGTCGTTGCTGCAATTGTCGCCGGAGGTCAGCAGCGTCTGCTGATACAAACTTTTTTTCAGCGGCAGATGCAGCCCCTGCGGAAAATCGTACCAATCGAGGCCTTCGACTTTGGGGAGATTGTCGGCGGGAAACGGATAAACGGTGCGCAGGTAATTTCCATCGCGATCGAATGCGCGGAGATGATCGATGCCGCGCGTGTCGAAGACGTAGACGCCATCGGCATCGGCCTGAATCAGCGGCGCGGCTTCGCCAATGCGCTTCTTCGGCGAGTAGTACAGCACGCGCTCGAATTCGGGTTTCAATCCAAGCGACACGCGCACGGTCAGGCTGTCTTTGTCGTCGATGTAGTTGCCGTGATCGTCCTTGCTGTCCCAGACGATCTTTTGTTCGAGCGCATTTTTTGGGAAAGGTGCGGGCGCGTTTGGGCCGAGCACGCCGCTGACAAGATGCCGGATGATTTTTCCGGCGTTTCCGGCTCCGGCACCGCCGGTTTCGATGGCGATGGTGGCGTCGCAGAATCCTTTCGCGGCAAAGGAGATTTCGACGCGGTCGCCGTTGCGCGCGATGGATGGTTTTTGGGTGAATTCAAAAATCTCCTGGCGCTTGATTTTGAATTCGTCGAGATCGGAGGCGTGGGCGCGGAATGCAATCGAAGCAAGCAGGGCGATAATAAATGGTGCGCGAAACGAAGACATTATCCGGCTCCGTGATGCAGTGCGTCAGTACATTTGTTTACACTGCGGACGAGTGAATTTAGCTCGCCCCTTTGTTGCTTTTGGGATCGTTGCGACGCTTTACCCAGCCCTTCGCTCCGCTCCGGGCTGGGCTATCGTAGTTTGCGCCGTTGGCGCTGAACAGCGGCGTTTCGCTTCGCGAAACACGTGCAGGCGGCCGCCTGCACCACAACGGCCGGCGGTACGGCGTGCAGGCGAGACGCATGCACCACGGGGTTATTTGAAATTTGGATGCTTCGGATCGCCGAGCGATTCCAGGTAGGCGAGCAGGTCGAGGAATTCTTCCTTCGTGAAATTGTTGAGCAGGCCGACGGGCATGGGGGAAATTTTGGAGAGCTCTCGCGCTTTGATGTCCGATTGCTTGATGGTCTCGGTGGCGGTTTCGAGCGGATTGGGGCGGAGCACAATTTTGTCGGCGGTTTCGTCAACAATGCGACCGACCACGACTTTGCCGTCGGTGGTTTTGATCGCGGTGTTCATGAATTGCTCGGAGAGCACCTTTGACGGCTCGGTGATCGATTCGAGCATATCCTGCCGCTTGTAGCGCGCGGCGAGCGCGGTCAAGTCCGGGCCAATCGCGCCGCCTTGATCGCCGTAGCGGTGGCAGGCGAGGCACTGCGCTTCTTCGAAAATCGCTTTTCCGCGCGCGAAATTGCGGCCGTGGCCGACTTGATCGAGCAGCGGCTGAATGTCGGCGGTGGTCCATTCTTTCACGAATTTTCGCGCGGCGGCTGCGGCGGATTTGACCTTTTTGGGCGGCGCGGGACTGTACGCGGCGAAAATGTCGGCGAGCGCGGCCATTTCGTCGGGCTTTATGGCGGATGTGACGGAGAATTTGGCTTCTTCGTGGATGTGCGAGATGAAATTCGCGAAGCTGGAGCCGTTGTTGAATTTGATGCCGGCGTCTTCGAACCACTTCACGACGAACGGCGGATGCTGTTGTGAACGGTCGTTCCACCATTGCATGTATTTGCGGGACAGATCAAGGGTCCATTGCGATTTTATGCTGCGCAGATGAAGGATGTAGGTGAGCTGTTCTTCCTGGGTCGGCGCGGAAACGAGCAGGCCGACGGTTTTCGCGACGGCCTTCGGCGCATTGAGCGCGAGCAGAATCTGGCACAATTCACGATTCAGAAATTCGGTCTTCGCCGGGAAAAGCGGATCAACGTCCGCGATGAGTTGCTTCGCGACGTCGCCGGCCGGCACGCCTTGACGTGCAATGGAGACTTCGATCGTACGCAGCTTTTCAAGCTTCTGATCGTCGCTGAGCTGGCCGAAGGGGATGGCTTCGAGCGACTTGAAAATTTCGTTCTGAGTTTCTTTCGTGCCAAGCCGTGCGAGCGCCAACAGCGCGGTGAATGCGGCGTTGGGTTGTTTCTCGGCGAGCGCTTTCGATTGCCATTGTTCGATGGGATTGCGTTCGATGGCCAAGCGCGCGGCGTAGCGGATGAAGCGGTCGGGACTGTTGAGGTGCGGCCAGGCGAATTCGACGGCGGCGGGATCGGGTTTGACGTTGAAGGCTTCGAGCTTGTGGCGCAGCGCGCGGGCGTCGTTGCCTTCTTTATCGCGCAGCGCTTCGGGCGCGACGGGCGTTGCGAGTTCGTTGCCGATGTACGAAACGCGGAAGAGACTGGCTTGCGTGCCGCGGCCTCCAATGGTGAAGTACATCGCGCCGTCGTCGCCGATCACGACGTCGGTCAAATTGAGCGGGGTTTTCGCGCCGCCGTGCAGGCCCATGGGCGCGACGAAATTTTCCCACGTGCCGGTGTAGCTGGCGCCGTTGGGCGTGAGATGCGCGGCGATAAGGCGGCCGTAGGTCCAATCGAGAATATAAAATGCTTTCTGATATTTGACCGGAAATTTTGCGCCGGTGCCGAAGCCTACGCCGGTGGGGCAGCCAATGCCGATAGTCACGGCGCAGGGAACACTGTCGTGATAATATTCGGGCCACTTGGCGCTGCCTTCGCGGAAACCGGTGTCGCCGCCGCGCACGGCGTGGAAGACGCGAATCGGGCGATACCACGGCGTGCCCCAATCCCATTCCATGTCGCTGTCGAAACCGAAAAGTTCGCCGTCGGCGTTTAAGGCGATGTCGTAGGTGTTGCGCTGGCCGGAGGCGAAGAGTTCGGGATTTTTGCCGTCGAGATCCATGCGCGCGATGAATCCGCCGGGCGGCACTTTGCCGGCGCCGAAGCCGTTGCCGTCTTCAGTGCGGGGAAGGACGAGATCGTCGGCGTAGTTGCGGTGCGGCGAAGTGGGCGAGAGTCCATCGGGCAGCGTCGTGAAATTTCCGCAGACCATGTAGAGCATCTTATCGGGTCCAAGCACGATGCCATGCGCGCCGTGTTCGCCGGAGCCGTTGTGCCATTCGCGCAGGTATTCGACGCTGTCGTAACTGTCGTTGCCTTTCGGATCGGTGCAGCGGAAGAGGCCGAAGACGCGCTGGCCTTTGTCGTTTTTGCCGTGGCCGTTCAAGTAGAGCGTGTTGCCGACGAAGAGCATGCCCATCGTCTCGCTGACGGGGATCGTGAGGATTTCCTGCTTCGCGACTTTGCCGTCTTCAATTGTGACGCGCGTGATGGGCTGGCCGTTTTGGCCGCCGAGGAGCAAGCGGCCTTTGGGGTCTTTGGCCATGCAAATCCACGAGCCGTTTTTGGCGCGGTCGGCTTTGAGGATGTGTTCGACTTTGAAACCGGGCAGCGTGTCGAGCAGCGATGCGGGATCGCCGTTGAACGCGGCTGCGTTGTTTCGAGCGGGGGCCGCGGAACCGTCGGAAGGGCCGTAGATGGCTTTTTTGATGAGGAGCGTCTTTCCCGCGGGAGCGGCGATTTCCATTTGGCCGTTTTCGGGGACTTCGCGCTTCATAGTTTCGGTGCCAACGCTGTATTCGACGCGGAGCGACTTTGGAACTTGCGGCGCGGTGTCGCCGAACGTCTCGTTGCTCGCGGCGATGGAGAGCTTATTGTTCTTGACGGCCGCGGCGACTTTGGCGGTGACGTCGGTTTCATCCGCGGCGAACAACGGCGCGGCGAGAAGAATGGTCACGAGCAGAACGGAATATCGAAACATAAATCTAGGTTCCTCGAATGAACGTGTCTGAATTGAGTTTTACACCGGTGCGCGGGGGAAGCGTGGGGAGAATTTTGAAGCGGTGAATGAATTCGCGGAGCGAACGGAGCGGAGCTCCGTTCTACTTATCTCGCGGAGCCGGTAAGGCCTTTTCGCGCGGAGTAGCTCAGCGGGCGGTTGGTTTGCAGAATCGTGTTGTTGAAGATCACTGTCAGCACAATCGAACGCGCGGCGTTGCGGACGGTGGCGTCGCCGGTCAAGCCGAGCGGGGCGAGCGTTGCAGCGAATGTTCCCTTCTTGAGGGATGCGGTGAATTTTGCGGATTGCGCGGGCACGGCACCACGCCGGAATTTGATCGAAATTTTCAGCGAGGCGCTGCCGTTCCGAGCGGCGCCTTTGCTGTCGAGCGTGAAGCCTTGCGAGACGCCGCCGGCGTCCAACGGCGCTTTTTGTCCAAAGGCATTGAAACCCGCGGGAACATCCACGCTGCCGTAAAATGAAATCGAATCGAAACCGGTTTTCGCGAAGTTCAATTTAATCGAGACTTTTGAAATCGTGAGCGGCTTGATCGCGGCGAGCGTCGCGGGCTGGCCGTTGAGCGGCGTGCTGGCGGGATCGTTGGGATTGGTGCCGGCGGCGGTTTCGAAGCCGTCGGAGAAGCCGTCGCCGTCGCTATCGGGGCCGGTTCCGACGAGCGGTGTTCCACCGCCGCCGCCACCACCCCCGCCACCATTGCTTCCGCTGACGGTTACTTGTACGGAGCCGGTTGCAGTCAGCGAGCCGTCGCTGACGGTCACCATCACCGTGAAAATTCCTGCGGCCGCGTACGCGTGTTGCGGCGACGCGCCGGCGGCTTGCGATCCGTCGCCGAATTCCCACGAAAATGTAAGCGCGTCGCCGTCGGGGTCGCTGGCGGCGACTGAGAAACTCACCGTCTGGCCCGGCGCGGCGGGATTGGGCGCGGCGCTGGGGCCGGAAGCGATTTGCGGCGGGGAATTCGTGCCGCCGCTACTGACGACGGTCTCGTACGCGCCGATGTCGTAGCCGGTTCCTTGCGGGCGCGCGTGGGATTCGAGATCGCTGGTGGGCGCGCTCTTCGAATTGAGCGTCGCGACGCCGATGTTGAGCGCGGGACTGGTTGTTGAAAGATGATAATCGCCGGCGTTCCAATTCACGAACAGTTCGTCTTGCGTGTGGCGCGTGGAGTGGAGATCGAAGCCAAGCGCCTGCCACTGCGCGAACGTTAAATAGGAGTTGTCGTCGTCGGGCGTGGCGACGTTGTTGGACGTCGTCAGAATATTGTAGTCGCAGACGAGGCCGGTTTGGTCGGCGGGGACGGTGAGGTGGATGCTGCCATGAAACGAGTGATGCGTGACGAAGATATTGTTGAAGACCGTCGCGCCGCTACTGCCGTTGTGAATCTGAATCGCCCATTTGCCGTCGCTGGCGACGTCAATGGTGTTGTTGACAACGGTCGCGTTGATCGAGGGCGCGGCGGCGTCGGTTTGATAGAGCGTAATGCCGGCGCCGTGCGCGGCGTAGATCAGGTTGTTGAGGAAGACGCTGTTTTGGACGCCGTCGCAGTTGATGCCGGAACCGCCGCCGCCATTGAGGCCGTTGTTGTAGATGACGTTGTTTTCGACGAGCGCGTTGGTGATGAGTCCCGGCGGACCTTGACTCAAATCGCCGTTCATGTGCAGACCGTTGGCGTGATTGTCGTGGAGGCGGTTGCCGCGGACGGTCGGGCGCGTGCAGGAATTGGAGACGTAGATCCCGTGCTGCGAAACGCTGCCGAAGCATTCGTTGTTTTCGAGCAGCAGGTCGTCGCAAAAATCGGTGAAGAGGCCCCAGGTAGCGTTGTTGCCGAAGACGCAGTTGCGCGCGGTGATGTGCGGGCTGTTGTCGATGCGCATGGCCGCGCGGTTGGCGTTCGACGAGCGCAGGCCGTCAATCACGATGTACGACGAGTAGGTGACGAAGATCGTGTCGCGGTTGTCGTTGCGGTCGGTGGTGACGTTGACGACGGCGCCGGCGCCTTGCGCTTGGATGGTGATGGGACTGGCCGCGCTACCATTAGTGGAGTCCACGTCGAAGCCGAGGTATTGGCCGTCGGCGACGAGGACGGTGTCGCCCGCAGCGACTTTGGTGAGCGCTTGGCGGATTTCGCGGAAGGGGAGATTGGACGAGCCGTCATTCGGCGCGTTGTCGCTGCCTGTGGGGGCGACGTAGTAAGTGTTCGCGGCGAAGGAAAACGGCGCGAAAAATGAAAGATATATTATACAGAAACGCGCGAATGCACTCATGGTGCAAGGTCAGGAATCAGAGGGGAAATCCTACGTAAAAACGGCTATTTGAACTAAAGATCGGGGCGACTCTCGCCTCGCCCGCTGCCGCCCCCGTTCCCGGAATTGTTTTGTCTCGGCGGCGGTTCAACTCTTTGAGCGGCTCGAGCTTGGTCCGCGATTCGCGAGTTCATTGTGTCGTTGTTGATGGACGCGGCGTCAAGGAGCGCGCGCTGTGTGCTTGCCATGATTTGAACCTCCGCTGCAACGGAGTTCATTCCGTTTTTAGCGATGCGGCCCAATGTATCGCTAGTAAGATTCTTGAGCGAATCAAGCGTCGATTTGGCCGAGGCCGGCAGCTGGCTTGAGCTCAGTTTCAATTCGGCGGTAGTATACGTCGAATGATATTGGCTGTACTTTCTCTGCGCTTCCGCGTCCAATTGCTGAATCTGCTTCAAGCCGCTGATCGCACCGGAAAGGTCGTCGCGGCTTTTGTGGGCCTGCGCGGCGGGTTCGAGGGCCTTGATTGCGTCGGCGAAGTTTTGCGCTTTCAGCTTCTCAAGCGATTGATCGAAGGCGGTGTTTACGATGCCGTCGAGTTCGGCCTTTTTCTTTTCAAGCTCCGCCCTCTTCGCGGCGAGCGGTTTATCGCCGACGCTTTTTCCAAGATCGTTCAACGAGGCGAGCGCTTCGGCGAATCGTTCATCGCCGGCGAGCGAATCGATTTTTCCTATGCTGCTCGAGACCTTCGACGCGTCGGAAATCTTTTGGGCGACAGCGTCAGTGTCGGTCGTGGGCAGCCCCTTGGCTTTTTCTTCGGCGTCTTTGTACGTCTTGAGCGCGTCGGCGAATCGGCCTTCGGCGAGCGCGCCATCGCCCGTGGTAATCAGCGCGCCGACTTCCTTGCGCTTGTCGTCCCGGGCTTTGAATTCCTGGAGCTTGGCTTTGAGCTTGGTTTCCAAATCCTTCGCGCGCGAGCCGTCCTTAACGCTCGTTCCGGCTTCGACGATCTTCAGCGCATCGGTGATTTTGGCAAGGCCGGTACTAATTGCCTCGACCGTGCCATCTTTGTTGTTATCGACCAAAATGGTGCTGGCCTCGTTGGTGAGCGTGTCGTAGCGCTGCATTTCGGCGAGCATGGCGCGCTTCGCGACGATCTGCTGTTTCAAATCTTCCGCGCGCATCTTAACGGCGGCAATCTGCTGTTTGAGGTCGTCAAGTTTTTTGACGAGGTTCTTGTTGTCGATGCTCAATTTCCCGGCGGCGTCGTCCAGCTTGAATTGCGCTGCGCCGGCGATTTTCGTTGCCGCGTCATCCAACGCCTTCGCCTTCAACGGATCGTCCACGATGTCGATCAGTTTTGCGGCTCCGTCCAACGTCTCCATAGCCTGGCTGCGCTTTTGTTCAACTTCATGGATGCTGGCCAGATCGTCGCGCAGAACTTCGATCTGTGTTTTGAGCAAATCGTACGCGGCGTTTTTCGAATCGAACCCGATCGCCGTTTTGATCCGCTGCATTGCTTGAACGGCGTCGTTGTCGGCATAAAACTGTGTGGCTTCCGTATAGGCCTTCAACGCGGCCCTTGTGTCGTTGTTCTTTTTTTGCGCCAGCTTGGACGCGGTGAGCAGCGGCGTAAGCTGTTGATCCAGACTCAACATTTGTTCGTTGCCGGAATCGATCTCTTTGATCTGCGCGATCTTGTCGGCTGCGGAATCGTAAAGTTTCCGGTTGAAGTCGTCGGTCGCTCCGTCCAGCAGCGTCTTGACCTGATCGCGATCGGCTTCGCGCTTGATCTGTCGCTTTAATTCGTCGCGCCGATCCAGCGCAACTTTATCGTCTTTGACTTTTTCCAGCGCCCGTTCAACCAGCGCCAGCTTATCCTTGAGCAAGCCGCCGGGCTTGGCAGCTTCGGCAAGAAGGCGGTTGCATTCCTCTTTGTTTTTCAACAACTGCTCGGATTCGTTGATCTGCTGCTTAAGTTTTTCCTTTGTTTTCGCCTGGCCTGCATCAGCCGGCTGCAGCGTATCGTAGAGTTGGTTGGCTTCGCCCAACTGTCCGTTTGCAAGCAGCACCGCCAAATCGCTTTGCCCTTTATCGAATTCATTCTTTAGTTTTCTTGTTTTGATCTCCTGGCGAACGGCATCCCATTCCTTGGCAAGGGCCGGAAGCTGCGGGAAATCCATGTCCGCTTTCAGCGCGCGGTTCAATTTGTTTTCGGCGCGATCGATGTCGTTGGCGCTGAGATAACCGCGCACCGCCTGGATTGCCGCGTTGTGGTCTTCAATCGCAAACTTCTTCTCAGAGTCGCTCAGCGGTCTGATGACTTGCTTGTTTTTCTGATCGTCCGGCCCAACGGTCCCCCCGCCCTTAAGCGCAAACGCCACCACCGCGGCAATCACCACCACCGCCGCGCCCAAGCCCGCGTAGAGCGGCCATTTCTTTTTCGGCACGTTCACCGCGTTGCGCTGGCCGGTGCCGCTGAGGCGCAGTTGCGGATTCACGCCGGGCGTGGCCGTGCCGCGCAGGCGCGGGGCAGTCTGAGCCAATTCGGAGCCTTCCACGTCGCGTTCGTCTTCGGCGAAGACGCTGTCGGGCGCGAGCAGTTTGCGGCAATTGCGCAGTGCGCGGATCAACTGGTGCGCGTCGGAGAAACGGTTTTCGGGGCGTTTGTCGAGGCAGCGTTCGATCACGTCCACCAGCGCCGGCGAGAGATCGGGGCGGTGATTCGTGATCGGCTCGTGCGGCTCGTGCATGGTGGCCATGATCACTTTCATCACAGCTTCACCGCGGAAGGGCGGGCGGCCCGTCAGCAGCGCGTAGAGCGTCGCGCCCATGCCGAAGACATCGGAGCGCTTGTCGGCGGTCTTGGCGTCGAGCGCCTGTTCGGGCGCCATATAGCCGGGCGTGCCCATCGCGGCTTGGACGCCAGTGAGCGATTGGTTGCCTTCCTCGCTGCGCGCGAGGCCCAAGTCCATCAGCTTGGAGCCTTTTAAGTCGAAGGTTTTGTTCTGTCGCGATTTGTACGGCACCATGATGTTTTCGGGCTTCAAATCGCGGTGCACGATGCCATGCTGATGGGCGGCATCGAGGCCCGTGCTGGCGGCGAGGCACACGTCGATGGCGTCGAGTTCGTCCATGCCGATCGTACCGCGCTCGGCAAGCTGCTTGATGTACTGGCCCATGGTGATGCCGGCGACGTATTCCATCACCAGGAAGAACAGGCCCGATTCTTCATTGACGTCGATGACGCTGACGAGGTGCGGCGAGCGGACTTTCGCGGCGATCTGCGCTTCGCGGAAGAAGCGCTGGACCATGCCGGGATCTTGCGCGGCGAGATGAAACGGCAGCACTTTCACCGCCACTTCGCTGCGCAGGCGCGGATGGATGCCGTAGTAGACCGCGCCCATGCCGCCTTGTCCGAGTTTCGCTAGAAGGGGGATGCCGTTGAGCGACGGGCAGATTTTGCCGCTGGATTCAAGGCGCGGGGCGTCGCGCAGCAGCTTTTCGCTCGACAAATCCTGCTGGATGAGGTCGCCGACGATCGTGCCAACGCCGTGCCCGGCCACAGTGCCGCTGGCTGTAAAACCGGAGCGGGCGGGGACTTTCAGCGCTTCGGAGGTGCGGCCTGGGCGCGCCTTGGGCGATTGCGGGCTGGCGGGCCCGACCATGGTCGCGTCGAGCTCGCCGCTTTTCTTATTGGCGTCGGGAGTTGAATCGGCGCTGGAAGGCGGCGGAATATTTTGCGTAGGCACGCCGCCGTCGGCGTATTTCATGGTGGGCGGCGTCAAATCGTCCACGGCGCCACCGCCGCCGCTGGCAAACACGTCGTCGTTTTTTGTGGAATCAGCCATTGTGCCCGCCGCGCCCTAACATCTTCTGAGAAGCGTACATCCAATCGACTCCAAACGCAAGACTATCCATGCAACAATTTACGCAATTTCAAGTGCTGAGTGCCGAGCGATGAGTCCTGAGTGCTCAGTTTGCAGTCCCGCCTATTAGGCGGAAGGGCGGATCGCTGCCGCGGGACCAGCCGCCTAATGCCGGGACTACGAGCACACTCAGCACTCTTTTTTCATAAAGACGTTTGACACCAAAACATGGCAGGCTAAAGTCGCGGCATTCAACGCATGTGTTTTTTTGCTGGGGGACGAAGGGAGTGCGGATGCCGCGTTCACGCCTTGCAGGGGGATTGCTTGTTGCCATGCTGCTGGCAAGCTATCGCTGCGTTGCGGTGGACGTCGAGGATTTGAAGAAGCAGGTTCAGCAAATCCGGGATGAAATCGCGCATCAGGACGATCCGAAGCTCTCACCCGTCAGCAAAGTCGATGACCGAATTTTCACGACGTATGGCCCCTACGACGCGGTGACAACGCGCAAAGGAGCGTTGAACGTAGGCGGATTGGTGCAGGTATGGTACCAGTACATTCAGAACGACAAGATCGGCATCGTCCGGCCCACGCCATTCAACAACCTCGACCCAACGCCCGGCGCGGGCGCGGTTCCCGGCACGCCGATTCCCGAACCCAATGACGTGCGCGACAACGATACCTTCCGCGTGCGGCGCACGGAGTTGCGCTTCTATCTCGATTTGACCGAAAACATTTCCAGCTACGTCATGATCGATCCGAGCCGCGAGGCGAACTTGACTTTTTCGCCATTCCCGGCCAATCCCGATCACAACCACATCTTCAACAACGTCAACCTGCGCACGGGACTGGGGCAGGAAAACACGGTGCGCAATTCGATTGTGCCGCAAGTGCTGCAGGATGGGTTCATTGTTTTTCATGACATTGTTCCGCATCATGAATTTCAGATCGGGCAGTTCAAGCCGCCGTCGGGCGAAGAAGCGTGGCGCGGCAGCGGGCTGCTGGATTTCGTGGACCGCTCGATGGTGACGGCGATCAACAACGTCCGCGACATCGGCGTGATGGCACACGGCGGCTGGTATTTGAAGGACAAAGGAGATTTGGATTCAGGGCGCCTTCAATACTGGTTTGGCGTCTTCAACGGCCCGAACGGCACGGTGCTGACCGATCCGGAAATCGTCGAAGGCGGCAACCGCACCGACGACAACAACGACAAGGACATCTGCTGGCGCATTCTCGCGCAGCCGATTTGGAGCACCAAGAAATGGACCGGGCGGCTGGAAGTCGGAACAGCGCGCACCGACGGATTCCGCGGCTCGTCGGGCAATCAGTTCGATCCGTCGAAGGCGATCAATGCGATCAACCGCCAGCGTGTGGCGATCGACCGCATGGCGGCGTGGCTGTGGTATCGGCCGGGCGGGCCGGTGATCGGCTGGTGGTTCCGCGGCGAATGGGGTTCGGGGCATGACTTCGACAACTCGGCGGGCTTCACCGATCTGCTGGGCTTGGGCAGCGGTCCGGGTGGCGCGCCGATCAACCCGATGCCGGTGAGCGCATCGGGCTATTATATTTCGACCGGTTACAAATTGTCGCAGTCGATTTATGCGAAAGACATGGACAAGGGGCTCTTCTGCAAAGCGCTGAAGAATTCCGAATTCACCTTCCGCTACGAAGAGTACGCGAACATTGCGCTTGAAAATCTGGCCGCGCCAGACCGGAAGACCAACTTGTTCAGCACCAAAGCCTGGACGCTGGGCTACAATTATTACATCGACGCCTATCGCGCGCGCTTGCAAGCCAACTACGTCATCGTGGACGATCCGAACGAACCGCGCAGCGGCTTGCACGAAGTCAAGAACAACATGTTTGTGCTGAATTATCAGGTGCAGTTCTGAAAAACAGTCGAAGGTCGAAGCAGCCGAAAGTCGAAAAATCGTTTGCGCGGATGCTTTCGACTTGACTCTCCGCGCAATTTTCCTATACTTTTTGCTTCCGTTTAGAAAGCGGCCCGCGCGGCCGCTCTTTTGTTGTTGGACACGTTCTGTTTTTTCGAGGGCAGGGTTTTCGATATGGCACATCCAAAACGCAGGCATTCGGTCTCGCGCAAGCACATGCGCCGGGCCCACGATTTTCTCAGCAGTCCCCTTCTGGGGCAGTGTCCAAAATGCGGCAGCCGCTCGCGCTCGCACCAGGTCTGCGGCTATTGCGGACACTACCGCGGCGTGGACGTGATCAAGATGGAAGCGGAAGAAACGGGTGAGAAGAAGTAGGAGCAAAGGCATGAGCGCGGTGCTGCAATCGGCAATCTACGGCACGGGCGCGTATGTGCCGAAGAAAGTCCTTCCCAACGAGTATTTCGCCAAGACGCTGGATACCAGTGACGAGTGGATCACCACCCGCACCGGCATTCGGCGGCGCCACATCGCGGCGGACGATCAGGCGACCAGCGACTTGTGCCTGCACGCCGCCAAAGCCGCGCTCGACGATTCAAAAGTTCCCGCCGGCGAATTGGATCTGATCCTCGTCGGCACGATCACACCCGATTACGAATTTCCCTCCACGGCGTGCCTTCTGCAAGACAAACTGGGCCTCTCGCATACGCATATTGGCGCGTTCGATCTCTCCGCTGCCTGCTCCGGCTTCGGCTACGGCCTTGCCACGGCGCAAGCTTACATTGGCAGCGGCATGGCCAAACGCGTGCTCGTTGTCGGCGCGGAAATTCTCTCGCGCCTCCTGGATTGGTCCGACCGCACTACTTGTATTCTCTTCGGCGACGGCGCGGGGGCGGCGGTCGTCGGGCCGGCGCGCAATGACGGCGCAAGCCACACGATTCTTTCCACGCGCATGCACGCCGACGGCAGCCGCGCGATGCTGCTCTCCGTTCCCGCGGGCGGTTCCGCGCGCCCAACCAGCGCCGCGACGGTCGCGGAGAAAATGCATTATCTGCGCATGGGCGGCCGCGAGGTTTTCCGCTTCGGCGTCACCGCGGTGATCGACATGCTCAGCGACGTGATGGAGCGCCACAAACTCTCGGTTGAGGACATCGGCGCGATCATTCCGCATCAAGCCAACATTCGGATCATCGAATCGGCAATCGAACGCCTGAAAATTCCGATGGATTTGTTCGTGATGAACCTGCACGAATACGGCAACACCTCCGCCGCATCGATCCCCATGGCGCTGGACGAAGCCAGCCGCGCCGGCCGCCTGACCAAGGGAAAGTACGTGATCCTGGTCGCTTTCGGCGCGGGGCTGACGTGGTCTTCGACCGTGCTGCAATGGTAATCCAAAAATGAAAGACACCGTTCTCGTTTTCCCCGGACAAGGCGCGCAGGCTGTCGGCATGGGCAAAGACCTCGCCGGCGCGTTCCCCTCTGTCCGTGCGCTCTTCGACCGCGCCGACGAACTGCTTGGCTTCGCGCTTTCAAAAACAATCTTCGAAGGACCGGACACCGCGCTGGTCGATACGAGCGTGCAACAACCGGCGCTGGTGCTGGCCGGACTCGCGGTCAAGACTGCGCTCGAAACCAAACTCGGCAAGCCGCTGACTTGTGCCGCCGCCGCGGGGCTTTCGCTCGGTGAATACGCGGCGCTGGCTTCTGTCGGCGCGCTGAGTTTTGAAGATGCAATCAAGCTCGTGCGCAAGCGTGGCGAACTGATGAAAATGGCTTCCGAAAAAGTGCCGTGCGGCATGTCGGTGATCGTCGGATTAGACGCCGACAAAATCCGCGCCGCGTGCGCGCAAGCCGCTCAGGAAACGGGCGGAATCGTCTCCGCGTCGAATTTCAACGGCGGCGGGCAGATCGTGATCGGCGGCGCGATCGACGCGCTGACCAAAGCCGGAGAGCTGATCAAAGCCGCCGGCGCGCGCCGCGTGATGCGCCTGGCCGTCGCCGGCGCATTTCACACGGAATTGATGCGCCCCGCCGCCGATGAATTCGCAAGCGTGCTGGACGCCGTGCAGATCAACGAAGCGCAAGCGCCGGTGTACGCGAACGTCTCGGCCAGTCCCGTGAAAACGCCCACCGAAATCCGCGACGCGCTCAAGCGCCAAATCGTCAGCCCGGTGTTGTGGGAGCAGACCGTGAAAAATCTCGGCGCGTCCGGATTGAAGACATTTGTCGAACTTGGTCCCGGCAGCACCCTCAGCGGCATGATCAAGCGCATCGTCCCCGACGCGGAATGCCGCAATGTGTCGAATCTCGCGGACGTGGAAGCATTCGCCTTATGGGGCTTATAGGCCCTATAAAACGATTTTCTAACGGAGTAAACCAAATGTC
>DATGGK010000068.1:0-20710 GCA_035308565.1 Planctomycetota bacterium | reverse complement strand
CGTAGTCCCGCCTTTAGGCGGAATGGATTTCGTGGATGCGACACCCTTCCGCCTAAAGGCGGGACTACGAACAATTAGCGGTGCGCGTGGAACTTATTGTAGTTGGGGTTCAACTCGGCGGCTTTTTTGACCATCGCGCGGCTGGCGGCAATGTCGCCGGATTGAAAATAAATCATCGACGCATGGTAATAGAGGTGCGAATCGCGGGTGCCAAAGGCGAGCGCTTTTTTCATGGCGTCGGCCGCCTCGTTGTACTGGCCGCGATTGTAATAGGCCCACGCCAGACCGTCGCAGGCGTAAACGCCTTTGCGGATCTCATAATCGCGCTGAGCCCAGCGCAGGGCTTCGTCGGGAAGCTTCTGCGAGTCCGAATACAAGCCGGCCAGATGATGGAAGTAGTGAATGTTGCCTCTGTTAACGGATTCGAGGTAGAGCGTGGCCGCTTTCGCGATCAGCGGTTTGGCTTTTTCGGGCTGATTGGCGAAAGCCCACATGTCACCGAGCGCCTGATAGGTCTCGGGGCGCGGCGTGATGGCCAGCGCTTTTTCGTACAGTTCCGCGCTCTCGTCGTACTTGCCTTGCGCCGCGCGCAGTTCGGCGAGGTATTCGAGCGCCAGATTGCTTTGCGGGAATGCCTCAAGCGCGGCTTGGTAATCCTCACCGGCCTTTTCGAAATTCCCGATGCGGAAATACATGTAGCCCAACTGGACGTTGCACCAGGCAATGTTGCAGGCGATCCGGTTTTTCACGGCATCAGCCAGCGCCTGTTTATGGAATTCGATCGATTCGGGGATGCCGCCGCGCATGAATTGCAGATTGGCCCAGCGCGAAAATGAAAACATGCCGGGCGCCAATTCCATCGCGCGCACATAATTGGATTCGCATTTGTCGAAGTCGCCCATTTCCAAATAGCAATCGCCCAGCACGCCGTAGGAGAAGCCATCGTTGGCGTCCACTTTGAGCGCGCTTTCGCTCAAGGAAATGGCATCCTTGAAACGATGCTGCAGAGTGTACGTGTAGGAAAGCCAGTTGAGCGAGGCGAGGTGATTGGATTTGAGCGCGAGCGCTTTTTTGAGCACGACTTCGGCTTTCGAGAGCCAGGCGAAGTCGCCAGTTTCGCGCGTCTTTTGAACGTAAGCCTCGCCCAATTTTTCAGGCGACATGAAATCCTTGGGGTCGCGGTCCTGGCGGCGTTCCCAGAAATCGATTTCGATGTCGGTGGGGTTGCGCGCGTCGTCGCTGCCGCGAAGCGCGAGTGGAACGAATGAAATGACGAGGAGAAGGGTGAAAAGCAGCGTCTTGGTGCTCATGTCAGTTCCTGCAAAAAGCATTTGCGCCGCAGTATAAGTCACAGGCTGGAAGCCTGCACCACAAAATGTTAGCGCGGCTCGTCGAATCCGATCAGCCCGCCATCGGCGGTGAGAATGTAGATGCGCGTTTCGCCGGCGATCGCCGAACATGCGATTTTGCGGTCCACTTTGTATTTCCAGTAAATGTGCATGATGTCCTGCGCGTCGATCGCGTAAAGCATGTTCGGCGCCGCGCCGACGCAATAGACCCGGTTGCCCAGAAGCGTCGGCGTGTGAACCAGCGGGAAATCAGGATTGGACTTGGGCACGCGGTCGTTGCCCACGCTCATGTCCAGCATGGACACGCCTTCCTTGCCCGGCGCACCTGAGCACGCATAGTACAAGCGCAGGCCGTCGACAAGCGGCGGCGCGGAAGTTCCGCCGGCCAGAATGCGTTCCGCCGGTTCGCGACGGCCCACGAAATTGAAGAAGCGCAAGCTGCCATCGTTTCCGGTGACGACCAGCACGTCGGAGACGGCCACCGGCGCAACTTTGATCACGGAGGCGGCAACTTGCAGATTCGTTTGCCACACGTCCGCCTTTTTGGGCTTGCCCGGCGTGGAGGTCAGGCTCATCAAGTGAATGTTGCTGTCGCTGCCCGGAATGGCCAACATGCCGCCTTCGCGGTCGATGTAAGCGGCGCCGGCGGTGGGCACGACCGGCGCACCGCCAGCGGGATGCGGCAATTCCAGCGGCAGCGACGCGGCGGAGCCGCTGTCGGCGTCGATGAGAATCACGCGCGTAGGCGTGACCAGCGCGGCTTTGGTCTTGCCGTTGTGATCGAAGAACGTCGGCGGGAAATCCAAACCGGTCTGGCCGGGATCGAGCTGCCGCGAGGCCGGCTGATTCCACGCCAGTTCGAACTTGCTGCCTTTTTTGACGACCGCGGCGCAATAGCCGGCTTTGGTGCAATAGAAAAATGTCGGCGGCTTGCCTGATTCGCGCGACACGAAGATCTTCCCGAAAACGCGCTTTTCAACGCCGGCCAGCGGCTGCTCGACATCAAAACGCGCATTCACCGCCGGCGGATCGGTCTTCACGTCGATCTCCAAGAGCGAGCCTTCCGATGTGCCGGCATAAAGCAGCCCGTTGAAGTAGCTAGCCTCACCGTCGAATTGATAAGGGAAATTGGCGGTCAGCGCCGGCTTGCGGTCGAGATGGATGCGCGCCTCGACGTAGGCGTCGGTCGAATGCGCCGCGGTGTTTTCGACCTGGCTGGTGTAGCCGTGCTTGGTGAACGTGAATGTGTGCGAACTGGAGACCGGATAGATCGGATAATACACGACGCGATCCTGCCAGGGCGCATCGCCGCGAATGGGCGCCAGGCGTTCGCCGTCCATGTCCACTTGAACCTCGCCCAATTCAGGACTCGGCGTCACCAGCAGCGGGACGCGGAGGAGCGCGGGAAACGGCTTCGGCATCTTTGCGGAGGCGAAGTCCCGGATGAACGCTTGAATCGTCCGCATCTGCTCCCCGGCGTCCTTAAAAACCGCGGCGGGGTTGTCCTTCATTTTGCGGATTTTTTCGAGCCCCGCATCGTAGCGGGCGATGAGTGCGTTGACCTTGTTGAGCTCAAGCTGATTCTTGCGTTTGTTTTCATCGGATTCGTTTGGATCCTTTAACAGGTCTTCCAGGCGCTGCTTCGCGGAAACGTAATTGTGGGCGTCGAGGTCCATTTTCACGTCGTCGCGCTTTTCCTCGCGTTTCTTTTCGGCGTTGCGCTTGGACGTCTCGATCTTTGTGACCAGGCGTTCTTCATCGCGCTTCAGGATTTCGTAAAGGTCGTCGGCGTGCTGATTGATGCGGCGGATCGGCGACCAGACCCGGCGCACGTCGCTAAGCGCCTGCATGCCTTCGCCCACGCGCGCCTTGGCTTCGAGAAAATCGCTGCGGTCCTCAAGCACGCCGGCCAGCTTTCGCTTCTGCTCGACCTGCTCCTTGACGGAATCCCATTTGGTCTGATTGAGCATTTCCCAATAATAAATTCCGCCGAAGGCCAATGCGATCAGCCCGATCAGCACCAGCGACAAGGTCATGCGGTGGCGGCGCGCGGCGCGGTCTTCCTTGGTGAGCAGAACTTCGTTGAGTTTTTTCTTGAGCGGACGGATGTTCTTGCGGTACTGCATTGCGCGCCGGTACGATTCCGCGGCAAGCCCCGTGTTGCGCGCGCGCGCGGCGTGGTCGCCAAGCTGTTCGAGCTGATTGGCGGCTTCGTCGTGGTTGTCTTCCATCAGAAGCAATTCGACCAGCGCGTTGCGCATCTTGGCGTTGGTCGGATCGTTTTCGAGCGCGCGCGCGGCGGCATCGCGCGCTTCGCGCAGCAGATGCTGGTCGCGCAGATTCTCGAACAACTCCTGATACTGCATGAACGCGTCGCGCTTCTGGCCGCGCTTGGACAGCAGCGCCGCGAGCGCTCCGCGAATCTTGACGTTGGACGGCGCGATGGCGAGGATGCGCTTGTAGATTTCGACCGCGCCCTCTTCGTTGTTGTCTTTGAGCTCGGCGTTGGCCAGGATGCTGTAGTGAATGCAGGCGTGTTCGGTCTGGCCCATTTTGGCCATGAGGTCGGCCAGTTCGCGGCGGATGCGCAGGTTTTCGCCGCCAAGCGCGAGGATGCGTTCGAGGATTTTGACGCGGCGCTTGGGCAGGTCGAGGCGCGAGCATTCGCCTTCGGAGAAATTCAATTCATTGAGCGTCGCGGGACGGATCACGGATGATTGCAGGAAGCCAGCCAGCGCGCCGATGACTTCGAATTTGAAGAGCTTCGAATCGTTCACGATGTCTTCGACGTCGCGCGCGCCATCGACGAGCATGGCCACGCGCCGTTCGACCGGATCGGTTTCCATTTCGCCGCGTTCGATGGCTTTGCGCACGGTCAGATCGACGACGAAGATTTCTTTCTGCGACGGAATGACTTTGCGCAGGCGTTCCCATTCATCGACGCGCCGCGCGGCTTCCATGATCACGTGCGAAACTTGGATGGAAATGCCCCAGCCGGTTTCGGCGGCTTCGGCGGCGAAGAGCCCTTCGGGCGGCGGGCCTTCGTTGAATTCGAACGTCGCGGCTTCCCAGCCGAACAGATCGTAGATTTCCTCTTCGATCTGGTGCACAAGCAGGTCCTGCACCTGCTGCTCGTTGGCGTAACCCATGCCGATCAGGCACGCGGTGAGCGGTTCGTGCGTTTCGGCCTGGCGAATGAGCGCGGCGTCGAATTCGCTTTTCGACACGAAGCCGCGCGCGAGAAACACTTCTGGTGGAAGCAGCGGCGCGCGCGACGTCCCCGAAAGGAAGCGCACGGCGCCGTCCTGAAAATAAACGTATTTCTCCTCAGCGTTGGGATTGCGTTCGGGCGTGATGCGCAGCGTTCCAGTCTGCGTGTTCATCGCAAGGTTCTGGAACACATCCGCGAGGCTGAAACTCTCTATGTTGCCCTTGAACGCCATGAACTGCTCCGGACTTAAAGTAGAACGGAGCACTGCTCCGTTCATTCAACGCGGCAAGTCGTCGCACAAAACGGAGCAATGCTCCGTTCTACAACTCATTTTTTCTCCGACGGCCCGAAGAAATCGTCCAGCGCCTGATCGGCCGCGGCAACGAAATCCTGCCCAACCCCTTCGTCCTTGTCTTTGTTGCGCTCAAACGAACGCAGCATGCTCTCGGTCAATTTCTGAGTCAATTCATCGGCATAAAGGCGCACCATGCCCAGCGTCGTGCGATCGTCGAAGATCACCACGACCAGCGCGCGCTCGGCGACCAGCGCGATGTGGATGTTCTCATTCTTGCCCTGATGAAAAAGGACCGTGAATTCGGTTTCGCCGAGCAATTGCGCGACCTGCTTGGTAGCGGCGAAGGAGCCGGCGACCAACGCGGCAATGGAATCGGTGTTGAAGGACTTGGTGAAGCCTTTTTTCGTGACGAGGTGGCCTTCCTTATCGACGAGCAACGCGCACTTGGCCTGCGAACGGTCGAGGAATTCGGCGAGAATCTTGTTGATCTCCTCGATGTCCTGCTCGTAGAAGACCAGGCGGGCCCTCCGCATTTTTTCGCTCAGTTCCAATGCCATTGTCGTTCTCCGCTCTCGCGCCTTGCGCGTGGCCATCCGCGTGTGGCCGCCGATCTTTCGAATCGTGTTGTTGCGTGGACGGCTGAAAAGCCGCCTCTCGAATTCTCAGAATTTGATGCCGGGGATCAAGCCCATTTTGACGAGCACGACGAAGGCCGCGCCCAGCAGCAGTACCGCAGCCAGCCCGACTTTGGCCATGCGGCCGATGCCGCCGCGAGCAGGCGCTTCGGCTTCGGTGATCACGACTTCTTCGTCGGATTCCTGCGGCACGTCCGCTTCCTCCACCATGGGCGCAGCAGACTGTTTCTTGATTTCAGCCAGGCGGTCGCGGAACGGATTGGCCGCGGGTTTGGGCGCGCCCATCTCTCCGCCGTGCCCCGGCGCATCGAACGAACGCCGCGCAGCGACTTGAGCCGTGGGTGTCTTGGCGTTTTTGAGCGCGGGCGGGGTTGCGGTCTTCGAGGCGACGCCGGCCATTGCCGCGGTTCGTGCGACTGTGGCCGCAGCCGTCTTCGGGCCGGGGGACGGCATCGTCTTCGCCGGCCCCAATCTTCCGGGCGCGACGCTGGGTGTGACTGAAGGACCCTTGTTGGATGTGGCGATTCCGCGCGCGTTGGCGCCCATTGCGGATGGGCGTCCGCCGCGGCGCTGGCCGTCGTCGGTAAAGCCCTGTTCGCGGTTGAGCCGCTTGATCACGCCCTGCGAAATGGCTTTCAAAGTCTGGAACACGCCGTCGCCGTTTACCGCCACGGCTTCGACCGTCGCCCAATTGTTGCGGTTGAGCTTGGAATTCAGTTCGTCGATGGACATGGCGTTGGGCAGATCGCGCTTGTTGAACTGCAGCACCAGCGGGACGTCCATGAGGTCCAAGCCGTTCTCGCGCAGATTCTTGGCGAGGTTGTCGAGCGATTCGATGTTCTCGGCCATCAAATCGGGATTGGAATCTGCGACGAAGACGACGCCGTCGCAGCCCTGCAAGACCAGCTTGCGCGTGGCGTCGTAGTAGACTTGTCCAGGTACGGTGTAGAGCTGAAACTTCGTGCGCATGCCTGCGACCGTGCCCAAATCCAGCGGCAGGAAATCGAAGTACAGGGTACGGTCGGTTTCAGTTGCAATCGAAACCAGTTCGCCCGTCGAGTTGGCTGGCGCCTTCTCATGGACGAGTTGCAAGTTGGTGGTCTTGCCGCAGCGCCCGGGCCCGTAGTACACGATTTTGCAGTTCACTTCGCGCGAAGCGAAATTGATCTGAACCATTGCTCGCGCCACCCCCTTTTATCCGACGTAATCGCTTTCAAGACATCAAGACAAGGCAGCTCTCAACGGATGAGAGACGCCCGAACCAAAGGATTGACATTTATATCGCCGGGAATCCTTCAGAAAAGATATCTTATTAGGTGCATTGCTTTTTCGAGTGTGAGTGCGGAGTCCAGAGTGCGGAGTAACGGTGGGACGGGCTTCGCGCGCATTGTGCTTATGCTTTCGTGCGAGCTAAGAGGAAACGCGGGAGTTTCGCTGCGTCGGATTCAATTTTCAGGTCTATGAAGAGTTTGGTGGCTTGCGCAATTTGCAAAATGCGTTCGGCTTGTCCGGCGCCGAATTCGAGGCCGAGATATCCTCCGGGTTTGAGCCACGCGGCGCTTTCGTTAAGGATGCGCCTTATAATGGAGGTGCCGTCGCTGCCGCCGTAGAGCGCAGCCGGCGGTTCGAAATCGCGGACCTCGGGCTGCAGCGCGGGCTTGCTGGCTTCGTCCACGTAGGGCGGATTGGCGACGATGAGATCGAATAATTGTGGTGCAGGCGGGCAGCCTGCATTTTGTGGTGCGGGCGGTCCGCCTGCATTGCTCAGCGCTCCGAACAAATCCCCGTTCAAAAACTCAACGCGCGCATCCAGCTTCAACGCCGTCGCGTTTTCGCGCGCAAGGTCCAGAGCCTCTTTCGAAATGTCCGTGGCCACAATGTGTGCTTCGGACAGTTTCGACGCCATGTACAGCGCAATGCAGCCGCTGCCGGTGCAGAGTTCCAGCACGCTTACTCCCGCGCCGGTGGATTTCGGTACTTTGGTGCGCGGACGGAAAACCAGCGGCGGTTGCTCTTCGATTGTCGTCTTGGAAGGTGTCTCTGAGGCCGCTGTACCCGCGGCAACATTTCCTTCGCCGGCACTGCGGGACAAGCATGCGGTGGCACTCACAGCGGCGCTCATTTCCAGCGCGCGCTCGACGGCCCACACGGCGAGAATTTCGGTTTCAGGGCGCGGAATCAACGCTGCGGGGGTGACTTTGATTTTCAGATCGAGAAATTGCGTGTGGCCGAGGATGTACTGCAGCGGTTCGCGCGTTTCGCCGCGCCGTTTGACGTACTCGCGAAAACGCGCGAGCTGCTCGGCGCCAACTGGCTTTTCAAAATCCACGTACAGGCGAATGCGCGCGCAGCCCAGCACTTCGGCCAGGAGCAATTCGGCTTCAAGCCGCGCATGCTCGATGCCCTTCTTTTCGAAATAGGATCTGGTCCAAGTGATGAGGTCCAGTGTGGTCCAGATGCGATACGTCGGAGAGGCTGCGCTTGCCGGTTGAATTTTCACGTTCATCATTAACGTCTAGTCGAAAGTCGAAACAGTTGAAGGTCGAAAAAGTCGAAACCCCGATCATAAAAAATACAGTTGTCGCCGTCCACATCCAATCGGCGTCTTCGATTTCTTCGCCTTTCGACCTCTTCGACTCCTTCGACTTTCGACTTTCAGTTTTCGCTCGCAAAAACCGATAAATACAATTCCAACGCGCACCGCGCACCAAAAGGGGGGCGCTGATGCATCCGGCAAAAGGTTCGCGCCGGGATATTCGACCGTGTCAGAGAAGGAACGAGGTTTCATGCGGAGATTCTCAGCATTAGCGTGTGTGTTGGCAATCGGTCTGGCGACGCGCGGCGCGCGCGCGGCCGACGAAGTCATTGGCGAAGTGTGCGAAATTCCGGAAGCGCTCGTCAACGCGCTTGCGGCGAAGCACCAGCCCGCTCCCGCGCAAGCCGAACGGCGAGCCGAAGCGATTTTGCTTGAACGCCAGCCGGTGTTCTTGTTCTGCCCGCACAAAGAGTCGCTGAGTTCATGGTCGCTGTACGTGATTGTGGACAAAAACGATCCCTCCACGCCGCTGGGGCTGGGCCTGGAAGAATTGCGCGGCAAAAATTCCAAGGAACTGACTTACCGCGGCGTGTTGACCGCGCAGAAAGACCCCTCCACGCAGCGCAAAGAAATCGCGCACCTGGACGCAAGCGAATTTGGGCGGCGTCTGCTCGAAGTCAAAGAAAACAACATGCTCGCAATCAATGTCGCACAGACCAGCGGCGGATTGAAGCTCACCATCGACGCGCGCATCGGTCTGGACGAACGCTTCGTCGTGGGCGGCCCCGCGCGCAATCACCGCGATTTGATTTTGCAATACAGCAACCTCAATAATTGTTGGCAGACCAAAGCGCCGACGCTGGAAGACACCGCCGGCCACAACGCGGCCAGCCGCTTCGCGCTGACGCTGACGGGCATTGTCTTCACCGCGGGCGCGACAGGCGTGTCGCGGATTGCGGCGGTGGATGAATTTGGGTCGCCGGTGTTGTTGTTGGATAAATAGCTGCGCACGTTCCATAATATGCCCGCATGACTGACACTAAACCGCGCCCGCTGGTCGCCATCCTCGATTGGGCCGCGGCGCATTTGAGCGAACCGACTGCGGCCGTCGAACGCGAGATCATTGGCGACGCGGCGGGCGTGCGCACCTTCTATTGCAACAGCGACGCCGATTTCACGCCGGAAATTCTGGGCGCCGACGCGCTGATTGCGTGGCACAATCTGCCGATCACCGCGGCGGGGATCGCCCGACTTTCGCGCTGCCGCGCAATCATTCGCAACGGCGTCGGTTTCGACAGCGTGGATATTGCGGCTGCAGCGCGACACGGGATTCCCGTCTGCAACGTGCCGGATTATGGAACCGAGGAAGTCGCCGATCACGCGATTGCGCTGGCGCTGGCCTTATGCCGCCAGATTTTTCCACTTCATTCGGAAGCGATGAAACTGGGCTGGACGATTCCGACGCCGGAGAAAATGCGCCGCCTAAGCGCGCTGAATTTCGGCATCATCGGCCTCGGCCGCATCGGAACGGCAACGGCGCTTCGCGCGAAGGCGCTCGGCTTTCGCGTCTCGTTTTACGATCCGTATTTGCCAAATGGCGTGCACAAAGCCCTCAGCATTGCGCGGCACCGGACGCTCGATGAATTGCTGCGCGCCGCGGACGTGCTTTCGTTGCACTGCCCACTGACATCGGAGACGCGCTATCTGATTGCCGAGCGCGAAATCGAATTGATGAAACCAAGCGCGTATCTCGTGAACACATCGCGAGGCGCAGTCGTAAAGAAGAGCGCGATTCTCACTGCGCTCCGCACATACCGGCTGGCCGGCGCGGCGCTGGACGTGATCGAAGACGAACCGCTGCGCTCAGCGGACGAAGCCGCCACGCCGAATCTGATCGCGACTTGCCACGCGGCGTTTTACAGCGTCGAATCGAAATTGGAAATGCGCGCGACATCGGCGCGGATTGCGCGCGCGGCGATCCTCGGCGAGGCGCTGGAGAATGTGGTGAATGAAGTGAAAGCCTGAACATCCACGGGCTAGAAGCCCGTGTTACTTGCGCGGCGCTTCGTGTTCGCCGGTGGTTTGAATCACTTCGAAATCCGAGCCTTTCAATTTGCCGAGCGCCTCGAGGCCCGTGATGCGTTTGTCCGGCGCGATGGAGAGGCGCCAGTCGCCGCCGTTGTCGGCCATGATCATGCCGTATTTTTTCAGCGCCAGCGCGATGGCTTTGGCGTGCTTCGGAAACGATTCGATGTCCACGTCGGCCTTCAATCGGAAGCGCTGTCCCATCGCGCAAGCGTTGGGGTCCTTGCTGTTGGGCGCAAAATGCGTCGCCGGATAAATGTACTCGCGTTTGGATTTGCGCACGGTGAACCGCAGCGCGTGCTCGACCATCCCGCGTTCGCATTCGTCGTAGCGCACGATCGCCGGAAAAATGGGCAGGCCCGCGGCGTCGGTCGAGGTCCAGCCCTTTGGACGGAGTGCGTTGCTGTTCAAATCGAACGTCGCTTCACAAGCCGCTTGCCAGCCGGCATCAGTCTTGCGCCCCGTGTAAAATTCGTACAGCTTCGCGTTCACCGGATCGACCACAACGACGTGCCGGTCACCGCGGCCATTGCGCTGGATGTCGTCGAGCGTTTTGCCGTTCGTCGGCCAGTCTTCGATCGGCGCGTTATCCGGCAACGGATACGGGCCCGCGTCGGATTCGTTGCCATAATCCACGAGCTTCACATCGATCTTCGGTTGATTCGGCGGAACGATGACGTAACCCATGTCGGAGTTGCATGCGAGTTTTTTCGCGGGGCCGATCAGTGCGATGATTTTCTCCGAATCGGGATGGACAGGGCGCTTGGAGATGTCTTCGTTCCACGCATTGTCTTTCGGGAAAATCTGCATCGCGGAAACGACGGCGTCGGCTTCCGGCGTATTGAAGAGGATCGGCGCTTTGATTTCGGGCGGCGGCGGAAGTGTGCGGCCCTCGTGATTGACACGCTCTTCGGCGGAGAAAATAAGGAAACTGGTGAAAAGACATGTCAGTGCTATTGCGCGCATTCAAAAGTTCCTCCAGCAACAAACGGCGGCAAGTGTGCCGCCGCTCCTACTTTGCTTTCGGCAATTCCGCGTACTTCGGTGTTACCGTCTCGATATTCGGCGTGATATCCGCGTTCACGCGCCCCAGCGCCCATTGAATGCCCCCGTTAAGCAGCGTCTGAAACATCGGGTTGCTCCACGTCGCTTCCAAATGCCCGATGCCCGTGACAAAGACGCGCCCGTTTCCGAATTTGCGTGCCCAGGTAGCGGGAAAGGGCGGCCGCAAATAGACGCCGTCGGGCATTCCGGTGGTTTGCTGCACGAGAATCACGTGAATGTCTTTCGAAAAGTATTTATTGGAGTACCATTCTTCGTTGAGCTCCACGCCGTCCTTCAGGTTTTCAAATCCAGGGAACTTCGTATCGACGCAGGTGTTCTTCGCGACTTGGATTTTGCCGTGGCCAATGCCGATTCCGCCGAGCATTTGGACGTACGGTTCGTTCTCGTCGCCGGCGTCGAATGTCTTCAAGCCGTTATGGACGCAAATAAACGGCTTGCCGTTTTTGACGGCGTCAATCAGTGCCGCTTTGCCTTCCTTCGTCAATGGCGGCGAACCGTCTTTGGATTTATCGGCCGTCAGATCGCCCGACGTGAAGAACATGATCGCGTCGAACTTGGCCAGGTAATCGGGCGTGATGAGGCTGCCGTCCTTGGTGGTAGTGATGGTGAAATTATTTTTCGCGCCCATCTCGTTGAGAATGTTTTCAGCAAAGCTGGGCTTGCCATCCTTCTGTGCGATCACGGAATGTTCGAAGCGCTGGGACTTGGTGAAGAATAAAATTTTTGCGGGCTGCGCGGCATCGCCGGCGAAAAGCTGAAGTGCAAAGCAAAGCGCGCACAAAGACGCGAGCGCGCGCGGGCGCCAATCAAGTCGGTCAATCATAAATAGGATGCTCCCCCGAAGGAAACTCTGTTTCGAGAGAGTACACTGAAATACGCAGCGCGCGGGGCGAAAATTAACGATGAACTCTGAACGAGGAAGGCTGAACGACAGACGCGGAACGAACTCGCATTCATTCATCGTTCATCATTTATCATTCATCGTTTAAGGAATCAGCATCCCCGTCCCGTCGATCACTTCCGCCGCCGGCTCGACCACGCGCACGGGCGGCGGGATGCGGTACTCGCGCCGCGCCGGCTGAGGAGGCGGCTCAACAATTGTCGCCAATTCGACGTCGGCATCGCCTGCTTCAGCGCTCCCGCGCGCATAATTCTCCTGCGGCTGGCGCGGCGTCACGCGCGTGGCGGGAACGGGCGGCGTATAGCGGCTTTCAGGCGCACGCGCCCTTTGCCGCGGCATGCTTGCCGAAACAAATTCTTTCACATCTGGAAGCGGCACAAACAAACATGTGTGCGGGTCCATGCCCTGGCCCTTCTTAATGCCCGCGACGGCGACGCCGACGATGTCTTTGGAGTTGTTGAAGACGGGTCCTCCACTGCAGCCTTGCTTGAAAAACGCGACGTACGCCGTCGAAAGCTCGTAGCCGTCCTTTTCGAGCATCTGCGCTTCGAAAATCTTGAGCGGAATGCCGGCGGGACTGCCGATAACGATGAGGGGATTCCCGTTCTCCGGTTCGCGGGCGGCAAAGCGCGACGTGGACGGCAAGTCCGCGTTGGATTCGAGCAGCGCAAGGTCGCGTTTTTCGTCGAATGAAATCACGCTGCAGCCGAGCCAATAGCTCACATTGCCGTTTCGAACTTCTACTTTCAAATCCGGAATCAATTCCGAATCGTGATCGCGGACCACGTGGCACGCAGTCAAAAGATAGCGAGGCCGCGGATAGCCGTAATCGCAGAGATTAATGGCGAACGCCGTGCCGTGGCCAGTCACGATGCTTTCGCCTTTGTCCGTTTCAGCGCGAAGGCGGAACGTGCCCAGCAGCGCCGACGCACGCGACTGCGATTCGACTCCCAGAATTCGTGAATGAAAAGAAAAAACAGCGCTGACACAGGCGCACGCGATGAGCAATTTGAGGTGATTCGCAAAAATCGATGTTGTGGACGACCGTTTTCGAGAGATAAATTTCATCGCGCACTCCGAATTGCGGGGGAAACGTCAGCATGCAAAAAACATGCTAAAGCCAGAGACGCTTTTCGCGCGCAAGTCCTCCAAAAAAAGTCCGGAGAAAAGCGCACGAGTGCAGGGATTTTCGCGCTCATTTATCGCGCAAAGACACAAAGCTGCAGCAAAGTTCGCAAAGAGAAAATTTCTTGTCTTCTTTGCGCGCCCTTTCTTTGCGCCGTTGCGTGAAGAGCTTCTCTATTAAACGTTCCTAATGTTTCTTTCGTTTGCGAAATGCCCGCTAAAATAATTTCCCTTACAACGGATCACATAAAGGAGATTGCCATGCGCTTCGCATATCTGTCGTTACCCGCCCTGCTGCTGCTGTGCCTGTCCCTGCATGCCGCCGACGCCCCGAAATACGACATGACTAAATACAAAGGCATCGCCGACGAGGCGGCCAAACTGGTCAAGGCCAAGGATTATGCCGGCGCACAGAAGAAAACCACCGAGCTTGAAACGGCGTGGGACACCGATACCGTCGCGTTGAAAGCGGCGGAGCGCAAATTGTGGAACGCCGCCGACAAGCAGATGGACGTGGCCATGGAGGCCTGCAAGGCCGCCAAAGACGATGCCACTGCGACGAAGGCGCTCAAAGAGCTCGGCGACTTCAAAGCCAAGCTAGCCGAGATCGAAAAGGTGAAGTAGCAAATCGCACTCGGCGTGCTAGAAACTTCCTATTGCTCAACTTCCATGCGTGCCACTCGTCAAGCCGTGCGCGGCCTGAATGGGAGGGTGTAGTATGACCAAAGCGATTTTCTCTTGGCGCCCTTTTCGTTCAATACGCTTGCCGCTCATTGTCATGCTGCTCGCTGTTTCCGGTTGTGTGAGTTACAAACCTGAACCCTTAAGTCCATCGGAAGCGCAAGCGCGTTTGAAGCGCTTTTCGCTCGCCGATTTCGCCGAGGAATACGCGAAAGTCAAACCGGCTGAAATTCTGCCAGATATTTCCGAAGGGCTGGGGCCGGACGAAGTGGGCGCGGCGGCGCTGGCGTTCAATCCGTCGCTTAGAGCCAAAGAGGGCGTCGCGTGCGGGCAATTGATCACCGCGGGGCTCTATCCCAATCCCACGTTCGACAACCGCTCGCTACTGGGCAGCCAGAATCCGCCGCACCGCAAGCTGATCGAAGGTTCGCTCTCGTTTGAGGTGCTGCGCCGGAACGAAATCAGCGCGGAGAAACAGGCCAAGTGTGCGAATGTTCAGGCGGTGCATTATGAAGTACTGAACGACGAGTGGAAGACGGTGAGCGACGCGCGCAATGCGTATTGGACGGTGGTGGCTCAGCGCGAGCGGCTGCGGCTGAACAAAGAGGAACTGGAGATTTCGGAGCGGCTGCTCAACGGCGTGAAAGCGCGGATGAAACACGGCGCGGCAACGGCGTTGGATATAAACCTGTCCGAATTGCAGCACATCAAGCTCCAAGCCGAAGCGCAAAAGCTCGAAGCGGACGCGGCCTCCGCCGAGCGCGCGCTGCGTCTGGCCATCGGCCTTCCGTACGATGCTGAAATTAAATTGCGCATCGCGGCCAATCCACTGGCGCGCGCAGCGCGGCCATGGAACACGGAGCAGTTGCTGGCGACGTTGACCGATTCGGCGGTGATGAAAGCGGCGGAATGGCGCTACAAGGAAAGTGAAGGCGAATTGCGCGCGGCAGTTGCGCGGCAGTATCCGGGGTTGAAGCTCGGGCCTGCGTCGGAATTGGATTTTGACGGGCATATGTGGTCGTCGTTGACCGGATTTGTAGCCAGCATCGATCTGCCGTTTTTTCACCGCAATCAAGGTGAAGTGAAGGAAAAGTGCGCCGCGCGCGACGTGGCGCGTGCGGAGTACAATGCGAAATTGCTCGCCGCTCAAGGCGCGCTTGCCGACGCGGCGATGCAAGTCGAGAACATTGAAAAGCGCTTGGCGATGCAGGAGAAAGAACTACTGCCCAAAGCCGAGGAGAATCTCAAACTCACGGAGAAATCCTACAATGCCGGCGACATCGCGGGCTATGAACTGCTGACCGCGCGTTCGACGTTCATCGACATCCAGAAAAGTTATCTCGATTTGCTGATCGACTATCGCACCAGCTTGCAAGCGGCGGAAGCCGCGCTCGGGCGGCGGCTGGACGATATTTCGAAGCTTGGAAAGAATCCATGAAAGCCCTCGTGCTCACGCTTCGAATTGTGCTGGGCCTGCTGATCTTCGCGGCCCTGGGTTTTGGCTGCTGGCTGGTGCTGCTGCATCCGGAAAAATTGCAGCGCGAGGCCAAGGGCGAAGAGCCGGAACCGAAGACGGACATGCCCGTTCACGTCGCGAAAATCGAGCGCGGCACGCTGCACCGCTATTTGGATTGTTACGGTGTGGCCGCGCCGATGCAGCTTTACAAGCAGGGCGAAGCGTCCACGGCGCGCATCGCGTCGCCGGCGGCGGGCATCGTCGCGGAAGTTTTCTGCACGCTGGGCCAGCGCGTCGAAAAAGGCGCGCCGCTCTTTCAGCTCGATGACCGCGCGGCGAAAGCGGAAGAATTGAAAGCCGAAGCGGCGCTGGCCTCCGCGCAGGCGACGCTGGCGAAGCTCAAAGCCAGCACACGCCCGGAGCAGATCACAATCGCCGAGATTGCGCTGAACAAAGCGCACGCGGCTTACGAATTCGCGAAACAAAACGACGAGCGCATGAAAGACATGGCGAAAGATCAATTGGCCGCGCCGAAGCAGCTTGAAGAAAGCGCGTCACAGTTGGCCGCGGCGCAGCAGGACGTGCTCAGCGCCGAAAAGCAACTGACGCTGCTGAAGCACACGCCCGCGCCTGAGGAGATTGCCGAAGCGGCGGCGAAAATCGTTGAAGCGGAAAAAGCGCTCGCCGCCACGCGCTTGCAGCGCACGCTGCTGACGATCAAAGCACCGCTCAATGCGACTGTCGTCCGGCTGAATGTGTATCCCGGCGAACCGGTGGACACGACAAACGCGGTTGTCGAGCTTGTGAATTTGGACCGCCTCGAAATCAGTGCCAGTGTGCCGGCGAGCGAACTGAAGTCGCTGAAAGAAGGGCAGCCGGTCGCTGTTTTTTGCACGGTTTCGGCATCCGAGAAATCCGCGAGCAACGACGAACCCGCGTTCAAATGCACGCTCACCACCATCGGCCAACAAGTCGATCCGAAAACAGACACCGCAACCGTGCGCGTGGCGCTGCCCGCGAAATCGGGCGTTGAGCCGGGCCAATCTGCGCGCTTGCGGATCACCGTGGAAGAGCATCGCAATGTGCTGGCGGTTCCGGAGGAAAGCGTTTTCCGCGACAAAGTCGGCATCGAAACCATCGCCGTGATTGCAAAGGACGAGAAGAGCGACGAACTTGTTTCCGATCTGCGCACCGTCGTGACGCTGCTTCGCGAAAACGGCTGGATTGAAATCACCGGCCCCGCCGGCAAGGAGCCGGATTGCAAGGAAGGCGACACAGTGGCCACGTTCGGCTCGTATTTCCTGCCGGATCGCGGCACGAAAGTTCACATCTTGCCCGACGAGAAGAAACGCCCCGCGCTGGAGAAGAACTAGATGAGCAGCGGGAGCGAGAATCGCGGCGATGTTGGCAATTTTGCGATCCGCCACGCGAGGGGAATTTATTTCATCATTTTGGCGCTATGCCTGGCCGGGATTTACGCCGCGCGCACGATGCCGTCGTCGGTTTTTCCGCAAACCAATTTTCCGCGCGTGACCATCGACGTCGAAAACGGCGTGATGCCCACCGACGAAATGATGGCCACGATCACGCGCCCCATCGAAGAAGCCGTGAAGGACATTCAGGGCGTCGTGAACGTGCGCTCCGCTACTGGGCGCGGCTCCGCGAACATCGACGTGTTCTTCAATTGGAGCGTTGACATGACGCAGGCGGAGTTGTTCGTGATGAGCCACCTCGCGCAAATCCGCTCGACACTGCCCGCGACCGCGGAAACTTCCGCGCATCGGCTCACGTTCTCGGCCTTTCCGATTCTGGGCATCAGCCTCACCAGCAAAACGCACACGCTTAACGAGCTGTGGGAGACCGCGCGCTACACGATCAAGCCGCGCTTCCTGCGCATTCCGGGCATTGCGCGCGTGGACATCGTCGGCGGAAGCCCACCGGAATTTCACATCCTCGCCAATCCCGCGCGCCTCGAAGCGCTGCATTTGAGCCTCGCGCAGATCAGCGACGAATTGGGAAAGACCAACCAGGTCGCGTCCGCCGGTTTGCATGAAGAAAACAATCTGCTGTATCTGACCATTGTGGATGGCCGCGTGCATACGATCGAGGAAATTGAAAATCTCTCGGTCGCCTCGGCGGATGGCCGGCCCGTTCGCGTGAAGGAATTCGCGCGCGTCGTTCAAGACCGCGAGCCGGCCAACAACCGCGTCACCGCGGCGCGCGACGACGCAGTGCTCGTGAACGTGCGCAGCCAGCCCGACGGTTCGACGCTCGCGATCAGCGACGCGGTCAAAGCCGAAATGAAAGCGCTCAAGAGCGAACTTCCGCCGGGGATCGATCTGGCTTTCTTCTACGATCAATCATTGCTGGTGCGCGCGTCGGTTCAGAGCGTGTGGGAAGCGGTGATCTTTGGATTGATCCTGTCGTTTGCGATCGTGTTTTTGTTTTTGAAGAATTGGGGTACGACGCTAGTCGCGGCGGCGGTGATCCCAGTAACCGTGTTGATCACGCTGATCGCGATGCGCCTGGCGGGACTGTCGTTCAATCTGATGACGCTGGGCGGCATCGCGGCGTCGATTGGGCTGATCATCGACGATGCGATTGTGGTGGTCGAAGCGATCTACGCAAAAATGGCGGCGGGCTATTCGCGGTTCGAAGCGATTCATCGCGCATCGAGCGAAATTCTCTCGCCGCTGATCGGCTCGACGCTGACGCCGGTGGTGGTCTTCATTCCGCTGGCATTTCTGGACGGGGTGCCCGGTGTGTTCTTCCGGGCGCTGGCAATCTCCATGTCCGTTTCGCTGCTGGCCTCACTGGCGCTGGCGCTGACGCTGACACCCGCGCTGGCGGGCCTGATCGTGCGCGTTCGATCCGATCGCGACGAAGCAAAATTGCAGGCGGCGCACGACGAAGAGAGCGAACACGGCGGGTTCATTCTGCGCTTCATCGTTCGCGCATATGGGTTTGCGCTGGGCTGGGCGCTTCGCGATTTCTGGCTCGTGCCGGCGCTGTGCGTGGTTGTGGTGCTGGCCAGCATCGGCGTGTACCGGCAGTTGGAGACTGAGTTTTTGCCGCCGATGGATGAAGGCGGATTTGTGATCGACTACGAAGCGCAACCTGGCACGAGCCTGTCTGAAACCGACCGCGAATTGCGGGAAGTGGAAGAGATCCTGGACGCCACGCCTGAAATCGAAAGTTACTCGCGCCGCACGGGCACTGCGCTGGGTTTCGAGCAATTCGAACCCAACAAAGGCGATTTTCTTGTGAAACTGAAAGCGGACAAGAAGCGGCACACGAAAGAAGTCATTGCTGAAATTCGCGACAAGCTGGCCGTGTCAAAACCGCAGATTGACTGGGAGTTTCCCGGCATTCTTTCCGATCTGATCGGCGACTTGAGTTCCAAATCGGAACCCGTGGAAATCAAGCTCTACTCGCCCGACATCAATTACCTCAAGCGCAAAGCGCCGCAAATCAAGGGACTGATCAAGAAAGTGCCGGGGATCGTGGACGAAAAGGCGGGCCTGTTTGCGACCGGACCTTCGATCAGTTTGCGCGTGCGAAGCGCTGACGCGCAGCGCTTCGGCATTGACGCCGACGACATTGCCAAAGCCGTAAACACCGCGCTGCTGGGACAGGCATCGTCTGCCATGCTGCAGGGTGACCGAGTTGTCAATATTCGCGTGCGCATGGACCCGGAGCGAATCAAGAGCATCGATACGATCCGGCAGATGCTCGTGCGCGCGCCCAACGGAGCCGCCGTGCGCGTGTCACAGGTCGCCGATGTCATCGATGTACCCGGCGACGTCGAATTACAGCGCGACAACCTGCGCCAAAAAGTCTCGATCACGGCGAGCCTTCAGGGAACGGACCTGGGGACCGGCATGGAACAGATTCGCAAGCTCATCAGCGAAGACACGACGCTGCCGCCGGGCTCGATTGAATACGGCGGGCTTTACGAACAGCAGCAGGAGTCGTTCCACAACCTCGCGATTGTGCTGATCGTCGCCGTGATTCTGGTATTCACGGTTCTACTGCTTGAATTCCGCTCCTTCGCGAAACCGCTGGCGATCGTGCTTGGTGCGCTGCTTGCACTCTCCGGCACAGTTTTCGCGTTGTGGATTACCCACACGACGCTCAACGTCATTTCATTGCTTGGCGCGATCATCGGCATCGGCATCGTTGCCAAAAACGGCATTCTGATGCTCGATTTCGTGGAACAACTGCGCGAACGCGGCCTGAGTTTCACTGACGCACTGATTCGCTCCGGGCAGCGGCGCTTAAGGCCCGTGCTGATGACCTCGATGGCCGCGGCGCTGGGGATGCTGCCGCTGGCGTACGGAATCGGAACGGGCGCGGACATGCTCAAGCCGCTGGCGATTGCGGTGATTGGAGCGCTCTGCATTTCGGTGCTGCTGTCGTTGGTGGCGACGCCAACGATTTATGCGCTGTTTGTGCCGCGACGGCTGAAGAAATGAATGGCGATGGCGTGTTCAATGGACGATGAGACATGAGGTGAAGTGAACTGAAGCGGTTCCCCTTGACTGTTGGGAGTGCCGCGGATATTCTGCAGACTAAAGGGGATGTGTCCTGCTATGACCGCCGAACGACTCCGCAGCATTCGCAACGTGGACCCTTTCGTGCCGTTTAAGATTCAAATGGCCAGCGGCACGTCGTATCCCGTGCTGCACCGCGACTATTTGTCAATACATCCGACCGGAGAGATTGCAACCGTCTACCTGCCTAACGGGAGCGCAAGTACTCTTGACATCATGCTGATTACTGAATTGGTCGAAGATCGCACGCCGTCGGCGCCACGCTCAAATGGCGCGTAAAAAAGGGGCGGACCTAGCGCCGCCGCTCTCTACTCCGGCTTCTCAATCTTAAAATTCAGATTCCCATCCCGCTCATTGGGCGGCACGACTTCGCGCGCGGCTTCGAGCGCCCGCCCGAATTTTCCCGCCGCCGTCGCGCGCAGGAAATCGGTGAACAGCTTCACTTCGGCAAATTTCTCGTAGCCGGCGTCCGCGACTTTTTTGAACGCCTCGTCGCGCGGCAGTTCCGTGTCGCGCACGCACAGTTTGAACACGTCCTTGATTGCGGCCATCGCTTCGGGCGAAAGCCCGCGCCGCTTCATGCCCTCTTTATTAAGCGCCTTGATGCGCGCGGGATGTCCTTCGGCCAGCGTGAACGGCGGCACGTCGATCGACAATTTTGCGCAGCCCGCCACAAACGCGCACGCGCCGATGGTCACGAAATGATGGATCGCCGCCAGCCCCGAAATGCGCGCGCCGTCGTGCACGTGCACGTGCCCGGAAAGCTGCGACGCGTTTGCGATGACGATGTTGTTGCGCAGCACGCAATCGTGCGCGAT
>DATGGK010000067.1:0-1530 GCA_035308565.1 Planctomycetota bacterium | reverse complement strand
GTTCGCGCTCTGCAAAATTGCGAGCTGCTCCGGCTCCAGCTGATCGATTTTGTTGAACACGTGCACGCGCGGAGTATTCTTTACGCCAAGATCATCGAGAACCTTTTCAACTTCGGCGTCCTGCTCGGCGTGATGCGGATTGGAAATATCCGTGACATGCAGGATCAGCGCCGCCTCCTGCACTTCTTCGAGCGTCGCGCGAAACGCCGCGATCAAGTCGGGCGGCAAATCGCGCAAGAATCCCACCGTGTCGCTCAGCAGCACTCGGCGACGCGACGGCAGCCGCACCGCGCGAATCGTCGGGTCAAGCGTCGCAAACATTTGCGGCGACGTCAGCACCTCAGCGTGCGTCAGCGCGTTGAAGAGCGTCGACTTGCCCGCGTTCGTGTAGCCAACGAGCGCGATCATGCCCAGCGGCACCGCCTGACGCGCGCGCCGGCGCGTGGTTCGCTGGCGGCGAACGGTCTCAATCGCCTCTTTGATTTTCCCCACGCGATCGCGAATCCGCCGCCGGTCGGTCTCAAGTTTTTGCTCGCCAGGTCCGCGCGTCCCGATTCCGCCGCCGAGCCGCGAAAGCTCTGCCCCCTTGCCCGCCAGCCGCGGCAGCAGATAATTCAATTGCGCCAGCTCCACTTGCAACTGCCCTTCGCGCGTCCGCGCATGCGTCGCAAAAATATCCAGAATCAGCTGCGTGCGGTCAATCACGCGCCGCCCAACGCCCTTTTCCATGTTGCGCAGCTGCACGGGCGTCAAATTGTGATCGACAATCACCAGCGGCACATGCCGCATATCCGCTTCCAAGCGAATCTCTTCGAGTTTGCCGCGCCCCACAAGCGTCGCCGGATCGAGCGCCTCGCGCACCTGCAGAAGCGACCCTTCGATCTTCGCGCCAGCGCTCTCAGCCAGCTCCGTCAGCTCTTCGAGCGAATCGCGTCCAGCAGCTGTGGGATCACCTGCACGCCCACGCGGAGACTTCTTCAGCCCCACGCCGACGAGCAACACGCGTTCCCGGTTATCCAGCTCTTGCGGTGTTTTCATGCGGAGGCAATATCCTGCGGCGGCCGAACCCTGGGGGTATCAACTCTCATTCGTATTGCTATTATACCGCCGCTGGCAAGTCGGCGCGGAAATTGGTGGTGTCCTAGTTTGGCTTCATCCTTGAGTTGGGGGCGCCGCGCTTATTACCCGCAGCATCTGGTGCATCAGGGAGCGCATCGAGAATCATCTTTTGCAGCTTTCGCAACGCGTCGGCCTCTGACATAACGGGAGTGAAGAATAGCCGGTGGATTGCCCGGGGCAGCAATAGCTTGAAACTCTTCCACTCGGATAATCCATCTGTGAGTTCATTGAGCGCCTGTTCGGGAATGAATCCACCGAACACTCGAGTTATTCGTCGCTTGTAAAGCCGCCGAAATATCATCGTTCACACTCGACAAATGGGCCCGTGCGCTACCCCTAGCGCACATTCTCCTGCAGCGTCCAATTCCCGGTGCCATTTCCATTCGGGTTCGCATTCACGTCATTCGTCTG
>DATGGK010000066.1:0-46564 GCA_035308565.1 Planctomycetota bacterium | reverse complement strand
TTGTCGTAGTTTTCCAGATAGGCAGCGGCCAGCTTCGGACTTGAGATGACCAACAGATTCTCCGCATTCTTCGTTTCCGCAGCCGTCGTGAAGTTGAACGACCCCGTGATCACGATTTTGTCGTCAATCACCATGACCTTGTTGTGGGCGATGGCGTGAGTCGAATCGAGCCGCGTTGCGACACCGGCGTGCAGAAGAAAATCCGCCGACGAGTAGCCCTTCGTGTTCTGTGCGCGGTCTAAGATCACATCAACGGACAACCCGCGCTTATGCGCGTCCACGACGGCTTTGGCGATCCTGTCCGACGTGAAGGAATAGGCGAGCACGCGGACGCTCGATTTGCTCGCCTACGTCATGGGAATCAGGCACAGAAGTTCCAGCGCGGTCTTGGGCTCGTTGGTCGTGCCATCGACTTCAAGCTGCGCCAGCACGACGCCCGCCTGATCGCAATACGCGCTCAGCAAATGCACGCAGTCGATCGCTTCGCGCGCCGAACCACGCAGCGACTTGCCGTCGATGGCGATGGATTTTGGCGACCATCGGCTTCGCAAAACGTCAGCGCCCAGACGCGCAAGGCGGCTTCGAATTGGTCGATGTCAAGGACTTTGAAAAGATAATGAAACGTGCCCTGGCAAGGCAGCCGTTTGCGGCGGAAGCCCAGTTCTTTGGCCAGTTCAAAATGGTTGCGGGCGAAGTCGCCGATGGCGTTGACCGAGCGCATGCCACAAACGATGGCGGTGGCCGCCAGCGTCAAAAGCGCCTCGACAGGGTAACGCACACCGCGCCGTTTCCGCGGATCCGGAACCTGCTTGAAGGCGTCCAAAAGTGAGACTTGTGTGGTTGCGCTCATCTTTCCCGACCTCCTTTAGAAATAAGATCGGCATTTCATCTATGAAAAATAAGGACTTTTGAATAGCCCTGCACCACCAGCCTCCGCGCCTCTGCGTGCAAAAAATCATTTCCGCGCAAACATCTCCCACTCCCGCAATTCGTCGAACGCCGCATCGTCCTGCATCGACAAGCCCAGCGGCGTTACCGTGGTCCAGCCTTCGTGCAGCGCCAGCGCATCGTCGTCCGGATCGGTGTCCCGGAAAATCATGCTGCCTTCCAAGCGGAAACGCCGCCGCGTGCCTTCGGCCTGCTCCTCGACGTAGTATTCCTTGAAACCGCTTTTGCCCTGCCGAGTGAGTTTCAAGCCCTTCATTTCGCCCTGCGCGCAGTTGGGAATGTTGACGTTCAACACCGTCCAATCCGGCAAACCGGCCTCCAGCGTTTCTTCGATGATCGACACGCTCAATTCGGCCGCCAATCCGAAATGCCATAGGCCGGTCGCTGGAATTCCCAGCGACAACGCGATGGCCGGCAGCCCGTTCATGCGCGCTTCCATCGCGCCCGCCACCGTGCCTGAATAAAACGCATTCATGCCCACGTTCGGCCCGCGATTAATTCCGGAGACGACCATGTCGGGCACGAAATCCGGGAATAAATTGGTGATCGCCAGTTTCACGCAGTCGGCGGGCGTGCCCGCAACGCGAAACGCCGGCACCGCGCTCACCGGATCGGGCAGCGTCACCGCTTCCGCATACAACGGCCAATGAATCGTGATGCAATGCCCGACGCCCGACTGTTCCTTCTCCGGCGCGACGACACGCAGTTCATATTCGCCTGTGTGCAGCAGTTCGGCGGCCAGCGTAGTCAAGCCCGGCGATGACAGCCCGTCGTCATTGGTGAGCAGAATTTTCTTCATGCCGCCAGTCTAATTCGAAACCGGCAGCAGTAAAGTAACATGGGAGTGATAGGAGATAGGAGATAGGAGATAGGAGTCAACGACACACGCTTCAGTTTACCGCACGCCCACTTCCTCCCGCTGCTGGATGCGTTCTACCATCATACTCAGCAGCGCGCGCGTGAACGCGACGCGGTCGAATTCGCCGTGCGCGCCGATAACGGTGGCGGAATGCGAGAGTCCGCGCACCGCGATGAAATCGGTGCCGCTGAGAATCGCGCTTTCGACCGGCACGGAGCCGTCGGTGCCGGGCGGTTTGGAATCGGCCTTCCAACTTGCGAAACACAGCACTGGCACGCTGGCGGTGAGCCGCTCGAGTTCCTCTCGGTGCGCGTCCAGATAGCGCTGGCGCGTCGAGGTCATCATGTCGTTGACGGCCACGTAGCGCGCGCCGAGACAGTTGAGCGCGATTTTTGTGCCGATGCGCCGAAACTGGTCGCCATCGATCTCGTCCGCTTCCGGCGCGCCGCGGAACGGACCTTGAATTGCAATCCACCCGGCGACTTTGTCGAGCTTCCCTTCGCGCTGCACGGTCAAGAGCGCTTCGAGGGTGTCGAGACAGCCTTTGCTGTGCGTGATCAACAGCACAGGCTTATCCGAGGCCATGATTCGCCGCGCGACTTCCGCGCCACAGCGCTCAACCGATTCGCTTTTGTAATCGAGCACTTCGCCGGAAACGCCGGCGTCGCGCAGCACGATCTGTTGATCTTTCAGATAGTCGATGGTGTGCTGGCTGGGATTGATTCGATCAAACAGCCGCGTGAAGCGAATGCCAACTTCGCCCAGCAAACCGTGCACGACAAGAATGTGATATCCGCCGAGTTCCGCTGGCGCGGGCGCTTTATCTGTCTGGCGATATGCATCAAAGCGTTTGAGGAATTCGTCGCTGCTGTCGCGCGGGTCGGCGGCATTCGGTGCCGGTTCGGCTTTGGCGATGACCGTCATCGTCGGGAATTCGTGAAGCAGCGTCACTTGCTGCGGATTCGAGCAACCGCTTAGAAACAACGCAAAACAGATCGAAAGCACGAGGCAGAGCGCAGGCGCGTGGCGCATGGGATTCTCCCATAGCTTGAGAAATAAATTGGAAACCTAACGGATTATAAGACGGTAGCAAGGAAGGAATGCTTCATAACTTGCCTTTCATTTCTCGAAAGGCGACTATCGCGATTGACGAAAACAGCGAAACCCGTTATGAACTACCCTTCAACACAACTAAAGGGTGGCAAATGTCCATGACGCGGTATGTGGCAGGATGCGGGCTGGGGTTGGCGCTGGCGCTGGGGGCCTTGGCGGGCGATGAACCGGAGGGCGTGATCGAATTGAAACTGGCGCTGCCCAACGGCGACACGTACGTGCGCGGGCCGGGTTCCGATCCGGTCGCGGCATTGGTCGCGGACATCACGCTGGTCAACAAAACGCCAAAAGAAGATCTGGTCAAGAAAAAAGTCACCGTGACGGACGTGGCGCAGTTGACGTCTGAAGAGTTTTCAAAGCTGCGCGAAATGACGCCTGAACAGCAAAAGCAATTGCTCGAGAAAAAGAAAACGACGCGCGAAATTGAAGTCGAACCGGTCAACGAAAACAGCCTCGGCTTCGCCTACCGCGCGCCGCGGCTGGGTCCGGTGGACAACGTTGAATTCATCATCACCAAATTGCCAGAAGAAGGCGAGACGGTTCCGGAGGGCGCCAAGCCCGTGACCATTCCGCGCGACAACCTGCCGGACCAGGCCACGGCGCTGGACCCGGTGCCGAACAAATACGTCGCGGCCGGCGAATCCTCGCCCGCGTACACGCTGCCAGTCGGGCGCTATTACGTGATCCGCAATCCCGGCCAATATTCGATTAAAGCGGCCATGCCGGACATTCCCGACCCGAAATCGCCCACGGGGTACGCGTTTTCGAATGAAGAGAAATTCCGCGTGCTGCCCTTCAAATCGGTGGATTTGCGAGTGGAGGATTTGGAGAAGGAACTGAGCCTGTATGAACGCGGCTACCCCGAATTCGATTACATGCTCTACCAAGTCCGCGCCGAGGCGGGGTACGACGAAATCTATGCTTTGCAGCGCGTGCATATTCTTGGCGTGGACCACTGGGAATGGAACCGCGTCTGCTCAGTAAAAGTGGGCACGTCGCCGCTGGTCATCCAACTCAGCCCGAAAAAAGTTAAAATCGGCGCGGCGCTGGCCAAGGGTGACGCGGGCATTTACACGATCGATTTCAGCACGCCCGGCGTCAAGATCGAAGCCGAAACCAAACCGATGAAAGATGGCCAGAAGCTCAAGAACGAAGGCGGGAACATTTCAGTGGAATGAACAGCCGCTGTACAGAGTTTCGGCATGTGTAGGTTGAGTTGAAAATGGATGCGATCGGGCATCCATTTTTTATTGGCGGATAAATGCAAGAAATGAGTATGGTAGCACGATAAATCGTTGGGCTACAAAGATTGTCGCGGCTCTGGCGCGCGTCTTGCTTTTGCAATTGACCCTAATAGGCAGGTCTCAGAAGTCCTATAAGTCCTATAAGTCCTATTTCGTCCGCAGGAAGTCGAGGCGATTCAGTGAACGAATCCCAACTGCAAACACTTCTAACGCGCGCCGCGCGCCGCGTGCGAATCGAACGCGCGCTGATCGCGGGCCTGACGGCGCTGGCTATCGCGCTGGTCTGCGCCGCGGCCGCAGTCGGCTGGATGCGCTGGACTGGCCGGGAAGTTTTTGGCGCGCCAGTGGCGGTCGCGCTTCCATTTTTTGTGATGGCCTGCGCCAGCGTCACCGCTTTCTTTGCGACGCGCACGCGCGTCGCATCGGTCGCTGCGCTGGTCGATGCGCGCGCGGGCACGCAGGAACATTTGGTGACGTGGCTGCATTTGCGAGCGCTCGACGAGCGCCGCTTAAGCGCGATGCAGCGCGGTTTTCGCGACGCTCAGCGCACGGCGGCGCTGCGCGCGGCGGATTCCGTACGTCTATCGCAGCACTTGCCCATGCGCTGGCCGGCGTGGACGCGAGCGATTTGGCTCGCCTTGATTCTGCTGCTGAGCGCGCTGCTGATTCCGGCGAGCGAACCCGTTGCGCTCAATGCATCAGAGCGCAATGGCGCGGCAATTACAGTCGTCGCAAGCGGCGGCGACGCGACAAACGCGCAAGCAAATTTGAGCCAGGTTCCGCGCGTGCAGGTGCTTTCGCCGGCGCAATTGCGCAAGCTGGAATTGATGGCCACCGACGACAAGCTGCCCACATCGATGAAAGCCGACGCACTGAAGGAACTCAACGATGCCCTCGGCGGCTTGCCCGAGAGCGAATTGACGCCGGAAGTGCGCCAGCTTCTGGAAATGCTGCGCAAAGACATTGGCGCGAAAGACGGCGTGAAATATCAGGGACAGTCCGTTGCCGCCACCGACCGTACTGAATCGCCGAAGGAAACCTCCGCCAACCGCGCGGCGGCGTACGCCCCCTTTAAGGACACTGAGCGCGCGTGGTCAAATTCGGAGTCGCATTTTTTAGATGTCCGCGAGCAACTCAAGAAGTATTATGAAGCAAAGGCGCCGCGCTAAGACGAGCCGCGACCGCAAGGGAGCGGATCGGATTGCTCTCCCTCTTGCAGTCGCCAATCGTAAGAGAACGGTACAAACGGAAGGGGCTTGACAATGAAATTCATTGCAACGCTCGCGCTCTCCTTGCTGCTGGCCGGCACTGTGAACGCGGGCACAGCGGCCGGAGCGATTCGCGGCGCGGCGGAACGCTCGGCGGATTGGCTCATCCGGCAATTCGATTTGAAGAAAGGCACCTTCGATTCTGCCACAGCGCCCGAAACGGTCGCGATGGCGATCAAAGCTTTGTGCGGCCACCCGCGCGATTACAAGGAAGCCAACGGGCCGTACATCACGATGCCCGTGAAATTCATGCTCAGCAAAATCGACGACAAAGGCCACGTGGACGGCGCGCAGATCAACGAAGCCGAAGCGATTCAGTGGATCATCACCGCATTGAAGGCGACGAAGAACGACACGTACGCGCCAGTGATCGAGCGGCTGCGCAACCGCGTCAAAGAACTGGGCAAACCCGATTTCCCGAAATTCGAAGCGAGCCATCTGACGCCCGCGGCCGTCGCGCCGGATTCGATGCGCAACGCCATCGCCGCTGTGCTGCACGCGGCGGAAGAAGGCAAGAAGGAAATTGAAGTCGATGGCAAGCAAGTAAAATGGGCCGAACTGCTCGGCCCAAGCGTCGTGAAATTGCAGCAGCCAGACGGTTCGTTCGGATCCGACATTCAAACCAACGCGATGGCGCTGGTCGTGTTGGATTTGTGTTTGAAAGGTTTGTAGTTTGTAGTCCCGCCTTTAGGCGGCCTAGTGGAGCCTCAACATGTCACGAAAATTTCAAATCGCGTTAACCGTCCTCGCACTGCTCGCATGCGCTAATCTTCTCGCGTCGGAGAGCGCCGAACTCGACGCCGCAATCGCCGGCGCGAACAAAGGCGTCGATTTTTTGATCGCGCAGCAGAATGACAATGGCACCTTCGGCAAATCCACCGCCGCAGCCAATCCGGGCATGGTTGGATTGGCTCTGAAAGCGATGGCCTCCAGCCCGCGCAAATTGCGCGAGAACAACCCCGCCGTCGAAAGAGCAGTGAAATATCTGCTGAGCAAGCAGGAACCCGACGGTTCGATTTTCGATCAGAAATTGGGGCTGAGCAATTACAACACGTCGATTGCAGTGATTGCGCTCGCCGCGCTCGAAAATCCGGCGTACAAGCCGGTGTTGGAGAAAGCCAAGAAATTCATCTTGAGTTGCCAGCTTGATGAAGAGAAGGGGTACAATCCGTCGGAGCATTACCGCGCCTTCGGCGGTTTTTCATACGGCACCAATCCGCGCGCCGATCTGAGCAACTCCGGATTTTCGATGGAAGCGCTTAATGCGCTCGGTTTGGAGAAGGATTCTCCCGCGTGGAAAAACGCCGTGAAATTCATCCAGCGCTGCCAGGACAACGACGAAACCAACGACGCGCCGTCAATGAAAGGCGGCGACAACACGGGCGGCTACGTCTATTACCCGGACGTGAGCGAATTCAAAACGATCAAAACCAAGTCCGGCAAAACAATGCCCAAGCCTTACGGAAACATGACCTACATGGCCGTGAAAAGTTTGATTTACGCGGGCGTGAAGAAAGACGATCCGGGCTTGCAAGCGGCGTTCAAATGGATTCGCAACAATTATGCCGTCGATCACCAACCCGGCGCCGATGGCACGACCGGTTATTTTTATTACGCGAATGTGATGGCCAAAGCTATGACCGCCGCGGGGATCAAGGAATTGGAAACGGCGGACGGGAAGAAAGTGCATTGGGCGAAGGACCTCGCGGCTGAGCTTTTGAAATTGCAGAAGCCCGATGGATCGTTTGTGAACGAGGCGCCGCGCTGGATGGAAAACGACGCGGTGCTTTCAACGTCCTACGCGGTGGATGCCTTAAATCTTTGCGTGGAAGCCTTAAAGAAGTAAATTGCAAAAATAGGTCCTATAGGGCCTATAAGTCCTATAGAGGTGCGCGAATGAAGTCAGCGTCGTTTGCGGTTTTGCTTTTCGTTTTTTCTTCGATTGCGTTTGCCGCGAACGAACCGGCCGAGGACACGTTCAAGCTCAGCGGATGGACCGTCGCGCGCGAACGCAAAACGGTGACGGGAAGCAACCGCGTCACGGCGAGCGTGAACGTAAAAAATGTATCGAAAGCGCCGGTTTCGGACGTGAGTGTCACGCTGACGTATGCGACGGGTTTGGGCGAAAAAGTCTTCGAACCCATCACGCAAAAAATCGGCGCGCTGAAAGCCGGCGAGAGCGCCAAAGTGACGTTCGTCGCCGAACTCGTCCCCGTCTTTCAAAGCTACACGATCGCCATTAATTACAACGGCACTAAGAAGGAAGATTGGTTCGGCAATTCCGACGCGGCGCAGCCGGAATCGAAGAACACGCCGGCGAAAGGCGAAGCGAATGTCGTGATTCTTGGAAAGGAAGCGAGCGTTGACAAGAACGGCACGTTCAACGGAACGATTCACGTCAAAAACGAAGGCACCGAAGCCGCGAGCAACATGAAGATTTTTGTGACGTTCTTCGATCTGCGCAAAAATAAAATCAAGGATTGGAATGCGACGCTCGGCGACGGCACGCTGGCCGCGGGTGCGGAGCGGAACATTCCGTTTACGATGCCCAACGCGCCGAAAATCTACGGCAGCTATTCGATCCGCTTGAACAGCGATGACGCGCCGCCCGAAGCCGCGCTCTCTGGCGGCGATTTTAGCAATGTCGAGGACGTTGAATTCGCGCACTTCAAATTCACGCACATCGATCCAAAAAGTTCGTCGTACAAAGTCGAAGTGCAATGCCGTAACGGCTTGAAAGCCACCGTTGAGCACGTGAAGCTGGAGATGATTTTTTACGGCCCGCGAAAGCGCGAAGTGAAGCGCTTCACTCATGAAGTGCCCGGCGCAATCGCCGCCGGCGAAATCAAAACGCTGGCCTTCGAAATCCCCGGCCTTCCCGCGTACGAGGAATATGAACAGCGCGTGGCCTATTCCAAATCGAGCGCCACGCCGGCGGTTGCGCCCGCGACGGGAAAAGCGAAGTTTCAGAACAAGCCGGATGTCGAAGTGATCTTCAATCCTCTGACCGTGAACGTGGACAAAGTCGTCGAAATTTCCGGCGCTGTGCGCAACGGAAAGAACGTGCATGTCAAAGACGTTGCGATTCACATGACGCTGCTGAAGGCCGACGGATCCACACTGACGACCGTCGATCGCAACCTGCCCGCGCAGCTCAGTCCGGGGCAGGAGCGCGAGATCACCGTGTACGTCGAAAATGCGACGAATGCGGCGAATTATACTTTCACGTTTAAGTTCAGTGAGATCAAATAACACGACGCGAGGATTTGCAGATGGTCGTTCTAGTCACCGGCGGTGCGGGTTACATCGGCAGTCACACCGCGAAGTTCCTTTCGCGCGCGGGGCATTCGCCGGTGGTGCTCGACAACCTCTGCTTCGGCCACACGTACGCCGCCAAATGGGGCCCGCTCGAAGTCGGCGATCTGGCCGACACCGCGTTTGTCGCCGGCGTGTTCAAGCGCCACGCCATCGAATCCGTCGTGCATTTCGCCGCGAACGCATTCGTTGGCGAGTCAATGACCGATCCGCGCAAATATTTTCGCAACAACACCGTCAACACGCTGAACCTGCTCGACGCGATGGTCGCATCCGGCGTGAAGGAAATCGTCTTCTCGTCCACCTGCGCCACGTATGGCGATCCAATCCGCGTGCCGATCGACGAATCGCACCCGCAGCATCCGGTCAATCCCTACGGCGAATCGAAGCTGTTCGTCGAACGCATTCTGCATTGGTATTCGAACGCCTACGGAATCAAGTACGCCGCGCTGCGTTACTTCAATGCCGCGGGCGCCGATCCCGACGGCGAAATCGGCGAAGACCACACGCCTGAAACGCATTTGATTCCGCTGGTGATCGACGCCGCGCGCGGCAAACGCCCGCACATCAGCCTCTTCGGCACTGACTATCCCACGCCCGATGGCACGGCCGTCCGCGACTTCATCCACGTCAACGATCTGGCCGACGCGCACGTCAAAGCGCTCGCGCATCTCAAGAAAGGTGGCGCGAATCTGGCGTTGAATCTCGGCACCGGCAAGGGCCATTCGGTGCGTGAAGTCATCGCCGCGGTCGAAGCGATTAGCTGCCGCAAAGTGCCCGTGCAGGAATCGCCGCGCCGCGCCGGCGATCCTGCGGAGCTGGTCGCTGACGCCCGCAAAGCGCGCGAGACGTTGAACTGGCAGCCGAAGTTCGCTGACATCCGCGTGATTGTGGATCACGCGTGGAAGTGGCATACGGGACAGAAACGGTGATCCCTATAGTTGGCCCTGTTCAGGCCCCATAACCGGCGTCCGCCATATTTGCTTTGGAAGTATTGCGCGTGGATGCGATACTATATGGGGGTTAAGGAACTTTTGTGAGAGAGCTTGGATTCATGGACATTCCGTATTTTTTGAAGGGCCGCTTGCTGGCGTACGCGGCTCTGGTTGGGCTTCTTGCTTCATTTTCGGTGTTTGCCGCGCAACCTTCGGGCGAATACGTGCTGGGCGGGCATGGGACGCTGATCGTCACCTTTGACGGCGCGGGCAATTTTTCCGGCGTCGCGGCGATTCAAGAATTCGGCGTGGTGAACATCGCCGGCTCCGCGCCGGTCGATGCGTCCGGTAACATCGACGGCAATTTCACCGTCTCCGATCAACGCACGAGCGTGGTGCTGCTTGCGCAAACGCTCACCGGAAAAGCGACCGCGGGCAACGCGCAGATTCAACTGCTGCTCCAAACCAACCCGCAGACGCTTTTCAAAGGCGGTTTGCGCAACGGGTCGGAGGGGGTGCCAAGCGGGATGTACGTCGCGTCGGTGCTGCCCACGACGCTGCTGATTCAATGCGACCGCTCCAATAACCGGCAAGTCGTCACGATTCAAGGCGACCAGGATTGGGGGCTGGATTTGACGCAGGGGTTTGGGGGGCAGTTGCTCTTTACGCAAGGCCGCAAAGGCTACGGCGTCGTGTACGAGAATGGCGACCCGACCAACCCGCCGCGCTGGGCCACCGCGGAGTACGATCCGGGCCGGGACAAGCTGACCGTGACGCTGCTCAACAAGCTTTTCGACGCGCACCGCAAGCCGATCACGTTCAGCGGGATTTCGAGCGGAAAATATGACGGCATTTACACGCTCAATATTTTCGCCGGCGATTGCGCGGCGGTGTCGGTGAAACTCACGGTGAAAGAAGGTGTGGTGACATCGTCCGACGCAGCCATCGGCGCGATCACGGGCACGCTTGACGATCTGGGCAATCTCAATTTCACCGCGACTAAGCTGGTGGAACCGGCGGGCTGTTCGGCGGGCGGCACGCACACGGGCACGATCAATTTCACCGGCCTGCCCACGGACAATCCGGTTTACCCGCAGATCCTCAACGGCACGTTCTCGGGCGCGGGCGTTTCCGGAACGTTCACCGTCACGCAACCGACCGGCATCACCGGCGCGACGACGCCCGGCGGCGTGCCGCGCGCGGAAAATTGGAGCGGCACGATGACCGGCGTCCACAACAGCACGCTCAGCCAAGGCGGCGTCTTCGGCGAAGCGTGCACGATTTCGTTCACGTTTCCGTCGAGCTTGATCAAAGCGCTGCGCGGCCAATCGCAGATCATCAGCGGCAGCGGAAGTTTCAGTTGCACGGAGACGATCAAGCTTCAGTCGCCGTTCTCTGGTACCATCAGTTCGCTGGTGGCGGGCACCGATTCGGGCAGCGTGAACGTGACGTTCGCCGGCGTCGAAAATGGCGCGGGCGCGACGATCGAATGCGATTCGTCGTCGGTCCTGATCAACAACAACGTCCAGTTCTTCACCGGGCCCAACTCCGGCAAGACGCTCAACGAAAACCGCAAAGTGCTCAAGCTGCGCGTGGAATATGAGAACGCGACATTGGTCCGCGGGGCGTGGCAGGATGGGAAGTTTCAGTTGAAGAAGCAGTAAGGGCAGACTAGAGACAGGAGACTGGAGACTGCAGAGACAGGCAATCTCCAGTCTCCTGTCTCTTGTCTATCTCACCATCGTCAGCGTGCGCGGCACAATTCCCGTTCCGGTGCTGCGCCGGATTTCGATGGAGACTTGCGAGCCGACGGGCTTTTTCAGCACGTCGAATTGCCAGCGATAAACGGGCGGCTTTCCGTCCACCATCACGATCACGTCATCAGGTTGCACGCCGGCGCGTTCGGCAAGGCCGCTCGCAACGACGCGCGAAACGTGCAGGCCATTGCCCGCGACCGCGGGATCGACGTCCAAACCCAGTTCGGGAATTTGCGCGGCGACGAACGGCAACATGCGCGGGAGCCGGAATTGAAGCTGCACGGGGCGGTCGTTGCGCAGGACTTTGATCGAGACTTGCGTGCCTTCGAGGTAACTTTGCACGATGCCTTTGAGACGCCATTGATTGAGCACGGGAATATTATCCACGGAGAGGACCGTGTCGCCGGCCTGGAAATGAAAATTCTCCGCTTCCGATCCGGGTTCAACGGAATTGACCACCGCTTTCTGCGTGTCGGCGAAGATTTCGCTTCCGATGCCCTGGCGCTCATCGTAGAGCTTGCTCTGCGCGAACGCCATTCCGTTGGGCAGGCGCCCGTGGTAGACGATGCCGCCGCGCGCGGCTTTGAGCGGCTCGACGAAGCGCTTGATCTGATCGACGGGAATCGAGTAGCCGATGCCGGTGTTGGAGCGCGCGCCGAAGCGGACCATGATCTGGCCGGTGATGCCGATGAGTTTGCCGTCGAGCGTGACGAGCGGGCCGCCGGAGTTGCCGGGGTTGATCGCGGCGTCGGTCTGAATCGCGTCGCTGTAATATTGCTGGAAGCGGTGCAGCGCGCTGATTGTGCCGAGGCTTACAGCGGGCGGGCCGTCGAGCGGGTCGGCGAGTTTAAACGGATCGCCGATGGTGAAACATTGCTGCCCGACTTTGAGCGCGGCGATCTCGCCGAATTCGACGTAGGGCAGTTTTTCGGACGTGCGGGCTTTAAGCAGGCACAGATCGCCGACGGGATCGGTGCCGGCCAAATCGCAGACGTAATATTTGCGCGTGCCGAAGACGCGCACGGTCCACTGGCTGCGTTCGCCGGCGACGTGATGGTTCGAGAGGATGTAGCCATCGGGGCTGATCACGATGCCCGATCCGTAGCCGACGAACGCAAACGCGCTGGTCGCTTTATCGACGGCATTGGTCATCTCGGCTTCGATGCGCAGAGCGGTGTTGAGCGTCTCGGCGTCGGTGTCGCTTGCGGCGAACGCGAGACTGGAGACGGCGCAGAGCAAGCACGCGGCATGAAGCGCGGCGAGTCGATGGAAATGGTGCGATGCGATGTGCATTTTCGGTACCGTGTCAATTCCCGCCTAATGTGGCGCGCGCGTGCAGCGTCTTGCGATTGCGCATGCAGGTGATGTCGATCACATCGCCGGGGTTGTGCGCTTTCAGCACCTCGACAAGCGTCGGCGGGTTGGGCGTTTCCATGCCATCGACGTTGACGACCACGTCGCTTTCCCGCAAGCGGTCGCCGGGGCGGTCGAGAATTTGCGCTCGCGCGAAGACCGAACCGGGTTCGATTTTGTCGATGGCGACCCCTTGAATTTCAGGCGCTTCGTCGAGCGTCTGCGTGCCGAGGCGCGATTCACGCACCGGATTGCGAATGTCGAGATTCGCCTTCAAATCGCCGATTGTGACAAGAATTTTGTCCGATTGCGCGAAGAAACCCACGCCGGAATTGGGCTGGCTCCATTCGCTGTTGAGTTTCAAATGTGAGGCGATGCCGACGAGATTTCCGCGCAGGTCGATGACCGCGCCGCCGGAATTGCCGTAGTTAATCAGCGCATCGGTTTGGACCACGCCGCCGTCCAGCCGCCCCACGGCGCTGACCACGCCCATGGTCCGCGTGGGCGCCGCACCGTCTTCGCTGGCTCCCAGCACCGTCACGAAACGGCCGAGCCGCAATTCGGGATCTTTCGCCAATGGAATATAAGGCAGCACCACGCCTTTCGGGACGTTCACTTTCAACACCGCGACGTCCTGCCCGAAGTTGCGACCGCGGCGCTCGGCGCTGAGGCGCAGGCCATTCGACAGCACCACGGTGATTTCCGGCTTGTCGGTGTCTTCGCCTTCGACATTGAAGGCGCTGGTCAGAATGTAACCCTGCGGTTCGAAGACCACGCCGCTGACCGGCGTGTCGGGCCGTTCGCCGCCTGGATTGGGCAGGTCATCGGGGCCTGCGAGCGGTGCGGGCGGGCGGGGAGCCGAATTGCGGCGCGTGACGATTAACTTGACCATCGCCGCTTGCGCGGGTTTGCTGGCGATCGAGAGCCCGTCCATCATTTCGCGCGCGGCTTTGGCGCCTTCGCTTTGATTTTCTTTGAACGGCACGGACGGATCGATCATCGGCACGTTCTGCAGGGTGCGCGCGAGGTTCGCCTTGACCAGATGCACGGGAATCGCCAGACCCATCCAGCGCGATTTGCCGTAACTCATCGTGAGTACGCCCAGCAAGCGCCCGTTGGCGTCGATCAGCGGGCCGCCGTCGCTGCCGCGGTTCACGGCTGCGTCGGTTTCGAGCACCTGCCCGCGGTAATGCGCGCATTTGTCGCAATTGGTGGTGAGGTTGTAAATGCCGGAGATCGTTCCCACGCTCCACGCGACTTGCCCGTCACGACTGATGGTGTGAAACGGATTTCCGGCAGTGTAGGCCAAATCGCCCACATGCGCTTTCGACGAATCGACAAGCTGCACGAACGCGAAAGGTTTCTTCGCCGCGTTCGCGGCGTCAGTCACTTTCAACACGCGCACTTCGGTTTTTTCGTCGTAATCGAGCAGACTGGCGGTGAATTGCCGTCCGTCGGGAAAGGTGACTTGAATTTCTTCAGCGCCCGGCGGGCAGCAAGTTGTACAGGTAAGAATCAGCCCATCGGCGGAGATGACCGTGCCGCTGCCGTAATTGAGCGTGCTGCGCTTGGCGTCGATGCGCAAACTGCTTTGGACTTCGACGATCGCCGGCGCGACCAACTGCTGAATCGCAACGTGGCGATCCTGAATGGCGTTGAGCAGCGGTAGCGGCGTATCTTCGGCGCGCGCGCCGGACGCGAGCGGGCTCGTGGCGCTGAGCAATGCAGAGAAAATAAAAGGAAGTGCCTTGCTCTTCACGCGATTGCGCGCCCCTCAACCTTGAACTTGGAACCTTGAACCTGGAACCCGCCGTTCAAGGCTTCGACCGTTCGAGAATCTCCGCGAATTCATTGGGCTGCACGTCTTCGAGACGCTTGTGGCGGCGGTCGAGTTCCTCGTTGACTTTGATCGCCGTCTCCTGCATGGCGGAATGCGTGTCGTGCGAGCCGCCGACGAGTTTGAAATTCTTTCCCACCGTGATGCGCGTATGTCCATCAGTGCCGTCCAAGCCAAGCCCCAGCATCGCGGCCTTCGCGGTTTTGGACGCTTTTTTTCGCGGCGTTCGTTCTTTCCTTTTATGGCCTTCGTCCAAAATCGCTCTCCTCAATCGGCTTTACGATTTTTTCTTGACCCATTTTCCGATAGGCATGTTGTAATCGGTGGAGACGACGAGTTGATAAAACGTCGGTCCATCCTGGCGCGTGTGAATCTCGATTCGGTTTGGGCCGGCCTTCAATTCGTATTTGCGTTGCTGGCCGTTGTTCATCACCGCATGCCAGGCGGCTTCATAATCCTTTTCGGTCTTGAATCCATTTTGATCTTTGATCATGTGATAGTCACCCGCTTCTGGACCATGCCCGCCTTTTTCCGGGCCATTCATCAAAATCCAGCAGGAGTTGCCGCAGGTGTCGGTCCACTTCGCATTCAAGAAAACGAAATACGTACCGGCGCGCTCAACATTGAAATTGTACACAGCAAGCCCCGGCACCTTTCCGGCGGTTTCTTTGAGCTTGTCCTCTTTTTCGTGGTCAGCATCGAGCGGGCATTGTTTCAGCCATTTGGGCGAGCGCAGGAACGTGACGGCGACGCCCTCAGACGCATGGCCCTTTTCAAGCACCACCGTTTGAATGCCCTCTTTGTTTGTAAACTTGTCTTCGAGATAATCCGGTTCGGCGCAGTAAATCACATGCGATTCGGGATGCTCAAAGACCGGCTGCTGCTCCGGATTCGCATTCGGCGGCGTGACGCTTACGTTATTCACGCTCCCCGGCTGCGCGCCGGTCGCCTCGCCGCGATTTTGCAGCACGACGATCCCCGCCACGACTACCAGCACCACGACAACCGCAATCACGGCTTTCATCATGACACCAACTCCTTCTCGCAACTCAAAGCTCGAACTGGACGGGCCGGAGACCCGTCCTACTTTGCACCTATTAATGATACGTTTGGCAGAGCGAGAGTCACTAAACAAACTGCGAAAAATGGGAAAATCGTTCCCTTCTCCCCGTTGAGGCAAAGGGGTTAGGGGTGAGGGGTTGTTTCCAAATCGGCCGCGCGCGGCACGGCCGGCGGCGAAGGCGGCTTCGGCGACGCCGCGGCGGCGCTGTCGTTTTTGGAGGAATTGCCTTTCCCCGGCCGGTGGCTCCAGACATGGTAGATCGTGTACAGCACCACCAATGCAATCGCGCCGAAGAGAAACGGCTTGCTCTCCGACAGCATCTTCTCCGCGCGCTCGCCGTACGTGTACGCCAGCCAGATCGAGACGGGGCAGGAGATCAGCGCGCCCAGCAAATCCCACAACACAAACGCGGGATATTTGACGCCCATGCAGCCGGCCATGAAAAACGTGGGCATGCGCAGACCCGCGACGAAGCGCCCGCAAAAAATCGCTTTCGAACCGTGCCTGCCGAAGAACGCGCGCGTCTGATCGATCCCCTTCTCTTTCACGAACCACGAAAAGGGCCGGCATTTCAACACGCCCACGCCATACTTGCGCCCGGCCCAATACGGAATCGAATCGCCCAACAGGATTCCGACCACGCCGCATACGCAGAGCATCCAAACGGTGGCGTCGTGGCTTGCGCCGTACCAGCCCGCGGCGAGAAATACGCCCTCTTCCGGCACCGGCAGTCCCAAGCCGCAGACGATCAAAACCGCCACGACACCCACGTACAAGCCGTGGCTCAAGACCGCGTTGACAAAGTTCATTGCGCCGCATCCATCAAGATTTCGACATCCGCTACCATACCGCGCAAAACTGCATTTGTCATCGGCAATTGCGGGGCGATGCGAAAGCCTCATCCTGAATTCAAACAAAGCTTTACCCCGTCATAACGCGACCCCAACAAATTAAACCATGACAATCGCCTCGACCCAAATTAGACTTCCCTCACGGTCCCGACCGTCAAAATCTCTCGCTGAGCTTCGCCATGCCCAAAAAATATTTGCTACCGCTCGCACTTGCGCTGAGTTTCTGCGCTTTCTCCGAGGAACCGCCCGTGACCCACGACGACAAGAATCCCAAATTCACCAACGCACTCGCCAAAGAAACCAGCCCGTATCTGCTCCAGCACGCGCACAACCCCGTGAACTGGTACCCGTGGGGCGACGAAGCGTTTGCGAAAGCGAAGAAAGAAAACAAGCCGGTCTTTCTCTCAGTCGGCTACAGTTCGTGCCACTGGTGCCACGTGATGGAACACGAGTCGTTTGAGAACGAATCGGTCGCGAAAATCCTCAACGACAATTTCATCGCGATCAAAGTCGATCGCGAGGAACGGCCGGACATCGATGAAATTTACATGGCGTGCGTGCAACTTGTCTCCGGGCGCGGCGGCTGGCCGATGTCTGTCTTTCTGACGCCGGAAGGCAAACCGTTCTATGGCGGGACGTATTTTCCACCCGAAGATTTCGGGCAACGCATTGGTTTCAAATCGCTGCTCAACCGCGTGCATGAAGCATGGCTGAATCAACACGACGACATCGTCAAAGATTCCGAACGCATGTCAGACGCCGTGCGCGAGCAGCTCGCCAACCGCAAAATCGACGCGCAAACAACGCTCGACAAAGATTTCTTCGCCGCGACGCTTGAAGACCTCCACGAATCCTTCGACCCGCAGCGCGGCGGATTCAGCCGCGCACCGAAATTCCCGCCCAACAACGGGCTGCCGTATCTCCTCTATATGAAGCAGCACGGCTACGCGCGCGATCCGAAAGCTCTGGACGAAATGATCACGCTCACGCTCGACCAAATGGCGTTGGGCGGCATTCACGATCACCTTGCCGGCGGGTTTCACCGCTATTCGACCGACGAGCGCTGGTTCCTGCCGCACTTCGAAAAAATGCTCTACGACAACGCACTGCTCGCGCCATCGTACGCGCAAGCGGCGATTGTTTACAACAATCCCAATTACGAACGCGTCGCGCGCGGGATCTGCGATTGGGTCCTGCGCGAAATGAGCAGCCCCGACGGCGGATTTTATTCGACGCTCGACGCCGACAGCGAAGGCGAAGAAGGCAAATTTTACGTCTGGAGCACGGACGAAATCAAAGCGCTGCTGGGCAAAGATGGCGACACGTTCTGCAAAATTTTTAACGCCAGTGACGACGGCAATTTTCACGAAGAAGCGACCGGCAAAAGAATGCACCACAACATTCTCTTCCTCTCGAAGCCGCTGGCCGAGCACGCGAAAAATTTGAAGCTGAGCGAAGACGAATTGCGCGCGAAAGTGGACGGCTGGAAAAAAACGCTGCTGGTCGCGCGCGTCAAGCGCGTCTGGCCGAGCCTCGACGACAAAATCCTGACCGCGTGGAACGGCCTGATGATCGCGGGGCTGGCGAAAACGTCGGTTCTGCTCAAGGAGCCGCGCTACAAAGACGCCGCCCTCAAAGCCGCGGAGTTCATGTTGAAAAATCAGCGCACGCCCGGCGGCCGCTGGCTGGCCACGCACCGCAAAGGGCAGAGCAAACTTCCGGCGTACCTGGACGACCACGCCTTCATGGCGCTGGCCTTCGCGGAACTTTTCGAAGCGACGCAGGACGAGCGCTGGAAAAAGGAAGCGGTTGCGCTCATTGACTTGATGGACAAACATTTCGCCGACGAAAAAGGCGGCGGCTATTTCTTCATCGCCGACGATCACGAAAAATTATTGGCTCGCACCAAGGACGCCACTGACAAAGCGATTCCCAGCGGCAACGGCTGGGCCGCGCAGGCGCTCGTGGAATTGTGGCTGATCACCGGTGACGAGCGCTATCACGCCAAAGCCAAGGCGCTGCTCGCCGAATTCCACGGATTAATGGAACGCATTCCGCGCGCGACCGAAAGTTTGCTGCTGGCCGGCGCGACGTTCCACGACGCCGAAGTCGCCAAAGGCGCGGTGGCCAAAACCGAAATCAAACCCGAACCGTCCGCCACGCGCGGCGCGGTGAAAGTGGAACTGTTCGCCGGCGCGTCCGCGTTCCAACGCGGCGCGAGCACGCCTGTCGCGGTGAAATTCAGCATCGCGCAAGGCAATCACATTCAAGCTCACACGCCCGACGATCCGCTGTTGAAGGCCACGTATTTTGCGCTCTTCAACAAAGATTTGGGCGAGCTCAAAGACGAAAGATATCCGGATCCCGTTGAGCTGACGCTTCCGGATCAGAAGCTCAAAGTCTATTCCGGCGAAGTCATCGGCAAAGCAGCGTTGAATGTGCCCGCCACCGCGCCGCTGGGCAAATCACTGCTGAAAGTCGAAGTCCACTTTCAGGCCTGCGACGACCAGCAATGCGCCGATCCGCAGAAAGTCCTGCTGAGCATTCCAATTGAAATTGTGGATGATAATGCGGATTTGAAGGCGACGAATGAGGAGATTTTCAAAGGGAAGTGAGCCCGGTGCAGGCGTTTTGCCTGAACGTTTTTCGCGTATTGAAACGCCGCCGTTTTCTCGGAAGGGACTTGCTTCACAAGACGAACGTGCAGGCGGGACGCCTGCATCACGGGGTTATTTCTTTTTCAACGCCACGACCACGATTTCATCCGTGACCGGCACGCGGATTTTCTGCAAATCTGCGATGGGCCGCGGCCGGTCGCCCTCGCGCAGCGGATAAAAATACGAAGCACTTGCCAGCGCCGGGCCTACGACGATAGTGACGTCGTGCGGCGCCACCGCGATTTCGCGCCGCTGCTTCGGGTCGTAACTCAGCGCCTCCTGCCACAGGCACAGATAAAACGTACCGTCGCGCTTTTCGAGCAAGAGCTGTGAGAGATCTTTGGGCGGGACTTCAACTTTATACGCGAGCGTCTCCGGAAGAAACGTCGGGCCGGGATCGTGCATGAATTCGACGAGCTTTTTCATCGCGATAAAGGCCGGCTTCGGCGAACCGTCGGCGTGCAGCAATCCGAAGTGTTTCTCCGCCGACGTCATTTTCGGATCGGCTTCGCTGTCGAGCAATTCAAAAAGGAAAGTGAAATACGAGAGGCTGAATTGAGTCAGCAACATGCGCGGCAGGTATTTGGCGGCGACGGATTCAGGCACGCCGGGCGGATCCACTGCTTCCAGGCAGTTGTGATAGCCGGCCTCGCTGATTATCACGCCCTTATTGCCGGACGTGCGTTGAACTTCCTGATTCTGCTTGCCCAAGGTCAATCCTGAACTGCCGGCGTTCGGTAGGCCGCGCGGGAAAACGCGAATGGTTCCAAACTCACAGAAATCCACAAGATTGCCCAGCTTCACGTGCGACGCGATCGGATCGCGCAGGCCCGGAGCCATTACCTGAACCCTCTTTGTTGCGGGATTGGCTTTAAGCGCTTGAAAGAGCGCCTTCTGATTTGCACGTGCGACGTCGGGCCAGGATTCGCCGCCGCGGTCCGGCTCGTCAGGCGGCTCCGCAAACACGACCGAATCCGAGAGTGTTTTGCACAAATCCACGGCCTCGATCGGTTTCATCACCAGACCGAAGCGGTACCCTGCCGCTGCCAGATCCTTGAGCTTCGCGAGCTGATCGGAGCGGTCTGCCGAAACGGCGTCGCGAAGGTAGCGCAGGCCCAGTTCGTGCAGGCGCGGCTTGACCACGTCCGCATACCGCGCATAAGAGGAACGCGGCAGCCCCAACTGTACGTTGATCCCAATGCGCTCGAAAAATGTCTCAGTCGCCATCGACTGAACCGGCGCCGGCGCGCCGCGAGGCTCGCCAGCAAGCGTCGGGACCGCAACGCATAGAATCAAACCGGCGGAGGTCTGCCAAATCGTTTTCGGACACATCTTTTATTTCCCCGCATACGGCGCGCATTTCGCCGCCTGTTTGCGCCAATTTTCCAGATATCGCGCGGCCAGCGCGGAACTGTCGCACACCAGCAAATTTTCCTCGTTCGATTCTTCCGCCGCTTTAGTGAAATTGAACGATCCCGTCAGCACCACCTGCTCGTCCACGATCGTCACTTTGTTATGCGCGATGCCTTTGCCCGAATCGATCCGCGTCTCGATGCCCGCGTGCACCAAAAAATCCGCGACGCTGTATTTCTCCGATTTGTTGCTCTTGTCAAGCAACACCTGCACGCGCACGCCGCGATCGTGCGCGTCCTTGAGCGCTTTCGCAATCGGCGCCGAGGTGAACAAATAGGCCTGCACGTGAATGCTTTTGCGCGCCTTCTCCAATTCGCTCACAATTGCCTCGGTGCAACCGCCGCTCGGCGAAAAATAGCAACGCGCTGAAGCTTCGGGTAGAGGCACGGCACGATGAAAATGTTGCAGCGCCAGCGCGCCAGCGGCCAGCGCCAAGACGAGAACAGCGGCAAGCGCGAACGTGCGTTTGGTCATGCCGCGCCTTTGGGGTGGAGTTGTTTGCGCACAGCGCCCGCAAGATACAGCGAGCCGGTGACGAGCACGATTCCTTTTTCGCCGGCCATCTCCGTCGCGAGCGCCAGCCCCTCGGCGCTCGACGCACGTACCAGCGCGTCGCGGCCCGTGAGCGCTTTCCACGCGGCGGCCAACTCGTCCGGCGCGCAACTGCGCGGGCTGCCTGAGTCGGTGAAGATGACCTCGTGAGCGCCCAGCGCCGGGCGCGCCAATTCGCTCAACATTCCGCTCGTGTCCTTGTCGCGCGCGCACGCGAACAAGCACACCAGCGGCGCGCGCGATTTTAGATTCCCGCGCAGTTCGTTCAACACCGCTTCGACCGACAGTGTGTTGTGCGCGCCATCGAGGAACAACGGCGCGCCGCGCGCCGTGGACAACCATTCCAAACGCCCCGGCCATTCCACCTCGCGCGATCCGCGTTCGACGGCTTCGCGCGAAATGCGTTCGGCGCCACGTTTGATCAAAAACAAATCGACCAGACGCAGCGCCAACGCCCAGTTTTCGATCTGGTGCGCACCGCGCAAGCCCAGTGTCGCGTTGAACTCCGCGCCGTCCGGCATGCGCGCCCACGCGCGCGGCAGCGGCCATTCTTCGGTTGATGACGTATCCACTTTGGCGAAACGAATTTGCTCGCCGACAAATTCAGCAGGCGCGCCGACGTTTGCCGCGCATTCTTTGAGCGTCCGCATAACTTCCGGCCATTGCGGCGCAAAGACCGCGGGGATGCCATGCTTGAGGATGCCCGCTTTTTCGCGCGCGATCAAATCCGGCGTGCCTCCCAAAATCGCCGTGTGGTCGTAGCTGATGTTCGCGATTCCACACACCAGCGGCTCGATAATGTTGGTCGCGTCCAAGCGCCCGCCCAACCCCACTTCGATCACCGCCGCGTCCAATTTTTGTTCCGAAAACCAGGTGAACGCCAAGTGCGTGAGTATCTCAAAATAAGTCGGCCGCCGCTGGCCCACCGGCGGGTTGCGCAGTTCGTCGAGCACCGGCCGGCACGCGCTCATGATCCGCGCGAAATCCTCCCGCGGAATGCGCTCCTCATTAATGGTGATGCGCTCGCGCAGATCCTCCAAATGCGGCGACACATAAAGCCCAACGCGCAAGCCTTGCGCGCGCAGCATCGACGCCGCAAACGCGCACGTCGAACCTTTGCCTTTGGTGCCCGCGACGTGAATACTCGCAAAGCGCTTCTGCGGATCGCCCAATCGCCGCGCCAATTCCCGCACGCTGTCGAGCGTGATCACCGCGCGCGCGGACTGGTCCAGCGCGCTGCGCTCCAGATTCACGAAACCGTCGAGGTAGGACACTGCTTCGGCGTAGGTCATTTTCGCGATCTCATGCCCATCTTTCATTCCTTTGCAACTTTTCATGCGCTGCAAATGTATATTACTCCGATATAATTTAAATCGTAAACGGAGCAACAGTACTTTGAGCGATGCAACCGCGCAATACTCGGTGGTCTTGATTGGGCGCTACCCCGGCAAGGACATGGCCGTCGCGCAGGCTCTGGCCCGCTGCATGGGCCGCGACGAAGGCTGGGGCTTGCGCATCGTCTCGGCCGCGCCCATTACATTTCTTGAAAAATTATCTGAAAAACAAGCGCATCAAGTCCAATCCGCGCTCGACGACGTCGCCGAAGCCGGCTGCCGTTTCGATGTCGAGAAGGGCTCCAACTCCGGCATTCCGAAAGTCGGCTGGGCGCATCCACCGAAATTCGGAGGCCGCTCGCTGGCCGAAATTGCGCCGGGAACTGAATTTCAGCCCGCGGTCCCGGTCCCTGTTTCGCAGTCGAGTTCTCCCAGCGGCATTGCCACGATGCCCGCGCTTCCAGCCACCGGCGCTCCGCCCTCGCCAGCGGAAGGGCCCCCTGAAATCCCAGTTCCAGTCACGGCGTCGCTTGTCGTGCCATGTCCGTACACTGGCCAAAAAATAAAACTCTCGCTCCAAGTCACGCTCGCGCGCGCAGAAAGCGGCACGGCGGTGCATCTCTCCGCGGCCGCCGCGCCCGCGCCTAGCTTGCGCGCCGCGTCCGGCGCGGTAATTCTGCCCACGGCCTCGCAGCCGCGCCAGACCGGCCATATTTCCCTCCCGCGCAAATCCGGCGCGGTTCAATTACCCACGGGCAACGCAGCGCCCTCCGAAGCCGAACGCCAGGCCGCGCAAGCTAACTGGCGCCGCAACACGCCCGTCGAACTTCCGCTGCCGGACGTGCCCATTTTGCCCGGAGCGGGCCGCGCGCAACTCAAACCGGCGATTCACGACAAACAGCCGCTGCCGCTCAATAGCCAGCCCATGGACCTGCAAGCTTTCGAAGCCAGCCTCGGCGTCAGCCCGCACGAAACCGTGCGCCCCTTCCTCGACCCCGGCCCAAACGTACTCGACGAATCCGGCGGCGAAAGCGAAGGCGACGTGGAAGGCCTGGGGGGAGATCCCGAAAGCGAACAGATCATCTGCTCGGTCTTCATCGAACGCAGCAGCAGTCCGGTCGTGCACGAACTGGTCGCCGAACTGCACGGCATCCCCGAACACGAAGCCGCCGAGATGTGCGTTGCCGGCAGCGTCGCGCTCGCCGAAAACATTCCGCTCTTCGAAGCCAACGACATCAAGCGGCGCTGCGCGGCGATCAATGTGTCGGCGCGGATTATCAGAAACGAGTAAGCGATGGCTCCCCGCCGTGCGCGCTTCCAAATCCATCTCTCCACGGCCATTTTGTTGATGTTTGTCGCGGGCGCGTTGATTTGGGCGCAGACTACGCCAAAATTAACTTCCCAAAAACGCACAGACCCGCCTGGATGGTCGGTTGTGGAATATCCTCGCACTGAGTATGGATGGCCGGCGGTTGCGTATATTTACATAGATTATTCATCAACGAAAATTCAGCCAAACCAGCGCGAATGGAATTATGGCGGCGTTCAATTCGACATTGTGATGGCGATGATTTATCTTTCGGGCGCCGGGTGTCTCTGCGAATGGCTCATCCGCCGCCGCGCCGCGCGAAAAGGCCCGTGAGCTATTTTCGGCTTGCGAGGTGTGACGCGACGCGCTACCCGGTGAGGTTGCTTTCGCAAAAAAATCGACGCCAGCGTGAAGTCGCTCAAATTAATTGAAGCGAACTAGAGCGGATAAAGATCGCGCAATGGATCGGGCCTGAAAGGCCCACACATCCTAGCCCAGGGCGGGAGCCCTGGGTCGGCTCGCACCGCGAAACCAAAGCCCTGAAAGGGCGGCACAATGGAGGCGCGCTCATGTCGCAATCGTTATCGAAAATCCTGCTTCACGCCGTTTTCTCCACAAAAAACCGCGCTCCATCGATCAGGCCCGAGATCGAACCGCGTCTCTACGCGTACATGGCCGGCATCCTCGAGAATTTGGAATCGCACGCAATCCGGATTGGCGGCGTGGCCGATCACGTGCATGTGCTGTTCCGTCTGTCGAAAAATAGATCGGTCTCCGAAGTCCTTGGGACACTCAAGACAAATTCATCGTCATGGATGAAGGAGCAGGGACGAATTCACGCGGGATTTCACTGGCAAAATGGGTACGGCAATTTTTCAATCGGTGAATCGGCGATCGATGGGGTCGTTCAATACATCGACAATCAAAAAGAGCGGCACAAAACGATGACGTTTGAAGAGGAATTGAAACGTCTTCTCGATTTGTACCACATGGAATACGATGAACGTTATTTGTGGGATTGAGCGCGACCGTGTGTCGCCCTTTCAGGGCTTTTTCAATCCGGGGCGACCCGAACCCAGGGCTCACGCCCTGGGCTAGGATGTGTGGGCCTTTCAGGCCCGTTCGGGACGAAGCAAGCAATGGTGATGTCGCAACCCCCTCGGCGCAAGTGGCTGCAAGTGCATCTGAGCACGGCGGTGGTGCTGATGTTTGTGGCGGGGGCGATTATTTGGGCGAATGTGATGCCGCGAATTAGGAACTATGCAACAAGGGAGTGGGAGACTGAGCTTCGGTACTATGGGTGGCCGGTTGTCTGCTCCGTTCAAGATTCTGGTATCTCAAGCTGGCCAACAAGGGAGGGTGGTGATCCAGTACCGCCTTCAACGTATACCGAATACTTCCGCTTAACTGTTGACTTGGCCGTCGCCCTCACAATTCTTTTCGCGGTGTGGTTCGTGTGCGAGAGGTGGATAGCGTGGAGGGAGAAGCGGCGGAAGAGAGAGTGAGCGATGACGGAAACTCCTTGGCGCAAATGGTTGCGAGTGCATCTGAGCACGGCGGTGCTGCTGATGTTTGCGGCGGGGGGGTTGATTTGGTTTAATGTGACGCCACGGATCGTAAACCGGGACGCAGGATGGTGCACCTACAGCGAAAAGGTTTATGGATGGCCATATCACGCACGCAGCCAAGTGTTCGAATACAAGTCGACCTCCGTTATGCATCCATTTGATGATACTTTACGCTTTCGTGTGAGGATATCGGAAGCCGCAATCGCTAGCGATCTCGCCGTCGCCCTGGCGATTCTTTTCGTAGTGTGGTTCGTGTGCGAGAGGTGGATTGCGTGGCGGGCGGGGCGGAAGAAAGAGTGATTTCGGCGGCAACGCGCAGCGCTTCTGAATTCTTCTGTTCAACACGCCTCCAAAATGTATAACTGATTCGCGGAAGCAGCGTACAAGCTTCCTCGTTTCGGAGTGCAGAATCATGGCTGCGTTTGGAAGTGCCTTCACCCCCCACATGCTGCGCCAGCGCTATGCCAATGGCGCGTGGCAAAAAGCGGAGATCGTGCCGTTCGATTCGTTCACGCTTTCGCCGGCGAGCGTTGTGTTTCATTATGGGCAGGAAATCTTCGAGGGCTTCAAAGTCTATCGCCAGCCCGACGGCAGCTGCTGCCTCTTCCGCCCCGACCGCAACCTCGCGCGCATGAACAATTCCGCGGCGCGCTTGAGCATGGTTCCGATCAACAACAAACAAGTCCTCGCCGACATCTGCGAACTGCTGCGCAAAGACATGGCCTCGCTGCCCAAGCGCCCCGAGACGTTGTACATTCGCCCGTTCATGTTCGGCACCGACGGCGTAATCCGCGTCAATCCGTCCGAGACGTACATGTTCGCGGTGATCGTCTGCGTCGTCGGCGATTATTTTGCGGGACAGGACCAGCGCGGCGTGCGCCTGCGCACTGAAACCGAATACGTCCGCGCCGCGCCCGGCGGAACGGGCGCCGCGAAATGCGGCGGCAATTACGCCGCGTCGCTCGCCGCGCAAGGCCGCGCCACGAAAGAGGGCTTCGATCAGGTCGTCTGGCTCGACGGCAAGCAGCATCGCTACATCGAAGAAATGGGCGGGATGAACATCATGTTCGTGATCGGCGACACGCTGGTCACGCCCACGATTGAAACCGGATCGATTCTCCCCGGCGTCACGCGCGAATCGCTGCTCGAATTGGTGCGATCACAAGGCCGCAAAGTCGAAGAACGCAACATAAGTGTCGATGAACTGATCGAAGCGCAGAAGGCTGGCACGTTCAAGGAAGCGTTCGCCTGCGGCACCGCCGCCGTGATCACGCCCATCCGCGAAATTCTGCATCGCGGCGAGACGCTCTTTAAAAACAGCGGCAGCAAGCCCGGCGAATTGACGATGCAATTGCGCACGCAGTTGCTGGACATCCAATTCGGCACCGCCCCCGATCCATTTGGCTGGCGCTACAAAGTCGAGTAACACGGGCTTTTAACCCGTGGTTGCTTTGTACCCCGGGCTTTTAGTCCGTGGCCGTTCAGCGCCAACAGCGCGGACTACGATAGCCCAGCCCGAAGCGAAGCGAAGGGCTGGGTCGTTGCGCGCTGACGTCCAAAGCGCCAACGGAGCGGCCTACCGAGCGACCACGGCAAAATACCCGGCCTTGCTTCGTCCAGATTCGTGCGATTCGTTGTTAACAACTCATTCGCGGTTTATACCGTAACGACCACCGGAGAATCGTGGATGCCCAAAACACTCATTTTGATTTCGTTTTTTTGTCTCTCGATTTTCGCAGCCAGCGCCGGAGAAGACGAAGCGCTCGAACCTATTTTTAACGGGAAGGATTTGACGGGCTGGAAAGTCCCCGACCCCAACCCATTCTGGACCGTAAAAGACGGCGTGCTCGTCGGCGAAGAGACCGACAAAAAAATGAAAGGCCACGTGCTCGAAACGGCAAAAGAATATGGCGACGTGATTGTCGAACTGGAAGTGCGCTGGACCAAGGGCGCCGACAGCGGGGTTTTTCTGCGCAAAGGCCAGCGCTGGCAATGCCAGATCGGCGACTCCGTCAGTTTGAAAAAGGACATGACCTGTTCACTGTACCTGCCCAAAGTCGCGTACAAGGCCGCGCCCGCCCATGACGTGGACAAAATGTTGAAGGTGGACGATTGGAACAAAATCCGCATCGACGCGCGCGGACCGAAATACAAAATCTGGCTCAACGGGACTTTGGTCAACGAATACGAAAGCAACGAGTTCAACGAGCCCGGCCCGATCGGCCTGCAGATTCACGGCGGGTTGATCATGAAAGTTGAATTCCGAAACGTGATGGCAAAGGCGCTGAAAGCGGAAGTGAAGCCGGACGTGGCACCGGCGGTGCCCGCGGCTCCGGCGCCGGCCAAATAATTCTCACGCAAAGGCGCGAAGACGCGGAGAAGAGACAAGGGCACACGCACATTGAATCGTGTCTTGATTTTGCATTCCTAATCCGCTATCGAATTGCGTTTCGAAATGAGTCCGCGGAGCTTAATTGAATGGCGTCATCGCCTGAAAAATCGGATAACAAATACCTCGCGCCCAGTGTCGTGGCCGCGCTGGTCTGGCTAGCGCTTTCGATTTACATGTTCAAAATCGTGCCGCGGCAGGTCGAATGGTTTGAGCTGCAGTTTAAAAAACCCGAGGCGATGATGCCCGACGTGCTGCGCTACGCCGCGCGCTTCGACCAACTATACGGCACGGCCATCATATCCTTTCTGGGACTGGCCGGCTGCGGCCTGGCCTACATCCGCCGCAGCGCGAAGCTGGCCAACACCATGATTCTCATCGGCGCGGTGCTCCTGATCGGGCTGGTCTGGGCGATTCTCGCGGCCCTGTCGAAAACGCCGCTGGCCAAATAGTTCTAACTCCTGACTCCTGACCACTGCCTTCTGACTTCTGCTTTTTGACGAACGCCGCGCAATCGACTATCTTTGCGCCATCAATTCCAAATCGGGAAATGCGTCATGACTGAACCGCAAGCCGCCGCGGACGAACCGCGCGCTAAGGCCGCAAACGTGCTGGCTTATTCGGGCTACGTCAAACTGCTGGGGGCGTCGTTTTTGGGCGCGTTGGGCGACAGGTTTTATCAAGCCGTCATGATCGCGACCGCGAATGCTATTTTCACAAAAGACCTCTCAAACCTTCAGGCCGGCCGCGTGCAGATATTTTCGATCGTGCCAATGTTGATTCTATATACGTTCGTCGGATCGCTTGTGGATGGATACAACCGCCGCAGATTGCTAACGCTGCTTGAAGCGATAAAAGTGGTTTTAGTGCTCGGATACGTCGCGCTGCTTTGGAACATCATCAGACCGGGAGCGGCTCAAACGGGAGAACTTCCGACAGAGTGGAACTGGTGCATCGGATTGTTAATCCTGCTGAACGTCATCACCGTTCCATTCAGTCCAGCGAGAGCAGCCGTGGTGCCAGACGTACTGCCGCACGAGCGTCGTTCAATGGGTGCAAGCCTAATCGCGACGGCAGGACTGTTCAGCTATCTGGTTGGCAGTTACGCCGGCATTCAACTGGCGAGTCCCGGGTTCCTCGGCCCTGTTCGTATGACTTTCATCGCTTCCGGGATCTATTTGTTGTCGTCATTGCTGTTTGCATGGCTTCCCGACGAAGCCGCCGTGCCTGGAAATCAGCGCCAAGGCGAAAATGGCACGTCCGAACCACCGCGAAAAATGTCATTGCGTGAGTATGCGGCCGAACAATGGGACGGCTTCATGTATTGCTTCAAGCGTCCGAGCCTGCTTGCGCTGATTTTTTTCGAAACCACCTTTTGGACCATTGCGTCAATGATGCTGACGCTGTTGTTTTTTTACGGAAGCGACGTGCTGGGACTATCCAGCGACGACAAAAACGTATTCATCGGAAAATCGCTCGGCCTGGCCGGTCTCGGCTTGATCGCCGGCGCGCTCGGCGCTGGAAAAGCGGCCCGAATCGCGAGTCCTGTGTTCACTTATGTTCCCGCATTTTTGCTCGTGATCGTGGGATTCAACGGCGTCTTCGGGAGCCAAGCTGTGCTGGAGGCGGCGACCGGCACAGCGGCAGTTGCAGCGCCGGCGAGCTTTTATCCGCTGCTGTTCGCGCTTGCACTCGGAGGCGGTATGCTGCTCGGTCGCGTCGATGCCGATGTGCTTGCGATTTCGGATGAGCGCTATCGCGGGCGGGTGTTTGCAATCAAGGCAGTTTGCTTTGCCGCGTGTACACTCGCTTCGTTGATCTGGGTCAACGAGGCGATGGTGCCGGTTCAAAAATTTGAATTGATGCACGCGACGCCGCGCGTGCTGCTCTGGCTCTCGCCGCTCGTCTTCATCTTCGCGTGGCTCGTGGACACCGCCATCTGGTCGCACCACGCGGAAGTCAGCGCGCCCAATTTCCGCCGGCGCATGCAGTTCAAATTGTGCCGCTTCATTTCGTGGTGCTGGTTGAAGCTTCATTTTCGTTTCACGGTCGTCGGCGCCGAAAAAGTGCCGCTCGACGGGCCGGTGATTCTCGTGGCCAACCACGGCAGCTTTCTCGACCCGCTGTTCCTGGGCGTCGCCGCGCCACGCATGACGCAATTCATGATGTACCGCAGTTATTACGAATCGGCGATGCACCCGCTCTTCCGCTGGCTAAGCTGCATTCCGGTGGACGAGAACAAGCACCTTCAAGCGCTCAAAACCGGCGTGGCCTCGCTGGAGAAAGGCGCATGCATCGGCATTTTTCCAGAGGGCCAGGTAGCCTACGAGAAAAAACTTTATCCGCCGCAGGGCGGCGCGATTTTTCTGGCGCAGCGATCCGGCGCGCCGATTGTGCCGATGGCGATCAAGGGCGACTGGGACGTTCTGCCGCGCGGCGCAAGATTTCCAAAATTCAAAAAAGTCACCGCCGTCTTTGGCGAACCGTTCACCGTGCCGCGGAACTTATCGAAGCAGGAAACCGCCGAGGTCACGCGCAAAATGATGGCGGCGATTGCGGAGATGCTCGGAGTCCCGCCGCCGGAGGAGCAGCCCGAACCCGCTGAAAAATAACAAGAATCGTGAGAATGCGGCGCGCTACATAATCTTCCCCATGCTAATGCGCTCCTCGATGGCGTAGCCGAGCTTTTTGTAAAACTCAACCGTCGCCACATTCGACGCAACCAATTGCAGATTAATCTTCACCGCGCCCAATTCTTTGAGTGCAGCTTCGACGCGCTGCATCAACGCCGTGCCGATTTTGTTTTTGCGCGCTTCGGGCAGAACGGCGAGCGAATAAATCCAGCCGCGATGGCCGTCGTATCCGCCCATCACCGTGCCGGCGATTTTTGAATCCTCTTCGGCGACAAAAAATAAATCGCGCTGCAATGCGAGTTTTTTGCGAATGGCCAGCGCCGGATCGTTGTGCGCCGCGGAATAGCCGAAGACGCTTTTCCACAGCGCGATCACGGCAGGCGCGTCGGATTCTTGAAAGAGGCGGATATCCATGCGGAAATCATAGCGCAAAAGCCGCGAGCCGAAAGCCCGTGTTACTCATAACGCAACGCTTCGATGGGGTCGAGTTTGCCGGCTTTCCACGCGGGATAAGTGCCGAACATCACGCCGTCGAGCAGCGAAACACCCAGCGCCGCAAACATGCTCCACCACGCTATTTTTGTGTGCCAGCCGGTGCTGCTTTCCACGAGGTACGTGAAGCCCACGCCGACGGCGCAACCGAGCAGGCCGCCGAGCAGGCAAATGCTCAGGCTTTCGAAAAGGAATTGGCGCAGGATGTCGGCTTGCGTCGCGCCGACGGCGCGGCGCGTTCCGATTTCGCGGCGCCGTTCGGTCACGTTGGCGAGCATGATGTTCATGATGCCGATGCCGCCGACGACGAGCGAAATTCCCGCGGAGCAGGCCATCACGTAATTGAAAATGCGCTGAGATTCTTCGGTCTGCTTGATCAAATCCTGCGCGACGCTCACCGAATAATCGCGCGAGCGCTGATCGAACGCCTCCATATTGTGCGAGCTTTCGTAGAAGCGGTTGAGCACGCTCGCGGCGGCGTGCACGTCTTCGGCGGAGCGGCATTGAAAAATCACGCGCGACACTTCGTCGGAGAGCGGTTCCAGCGTCGTGCGCGACAGCGCGGCTTGCAGCGGAATGTACACGCGCCGGTTGAGCTGCTTGACGTCGTCAACCGTGTACTTCGCGTCGGACGACGTTTCGACATTTTCGAGAATGCCCACGATTTCATACGGCTCGTGATCGATCACCATCGTTCTGCCAATCGCCGTGGTGAGGCGGAAATGCTCCTGCCGCAGCGTTTCGTCGATCACGCAAACGCGCCGGCCCAGATCGTCGTCGGCTTTGACCAGCCAGCGGCCTTTTTGCAGATGCAAACCCATCACGGAGAAATACGACGGCGTCGTGCCGATCACTTCGGCGTTGATGGGCTGTTCGTCGAGGCGCACCGACGCCGGAACCTTGCGCAACGGCGCGAACTCCGAAATCAACGCGCACGAATGCGCGATGGAATTGGCTTCGTCCACGGTCAAGCCTTCGGAATGCAGGCGCGTCGCTTTTTTCAAATCGCGCTTTTCGCTGCTGGCTTTCCAATCGAGGTCATCGACCATGATGTTGCTGGCGCCCAGCGCGGCGAGCTGCTTCAAGACTTCGCCGCGCGCGCCTTCGCTTACCGCGATGACCGCGACAACCGAGGCGACACCAAAAATGATGCCAAGCATCGACAGCGCCGCGCGGAACTTATGCACGGATAATCCGGCGAGGCCGATGCGGGCAGCGTTGATCCACTCCATGAACATGCTGACTTCTTTCTCCTGCGTCGGCCGCTTACTGGCGTGCGCCGCTCTGGAAATTACGCCTCCAACCCCAATTCCACCTTCGGCGCGCGGCGCCGTTTCTGCACTGTTTCCAACTGTGCGATCAAGCCGTCTTTCAAATGAATGATGCGCTCCGAATATTCGGCCTTCTCACGGTCGTGCGTGACTTGAACGATCGTTTTGCCCGCGTCGTGAAGCGCTTGAAAAACGCCCATGATTTCTTCGCCGGTTTTGCTGTCGAGATTTCCCGTCGGTTCGTCGGCCAGAAGCAGCGCGGGTTCGGTGACCAGCGCGCGCGCGATGGCCACGCGCTGGCTTTGGCCGCCGGACAATTCGGCGGGCTTGTGCCGCAGGCGGTCGCCCAATCCGACGATGTGAAGCACGCGGCGCGCGGCGTCGAGGCGCTCGTGGCGCGGAATGTGCGCGTAGACAAGCGGGAGTGCGACGTTTTCGACGATGTTCGACTGATTAAGCAGATTGAATTTTTGAAACACGAAACCGATTTTGCGGTTGCGCAGCATGGAAAGCTGATCGTCGTCGAGGCCGGAGACTTCGACACCGTCGAGTTTGTAGCTGCCGCTGGTGGCGCGGTGCAGGCAGCCGAGCACGTGCAGCAGCGTGCTTTTTCCGGAGCCGGATTGGCCCATGATCGAAACAAATTCGCCGCGGCGCACAGTCAGCGCGATGCCGTTGAGCGCGGTCACGGCGTGGCCTTCCATGCCGTACGTTTTGACGAGTCTTTCAATCTTGAGGACGGGAACCTCGTCGTAGATCGAAGGGATGGTTTCGCGAGGCGCGCTGAATTCCGGCGGTTCTTCGGCGACACTCATGTCGATTGGCGCGATCATGGCTGCGCCTCCGAGACTTGCTTGCCGCTCTCCAACTCCGGCTGCAGCGCCTCTTTCTTCGGATCGTCTTCGCGCGTGGGAATGGACGCATTCGAGCGATCCACGACTTTCATGCCGTCGCTGAGCCCCGAGAGAATTTCGACGTGCTCTGTGTCGGAGCGGCCGAGTTTGAGCGGGCGGCGTTCGAGTATGCCATCGATGAGCACATCGGCGAAGGCCGTTCCGTCCTGCAAATAGCCGACGGCTTGCCAGGGAATGCTGAGCAGATTGTCGGCGGCGCCAAGATTCAAGCGCACGTCCGCGGTGAATCCGACGCGAATGTGATTTTTAACTTCTTCGGACAAATTTAAGAAATTGAGTTTGACGCGCACAACATTGACGAACGCTTCGCCCGAGCGGCGCAGCGCCAGCGGCGACAGCGCGATGTTCTTGTCCTGCGCGGTCACGCTGATTTCGCCGACTTCGGCGTCGAAGCTGCGATCCGGCAGCGCCGGCAAAAATATTTTTGCGCGCTGGCCCAAGCGCACCGCGGCGATGTCCATTTCGTTGATCCAGAGCGAAATGACGAGGTGGGACGTATCGAGCAGCGTGCAGAGATCGCCGCCTTCGGGGCGGGTGTCGCCGACTTGAATGGGCGCGCGGTTTTTGTCGGAACCCTTCCAGATGCTTTGAAAAATCACGCGCCCGCGCATCGGCGCGCGCACGGTGGCGGCATCGAGGCGCTGCTTGCGGCGCATCAAATCGCGCTCGAAATCTTCGAGCGCCAGTTTGGCCAAATCCAGCGTCGCCTGGCCGGTGGCAAGATCGGCTTCGCGGTTGAATATGGCGACGTTCAACGATTTGCGCGCGTCGGCCACGGCCAGTTCCGCGACGCGTTTCAAATCGGGCGTGGTGCCCTGTTTAGTGATGTCGTAAATCATCTTGCTGCGCGCGGATTCGACTTTGGCGTTGGCCAGCGCAAGCTGCTGTTTGCGCAGCGCGGCTTCGCTGTTGAAGCCCTGGCGTGTGAGCGAGTCCATCGCATCGGTTTGGATTTGCGCGAGGCGCGTGTCCAGGTCCGCGGATTTCCACGTGAGCTCCACGTCGAGCAAATCGTCGGGGCGCGGAAACTCAAACGCCTTCTTGCGGTCGAGTTCGGCTTTAGCCAGATCGATTTCCTTTTGCCGAATCAAGTACTCGTATTTTTTCCTAGTGATGTCGATCGCCGCTTCGGCCAGATGCACGGCGTCCTGCTTGTCGCCCAAATCTTTTTCGCGCTGGTCGATATCGTCTTGCAGCGTTTTGGAATCGAACATGACCACCGGCTCACCCGCTTCGACGAGCATGCCATCTTCGGCGCGCCAGGTGATTTCGCCGCCGAAGCGCGTGAGGACCGGCCGCTCGATGTGCGCGGAGACGGAACCGATTTCATGCAGCATCGACGCGACGGGGCGTTTGCGTACGGCCAGCGTGCGCGGCGGACGTTCGCGTTTCAGAAAAAATGGGATGCTCCAATAAATGCCGAATCCAAAGAGGGCCATCACGACCAGAATTGCGAGCGTGTGCAAGCGCCGAGCGCGGCGCGCGGGCGCGGCGGCGCCGCGCAGCAGCAGGCGTGTGGTGCGGTGGCCAGCATGCGAAGGCGGCGGAGCTTTGGGGGTGACGACTTGGACGTTCTCTTCCATAGGGCATTGCTCGAGCAGGCGAGAAGCCTGCACCACGGGTCAGTTCGGCTTGTTCTCCACTAAGACGATGCGTTCGCCTTCGTTTACTCCATCGACAGCGGCCCACAGTTCGCTTTCGGCTTTTACGGAAATTTTGCGGCGCACCGCTTCGCCGTTTTCTCCGGCGATGGGCACGAGCACGTCGCCGTCTTTCTGGCGGATCAGCGCGGCGCGCGGAACGACGATCGCGTTTTCGATCCGGCCCAGTTCGATTTCCACGTCGCAGCGCAAGCCCAGGCGCAGCACGTCGGAGTGCGAGTCGAGGCCGACTTCGACTTCAAAGACTTTGCGATTCGCGGTGCCGGAAATGGCCGTGGTGTCGTCCTGAAATTGTTCGAATTCGTCGCGGCCCTGCTCGGAAATCTTGATCACGGCGCCTTTGAACGGCGCGCCCGTCCAGCCGGCGGGGACGATCTGCGCGGCCATGTTCAGCGAGATGCGGCTGACGTGGCCTTCATCGACGGTGAGCTTCACTTTCATCTGCGACAGATCGGGAATCGTGAGCACTTCCATGCCGTCGTAGACTTCGCGCCCCGGCGCAAAACGATAGCCGTATGACGCTTTGCGCGGCACGACCAGCCCGGCGCACGGCGCGCGATAGACCGTGTTTTCGAGTGCTTTGCGCAATTCGGCGATGCGCTCTTCCTCACGTTCCTTGTGCAAATTGTAACGGTCATCGTCGCGCTTCATGTTCTTTTGAAGCACTTCGACTTTTTCCTTTGCCGTGTTGCGCGTTTTGACCGCTTCCTTCACCTTTAAGTCCTGTTCGCCGACTTTGACCGGATCGACGATGTTGAGTTTGCGGTGCGCGATGTCCATCTCCAGCACTTTGAAATGCTGCTCCAGCGTGTCGGTCTGTTTCTGGCGCAATTCCTCGCCGGATGCGTAGCCGAGTTTGGCGAGCTTTTCGATCGCGTCCTGGTCTTCCTGTTTGGCTTTAAGCAAAATCTGATTGTTTTCGAGATTCATCTGCGCGTTGACTTCGTCGGTGGGCGTGGGGCCTTTTTTGATTTCGTCGAGGCGCAATTGTTCAAGCTGCAAACGCAGTTCATAGCTCTTCACGTCTTCCTTGGCGAGGTTCAGCGCTTTGAGCGATTCCTCGTGCATGCGCTTGTAATCGGCGGCCTGCTCGGCGGCGGCTTCGACTTCTTCGGCGAGCGCGTCTTCGCGCGCATTCGGATCGAGCTTCAGGACAACCTGATCTTTCTGCGCCAGCTCGCCTTCGTTGGCAATCTCCAGAATCGTGCCTGCGAGCTTGGTGTAAATGCGCTCCTCTTTGAGCGGCTGGATCATGCCGGTGCGGCGCATGGTGTGAACGAAAGTGCGGCGTTCGGCGCGCGCGGTGGCGCCGAAGTCCGGTTCGTGCGGCAGAAAGCGCTCGCGCATCGTCCATGCGTAGCCGCCGGCGAGCAGCACCGCAGGAACCAGCAGCGGCAGGATGCGCCCGCGCCGCGAACGCGGCTTGAAGACTTGGCTGGGGCGAATGCTCACAGAGTCTCCTTTGGCACGGGTTGCGGTGCGGGGCGTTCGGAACTGCTGGAGCGGTCGCGCTCGCGCGGGCTGATGCGATCAAGGCGGTCGCTGGGTTTGGTGCGGTCGTTGCCACGATCGCCGGGCGTGGTGCGATCAGAGTTGCGGCGATCGCCGCTGCGGTCGTAGGGCTTGTCGCGCACCGGTTCCGGCGCTTGATTGCTGTTCAAACTCGGTGGCCCGCCTGAAGGGCGCGACGAATTGGATTTCGGCTCGTCTTTCTTTTTCGCCGCGCCGTCTTCAGGCGCTTTGGGTTCGGCAATCTTTGGCACCCAGATTTGTTCTTTTTCATTGAGGCCCGAAAGAATCACCACTTTGCCCTGCCCCGCGCGGCCGAGTTCGATTTTGCGCGCGACCGGCGAACCATTTTCCAAAACCATCACAGTGGAGACGCCGTCAATGGTGCTGACGGCTTGCTCAGGAACGGCGATCACGTTCTTGAGCGCTTCGTCGGGAAAATCGACGCGCGCGCGGAAGCCTTCGCGCAGATGTTTCGGGTCGCTCATATCGAGTTCGACTTCAACATCGAAGACTTTGACGCCGGAGAGGCCCTGCGCTTTGATGTCGGCGTCGGAAAGTTTGGAATTGCGGTCGCGCGCCCAGCCATCGATCCAGGTGACTTGCGCCGTGTAGACGATGCCGGGCAGCGTATTAATGGTGACTTTGACCGGACTGCCGCGAACGGCCTCGCCGCCTTCGGCCGGCGCGGGAATGCGCGCGTTGATTTTGCGAATCAGCGATTCAGGCGCCTGCGTGCGCACTTTCATTTTTTCGTAATTCGGCAGATCGATCGGCGCGATCCACGGGCTGACGCGCTCGCCGACTTCGGGCTTCTTGTTATTGCGATAACCCATCGTGCGATACACGACCACGCCGTCGTGCGGCGCGTGCAACGTGCTGCGTTCGAGTTCGAGCTTGCGCCTGTCGAGCTTGTGCTTGAGCGAATGTACCAGGCGTTCAGCGCCTTTGACGGTCAGGTCGAGCTTGGTGAGCTGGTCGTGGTTGTCGATTTCCTTGAGCTTGAATGTAAGATCCCCGTATTCGGTGTCGTATTTCGCCCCCATGCGGTCGTCGTCGAGCGGGCCATAATTGATGATGCGCGCTTTCATGTCGGCGCGCGTGGTTTCGATCTTGGCTTTGTCCACGGCGACGACTTTCAGCTCGTAATCCTGCTTCGAACAGAATCCTTGATCGAGCAGCGGCTTCATCACGCTCTCTTCGGCGGCGGCGAATGTCAGGTTCGCGGCGGCGCTTTCGATCGTGTTTTTCGCTTCTTCGCGTTCGACGGAATTCGGATGCGCCAGCAGTTCGCGCTCCTTCAACGCGGCAAACGCGGCGTTTTCCTGTTCGCTCTTCAATTCCGTGGCGAGGCGTTTGATTTCAAGTTCGCGGAATTGTTCCTGCTGCGCCAGCGCGGCGTCGGCGGCGCCGAGGTCCTCCTGAATATGCGTGATTTCGTCTTCGAGGTCCTTGGTTTCGAGCGCGATGACGCGGTCGCCTTTGCTGACGTAGGAACCTTCCGGCGCAATGAAACCGACTTTGCCGGGCACGAGAAATGTGAGGCTGGTGACTTTGACGGGGCGCAGTTCGCCGTCTTCCTGAATCGCGATTTCAAAATCGCCGCGCTTCACGCGTACCCAATCGCCGCGCAGGTTGAGGATGCGCGCGCGCGCCTCTTCGACTGCGGCCGAGGACGCGGAGGCAGCGGGTTGCACGTAATGGAAGAGCGCGACGGCGACAGCCGCAAGGATTAGGAAAAGTAGGACAAGGCGAACCCGCATCGGATGGTAATTCGTGCTCCATTTTATCGCGGCGCCGCCGCCGCGTTTTCACTCGTGTGTGCCGTACAAAAGTACACCGCGCCTGCTGCTCGCAGCGCTTAAGTTTCGAGAAGATTTAAAAATTACGAATGAACAGGTGCAGTCCTTTGTGCGAATGTCAAATTTGTGTTAAAAAGGCTTCATTGAAACCTTTGGCACATTTGCATTTTTACCCCGCAGGGGTTCAAGATGGTAGCCGGGGGTTGAGGGCGTACTCACCCGATACCCCCGGTAACGGTCGCGAAAATGGCCTCGACCCCGGAGAGGTCGCAGACGGTTTCAACAGAGCCTGTTAAAAACTGAATCACTCATTAGACGTTTGGCCCGGAAAAACCTCGATGAATTCAGTGCGAATCGAAGAAAACAACGAATACGTGCGCGTGTCGTCCGATTATTGGACGATCGAGCATTTGAAGCGCGCGGGCGGGGCGTGGCACGCACTGAAATTCACGCACGGATCGGGGCAGAATTCTCTTCGCGGCCCGGCGGGAAGCGCGATCCGAGTGTTGCAAGACGATGCCGGCGCCGTTCGTGGTGCAGGCGTCTCGCCTGCACGGTCATCCGGCTTCTACGCCGAATGCAACGAATTGACGCCGCGCGTTCAGGTCGAATTTTCAGCGGATGGGACGGTCGCCGTCATCGCGGAAGGAACGTACCGCAACGCGGACGGCGAAACGATTCCCGTCGGCTATCGGCGGCGCACGGAATATGGAACGCACGGCATCATTTGGACGAGTTTGCAAATCATGTCGGACTGCGGCTGCGGCGGCGTGGTGGAAGTGCGCGGATTGGATTTGCCGCTACGCGCGGGGCTGACGGATGCGTACGTGCGCTTTCATCCGACGCAAGCGGGCGGCGCGGATTTGCTAGGCGGGCGGACTTGGATTGATCTGAATGGAAACAGCGCCGCGACGCCGTTCTTATCGCGCTTCACGCCGCTGCAAATGGCGTGTTTTGAACGCGGAGTCGAAGGCTTGGAGATTTTTCCGGGATCGGAACTGGCGCAGTGGGATTGCGCGTTCAAGCCGGATATCGGACTGGGGCTGTACCGGCTTGCTCACGATGCGAGCGGCGCGGTGGTTGAGCTGGCGCCGTATTGCATGGTTGCGCGCCGCATGAAAATTCGCCTGCAAGGGACGATCACGCTGCGCTTGGGATTGGTATTGAGCGAGCCGAAAGCGCGCAGCGTGCCGAAGCGCGCGGTTCAACACGCATTCATCAGCGACCCGCAGACGAGCGACGCGCAGATCGAGCAACATGCCGCGGAAGGCGTGAGCCTGATTGTGTTCAAAGACGATTACCGCGACGGCGGAGTATTCTGGCGCAACGGCGCGGTGAATCCGTACGCGCCCGACGGCATGGCGGCGTTGCGCCGGCTGATCGAAGCGTGCCAGCGCTGCCAGATCAAAATCGTGCCGTATATCGCCGCGCATGAACTGCATCCCGAAACGCACGCTTACGAATTGCACGCGCGCGCGTGGATGCACGCGGCGGCGCCGTCGCTGGATGTTGTTCACACCCATTGCGGCGCGGGCGAAGTGGGCGGGCTGATGTGTCTGCGTTCCGGCTGGCTGGATTATCGCAAGAAAACGATCGACGCGATTCTGCGCGAATTGCCGTGGGACGGCGTGTGCCTGGATTGGCCGGCGCTGATGCCGTGCTGCCATTCGGGTCATGCGAGCGGGCCGTTTCACAGCGATGTCGAGGAACTTCACGACTTGGTGCTGTATTGCCGAAAGCGCGTCGGCGCGGAGGGGACGCTGGCGTTTATTGGGGCGAGTGATTCGTCGATTTTGGCGGCGAATCTGGCCGACCACATTTTGCCGCGCGCGTAATGTTCTCACGCAGAGGCGCGGAGGCGCAAAGAACGGAAGAAGAGGTGAGCGGTGAAGAATTTGCGGATTGCGTCGGCGCAGTTTGAGCATCGCAGCGGCGACAAAGCGCACAATCTTGGTGTCATTCGCACGCTCGCCGCGCATGCAGCGGCGTTGGGCGCGGAGGTAATCGCTTTTCACGAGTGCTCCGTTACCGGCTATACGTTTGCGCGGAATTTGTCGCGCGATCAGTTGCTGGAGATTGCGGAAGAAATTCCTGCCGAGAACGGCGGCAAGAGTGCCGCCGCTCCATCGGTGCGCGCGCTTCAATCGATCGCCGCGGATTGCGGCATTGTGGTGCTGGCGGGGCTCTTTGAACGCGATGCAGCGAACACGATTTACAAAGCGTACGTGTGCGTCGATAAAAATGGCCTCGTTGCGAAATTCCGCAAATTGCATCCATTCATCAACCCGCACATCACGCCGGGCAATGAATACGTCGTCTTCGATCTGCTCGGCTGGAAATGCGGGATTTTGACTTGCTACGACAACAACATCATCGAGAACGTGCGCGCCACGGCGCTGCTGGGCGCGCAGATTATTTTCATGCCGCACGTGACCATGTGCACGCCCTCGCCGCGCCCAGGCGCGGGCTTTGTTGATCCGGCATTGTGGAAAAACCGTGAGAGCGATCCAACGTCTCTGCGCGCGGAATTCGACGGCTTGAAAGGCCGCGCGTGGCTGATGAAATGGCTGCCCGCGCGGGCCTGCGACAACGGCATTTACGCCGTGTTTTCAAACGCGATCGGGATGGACGACGATCAGTTGAAGAACGGCTGCTCGATGATCCTCGATCCGTTTGGCGATGTGATTTCGGAATGCCGCGCGTTGGGCGACGACCTGTGTGTGGCGCTCTGCACGCCGGAGAAATTGGATCAGGCGGGCGGGCGTCGCTACACGGAGGCGCGGCGGCCGGAACTTTATCGCGACATCATCGGCCAGGCGCACGCGGCGGAGCAAAAGGTGAGTTGGATGGAGCAGAAAAAATAACTAACGGATAAAGCTCGCCGTGCGTGAGATTTATTGCATCTCGCGCGTCCTAGTAATAGGAGGACACGCATTATGCTTCACGCATCGCTTATTGTCTTTACTGTGGTGATTGTCATCGCGTTTATTGCCGCGCGAAAACGGTAGTGCGCCGGTTCGTGTCATCCGAACCAAATGGAGGCCCGGGGTGAGTTGTTTTTTCCAATCTTCATGTTGCATTCACTCCGCCGCTCATTATAAACAATCAGTAGTGCAGTTCGTCCCAGGGTATTCCGCATGCCGCTCTCGTTAGGCTCCCTCCGCCCGGCTTCACCCGCCGGGCGCTCGACGCCGCTCTCCGCGACTCGCGCGGCGAGCGCGGACATGCGCCGGCACATTCACCTCGTTTTCGCTGAATGAGTGCCGCCTTCGATCATCCGCCCACCCTCGCTCGCCGCGCCCGCCGTCTTCGGCCGGCCCCTGACAGACGCATTGCGCGTCTGTACATCAACCATTCCCGCGCGAGCGCGCCACACTCTTAAGAGGAACGAATGTCCAAGATAGTTCTCACCTATCCCGATAACTCCCCCCACGAATTCGACGCCGGCATCACCGGCCTGGATGTCGCCAAATCCATCGGTCCGAAGCTCGCCGAAGCAGCCGTTGCGATCAAACTCAACGGCGTGACGGTCGATCTCTCGCGGCCAATCAATCACGACGCTCAGTTCGCAGTCGTCACGCCGAAGTCGCGCGACGGCAAGCTCGACGCCGACGCGCTCTACTGCATCCGCCACACCGCCGAACACGTGATGACCGAAGCCATCTGCCGCCTGTGGCCGGAGACGAAACTTGTGTACGGCCCGCCCGTCGAAGACGGCTTTTACGGCGACATCGACCTCGATCACAAAATTTCGATCGACGATTTTCCAAAGATCGAAGCGGAGATGGCGAAGATCGTCGCTGAGAATCGGCCCATGACGCGCTATGAAATGAGCCGCGACGCGGGGATGAAGAAAATCGAAGCCGAAGGCAATCCGTACAAGCTTGAAAACGCCAAGAGCGCCAAAGGCGATGTGCTTTCGTTCTATGTGACCGGCACGAATGTCGGCAAGGATTTCGAAGACCTCTGCATGGGTCCGCACGTGCCGAGCACCGGCCGCATCGGCGCGTTCAAACTTACCGCCGTCGCGGGCGCGTATTTCCGCGGCGACGAAAAGCAGAAGCAGCTTCAGCGCATTTATGGCACTGCGTTTCCGTCCAAGAAGGACATGGACGAACACTTCGCGCGGATCGAAGAAGCGAAGAAGCGCGACCACCGCGTCATTGGCAAGCAAATGGGCTTGTTCACGATGAGTCCGCTCGTCGGCCAAGGATTGATTCTGTGGATGCCCAAAGGCGGCATCATCCGCACCGAATTGCAAAATCTGATGCAGGGCGAACTCATCAAGCGCGGCTATTCACCGGTTTTCACGCCGCACATCGGCCACGTCGATCTCTACAAAATGTCGGGGCACTTCCCTTATTACAAGGACAGCCAGTACCCGACGATCAAGAGCACCGTTGACGAGCACGAAGAATACCTGCTCAAGCCGATGAACTGCCCGCATCACTGCCAGATTTACGCCGCCGAGCCGCACAGCTACCGCGAGCTGCCGATTCGTCTCGCCGAATTCGGCACCGTGTACCGCTACGAACAATCCGGCGAACTCAACGGCATGACGCGCGTAAGAGGATTGACTCAGGACGACGCGCATCTGTTCTGCACGCCCGAGCAAGTCGAAGCCGAATTCCGCAGCACCGTCGATCTGGTCACGACGATTTTCAAATCGCTCGGCCTGACCGATTATCACGTCGAAGTCAGCCTGCGCGATCCGAAGAGCGACAAGTACGTGGGCGATCCGGCCAATTGGAATAAGGCCGAAGACACGCTGCGCCGCGTCGCGCGCGACATGAATTTGCAGCACACGGAGATGCCCGGCAGCGCTGCCTTCTACGGCCCGAAGCTGGATTTCATGGTCAAAGATTGTATCGGCCGCGACTGGCAATTGGGCACCGTGCAGTTGGATTACAATCTGCCGGAGCGTTTCAGGCTCGAATACATCGGCGCCGACAATACGCGGCACAGGCCGGTGATGATCCACCGCGCGCCGTTCGGGAGTTTCGAACGCTTCGTGGGAATTTTGATCGAACATTTCGCCGGCGCGTTTCCGCTGTGGCTTTCGCCGGTGCAGATTCGCGTGGCGAACATCACCGAAGCGTCGCAAGACGCAGCGCGCCGAGCGGTTGCGGCGCTCGCGACTGAAGGCCTCCGCGTCGAAGGCGACATTGGCGCGGTGGGGAACATTAAACAGAAGGTGAAAGATTCCGAAGAAGCGAAGGTACCGTATTTGCTTGTGATCGGAGACCGCGAAGCTGCGGCGGGAACGGTGTCGGTGCGCGGGCGCGGACGGAAGGATTTGGGCGTCATGCCGCTGGCGGAATTCGTCGCCAAGGCGAAGGCGGAAGTGGCGGAACGGCGTTAGTTAAAAATCGTATAGGACCTATAGGACCTATACGTCCTATAGGGCCGACGAGACTAAGTGTACAGGCTTCGCGTTGGGTTAACGCAAGGCCTGAAACCCGGAACCCAGGCAGTAAAGGAGACAAAGCCATCACAGAGAGACTTCGCATCAACCACGAGATCAAGGCCCGCACGGTTCGCGTCATCGGACCGAACGGCGATCAACTGGGCGTCATGTTGTCGGATCAAGCTCGCGCCAAAGCGCTTGAACACGAACTCGACCTCGTCGAGGTCGCGCCGAAGGCCGAGCCGCCCGTTTGCCGTATCATGGATTACGGCAAGCACATTTATCACGAACAGAAAAAAGAGCAGAAGGCGCGCAAAAAGGCCCACGCTCACGACCTCAAGGAAGTGCGCCTGAGTTTCAAGATCGGCAAGCACGACCTCGACATCAAGGTCCAGCACGCCAAGGAATTCCTCAACGAGGGCCATCGCGTGCAATTCACCATGATTTACAAGGGCCGCGAGATCGCGCACCAGAGCCTCGGCGAGCAGACGCTCAAGGGCGTTGTCACGCAGTTGCAGGATCACGCGAAAGTCGAGCGCCCGCCCTTCCGCGAAGGCAAGCGCGTCGGCTTGATTCTCGCGCCCAAACAGGCTGTGGGAGAAAAGTCGTCGGAGAAGCCCAGACCACCGGCGTCCAGTGGCCCAGGACCCGCGCCCATTCCTGCGGCTCCGAAACCGGCACCCGCCGCACCCGCCGCGGCGGTGGCGCCCGCGGCTACACCGCCCGCGCCTCACGTCGTCGCACCCGCGCTGGTGCAGCCGGCATCGGTGAAACCCGCGGCTACGCCGCTGTCGTCGGCGCAGAAGCCGGTGTTGAAGCCGACGGGGTCCACGGTGACCGCGTAAATGCCTGGATAGGCCTAATGGGGCTGATAGGGCTTATAGGGCGAATGGGCCTGACAGGCTTTTGCGAAAACGCGCAACTGCCGGCGACGCGGAAGCGGACAGCGTATTCACGATTACAAAGATCGTGTGAAGCTATGGCGCTGTGATTTCGGCGCTATATTGTGCCGCTATCAAAAAAATGTAGGAGCACCGCCCATGCCGCGTATCGCTACTCGCCACCGCTATGCATTCGCGCTTTGTCTGCTGATCGCCACGGCTCTCGTGCTGGAGATTGCGCTTCGCCCCGCGCACGCGTGGTGGAGCGGCGGGCACAAAGCCATCGCGATTGCCGCCGCGAAAATGCTGCCCGACGATGTTCCTGAATTCTTTCGGAGCGCGACTGACGAACTCGCTGAAATGTCGGTCGAACCCGACGAGTGGAAAAGCCCGATGACGCCGCGCTTGCGCGCCACCGAGCAGCCGGAACATTACATCGACTTGGAATTGTTCGAAGGCAAGCCGTATCCGCGCGCTCGATTCGATGCGCTCAAACACTACGACCATCTGGACGGCGACAAATACAAGAATATCAGCATTGGACGCGGCGGCACGCTGCCCTATGCCATCGAGGAAGGGTACGAACGCCTGCTGCTGGCGTTTCGCCAGGTGCGCATTTACCCGGAATCACAAGGCGCCAAACATCGCGCGATTCTCTATGCAGGCTGGCTTGCGCATTACTGCGGCGATTGCGCCATGCCGCTGCACACGACCATTAACTACGACGGGAAACCCGGCGACGATGGCCATATGATTCAGAAGGGCATTCATGCGCGCCTTGACGGCTACCCGGAGAAGAATGGCTTTACGCCGGAGATGCTTGCTGAGAATCAAAAACCAAACCGCGTCGCAGATGTGTGGACTGAAATCAACCGCGCCATCGCCGAGTCGCATCAGAATGTTGAAAAGAGTTACGAACTCGACGCCGCGAATGGCTTCGATACCGCGCCGGAAAAAGCAAAAGATTTTGTATTGGAGCGCACGCGCGCCGCGGCGAAATTGACGGCGGATTTGTGGTACACGGCATGGATTAAAAGCGATCCGGGGAAGGCGACGATAAAGTAACAGCAGGGGTCAGGAATCAGGGGTCAGACAAAGCCTAGAATTTCTCAATTCTGATTTTTGGCCTCTGTTTTCTGACCTCTAATTTCTGATCCCTGACTCCTGACTCCTGACTCCTGGCCCCTGACACCTGCCGTTCATTCCTTCCACGCGTTGATGCCTTCCTTCTTCGTATGAAAACACGCCGCCGAATGCGCTTCGCCGTAATCCAGCATGGGCGGGATGCTTGCTTTGCATTCCTGCGTCATCAACGGGCAGCGTGGATTAAATCGGCAGTTGTCTTCGAACTGCGTCGCGGCGGGGACCATGCCTTGAATTTCGGACAGCCGCTTGTGCTTCAAGCTCGTTTCGCCGCCGGGGCGCGCGCGCAGCAAGCCTTGCGTGTAGGGGTGCAGCGGACGCTTGAAAATCTCCTTCGTAGGGCATTGTTCGACGATCTTTCCGGCGTACATCACGTTCGTGCGCTCGGCCATCTCGGCGACGATGCCCAGATCGTGCGTGATCAGCAGCAGCGAAAGGTGGCGTTCCTGCTGCAAGTTGCGGAGCAATTCCAGAATCTGCGCCTGGATGGTCACGTCCAGCGCCGTCGTCGGTTCGTCGGCGATCAGCAATTGCGGATCGCAGATCAGCGCCATCGCGATGCACACGCGCTGCTTCATGCCGCCGGACAATTGGTGGGGGTAATCCATCGCTCGCCGTTCGGAATCGGGGATTCCAACCGAGCGCATCGAATCGATCGTGCGTTCCCAGGCTTCGCGTTTGCGAGCGCCCGGATTGTGCGCGAGGTACGCTTCGGCAATCTGGTCGCCGACGGTGAACACCGGATTAAGCGCGCTCTGTGGCTCCTGAAAGATCATGCCGATTTCACGCCCGCGGATCGAACACATCTCGTCGTCCGGCACGCGCGCCAGATCTCGCCCGCGAAACAGCACCTGGCCTTCCGGAATGAACGCCGGCGGCATGGAGAGCAGGCGCATGATCGTGTAGCTGGTCACCGATTTGCCGCAGCCGGATTCGCCGACGAGCGCGACGCATTCGCCTTCCTTGATGTCAAAGGTGATTCCATCGACCGCGCGCGCCACGCCGGCGTCGGTGCGGAAGTGAGTGTGGAGGTTATTGACTTGGAGTAAGCTCATAGATTAATTCAAAATTCAAAATTCAAAATTC
>DATGGK010000065.1:0-2175 GCA_035308565.1 Planctomycetota bacterium | reverse complement strand
TTGATCACGTCCAGGTTGTGCTCGATGACAAGCAGCGTGTTGCCGGACGCGCGCAATTTGAACAACACTTCCAGCAATTTCGCTACGTCATGAAAATGCAAGCCGGTCGTCGGCTCATCCAGAATGTAGAGCGTGCGCCCCGTTGCCTTGCGGCTCAACTCGGACGCGAGCTTCACCCGTTGTGCTTCGCCGCCACTTAATGTCGTCGCTTGCTGGCCGAGCCGAATGTAACCCAGTCCGACTTCCGCCAGCGTCAGCAGCGGGTCATAAATCTGCGGCACGGCGCGGAAGAACGTCACTGCTTCGTCCACCGTCATGTCGAGGACGTCGGCGATATTCTGCCCCTTATAGTTAATCTCGAGTGTTTCGCGATTATACCGGCGCCCGTTGCACGCCTCGCAGGTTACGTAAACCGGCGGCAGAAAGTGCATTTCAATTTTGATCAGCCCGTCGCCTTCGCACTTCTCGCAACGGCCGCCTTTGACATTGAAACTGAACCGCCCCGCGTCGTAACCGCGGACGCGCGCCGCGGGCAAGCGCGAGAACAAATCGCGAATAGCGTTGAACATGCCCGTATACGTCGCGGGATTGCTGCGCGGCGTGCGGCCGATGGGCGTCTGGTCGATGACAATTACTTTGTCGAGACTTTCAAAACCTTTCAGCGCGCGATGCGCACCGGGACGGTCCTTCGAACCAAAGAATTTGCGAAACAGCGCGCGGCGTAGGATGTCATCCACGAGCGTGCTTTTTCCCGAACCGCTCACTCCCGTCACGCACGTCATCGTGCCCAACGGAATGCGGGCATCAATATTCTTCAGGTTGTTCTCCCGCGCCCCCAGCACTTCCAGCCATCCTTTCTCCGGCGATGGCTTCACCCGTTGCTTTGGAACAGGAATGGACAGTTCGCCGGTGAGATATTTGGCCGTCAGCGAGTGTGTATCCGCCAGCAATTCGTCCACTGTGCCCGCCGCCACCAATTCACCTCCGCGTACGCCGGCGCCCGGTCCGAGATCGAGAACATAATCCGCGTGGCGGATTGTGTCGGCATCATGTTCGACGACCAACACGGAGTTGCCGAGATTGCGCAATCCCTCAAGCGTGCGCAACAGCCGGTCGTTGTCGCGCTGATGCAACCCGATGCTCGGTTCATCCAGGATGTAGAGAACGCCGACGAGCCCCGCGCCAATTTGCGTCGCCAGCCGGATGCGTTGCGCCTCGCCGCCGCTGAGCGTGCCGCTTTCGCGGCTGAGCGTCAGATAACCCAGGCCCACATTGCGCAAAAAACCCAGCCGGGCGCGGATTTCCTTGACGATCTCACGCGCGATTTTCTCCTGAAATTCCGTCAGCTTCAGCGTCGCAAAAAACGTGTCCGCTTTATCCACTGACAGCGCGCAAACATCCATGATGGACAAACCCGGAAGGCGCAGTCCTGAGTCGCTGGTCGTTGGAGACTGTGGACTATCGACTCCCAACCGCACCGCCAGGATTTCCGGCTTGAGCCGCTGCCCATGGCACGCGTCACAAAATTGCGGGGACATGAATGCCTTCAGCCGATTCTTCGTAAATTCACTTTCGCTCTCGTGATAGAGCCGGTCGAGATTCGGAATCACGCCCTCGAATGGCCGCTTGATGTTGCTTTGTTTGCCCGCGCGCCAGAATGTAAATTCGACTTCCGTCGCACCCGAACCCCACATCAGCGCGCGCTTGAATTCGTCCGACAAATCCTTGTAAGGCGTTTCCAGGCTGACGTTGTAATGCGCCGCCACCGACCGCAACATGGCCTTGTAGTAAACAACCATCCGCTTGCCGCCGCGCCGCCACGGCAGCACTGCTCCCTGCTCCAGAGACTTTTCCGCGTCCGGCACAACGAGGTGCTCGTCGAAAATCATTTTCTGCCCAAGCCCGTGGCAGACCGGGCAAGCTCCGACGGGCGCATTAAAAGAAAAATGCTTCGGCGTCAGCGGCTCATAACTTTTCCCCGTCGCCGGACTGAAATTCCGGTTTGAGTGCAGCGTCTCGATCCAGTCAGAGTCGGGGGTCGGGGGTCGAGGGGTGGCAGCCTGCGTTTCGGCTTTGGACTTTGGAGTCTGAACTTTGGACTCGGGTTGCGGCAACTGATGCAGCGTGCGCAAAATCCCCTCGCCCCACTTCAGCGCCGTTTCGACCGAATCTGAC
>DATGGK010000064.1:0-20262 GCA_035308565.1 Planctomycetota bacterium | reverse complement strand
CCCCTCTCCACCAAGGGGAGAGGGGTGAACGGCGGGCCGTCGGGAGCGGCGGGATTCCGAATACGGCCAACGACCCGTATTACCCGCGCGTGCCGGCGGTGAGCGATTCGACGCAGTTGGAATGGATGCGGCAATTCGCGCGCGACGCGGGCGATCCGCAAATCCGCGATGAGCTGCTCGCCTCGCTCAATTCAGCCAAGCCTCCGCAGTCGTTCGAGCGCGCGCTGCGCAATCACCCGCGCATGGGCCAGCAGTGGGAGCGCTACTTGCGTAAGCAAGCGCTGGCCAGCGCGGAAGCGTGGCTGGCGACGCTCGGTGTGCAATGGGAATTGATCGAGAACGAATGAGCTAAGCGGCGAATCGACTCGTTGTTCAATTCTTCTTCCGCACAATTTGCGTGAACGCCCGCGTTTGCTCCGCAATCGCGCGCTCTGTCGGCAGGCGTTCCATTGAACTCGCGCCGTAAAATCCGTCCACTTCCGGGCAGGCGTCGAGCACGTACTTCGCATCGTCGGGTTCGGCGATGGGGCCGCCGTGACAGAGCACCAGGATTTCTTTGCGCACGGCGCGCGCGGATTTGGCGATTTCGCGGATCAGGCCGGCGCTGTAGTCGAGCGACTTGGCGGTCTTCGCGCCGATTGAACCTTTGGTGGTGAGGCCCATGTGCGCGACGAGAATATCCGCGCCGGCGTTGGTCATTTCAACCGCATCTTTCGGCGTGAACACGTAGGGCGTCGTGAGCAAATCCAATTCGCGCGCGGCGCGCACGAGTTCGACTTCCTTGTAATAGCCCATGCCGGTCTCTTCGAGATTCTCGCGGAACTGGCCGTCGATCAAGCCGACGGTTGGAAAATTCTGAATGCCGGCGAAGCCTTCGTCGCGCACTTTTTTCAAAAATTGCAGCATGATGCGCATCGGATCGGTGCCGCAGACGCCCGCGAGCACGGGCGTTTTTTTCACGACCGGCAAGACTTCGCGCGCCATTTCCAGCATGATCGCGTTGGCGTCGCCAAAGGGCATCATGCCGGCCAGCGAGCCGTGGCCGGCCATGCGGAAGCGGCCTGAATTGTAGATCACAATCAGGTCGATGCCGCCGGCCTCTTCCATCTTGGCGCTGATGCCGGTGCCGGCGCCGCCGCCGATGATGGGCTGGCCTTGCGCGATTTTCGCGCGGAAACGATCGAGAATTTGGCTGCGTGACTCCGGCATTTTGACCTCTCCCAATTCGACTTTATTACGAACATGTTCAGCCACAATGTCGATAAAACAACTAACGGGGCGATTCCAATGAAACTGATTCCGAAACGCTTGTTGCTTTCATGCCTTGGCCTTTTGCTTGTTCCACTCCTAACCTTCGCGGCATGGACAAGCTTTCCGGCTGACAACCACCATGGACCTCGATACGTTCTTTGGAAATTGGGACTTTACGCATTCAATCCCAGGACCGTATACGGATGTATGGTGGCTGACGCTAATCGAGACTCCCTTGTCTTGGGCTTAACGGTCGAACAATTAGAACAAAGATTCGGCCTCCTCCGCACAAAAGAAACGGCCAACGACTTTCAACGCTCATATCAACGCGATTTGCCTGACGACATTCGTTGGCTCGGCGACAGTAATTGGGTTGTCATTTTCTCAAACGGCAAGGTCGCCAAGCTCGATCTCATGAAGGGCTGATCGGATCGTTAATCTTTTTCGCGCGCTTGATGTTATCCAGCAAACACTCGGCGCATTTCACCGCAAACGCCGCGTCGTTGATGTTGCAATCCATTTCGACCACCGGAATGTCCTTGCGCAGATTTTTTTTCAGCGAATCGAAGAGCGCTGCGTCGGCTTCGGGCCACCAGAATTTTCCGCCGGGCGCGTCGATCATGCTCACGCCTTTAAGCGGCAGCAGCACCGTCACGGGCGCGCAGCTTTGGTTGAGCTTTTTCGCGATGATTTCGCCGAGCTTTTTGTTTTCGAAAATATCCGTGCGCATCAGCGTGATGTCGGGATTGTGCGCGTAGAACGTCCGGCCGCTAAGCGCCTGGGGAATGGTGTCGGGCTTCCAGAAATTGACCATGTCGAGGCAGCCGGGCGCGACGATGGCTGGGACGCCTTTTTTTGCGGCGGCGTCGAGGCGCGTGGGGCCGGCGGAGAGGACTCCGCCGACAATTTCATCGGCCCATTCAGTGGTAGTGATGTCGAGGACGCCGGCGATTTGGCCGGTCTCGATCAGGCTTTCCATGGTCATGCCGCCGGAACCGGTGCAATGGAAAACGAGCACCTCGTAGCCGTTTTCTTCGAGAATTTTGCGCGCGCGTTCGACGGCGGGCGTGGTGTTGCCGAACATCGACGCAACGATCAGCGGTTTGTCGTCGCCGGGCGGAATGGCCGCGTTGGTCATGCCGCAGATGGCGCCCGCGGCGCGCGCGAGCACTTCGCGGCTGATGCGGTTGATGCCGGCGATGTCCACGATGCTGGGAATCATCACGATGTCTTTGTGGCCGACGTAGTGCGTCATGTCTTTTCCGGCCAAAGTCGAGACGACCACTTTCGGCACGCCGGTGGGCAGCGCGCGCATGGCGGCGCAGGCGACGGACGTGCCGCTGCCGCCGCCGAGAGCGAGCACGCCGTCGAAGCGCTTTTCGGCGAACAATTTTGGAAGCAGCGCTTCGGCACCTTTCGACATCGCGGCAATCGCCGCGCCGCGGTCGCGACGTGCGACGAGCGACGTGAAATCCGCGCCGCCGGCGGCAGCGACTTCCACGCGACCGACGTCGGGCGTAAACGGCGAGGCTTCCAGCACGCCGAAATCGATCGTGAGCGTGGCGAGACCGGCGCGTTCGATGCAATTTTTGACGAAAGCGTATTCGACGCCCTTGGTGTCGAACGAGCCCAGCAGCGCGATGGTTTTCTTTGACGCGGAATCGGAACTCATTTGAATTCGCTCTCCGTCTCTTTGCGCGCCCACGCCGCGTAGGCCGGATTGGCTTCCATGATCCCCAGCGCGAGAAACTCGGGCACGCTGTAGCTGTGCAACTCGCGCACGCGCTTCATCAGCGCGTTGATTTTTGACGCGGGTGTTTTCATGACGATCAGTGTCTCCGCGCTTTCGCCAATTTTGCCTTCCCACCAATAGAGCGATTGCACGCCTTTGAGCAGATTCGCGCACGCAATCAGCCGTTCTTCGAGGAGCTTTCGCGCGATGGTTTCCGCTTCTTTCTCAGGGGCCGTGACGAAGACCACGCGCAGCGGATCGCTTTTCGCGAACGCCTGGCGGCGCTCCGTCCACGAGGTTTGCCCCGCTTTCTTTGGTGCGTCGGGCAAAGGCTGCACGGCAGTTTTCGATTTGATGCGTGTTGCCATGCACTGCCTCGTCGTTCGCGCGATTTCACAAAGTAGAACGGAGCTCCGCTCCGGTCAGGCCGCGATAACAATTTGAACGGAGCGGAGCTCCGTTCTACAGTCGATTGAACGGAGCGGAGCTCCGTTCCACAGTCGTTGCATTCGCACTCGTTCCCCGCATAATACCGCTTCGAAGACCGAACGCCAAGCAGCGGGACGCAGAATGATCGCCATCCTCTCCGACGTGCATGCCAATCTCGAAGCGCTTCAAGCCGTCTGGAAAGATGTGATGAAGCGCGGCGCGAAAAAAGTTTATTTTCTCGGCGACAGTGTCGGTTATGGGCCGAATCCCGTCGAGGTGCTCGATTTCGTCAAACATTTTGAATTTTGCCTGCTGGGCAATCACGACGAAGCGCTGCTTACTGGGCCGCCGAAGACCTTTAATGCGGCCGCGGCGGGTGCGATCAATTTTGCGCGCAAGCTCATTTGCCCCGAATTGCTTTCGGGCGCGTTTCTGCGGCGCGCGGAATACAAACGCCGCGTGCAGTTCTGGGATTTTCTGCTGAAACTGAAACCTTCGCGGCAATTGAGCGACATGCTTTTCGTTCACGACACGCCCGCCGATCCCGGCTCGTGGAAATATGTTTTCAAGCAGGAGGATGCCGTCAGAGGCTTCGAAGCGCATCCATTCACGCGCGCTTTTTTTCTGGGGCACACGCATCGCCCGTGCATCTGGACCGAGAGCGATTGCAAAGACGCCGAACCGGGGCGCAAATATTTTTTTAAGGAACGCGTGATGGTCAACGTCGGCTCCGTCGGCCAGCCGCGCGACAACGACCCGCGCGCCTGTTACGTGCTGCTCGAACCCGACGGCTTCCGCTTTTTCCGCGTGCCCTACGACGTGGCGCTGACGCAGGAGAAAATCCTCGATTGCAAAGAACTCGATCCCGCGCTGGCGCTTCGGTTGGGGAAAGGGCAATGAAAAGCGAGGAATGATGAATGTGGAATGTGGAATGAGGAATGTGGAATGTGGAATGTGGAATGAGGAATAATGAATGTGGCATGTGGAATGATTAAATCTCAAACACGGTTTTCAATGCTCCTGATCGTCCGGCTCTAAAGGCGCCGGTCAGCGCGGAACGATAATCGTCGAGCGGGTGCTTGCGATTTACAAGCGGCTTGAGCGCGCCGTTGCTCGCGACAAGATAATCGAGCGCCAATTGCATCGTTTTGATTCTGTCGCTCGAATCCAAAAGGGCGGACGCTTCCAAATTTTGAATTTTGAATTTTGAATTTTGAGTCTCCTCCCAGCCATACGCATACGCGCCAAGCAGCCGGAGTTCTTTGTACCACAGCGCGGTCCAATCAATTCCCTTCGGAATGCCGGGCATGCCGCAGAGAATCAGCGCGCCGCGCGGTCGCGTGAGGCGCATGGCGTCGTCGATGGAATCGCTGGACCCGACGCAATCGACTACGGCGTCGGCGCCGCCAAGCAGGACGGGTTTGCCGAGTTCGGGACGGTAGATTTGTTTGTCCTGGCCTTCGCAGCGTTCGAGCGTCCAGGGGTAAAGTTCTTCGAAGCCGCGTCCGCGAAAAATGTCGGTGGCACCGAGATCTTTCGCCATTTCCGCTTGGTGCGAGTAGCGCGCGGCGGCGAGCAGTTTTCCTTTTCCGCCGGATGTGCGATAAGCGAAGATTGTCATCAATCCAATCGAGCCGCAGCCGATCACCAGAATCGTCGCGCGTTCATCGCGGGGAGCTTTCAGTGCCGCGTGAACGGCGCAGGCGAGCGGTTCGGCGAGCACGGCTTCTTCGTCGCTCAAGCTTGTGGGAATTTCATGGAGCTGCGAATGGTGCGCGACCACCGTCGCAGCGCTCCATCCGCCGCCGGTGCTGGCGCAATAACCGCTTTGGATGCCGCTTTTGATCGTGCCGCGAACGATGTTCTGGCAATGCGCGTAATGGCCCGCGGCACACGCGGCGCACGGCGGCGAGATGCCGCGGACTTCGCAGCACAACGCCGGCTCGATCGTCACGCGCGCGCCGTTTTTCCAGCGCGGCGGGACGGCGTTGCCGGTCTCCACGATCTCGCCGACAATTTCGTGACCGAGTACAAATGGCGTCGAAACAAACGGCGAGAAATACGGGCTGCCTTTGCAGCCGATGGCCGACAGATCGGAGCCGCACACGCCGCTGAGTTTGGTTTTGATGCGCACCCAATCTTGAGCCGGGAGCGCCGGCGGCGCGGTGTCGGCCAGTTGAATGCACGAGAGCGCGCCGCTCGCGAGCGACGGCCAGCGCCCGGCCAGCGCGCGCACGAGCAGGTAGCGCGGAACCGAGCGGATGAAGCGGATGGATTTGGGCATTAAATCATTATCGGCGCGACGCGGCGGTTGCGCGCAGCGCGGATTTTTTCGGCGAAGGTTTGCGTGTGGTTTTCCCGGACGCTGATTTTGTCGCGCGGCCAGAGCGGCGGATTTCGCTTTGCGCTTCAGCGTAGATGTGAGGGTAGTACCGTTGGGTGTCGGACGTGCTGCAATGCAACAAACTCACGTCCGGCAGGTTTTCGCGCTCCATCAATTCGAAGCGCTTGCCTCTGACCTTTTCAGTAAACTCCATCATACGTTCGTCCGGAATCATATAAATGCCAAGGAACGGGATGTCATCATCCTCAGGAATCGAAAAGTCCTGACGAACCACAATCGTTGGGAAAATCGTGCGCAAAACACTCTGCCATTTCGATTCGACTTCGTTCATGGACACACTCCAACGTTGATTCCTAATGCTTCCAAAATACTCTGAACGTTCCTAAAATGCTGTTTAACCTCATCACACGTCACATCGCTTTCGCGATAATCGGCGATGATGCGCAAATCGTAAGCATCGTTCACGGTCGGGCATTCTCTCGCTGTCAAGCTCGCCAAGCTCCCATTCTTTCTAACAAACGAATGCGTCCACTTCAAACGGATATCCCCCGCCGCCGCGCGCGCGGAACCGGCGTCGATCGTCTCCGGCCGAATGCCAAGGCGCTCGAACTCCGCGACCAAGGCGAGGTACAGACAGTAATAGAGGCGATTGGCCGCGCCGTCGGCATTCCACGCGCACAGGGACATCGCGGCTTTGAAGGCGGCAAGAGCTTTGCGCCGATAGCTGGCCGCCAACGATTCGGGTATGTGCAAGGTTTGCTCCAACACGCGCTTATGGCGCCACCGCTTTCGGCTTTCGAATCCACAAATCCCAATACGCCGCGCCAACCGAGGCGAAGAAGCTTGCCGCCATCAATCCCCCGCCGGCCATCACGATCGGCGAGAGCGGCGCGCCGTACCACTTCACGCCCCACCAGCCGAAGATGTCGAGCAGGATCGACAACTGCCCGCCGACGACCAACGCGGCGCGCAGCCATTTGGGCCACAGCGTTAGCGCGACGGCGGCGCCCGCGGCGAGGAACATCATGCCCATGCCGATCAGATGGTAGTGGCTCAGCGAAAGCAACCGGCCGGTGTCCATGCTGCTGGAATTCGGCTTTGTGTATTCCACGACCTGCTCGAATTTTTCGAGCGGGTAGTCGTGCATGTTGTGGCGCATCGTGGACTCGCGCGAATGGCAATCGGTACAGCCGTGCGTGTCAAACAACAGCGAGATGCTCTCGGCTTTTTTCTTTTCGTCTTTGACCGTGTACTCATCCTGCGGCGCGCCTTTGTCCACCCAGGCGATCATGCGTTCGATGTCTTTAAGGTCGTCGGGTTTCAATTCTTCTTCGCTGCTGTTCACGCTGAAATATTTTCGCATCGAGCCGCCCGGGGCGATCTTTCGCCTCAACAGCGGCACGCCATTTCCATGAAATGTGATGGTGATGTCGTCCATGCTCAGGCCGGGCTTGCCATCGGCTAATTCAGTCGTGTGTTTCAAATACAATTCAGCCACGACGAAGCCCGAGGTGAGCACGATCAGGAACATCGAAATCAGAAGTTTCCACGGATAATCCAATTCGCAGAGCGGTTTCATGGCGATTCTCCTTGTTCGGTGGCATTGAAATAATGCGTAAAATGATAATGGATTTTTCATAAATGCCAAGCGCGGCAGCCGAAGGGCGGGCCGCCCGTCACAATTCCTTCGTGAAGATTCGTGCGATTCGTTGTTCAAATCCGTTTGCGTGCGAATCGTTGTTTTAAATCTGTTTTCTTTTGCCAATTCGCGGTTAAAAAGAATGCATGGCAGTTGACATCGAGCGCATCTTCGAAAACTTAAATCCCCCTCAGCGCGAAGCCGTCGAGACCATCGACGGCCCGCTGCTGATTCTCGCCGGCGCAGGCTCCGGCAAAACGCGCGTGGTCACGCGCCGCATCGCCAACATCATGGCGCGCGGCGCGCGGCCGTGGGAAGTACTGGCGATCACGTTCACAAACAAGGCCGCCGGCGAAATGAAACGCCGCGTCGAAGATTTGGTCGGCGTTTCCGGCGCATGGATTTCCACCTTCCACAGTTTCTGCGCGCGCCTGCTGCGCCGCGAAGCCGAAGCGCTCGGCTACACGCGCGATTTCACGATCTACGACGATGAAGATTCAATGGACATGGTCAAGGACATCTTCAAGGAAATGGGCCTCGACCGCGACGACAAGCGCCTCACCCCGCGCGCGATCCGCCAGGAAATCTCCGCGTTCAAAAACAAAGTCATCACGCCCGAAGAAGTGCCCGACGGCATGTTCCACGAGCGGCTGATCAAGCAGGTGTACGCCGAGTACGAAAAAGCGCTGCGCAAAAATCTCGCCTTCGATTTCGACGACCTGCTGATCCAATCCGTGCAGCTTTTCCGTTCGCGCGAGGATATTCTCGATCGCTACCGCAGCCGCTTCCGCTACGTGCTCGTCGATGAATATCAGGACACCAACGCCTGCCAGTATCACCTGATCAAACTGCTGGGCTCGAAGCACCGCAACGTCTGCGCCACCGGCGATCCGGACCAATCCATCTATGCCTGGCGCGGCGCGGATGTGCGCAACATTCTCTCGTTCGAAAAAGATTTTCCCGAAGCGAAGATCGTCAAGCTCGAGCAGAATTACCGCTCGACCAAGCTCATTCTGCAAGCCGCGGATTCCGTCATTGCTCACAACGTCGAGCGCAAGCCGAAGACGTTGTGGACTGAAAACCTCGAAGGCGAAGCGCTGACGCTGATCGAAGCCGAAGACGAACAGATGGAGAGCTATCAGGTCGCGAAACGCATCGGCGAACACATGCGATTCGGCAAACGCTGTAACGACATTGCCGTTTTTTATCGCACCAACGCGCAGTCGCGCGCGATTGAAACGGCGCTGATTCAGTCCAACATTCCCTACCAATTAATAGGCGGCACCGCGTTCTATGAGCGGCGCGAAATCAAAGACGCGATGGCGTACCTGCGCCTGATCGTCAATCCCAAAGACGACGCCGCATTTCGCCGCGTCATCAACGTGCCGAAGCGCGCGCTGGGCGAATCGGCCGTCGAACAGATTGAAATCGAAGCTAACCGGCGCGAATGTTCGCTGATCGAAACGCTCGATGGCCCCGACGCTGAACGCTTCATTGCAAGCTTCAAACCCAAACCGAAACAAGGCCTGGTTCAATTCGCGCGCCTGATGGACCAACTGCGCGCGATGCCGACGTATCCCGTGGCCGATGTGCTGCGCACCATGCTCGACGAAAGCGGGCTGCACGAATCGCTCGAAGCGTCCGGCGAAAAAGACCGCGTCGAAAATCTCGACGAATTGGTCAATGCCGCCGCGGAATTCGACAAGGAAAACGACCCCGCGAACGTCGTCGTGCCCGAAGGCCCGCCGCCCGAGCCCGGCGCGTTCGATGGCGCGGAAGAACTCGCGCAGCGCAACGCCTCGCTCGCCGGCTTTTTGGAAAACAGCGCGCTGCTCGCGCCGACCGACAAATTCGACCCCAACGCCGACCGCGTGACGCTGATGACGCTGCACATGGCCAAGGGTTTGGAATTTCCCATCGTGTTTCTGACCGGCCTCGAAGAAGGCCTGCTCCCGCTGATTCGCACGGCCAAGTTTGGCCCGGATTCATTTGAGAAGAACGAAGACCCGAAAGCCATTGAAGAAGAACGCCGCCTGATGTACGTCGGCATCACGCGCGCGATGGAGAAGCTCTACCTCACGCTCACGCGCTTCCGCATGAAATATGGCCGCACCGACCAGGCTGTGCCTTCGCGGTTCCTCGAAGAAATTCCGGAAAAGCTCTTCGAAGCCCGCGAGGCGCGCGCCAAAGCGCTTCACAGCGCCGACGTGCCCTTCGACATGGAGGAGGACGAAACGCCCACGTTTCGGCCCAAGAAGCAAGCCGCGCCCGATCCCTTCGCGGATTTCGAACGCGAAGTCGCGCAGGAATTCAGCGCGCCCGCGGCATCGTCGCAGCGCCCGCGCCGCATCGACCCGGCGGTCAGACACATCGTGGACAAAATCTTCGCCGAGGAAGTCACGCAGGAAGACCCGCGCGCCTTCGAACCCGGCGACCGCGTGCGCCACGACACCTTCGGCGAAGGCGTCGTGGACGCGCTCACCGGCAGCGGCCTGAGCCAGAAAATCCGCATCAATTTCCGCAAGGACGGGATGAAACTGCTGCTGCTGAGCATGGCGGGGGGGAAGTTGACGAAGGTGTGAGGCGCCCGCTACTTTTTCGCGCTGCCGTTCACCGGCCCATCCCTTCCCAATCTTCACACTACAACCGGCGCAGCGGCCAGCGCGGGATTCGAGCCTTGCTGGCGGGAAATATACACAAAAAAAAGTGCTGCGTTCGCTTTTTCAAAACACACAAATCGTGTTCTACAAATGATTACGACGATTTTGAGCGCAATATGTGAAAAAAGTCGCGTATGCGGCGTTCGCGCCCGCCACCTAGTCCTCCGCCGCCCGAATACAATCCCCCGTCACCAACCCGCCCGCATCCCCAAAGCCCGCCGGTACCCCCTGTGCCAGTCCGATGAGGCACGTGCTGTCCGCCACCGCAGGTTCTTTCACAAACCCAATTCCTCGCGCAGTTCTTCGGGAGAATAATTCACGACGGGAATCTTGTGTTTGCCGAGGATCTCAATGAACGCCTGCTTAGAATACCCGGATAGCTTTGCGGCCTGCCCCAAGCTTGCTTTTCCGGTCTCGAAAAGCTTGAGCGCCAGCATCAGTTGAGCGTCATCGTTTGAAATCGAGATGGGCAGCTCAACAGTCAATTGGGAAGTATTCATCTTTGCGCCTGCTCCAAGCCGCTAACAACGATACCGCGGATTCTTCTGTTTTCAACCGCGAACGTTTGTCCTTCCTCCCGCCTCGCCCTGCCCATGTTTTCCAGAAGCGGCTTTTGCGAGCGCAACGCCAACGCCCTTCAGCAGCGTGCGGCGATTCATCAGAGTGTGGCTTGGCAGGGCTGGGAGTCCCAGAATACGCCGTCTGTCATGGAATTACGGGCGACCCCTTGAACCCGCACGCCTTCGCCACGGAATCATATCCTCCGCCGTGCAAGAAAGTTTCAACACCCGCTCGCTGATCCAACTCTCCAGCGTCTCGCGCTTCGACCACGGGCATTTGTCGGCGTAGGTGTCCGGCGGCTTCCGATCTTGCATGAAAAACGAATCGGCGCGACAATCTGTCCTCATCATGGAGGGCAGGACATTGAACCTGACAGATGAATTGAACCACACCCGCGCCTTCGAGATTGAGTCGTGGAGCAACGGCTATTTCTACGAAATCACCCGAAAGTCCGATGGCGCGTCCGTTTTCCTTCAGGGCGATGACGCAATTCGCCTGAGCGACGAACTCGAACGAACGACGGAACGCTTTACGGACGACGACGTGGTTTGGCAGTATTTTGATTGACGTTGCGTGCAATCCGATGGCAAGCGGCTATCATGTTGAGCATAAAAACCGAAAACCTAAACTCCTGGTAGACAGAACATAGTGTCCAAGAGTCACGGAGATCGAATGACACGAAAGCCTATAGAGCATAAGGGTAACTCCACGGCAATAGACCCCAAGGCGGGTTACGTTGTTGACTACGTTAGCGGCGAGCATGTACGCGGCACGCCCGAAGAGATTGACGCCGTTCAAGTCTTCGCGCGCCGGCTTGTCGAAGATTATGGCTATGACAGGAGCCAGATTCAGACGCGCCCGCAGTACCGCGTCCGCATCCGCCCGTCGGACGAGGAGAAGGCCTACCCTGTCGATATCGCCGTGTTCAATTCGGCTAAGAAAACAGAGGATGAACTGTTCATAGTGGTTGAGTGCAAGAAGAAGGACCGGCGGGAGGGTGAACACCAACTCCGCCTGTATCTCGACATGTCTGCCGCCGAAGTCGGTGTCTGGTTTAACGGCAACGACCATATTTACCTCCGAAAGATTCACCACAGAGACGGCAAGCGCACATACGATCTGCTGCCAAACATTCCGCGCAAGGGCCAGCGCATCGAGGACATCGGCCTCTACAAGCGCAAGGATCTAACCAAGCCGTCGAACCTGAGGGCCGTTTTCCGCGACCTTCGGAACCACCTTGCGGGAATGACGACCGGCATCACGCGGGATGAAGCGCTCGCACAAGAGATCATCAACATACTTTTTTGCAAGCTGCTGGACGAGCAGGACACGAACCCCGACGACACGGTGACATTCCGTGCCGGAGTTGGTGAGCCGCATAAGGACGTTCAAAAGCGAATCAAAATCCTGTTTGAGCGGGTAAAAGATGCCGCTTATGGCGACGTGTTCGATTCAACCGACACCATCAAACTTGACCACGATAGCCTCACGTACGTCGTTGGGGAATTGCAGAATTATTGCATCACCGACGCGGATCGTGATGCCATTGGTGACGCGTTCGAGGTGTTCATCGGCCCAGCCCTGCGCGGTGCCGAGGGACAGTTTTTCACGCCACGGAACGTGGTCGAAATGATGGTTCGCATTGTCGATCCTAAGCCCGGCGAGCGTGTCATCGATCCCGCGTGCGGGTCGGGAGGCTTTCTGATTACCGCGCTGTCTCACGTGTGGGCGCAATTGCGTGCTGAAGCCAAACGCAAGGGCTGGTCTGAGCGCCAGTTGACAAAGCGTGAGTTTGAGGTTGCCACAGACTGCTTCCGGGGAATCGACAAGGACGCATTTCTCGCCAAGGTTTGCAAAGCTTACATGGCGTTGATCGGCGATGGGCGCGGCGGTGTATTCTGCGCTAACAGTTTGGAACCCGTAAATGAGTTGCCTGAGGCGATGCAGCAGAAGATCAGGGTAGGGTCATTCGATGTGCTCTTCACTAACCCTCCGTTTGGCAAGAAAATCGTCGTAAAGGGTGAAAAGATACTATCACAATTTGAACTCGGCTTTAAGTGGACATACGACAAGGCTCAAAAACGCTGGGACAAGACCGCAAAACTGCGCGATAAATTTCCGCCACAACTCCTATTTCTCGAACGGTGCTTGGAGTTCTTAAAACCTGGCGGGCGTCTTGGTGTTGTTCTGCCGGAGAGCGTCTTTGGTAATCCGTCTCACGAATTTGTCATCGCGTGGCTGATGGAGCGGCTGCAAATCACTGCTGTTGTGAGTATGCCGGAAGCCCTGTTTAAGACGAGTGGTAAGGGCGGGACGCACACAAAGGTGTGCGTCCTGATTGGCACGAAAAAAGCGCCCGCAGACGAGTTCGACATCTTCATGGGCGAGGCAAAGTGGTGCGGGCACGATTCGCGCGGGAACCCGACCTTTCGAAAAGACGCCAACGGAGAATTGAAGCTCTTGGATGAAGTTCCGGAGATTGGCGAACGCTACGCCGCATGGCTTGCCGACTCAAAGGGGTTTGTCGCTGACCATCGCGGGTTCACCCTTGCGTTCAGCGGAATTGTCCATAACATTTTGGTTCCCCGTTACTACAACCCCGAAATCAAAGCAGAAATCGCGCGGCTGTCTCGCGACTACGAGTTCGTTACCATTGGCGAGTTAGTTAAAAAGAAGGCCATCTCGCTCGACACCGGAATCGAAATTGGCAAGATGGCCTACGGCACCGGGGTAATCCCATTCATCAGGACTTCCGACTTCTCCAATTGGGAAATCAAGGCAGACTTCAAGCACGGTGTTAGCCAGGAAATCTACGACAGTCTGAAAAGCAAAGTAGACGTTCAGGCCGGCGACTTACTGATCGTAAAGGATGGAACCTACCTCGTGGGCTCTTCGGCGATCGTAACCGAGCACGATCTCCCGATGCTGTTCCAGAGCCACATTTACCGGATGCGCGTTCTCAAGGGCGACTTAATCGACCCTTGGCTCTTATTTGCGCTCCTCAATACGCCGGTTGTGCGCCTCCAAGTGCGGGCCAAGCAGTTCACGCAAGACATCATCGACACACTAGGCAAGCGACTGCTCGAAATCGCGGTGCCCATCCCGCGCGACAAGGCCCGCGCGACAAAGATTTCTCAGGACTGTAAACGAATTATCGAGACTCGCATCAAACTTAGAGTCGAGGCGAGTACAATGGTCGCATCAATCGGCGACGTATTAAGCATTGCCGAGTAGCTCAGCCCCTCGCCAAGAAACTGCGTGTCAATCGAAGTCTCTTTGTGCTGCGCCAACTGACCGCTGGATTCGATATCCGCCCAGCGAATCGCAATTTTATGCGCGCGCTCAATGTCGGGAGCCGGAATGTACGTGGCATCAAGCGCTAATTTTCGCAGCAATCGCGGAATAAAAAGCGCGCGCTGCCGCCGCTGCCGCCGCCGCTCGGCGCGATCCTGTGAATCGAAAAATCCGGGTTCTGTAGGTTTGGCCGCACGCCGTGCCATTCAAATTCCGCTCGCGATGTGTGATACGCTCCCGCAGAATAACTGACCACACTTCAATCGTCAACGCCGCGCAAAGAACGCACCGAAATCACGAGTGTGAGAAATTCCGCGCTGCCAAATGCCTGAAACAGCCGGTCGAGAAAAATCTGAGCCTGCCCCTTCTCGTCGCCGGTGATGTGCTGCCGCGTCCAATCCACGAATTCGTGAAGCCGCTGCTGGCGCGAGTGTCGAAGTGGAATCGTGTTGGACGCATCGTCCGGCATGGTGGAGTCTTTTTTGGGGAGAGCCGATTGTTCAAAGCGGAGATACGGGATAGCAATTCGATTTGCAAACGAAATACGGCGCCAAGTAATATAAATACCTGCTACGGCGCCTGCCTATCCGCTGCTAAAACGTTCCGGTGGCTGCCATTCGCGTATATGCAGAAAAACGCACATAATTCAAGAATAAGCATTTAAGATACTACTGCATAGCAGTTTACACACATAGAATTCTTACAGTTGACCGGTAAAAATGTGTGGATTTCTCACTCCCTTGTCCCCAAAACCCACATCGCCATCAAAAACGCCGCCCCCGCCAGCGCCAGCATCACCTGCGCGTACGGCACGCGCGGAGCAAGCGCGATCGGAGCTTCAACGCTTGGCGCTGGAATCGAAGTCACGGGGACCCAGGTCACCGCTGGCACGGTCGCACTCGTTGTCGCGGGCTTCGGCGCGATCACCAGCGACGATGTCTGCGCCGGAGCGGGCGTGGGCGTCACGCCGGGCACCGTGGGCGGAGTGACCGTCGCCGGCGCGACGGGCGCGGGTTTCACGACGGCGGGAACGACGGGCGCTGGGTTCGCCTGCGCCACCACGACCGGTGGCGCTTTGGGTTTGCGACGGTGCTCCATCATCCAATTGTAGATTTCCATCTTCGGATAGAATTGCCCCCACACGCCGTGGCCTTCGCCCTTCCAATTCGTCAGCTTCACGTCGTTGCCGTTGTTCTTGAACGCCTCATGCATCTTTAAGCTGCCGTCGGTAAATCCGCCGTCTTCCGAGCCACAGATAATCCACACCGGCACGTCCTTCAAGCGGTTGGGGGCGATTTCGATGCGCACGGCCACGGCTGAAATTGGCACGGCGGCGGCAAACAACCACGGCGCTTCCTCGACCACGAACCACGTCCCCATCCCGCCCATGCTCAAGCCCGTGCAGTACACGCGGTCTTTGTCGATATTCCAATTCTTCTCGACTTCCATCAGCAGCGCGACCGTGGCTTGAATGATCATGCGGTTGTCCCAGCGTTTGTCGGCGGGCGCTTGCGGGAAGAAGCCGAGCATTGGCATGGCGTCGCGCAGTTTCTTGTCGTCTTTCAGCATCTGCGGCGGACCTTCGTTCAGGAGGCCGTTCCAATCGTTGCCTTGATGCGAGTTGCCGTGCAGGAAGACGAACATGGGGAAGCCGTTGGCGTCGCCGCCTGGGACCACGGGCATTCCGGCGGCGTTGCCACTCGCAGGGGGGACGCCTGCGCTACGATAATTGTTCGGCACGAAGAGGCAGTACGACATGTCCACTTTTTGGCGCTCGAATTGAATCGTGGCTTTGAGCTTGTGCATGCCCGGCTTCTGAAAATTCTTTACGTCGTCCAGCAGCGTCACCACCGGCGCTTTGGGCGGGCCGCGCTTGCGGATTTGCGCCGGGATCGTGCGCGCGCCGGGAATCGGCCGTTCCATTTTGCCGTCGGGCAACTGCCAGCCGACCGAGACGTGATCGTCGCCGCCGCCCTCTTTATGCAGCGCTTCGATGTAATAATGCTTGCCCGCTTCGAGCTTGATCTTTTTCGATTTCTGCTGCGGTTGCGAATCCCACGCCTGGAACGGCGTGAAGCCGTCCACTTTTGCGATGAGCTTGCGGTTGTTCTCCGTCTCGTCGCTGCTCAGCCACAATTCGCTGCCATCGTCGCTGGCGATCCAGAAGGTATATTCGCCCGTCGCCGGCGGCACGACAAATCCGCACAGGCGCGTGCCGTAATTGTCGTCGAGGTTCGGGACGATGGCCATTTCCTTCATGTAGTAATTCTCGCTCGGGAAATCGGGGAAGTCCTCGTTATTGGTGAGGTCGCTGACGTTGCTCCCGCCGATGCCGCGCCAGAATTGGCAGAGGATGCTGCCTTCCTTGCCGTCGTTGGGCGGCGTTTTCAGCGCAAACTTCTTGAACTTCTCGACAGGGTCTTCGATCACGCCGTTGGGCGGCAATTCGAAGCGCTCCTTGCTGCCGCGCTTGTGTTTGAGCATCCATTCGTAGGTGGTGGGATCGGGCATGAAACGCCCCCATGCGCCGTGTCCGCAATTCGGCACGACGGTGAGGTACACGTCCGCGTCCACTTCTTTCATTTTCTGATACATCATTTTCGAACCGATGGTGTGGTCGCCGTCCTGCGCGCCGACGATGATCCAGATCGACGTGTCCTTGAGATTCTTCTGCGCGACTTCCGGCTGCCAGCCGAATGGGTCCATCGGCACGATCGCGGCGAAACGTGGCGCGGCTTCTTCGGCCAGCACCCACGTGCCGCGCCCGCCCATGCTGTAACCGGTGCAATACACGCGCTCTTTGTCCGCGCGCGCTTTGTCGAGGAAATCGTCGAGCGCCTGGATCGTCGCGGTGGTCATGGGCGGGTCCCAGCCCATCACCGACTGCGGCCAGAAGCCGATGAATCTGCTGCCAACGCCTTTGCGCAGCGGCTCGTTGCCGCGCATGTCCGCGGGCACGCCGGTGTTGAAGATGGCGTTGCAATCCGTCCCGCCTTCGCCCGCGCCGTGCAGATGCACGACGACCGGGTACTTGTCCTGATTCTTGTCGTATCCTTCCGGCAGATACGCGATGTACGGCACCAGAATTTTCTTGCCGTTGACCGTGGCGTAAAAACGGTGCTTGTGGAAGCCCGGCGTCGTCGGCATTTCGCCGGCCACGCGCGTTTTGCGCGGAGTATTCTTCGCGGCCTTGCCGAAGAAGATGCCGTTGAAGACCGCCGAATCGCCATTCTCGGCCGTCAGCCGGATTTTCAAATGGCCGGACATGTCGTAGACGACGTATTTGCCATCCGCGAAATCCGAGACCGTGCGCGAGACCAGCACCGAATTATTGCGCCCGTCGAGCACCTCGACTTTCTGCGAACGCCCGCGCTTGTTGAAGTCGTTGAAATAAAGCGCCACCCGGTGCTCGCCGCCGGTGAGGAACAACTCCATGGTCATGCGCTTGTCGTAGAAACACGCCGCGACGCGCTCTTCGGATTCCTTCTTGTTCAGCGCGCAGTCCTCTTCCGTATCCGGCGACCAGATGAAGAACTGCCCGCTTTTCACAACTTGCGCATATTTCGGGTAAAACGGCTTGTCGCCCACGACCTCGCCGCCATCCGCGCCATAAGCGACCTGCCAGTCGCCTTTGGTTTTGGAATCTTCGGTGATGAGGCGGGCGGAAGGGGGTGGCTCGGCGGCGGACAGGTGCAAGCAGGAGACGCAGGCGGCTAAGAAGAGGAGTCGAGGGCTCATTATTCGTTCCAAAAATTGCACAAAGTTCGTAGTCCCGCCTTCAGGCGGTATTCTTGTGGTGCAGGCTTCCAGCCTGCACGCAGTCGTGAAAGAGTCTTCAAACTCGTTGCAAAAGTTACACAATGTGATTTTATCGTCCGACAAATCGCCCGTACTTAAACTTTCTGCCCGCTCCAAGGTCACCGCGTCGCATTGTCCTTTTCGCGTCTTTCGATTTCTCATGTTTGCAAATACGGAATCAAATCGTCGATAGTGCATTCGGAAAGCCACTTTGGAATGCGCACAACCTTTCCCCGTTCTTCATAATCCTCCCATCGAAAATACCAGAATCGTTTGCTCTTCAAATTCTCACCGCTGGGGCCGTGCAGAATTACTACCCTATTTTTGGGATGTTCACAAAGCCACTGATTGATGCGAATATTCACGCCTTTATCACACCATCCATAGCCACTACAAATCAGTGTTGAAAAAATGTTCAATCGGTGCCGAAATTGTTCAAAAATCTCCCCGAAAAGTCCAAACCCATATTGTTGCTCTTTCACGGTCGTCCCCGTGAGTACCTCGGGAATGCTACTTTGCGGGTAAACCCTATTCCCATCTCGATCCTTCATCCAGAACACGGAGCCCGCGCTTATTTTCTTTACGTATCTAGCGTCGCCTCCATCACCAAATCGAACGTAGTACCAATCTACTGACCCGTGCAGTTTAAATAGACGAACCGCGCCTTTAAAATCGTTCCACGAACCATTGTAACTGTATATATCGCCATTCTGCTCGCCAAAGCCATCCGTAAAAACAATCCTCTTTTGATCAAAATATTTCTCAAATAGTAAATCGTGATTCAATGAAAAAATATCGACGCTACCCAGCTTCTCAGCCACAGATGAGAACAAATCGAACCCCACGGGCGCACTCAAATTGTGAAGGCTATCATGGACGACGCATTGAATTAACTCGGCCGCTTTTTCGACCAAAGTACAAAAGCTGTTTGGGCGCCCATCTATGTAATTGTGAGCGTATTGGCCAACATGTAAATAAGAGGAGGTGTTTTTTATGGATTTGACGTTCTCTGAAATCAACGGGTTTACTAGTTCTGATTTTTCATTGTCATAAATCTGCTTAAGGCAAGCGAAATAATCTTCATAATTTGGTTCGCGACGATCATATTCGATTAGATGACCCTTTATGTGATCGTGCACAATTCTGATTAAGTTTTGCGCGTGAAAAGCCATCTCGTTCGAGAATAGCGCGTCATTTATTGCGGGATAAAAGCGACCATCAGTGTGCGACATCCACTTTTCATCCAATATTCGCTTTGTAATTTCATCGAACTTGCGCGCACCGGATTTTATCGATATCCCGGAACCGACAAGAAACGCAATACTTCGCTGTCTCAGTTCGCTAATCGGTTCATCCACCTTTGCCTCCTCCTGGCAGCACGCGGGAAGCTGCTTTTCGGGAATTGGGGAACGCCTCACAATCCTTTTCCCGGTCGCGCTCGTTGCTCCTTCGGGGTCCACTTTTCGCGAAATACCACGCTTTTATAGGACCGCAGACGCCCAACGCGCGCACATTTCACACCAGCACGCCGTTTTTGCGCGCGTGCTTCTTGACAATCTTGATCTCCAACTGCATTCCCAATGCCGAAACGATTCGCTCCAGTTTCTCCAACGAATGACTATCATCGTCGGGGTCTTCGAGCTTTGCGATCACGGCAGCCGTTGTTCCCGCTCGTTTGGCCAGTTCCGCGTGCGTCAGTCCAGCGTTCTCGCGAAGTTCGCGAAGCGCCGAAACCAACTGCAATTTGCGGCGATCTTCCGCCAGTTGCGCTTCCGACTCCGGATCGCCCCGCACGAACACCTCGTATGCTATTGCGCTGGCTTGCATCGGCTTTTTCATCGGCGGGTATTTTAGGCCGCACGCCAAATTAGTCGAGCGTTTCTTCGAACGCCAAAGGCGTTCCGTACCAAAGCCCAGGGTTGGCGCGTACCCGCGCCTACCCTGGGAATTTTGGCATGGGGAGTCTTCAACGCCAACGGCGTTGTGTCTCATAGCCCAGGGTTGCGTCGTACTCGACGCTACCCTGGGCTATCGGGCGCGTGATTCTCTTCAACTCCAAAGGAGTTGCGTCCCCTGCGCGCGCAAAGTTTAAGCTTAATCCCACACGTAGTCTTCGTCCCATTCCAAATCGTGTTTGCGCAACAACACGCGCAATTCGTCCTGGAAATTCATGCCGCGGTGATGTTCGTCCTGCGTTTGAATATATTGCGTCACCGCCTCGAGATTGGACTGGCTCACCGAGAAATCCGAGTACCCCTTTTGCCAGCTAAAATCGGAAAAACTAGGTCCGCGGCTTTTGAGCCATAAATTTGAAACGCGCTTGAGTTCCTTCACCCAATCCGCCTGCGTAATCGTTCGTCCGAAGCGCGCAAGGATGTGAACGTGATCCTCGTATCCGCCGACTTGAATGGGTGGCAGGATGTCCCGAATGTAGTTGAAAAATAAGGGCGGTGGTGCTGAAACTTGTGTTTGCGAAAACATGGGAATCAGCGAAAGGAGCCACCGCCGTGAAACAAAAATACGCAGGATCGTCGCGAAAGTCCAATCAAAAGTC
>DATGGK010000063.1:0-43250 GCA_035308565.1 Planctomycetota bacterium | reverse complement strand
GCGACCGCCTTACAGCTGCCGCAAGAACGCGGGCCTCAGCCGCGCGCGATCATACAAAGACCGAGCACGTTCCCCGTGCTAATGACCTCGCGTGACGAATGGAAGTCCCAACAATTGACGGCTTAAAGAAGCAGCATTGGGCTACCCGCCGGACTTGGCGGAGGAGGCAACGAAGACCGTGCTGGCGCAGGCGGAATTGTTGTGCGCGGATTGGACGAGTAAGTAGCGCGCGGCACTCACCAGAATCGCCCCGCACAAGCGTTTAAAACGCGATGGGCGCGAGTTGCAAGTGCGCCGAGCCGATTTATAAAATCGGCACCAGCCCACTGCAAAGCCTCACTTTCGCCCTTTAGATTCCCGTTCAATTGTTGATATTGATAGGATATGATGTTGTGTCAGCGTCTTAATTTGTTGTCATAAAAGGACAGAAACAAAATGCGTGTCGTTTCGATCATGTTCGTCCGTGATGCAATACTTTTGACGAGCGTTCTGCTGCATTTTGCCATGTACGCTTCGACTGTTACAGGTATGACACCGGTGCCTGGCGCAACGTTGACTGATCCGCCATCGAGTATCGTGATCACTGTCGATTCGGGCGCGGCAGGTCTTGATACAAATAGTGTGAACCCACTGACCGTGCGGCTTACGCGCGCGGGACCGGACGGCATAATGGGGACCGCGGACGACGTGAACGTTCCGGCGGCGTTGTCGATTGCAAGCGGGGACCAAATCACGCTGGATCTCACAGGTGCGACACTGCCATCAGATTCGTATCGTGTAGTGATCAATGGCGGGCAGCCCGCGGCGACGAACGGATTGATTGCGTCCTGGAAGTTCGACGAAGCCAACGGCGCGAGTGTCGCGGATTCTTCCGGGAATGGAAACACTGGCACGCTCTTCGGCAGCACGCCGCGCGTGCCGGGGTTGGCGAAGAACGCGGTGCGATTCAATGCGCCCACCTTCGATTTGATGAAGGCAACAAGCAACGTCACGCTAGAACCGGCGAATGGCTTCACGTTCGGGGTCTGGGCGAACATCACGTCGGCCGGTTCCAGTTACATGGATATCCTGCGCAAGGCCGGCGGCAATGGCTACCTCATGCGCTGGAACGGCGACGACGGCCAGAAATTGAATCTGCGCCTGAGCACATCCGGCGGCAACCTCGTCATCATCAACCCGCAAACCAATGGCGCCTATGTCAACGCCTGGCACCACTACGCGGGAACATACGACAGTGCAACCGGAACCGCGTGCCTCTACGTTGACGGCATACAGGTCGCCACTGGATCCGTCGTGGCCGGCGCGACGCTTTTGCACTCGTCTGACGACCTGTACCTGATGGACAGCAGCTATGCCGGAACGGTCGGCGTTCCGGGAACACTTGACGACGCGCTCTTGTACAATCGTGCACTCTCGGCGGCGGAGATTGCCGTGCTGGCGAAGCGTTCGATCGTAGACAACAACGGTGTGGTGCTCGACGGGGAATTTTCAGGCACTTTTCCGAGCGGCGATGGGACCGCGGGCGGCGATTTTGTCGCGCAGTTTCAGATCGCGACGCCTCTTTTGAAGATCGCGGCGATGTCGCCGGCGCCCAATTCAACCAGTGTTCCCGTGAACTCTTCCGTTGTGCTGACGACCACGACGCCTCTGAGCGCGAATGCGATCGGCATGAGCACCGTAAAAATCGTTCGCGCGGGAGCGGACGGCGTTCTCGGCACGGCTGACGACGTGGTGGTAACACCGACGGGATTGTCAGTGTTGAATCAAAACCAGTTGAAGATCGACCTGCCGCTTCAATCGGCACTCAGTGAGAAGTACAGCGTAACGGTTTGGGGAACAGAGACTTCCGCGACGGGCATGGTTGCGTACTACAAATTTGATGAAACGGCAGGATCGGTGGCCGCCGATTCATCGGGGAACGGCAAGAATGCGACGCTCACCGGAACAGGCGCGGCCTTCGGCGCGGGGCTCGTTCGCGGTGCGGTAAGCCTGACGACGGCGTCGACCGTCGCGATCGACGATCCGACGGTCGGTAGTTTCGGCACAAGCGACTTCACCGCAATGGCGTGGATCAAGACGACGAGCGTCAGCACGCGCATTCTGAGTAACAGGCATTCGAATTTCCATTCAAAGTTCTGGGAAGTCCAATTGCAGTCGAACGGCACATTGGCCGCCGGCGTTGACGAGAACGGCAACAACTACATTCCGCTTCCTGGCAACACGGTGGTCAACACGGGTCAGTGGATGCACGTGGCTTTTGTGCGCAACGGAACGCAGATTCGGTTATACGTGAACGGAATCCTGGATGGAACAGCGGATGGCACCGGACCGGCCGACGTGACCAACGGCGGCGCGACTCAGATCGGCAACAACTTCTTCTTCGACGATAGCTCGCGATTCGCGGGGCTGATGGACGACGTGCGGCTTTTCGCACGCGCGCTGACGGCGGACGAAATCGCGGCGCTGTGCGCGCACACGCCGCTGACCGACACCACACGGCAACTGCTTGACGGCGAGTTTCCAGTAACCGGCGGCAGTTTACCTTCAGGCGACGGAACGCCCGGCGGCGATTTCACTGCGTCCTTCGAATGGGACATCTTGGCCACGACCGTTGCGAGTATTCCGGCGGCGGCAACGTATGGCAGCGCAAATGTGACGTTGAACGCCACCGTGCTGGCGTCGCAATCAGTTGACGCGGGCATCATGACGTTTCAATTGACCGACGGAACCAACGCCATTGGCACGGGCGTCAGTGGCGGTGTTTCGCAGGGATCTGCAAGCGTAACATACCCTATTCCGGCCGGAACTGCCGCCGGCACCTATTCGGTCGTGGTCACATTCAACGGCAGCTCCGGGTTCCAGGGCAGCACGGACACATCGCAGCACTTGACCATCAACGCCGCGCCGCTCTCTTTGGCGGTTGACCCGAAGACGCGGCTTTACGGTGCGGCGAACCCGGCGCTGACCGGCGTGCTGACGGGAAAACAGTACAACGATGCGATTTCCGTCACGTACACGACTTCCGCGATGCAGAACAGCAACGTCGGTCAATATCCGATCAATCCGGCGATCGTCGATCCCCAGAACAATCTGACCAATTACACGCTGAATATCTCGCCGGCAAAATTGAGCGTTTTGGCGGCGCCGCTAACGATCACGCCTAACACCATCAACCGCGTGTACGGGGCGCCGAACCCGGACCTAACGGGGACGATCGCCGGATTGTTGAACAACGATCCGATTAATGCGACCTACGCCACCAGCGCGACCGCGGCGAGCCCGGTCGGTGTATACCAGATCCTCCCGGAAACGTCGGACCCTGCAGGCAAACTGGCTAATTACAACGTGACGATCAACGCCGCGCAGTTTATCGTGAACAAAGCACCCCTTACGGTGATCGCCTTCGATGACCAGCGCAAGTACGGCGCGCAAAATCCAGTCTTCATCGGCATAGTGAACGGCGTGGTGAATGGCGACAATCTTACGGCGAGTTACTCTTCGGTTGGCGTGGACGCGCCAGTGGGCAGCTACCCGATCGTGCCGACACTCAACGATCCGGATGGCAAGCTTCTCAACTATACTTCGACATTGACGAATGGCACTCTAACGGTCAGCACGGCGCCGCTGATGGTAACCGCCGCGAATGCATCCCGACCGTTCGGCACGCCGGAACCTGCGTTTACGGGAACCCTGGCGGGTGTGGTCAACGACGATGCAATCAGCGCAACCTATAGCACGGATGCGCAGTTGCTGAGTCCCGTCGGTAATTATGCCATCATTCCGACATTGCTCGATCCAGCAAACAAGCTGTCCAACTATACCGTGACCATGGTGAATGGAACGCTGAGTATCGGCGCGCCGATCGCGCCCCAGCTCACCAGCCCGCTGACGGCATCCGCCGTCGTGGGCAGCGACTTCGAGTACACGATCAGCGCAGATGGTAGCGCGCCGCTATCGTTCACAGCCGCAGGTCTGCCAGCGGACATTGCGTTGAGCGGCAACGTAATCAGCGGCACTCCGACAGTCGCGGGAATTTTTTCGGTGACGCTTGGCGTCGAAAACGGAACGGGAAGCAACTCGAAAATACTGTTGCTGACCGTGACAAAGTCCAGCGGCAACCGCGCGCCGACCATCGTATCACTCCCGGCCGCAAGCAGCAACCCCGCGGCAGTTCATTCACCAATCACGTTTGGCGTGACCGCGGAGGACGCCGACGGGGATTCCTTGTATTACACGTGGGACTGGGGCGACGGGACATCTGCGGCCGGGTCCACGGCGGCAAAGAGTTTCGACACGCCCGGGGTATACAGGGTTACCGTGACCGTTTCCGACGGGGTGGCAATGGATTCGGCAAGCCTTGATGTGGTGGTCGCGCCGGCGCCAGGCGTTTTCACAGTGGACAGGCTGAGCTTTTCATTCAGTTTCGTCAAGCCGAACAAAGACAGCCTGAGCATTTCCGGCAAGGTCACGTTGCCAGCGGGTTTTACGCCGATGAGCAAATCGGTGCGGCTGCTCATCGGTAGTCTGGACTACAACGGGACTCTGACTTCAAAGGGCACAACGGAGGACAAGGCGTTCAACTTGAAGGGACAACTGTCGGTGTCGCGACCGGCGATGTATTCATTCGTGTTAAAGAACCAGGCGCTCTTTGCCAAATTGACGGAACTGGGTTTCAGGCAGACGACGAACGCGGCGAAAGTTGACGTGCCGCTGATTGTCGTGATCGATTGCGAGTCTCACCTGTCGACCAAGATTGTGGATTACAAAATCAAGACGAAAGAAGCCGTGCCACAATATGGTGTGGGGAGATAAGAATGCATATCCTCAACCATTCCGGACATTTTTATGAATTTTGTCCCGCTCCCGCGCCTTGACGTTTTCCACAAGCGCCGAGTTACGGTGCCCGCCTCATCTGAACGCGGGTAAATCCCAAGCGTCACAATGAGGCTACTGTTCGCCTCAGAGTTTGCACACTGTTAATATTCTCGCCGCCATTGATCAACATCATTCCGTATGCGTACAACATGCGTGAGATCAACGGTGTGGTCTTGGGCGCCACGAAGCTGGATCTTCGCCTCCAGCCGCGCGCGCTTTCAAATCCATCTCTCCATGGCCATCGTTGCTAATGTTCAAGAAGTCTTCTCGCTCGAAGTAAAAAAAAAAGGGCGGCGTCAGCCGCAGCCGAGCCGCGCGTAATTCGCGGCGCGGTTATTTGTTCAAAATGTTGCGAGAAAAATCTCGCGGGCGACCGTGCCAAGGAGAGCGATAACCGCGGATGGGAAGAGGGTTTTGATTTCAAATCTTATGAACGCGCACAAACATCTGCCGCCGCTCGAACCGTGAAATCGTGAATTGCACTGCCGTCGCGACCCTCTGGCATTCCCCTTCGCGCCCGCGCAGCACGCTGACCAAGGCGTATGAAACCTTCTTTTCATCGCATATCGCCAGCAGTCCGACGACTTCCGCGCTGAATCCCGGCCGCCGCCGCGCTTCTCGCCGCGCCAGTTCGTAATGCGCCGCTTCCGGCGAAAGTCCAGTGCAGTCGCCGAAATTTTCGCCCAGAATGAATGAGACCGCGACGGTGACTTGATTCAAGCGTTGTTTGCACTCCCATTCGTGCCCCGGGTAGACAAAAATCATCGCGCGAACGACGGCGCAATCGTCAACCACTGTGTAAAAATGACTTGCTATTCTTGCCGACACGGACCACCTCCTCGCTTTCATGGTTTTTGTTTGGCCCGTTCGGCCCAGTTCAACGCCTTTTGAAATTCGTCCGCGGCTTCGACAAAAAGATGGCCCTGCGCATTGAAGTCCGGCTTCTGCTGCTCGATTAAGAACGTCGCCAGCTTTTGACAGGCTGAGCTTCCGCTGCGGTCAACGAGATCGTTGAGGTACTTGGCTAAGGGCATGACGGTTCCTTTCAAACGTGAGACGAGATCGAATCGAGCTTTGGGGGATTACAGCGGCGACGGGCGACAATGGGAAGCCGGAGTCCTGGATTCTCTATGTATGATTAAGGAGGCGTATTGAGCCTTGGTGATCTCGGTTTTGCCGCTTTATAGCGGCAAAATTCATTTTTTTTCAGCCGTGTATTGGCGCGAATTCACGTCTATAATCGACGCGAGATTTAATTGAGCGAATGCATTTCGAAACGCCGGCGGAATTCCGTCGCGTATTCGATCACCGAAAATCGACAAAAAGCTGGAAATTTTAGCGGATATAATCGAGTTCGTCTGAAAACTTCTGGGAAGGCAACTCATGACACAAATCATTTCCGGGCACCCTCAGCGCTTCGCTGCCTGCTTGGCACTGCTGACGTTGATGTTGTCGCTATCGGCGGCGCAGGGGCCGGTGATCAACTACACCTTCAGCGAAGGCAGCGGCACGACCACGGCTGATGTCACCGGCAACGGCAACAGCGGCACGCTGGTCAATGGGCCGGTCTGGACCAGCGGTCCCAGCGGCGGCGGCGGCGGGCTGCAATTCAATGGCGTCAATACCTATGTCTCCGATGCCAATTTCAATTGGACCGGCGGCGCGGTGACGATTGCATTCTGGAATTTCGTGCCGGCGGCGCCTGCCGCGTCAGGCCACTGGACATTCTTCGTGGGCAACAACACGACCAACCGCATGGGTGCGATCTGCCCGGATAGCGATTCCAACATTTATTGGGACTACGGCAATCCCAGCGGCACCGGCCGGCTCACGTTCAACTACACGCCCTTCATTGGCAAATGGACGCATGTTACGCTCGTTTCCTCCGGTTCGGGCGGCACTTACAATGCAATCTATTTGAATGGGCAGTTGCAGGTCTTCTCACTTTCTGTGGATTCGCCGCAGGTCACGATCAGCGGATTGCAACTGGGCCATTCCGGGCTAGACGCCATCGGCACCAATCATTTCAACGGGACGTTAAGCGACTTCCGCATCTACAACCGCGTATTGTCGGATGCCGAAATCGCCGCTGCCGCGCAGCTTGCTCCGGTGGCCAGCCCGGAGACCTACGCCACGAACGCCGCCGGAGCGCTGAGCGTTCCGACGCCGGGTGTGCTCTCCAATGATACCGACTACAATGGCGACGCAATCACGGCGGTGCTCGATTCGACCACCGCGAATGGCACGCTGGCCCTCAATGCCAACGGATCGTTCACATACACGGCCAATACTGGTTTTTCCGGCAGCGACACATTTCACTACCATGCTCTCGACAGCGCCGGCAACGCGTCGGCATCGACGACCGTGACCATTCAAGTTCCGGGTAACGCGTCCATCACGTCGATCTCGCCCACGGCCGGCACCGCTGGTTCGGTTCTGACCAATGTCACGCTTACAGGCACTGGTTTTCAAAAGTCGTCGGCGTCACGTCCGGCCAGCATCACAAGTTTCAAAGGACATGATTACTCGTATTTCAACACCGCAACCAATTGGGCGGCTGCGAATAACAATTGCTCAGCGCTGGGCGGGCATTTGGTCTCGATTACGAGCGCGGCGGAGAACCAATTCGTTTACAACCTCGGCGGATTGACGCCGGCCTGGATCGGATTTACGGATTCAGTAACGGAAGGGACATTTCTTTGGGTTAACGGCGACGCGGTGACGTACACCAATTGGCAAGCCGGCTATCCCAATGGCGGAGTTGCCGCAAATGACGCGCAATTCTCCGCGACCGGCAGCGGGACTTGGGTGGATGCGGCCGGCACGGCGTCGCTGCCGTATGTCTGCGAGTTCGATTCCACGGTTACGCCGCGCGTCATTCTCGTTGGGGCGTCAACGATTGAAGGCTACAATGTCCGATGGAACAGCGCGACTCAATTGCTCTTTGACATAAATCTCACCGGCGCGGCCGGGGGAAAATATTTCGTGGAATTGATCAATCCGGACGGCCTGGTAACCGTCTCAAACCAGCTTTTTTCAATCTCACCCACACGCTGGCATCTCACTATTCCCATTCCCTACGCGGTTCCGGTGACCAATACGCAAACGTACTCGACCGCCGTTCCTGTGGCGAGTTCCGGCGATGCGAGCGCGACGGTCAGTTACATGGAATTGGACGCGACTGATACGTCGGCCAATCAACGCCTGTACGATTGCATCGCGCTGTTGCATACCAACTCTACCTTCGATACGACCACCCATTCCGCCATGATGGGTGCGGGGCAGATCGCGCGCTATACCAACTATCCGCTCCCGACCATGAATCTGTTCCTGCGCTACGATTTTGAAAATGCCATTTTTGACACCGACGAGCCTGGTAACGGCACCGGCACCGACCTGAGCCGCTCGACGTTTGCGTTCGACAGCACCAAGACGCTCTGGGCGCGCATCTACACCTGGCGCGGCGACGGCAATCCCGGCAATACGCTGACCAATGTCAAACTGCTGGTCAACATGGATAGCGCCACCATGCCAGGGGCGTACATGACTGGGAATTCACAAAAGACGCTGCAATGGACCGTGTCACCGGCGCGTGAAGCTGTCGCGCAAAAAGTCTACAAAGCCAGCGCCGCGGCGGGACCGTTTTCACTGGTTACGACTATTAACGACAACACGACCAGTTCGTACCAAGACCTTACCATGCAGAATGGTGCCACGACGTACTATAAAGTAGTTGCGCAAACCACCGACGGTACGCCCGGCGCGGATTCCAACGTGCTGGCTGTGGCGCTGCCGAATACGCTGCAAGTGACTGCGATGTTGCCCGCGCCAAACTCAGTGCAGACCTCGGCGGTAACGTCGGTCACGGTCACGCTCAGCGGCGCGGTGAACGCGGCGGGCGTGCATGCAGGCTCCGTGAAACTCGTGCGCGCCGGTCCCGATGGGCTCTTCGATACCGCTGACGACGTGGTCATTACGCCCGCTTCGCTAACAGTGGTTGGCACCAATCAGATCAAGCTCGATCTCACCGGTGTATCGATGCCGTCGGACAAGTACCGGCTGTCGCTGACAAATGGCACGACCAACTCGAGCACCAGTCTGTACGCCTACTGGCCCTTCGACGAAGGAACCGGAACGACCGCGGCGGACGTGTCGGGCAATGGCCACAATCTGACGTTATCAAACACAACTTGGACATCCGGCGTTTCGAACGGCGGACTGCTTTTCAACGGAAGCAATTCGGTAGCCATGGCCGGGCTGAATGATCTGGCTGTACCGTGGAGTCTCTCGTGCTATGTCAAGCGTCTGGATACGACCAACAACTCAATGAATTTGATGTCGAAAAATGTGGCCGGCAACCGAATTGGAATCGAGGAATATAATGCTTCGAAGAAAGTGGGCTTCACTCGATCCGGCACAGCGGATTATAAATACAACTACTCAACGCCGTTAAATACGTGGACAGAATTGACCTATATCGCGACCGCAGGAAGCACGTCACTATATGTCAATGGTACGCTTTTGGGAACTATATCCGATTCCATTAGCCTTCCCCTTTACTATATTGGGGATACTTCGAATTCATTCAACGGTTCGCTTGACGACATGCGCGTGTACAGCCGGGCATTGAGCGCCACCGAAGTCTACGCCGCCAACAACGGCGTCTCCGACCTGAACGGCAACGCACTCGACGGCGAATTCAGCGGCACTTTTCCGTCGGGTGACGGTTTGATCGGTGGCAATTTCGTCGCGCAATTCCAAATCTCGCTGCCAGGCACTACCACTGCCGCAACCCAGCCGGCAGCCGTCTCCTATGGCACTGCGAGTACCACGCTGAGCGCTAATGTGGCATCCACCGTGACGGTAAACTCCGGCACGGTCACTTTTCAATTGAAGAGCGGCGCTAACAATGTCGGCAGTCCCGTGGGCGGCACGGTCACGAACGGTGTCGCCTCTGTAACGTACGTGATACCGGCTGGCACGACGATTGGCAGCTACACAGTATCGGTGAGCTATGCGGGGGGCAATTCGTTTGGGAACAGCGCAGACAGCAGCGTTTCTTTGACTGTCAGCCAAGCGCCCTTGGTGGTCACACCTGCTGCAACTTCGCGCGCATACGGCAGTGCGAATCCAACTTTCACTGGCACGCTGGCGACGGTTGCTGCCGGCGATAATATTACTGCCACTTATTCAAGCACCGCCTCGCTCACCAGCGTGCCTGGTCCCTACACTATCACTGCGACGCTCTCCGATCCAAACAACCGTTTGCCGAATTACGCCGTGACTCTGAACACCGGCACGCTGACCGTAACGACGGCGCCGCTCACAGTCACTCCCGCCAATCTCAGTCGCAACTACGGCTCGGCCAACCCGACGTTGAGCGGTACCATTACCGGACTCAAAAACGGCGATAGCATTACCGCGTCATACTCCACGACGGCAGTCCAGGGCAGCCCGTTCGGCACGTACCCGATTACGGCCACGCTCAGCGACCCCGGCAACAAACTCAGCAACTACGCGCTGACGCAGAATTCCGGCACGCTGACTGTAAACAAGGTCGCTTTATCGATCACCGCGAACAGTGCCAGCCGAATGTATGGCGCGGCGAATCCGGCATTTTCAGGATCCATCACCGGCCTTGTGAATGGTGATAACGTCACCGCGACGTACGCGACGGCTGCCACGCCGGCCAGCGCGGTCTCCACCTACTCCATTGTGCCCACGCCGGTCGATCCCGGAAACGTGCTGGGAAACTACACGCTGACCGCCACCAATGGCACGTTGACCGTGACCAAGGCGCCGTTGAGCGTCTCCGCCAACAATTTCCTGCGCGCCTATGGAGCAGCGAATCCCGCGTTCACCGGCACGCTGACGGGCGTTGTGAACGGCGACAACATCACCGCAACATACGCGACCGCGGCAACAGTCACCAGTTCGGTCGGAACGTATCCCATCGTGCCCACACTGCTCGATCCCGGGAGCAAACTCGGCAATTATTTGCAGACCTCGACCAACGGCGTGCTGACCATTTCCAACGCGACGGTGCTGCTGGTTGTGACGCCCGACAGTTACACTCGCGCCTACGGCGATCCCAATCCGACGCTAACGGGAATGATCGTGGGGCTGTTGAATAACGACAACATCACCGCGACATACTCCACAACGGCCGGCATTCTCAGCGCGGCGGGCAATTACGCTATTAACGCCACGCTTGCCGATCCAAACAACCGGCTGCAAAACTACACAGTCAATTCAAACGTGGGACAGTTGACGGTAAGTAAAGCCAGCTTGGCCGTGACTGGAGGCAGTTACTCGCGAGTTTACGGCGCGGCAAATCCGACGGTGAGCGGCACGATCGTCGGCATCAAAAATGGAGACAACATTACCGCGACATACTCGATCGCCGCGACACCCGGCAGTTCGGTTGGCGCGTACCCGGTCGTCCCAACCCTGTCCGATCCCGGCAACAAGCTGGCGAATTACAATCTCACGCAGACGAACGGCTCGCTGAGCGTTACTGCCGCGCCGCTGATCGTCACGCCGGGGAATGGCAGTCGCGTTTACGCGTCGGCAAATCCAGCCTTCACGGGCACCGTGACCGGCGTGCTGAACAATGACGGAATTGGCGCAGGCTACTCGACGAGCGCCACGGCGTCGTCACCCGTTGGCACTTATCCAATTACCGCTACGCTGACCGATCCGAATAACAAAGCGGGTAACTACAATGCCACGCTGAACACCGGCACGCTGACGATTACGACCGCTCCAGCGTTAACCGTGACTCCAGCCAGCGCGTCCCGCATCTATGGCGCGGCCAACCCCGCGTTCACCGGCACAATTGCGGGTGTTTTGAACGGCGACAACATCACGGCCACATACGCAACTGCTGCCACGCCCGTCAGTCCTGTAGGAAATTACACGATTACAGCAACATTAGTCGATCCCGGAAACCTGCTCGGCAACTATGACGGCGCAACGTTGAACACCGGCTCCCTGACTATCGGACAAGCAGCGCTGACCGTCACCGCCGCGGACGCCATGCGCTTCTACCACGCGCCCGATCCCGTCTTGACCGGCGCGCTCGTTGGCATTCAGAACAACGACGCGATTTCGGCGACATACTCCTCGACGGCTTTGCAAAATAGCGCTGTGGGCGCATACACAATATCCCCATCCCTTGTCGATCCAAACGGCCTGCTTGGAAACTATAACGTCACAAGCGTCAACGGAACGCTGACGATCAACAAGGCGGCGCCGGCGATAGCATGGCCTCAACCCGCGCGAATTTTCGCGGGCGTGCCGCTGGACACGACGCAGCTCAACGCCTCCGCCAGCGATGCCTTTACGAATGCGGCAGTGACGGGCACTTTCACCTACTTGCCGAACGCCGGCACTGTTCTGGCGCCTGGATTGGGGCAGACGCTCAGCGTCAACTTCACGCCCGACGATGCCGCGAACTACATTGCCGCGTCCGCGACGAACACGCTTGACGTGGACCCTGCCATTTCCGTGGCGATCACCAGCGCGCAAAGCGCCAGCGGAATTCTCAACGCGTCATTTACCTATACCATCACCGCCACTGGCAGCGCGCCGATGACATTCAATGCCGATGCGTTGCCCCCCGGCTTGTCTTTGTTGGGCGCGGTCATTTCAGGAAATCCGACGGCGACGGGCGTGTTCGATGTCGTGCTGACCGTCAACAATTACGCCGGAAGCGCGACGCAGCCATTAAAATTGGTCGTCACTCAAAGCACGGGTGTGAATCATACGCCGGTATTTTCATCGCTGCCGACAAGCTCGGCCAATCCGGCCACGACGGGCGTTCCAATAACGCTGACGGCCAGCGCGGCGGACGCGGACGGCGACGCGCTGGATTATACTTGGGATTTCGGCGACGGCACGACGGCGTTGGGCGCGTCGGTGTCGAAGAGTTTTGCGGCGGCGGGCGTGTACATCGTCAATGTGGTTGTATCGGACGGCCAGGCCAGCGCGTCACAAAGCGTTAATCTTATCGTTGAAGATCAACCGCTCGCTGGAACGTTTGCAGTACAAAAAGTAAGCATCGCCTTCAACTTTGTGAAAAGCGGCAGCGATAGCCTCAGCATCTCGGGGCAGATCCCTGTGCCCCCGGGTTTCAATCCGAGCGGAAAGAGCGCCCGCGTGTTGATCGACGGATTGGATAGATCGTACATACTCACAGCGAAGGGCGGCTCGATTGACAAAGCATTGAGCCTGAAGTTCAAATCCGGCGCCAGCAGCGCGGCCTTCAATTTTACGCTGAAAAATCAGGCGCTGTTCGCGCCGCTTCAGCCGCTTGGATTCAGCAAGACGCAAAGCAACCCCAGCCTGGTTCTTCCGGTGGTCGTGGTGCTGGATGGCAATTCTTACCTGGACCAGCCGATGATTCAGTACACGGCGAAGAGCAACAAATTGGGGCCTGTCAACGGCAAGGGAAAGAAGTAGCGTCGTTAAGATAAGTCGATTGCAAGGGTGTGACGGCAATGGAGCTTTCACAGGTTATTGGGGTGGTCGGGCCACCATCTCGGATAAATCGCGCTGCGATTTTTCGAGGTGGCACGTGTCCAAAGAATCTTCCCGTTTTCGCTGCGCTAAATGCAACCGCCGCTTGCGAGAAAGCCAGACTCACTGTTTCTATTGTGGCAGGACAGTCGATTTAGCCCTGGCCCGCGAGAATGCCGCGACTGTGGAGGCCAAACGCGCCGCCCGCCGCACCAGGAAACGGCTGGCTATCAAGGATCACATCGTGTTCATAGTTGCTGCACTGCTCGTGGTGATCTGTTTAATCCTCCTGCTTTGGTAGTCGCCGCGGCTTTTTATGTGACTCCAAAGACAAAATGCGCTATAAGATTTCGCTCTTTTTGGAGGATGACTCCATGCGCTCCGTCGCTCGTACATTGGTTGTGCTTTTGTGTCTGCTCGCTTTCGCCGCACGGTCGGAAGACGCCGCCGAACTTGAAGCCAAAGGCATTGCCGCACTCAAGCTTTCGCAGAACGAAAGCGACGCAATCGTCTCCGCCGCCATCTATTTCGGCCAGGCCACCGAACTCTACCAATCCGCCAAGAACAACGAAAAAGCCACCGAGATGAATTCGTTCCTCTATTGGTGCAAAAAGAAGATGACGCTCCAGCAAATGGACGCGTTTTTAAAAGGCGGCGATGCGATCAACGTCAAAATCGCGCAGCGCATGAAGGAAATCGAGGCCGCGCCGCCGCCGGATGAGGCGCAAGCCTATTTCAACCGCGCGGACGCGTACGCCAACGCCCATCCGAACGAGCATCTTTTGATCGCGATGCGTTTTTATGAAGTAGCCGACCGTTTCAAAGGCACCGATTTGAGTTTGCAGGCGCAGGACCGCAGCCTCAAAGAGATGACGCTGGAGAAGGGCGGCGCGGCGAACACTAGCGCGAGCGCACGGGAAAATCCGGTCGCCGCGCCTGTCGATCCGGCCAAGAAAATCGCGCTGCCCCCGGCAGCGAAACAGAAAGAGGCAGAGAAGACCATCAAGGATCTCTATAAGGAGGAGTTCGCCAAGAGCGCGCCGAAGGACAAAGCTGCGCTGGCGACAAAACTGGAGAGGGAGGCGGACGAATCGGCCAACGACCCGCCAGCGCGGTACGTCCTGCTGACTCAGGCCGCGACGCTGGCGGCGCAGGCGGGCGAGCTAGATCGATTGGCGGGAATTCTCGACAAGCTCTCGGCGGCCTTTGAAAGCGATTTCAAAGATTTCAAGAAAGCGCAGTTGAGTGCAGCGATGTCGAAGATAACAGACGCAAAGCTGGCGAAAGTGGCCTCGGCGCTGAAAGTGCTGATCGACAATCCGGACGACGCGGCGGCGAATTTGACATTGGGAAAGTACAAGCTTCAGGCGGGGGATATTGAACACGCGGCGGCGTTTATTTCGAAGTCGAAGAACGCGGCGTTGGTTGAGTTGATGAAGCAGGAGCAGGCGGCGCCGACAGATGGGACGGGGCAGGCGGCGTTGGGGGATGCGTGGTGGAAAGCGGGTGAGAAGGCGGGCGAGAAGGACGACAAGGCGCTGTTTCGTCAGCGGGCATCGGCATGGTACGAAAAGGCGCGTGGAACATTGACCGGGTTGGCGCGTGCAAAAGTTGAGAAACGACTCGCGTCATCCGAGCCGGCGCGTGCGCCGAGTTCTTCAAAAGTGATTAATCTGATACGGCTGATCGATGTACGGAGGGATATCTCGAAAGTACACAGGGACTTCGCTCCACTCAAACCGAAATGGGAAATCAAACAAGGAGAGCTTATCTCCAACGAAGCCGCGCCGAATGTACTTCAGATCGCGTATCAGCCTCCAGCGGAATACGACTATACAATTGTTTTCACGCGCAATACGGGCAATGATGCCGTTTTACAGGTGTTGTGTGCCAACGGGCATCAATTTGGCTGGATCGTCGCCAGCGATGCGGGCAAATACGCGCGATTTGAGTTGATCGACGGCAATAAAGGACACGGGATCGCGGTTGCGCTAACGAATGGGCAGAAGTACACCTCGACCGTCGAGGTGCGGCGCAGCGGAGTGAAGGCGTATTTAGATGGGAAACTAATTGCCGAGCATAACACAGATTTTCACGACATGACTCTTGATCCCTACTTTAAGATCCCGGACACAACGGTGCTCGGCATTTCTACATGGGGAAGCAGCTATACTTTTCATTCAATTGAGGTTATCGAACTCTCCGGCCCTGGCAAGCTATTACACACGCACCCGTGATGGCCATTAGGTAATTTCGCTAAGCTCTTGACTCAATCCGATTCCGGAATAGCTTGACTGCCCTGAATACCATCGACGCCGTAGCTCACGATATTAATTTTCGCCAAGTGCGATCCTGTCCGCCTTTCGCGCTGATTTGGCTAAGAAATACAGGACGCGCATGAAACAATTTGAAGTTCCGCGTACGTTCGTATCCAAACATCGTATTCGGCCGGCTCAATGCAATTCAATTTCGTACGTGATAAACGCCCACTCGCGCCACCAACCCGTGGCGTGCTGCACTAGTTTTACCGGCTGACGCTGAAAGACGATCTTTTCGGATTTCCAAACTTCGCCGCCGACCTTTACCGTTTTCTCGACCTTGTCGTCTTTGACGATTTCGACTTCACAGCCACCGGTTGGCGCATTGTGGAAATACAGCGTGAGGATTCCCTGGGTGTTGTTCGTAATGGCGCTCATGTCCAGCGTATCCGGTGTCTTCTCACTGGGCGGATGAATGCAAAGCACATTCTTCTTGCCCCACAAATCGTCCGCCAACGCCATCTGATTTTCCTGGTGAACGATTGGTTTTTTGCCGCCGTTTCCCGCGACGATTGTGGAGTTCGTAAACATATCGTTTCTGTAGCCGTGCGATGCAACCAGAAATTTGTCGGCAAACGTTCGGTCCAGCAATTTGCCGCCATTCTTGGGCGCGTCGGCATCCGATGTGGCGGGCATATCCTTCATCTTGGACCAAAGCTTCGCCAGCAGCAAGCCCTGCGCGGGCGCCAGAATCGCGCCTTCGTAATAGCGCTTCGCGCGCAATTGCATGCGCAATTGCGCCGGCCGGCTCTTTTCCTTCTCGGCCAGCGCCCACCAGGCGTCCGCGGCGTGCGCCTTGCTTTCGGCGGTTGACTGCACGTTCAAGTCCGAATCGGCCGCGTCTTTTATTTTCGGATCGTTGCTTTTCTGCAACATCGGCAGCCCGCGTGTCCAATCGTCCTTTACGAGGCAATAAAAGCGCCCAACGATTAGATTCGCAGCCCCCTCGTCCGGATTTGCCGCGAGCGTCTCCACGGCTTTCTTGACTTTCGAAAACTCCGCCTGCTGGTCGCGCGCGTCCTTGACGCGCTGCACGAGAGCCGAAGAGGCAGCCGGATCGGAAACTCTTCGCGCGGCGGTGTCGGCCGCGGCAAAAAACTTCGCGGCGAGATCGTATTTGTCAGCCGCCTCCAGCGTATCGATTTCGGCCAAATACGCCGTTGCCACCGCCAGGCGTGATTCCGGTTGTGTCGCGTATGACGCGGCCTTCGCCAGCGCATCGGTTTTCAATTGCAGCGCATCGACGCTGAAATCCTTGTCCATCGCTTCGATGGCTTGCAAAGCCGTCGCAGCGTCACCCGCCAGCGCGGCGATGTCTTTCGATTCGCGCAGCAAAACAAATTTTCCGGCGGGATCGTTGTCCGTCCCGCGCGCGTTCGACAACAGCTCGCGCGCCAGCGCGGCGCGATCCTCGGGCGCGTTCTTCTGGTATTTCTCCTTGAACAGATCTTTGATCTGCTTCTCCGATTTCTTCAAATCAGCCACGGCGGGCACGGCCGCCTTCTTTCCAGACTCCGGAGGAGGTTGTGTGACCGCCGAGGTCAACGGCGGAACTGCGTGCGGCGCTGGCGGCGACTCGGCTTTCTGCTGAATATCGGCGAGGGCAAGTTGCTGCGCTTGCAAGCTTCGCTCCTGCGCTTTCAGGCTCAAATCGCTCCCGCGAAAGCGGTCTGCAACCTCAAAAAACCGAACTGCAATTAAATAGTGTTCACTGGGATACGCGGCGGCGTAGGCCTCGGCACGGTCGTAGAATGCCTGCGCATCGCTTGCGGGAAGCGCTTCCTTTTCAAGTTCTTTGAGGCGCTTAACCAGCGCGGGCGAAGACGTTTCGTGTTCTTTTAGAAACGCGTCCATCTGTTGGAGGGTCATCTTTTTTCGGCAATAATAGATGAACGAATTCACCTCCACGGCTTTAGCCTGGTCGCCTGCGGCCTCATACGCTTCATAGGCCTTGCCTAAAAAAAGCGCCGCGCTGATCACGGCGTCGCTGGACGTTTGCGACAACTTCAGCGCGTCGATCCCGTGCGCCTCCCATTCGGCCGCGTCTTCCGCTCCGATTCGGACCGCCAAGCCAAACACAAGTAGTGCCACGATTAAAGTCGATCGTTGCATGTCCTGCCCCCCAGATGTGGGTTTCAACTCAAGAGTAGACGTTCCGAGCCTGGCAAATGCTCGCAAAAACTTTTAGGGAAAATAGGGCAGTCACAATCCTTCTCGGCCCAACGAGCCGGCGCCCACCTTTGCATTGACCTCTGTCGGCTGCATCGAAACATTTTCAGCTAGAGCAGTCAGGGGTCCGACGGAACGTCGCGGGGCGCGGAATCCCATCGACAATGTTCGGCGCGGCGAGCTTGCTGCAATTGGCCTCGGTGTAGATCTCCGCTACGCCGCGCGATGAAACAACGCACAGCGCGGCCAGTATTGAAAAGAAAGTCAAACCATGACGCATGAACGGACTCCGAAAAACTGAATGCTCCGTTACTTCATTCTCGGTCGCACGGGATGAATTGCAGCGGTCGCGAAGGCCGATGGCAAGGAAAAAGACTATCGAAGGCGCATGAATAGAAAAGCCGAAAAGAGGGCGCTGATCGGTTGCGTCCAACAAACCAGAACTTGCTTGGATTTTCGGTTTAGATAGATATGGCAGACGGGGAACATCGTTAGTTGAACGAAAAAGCATCCGGGACTCGATCGGAAAGTATGTGTGCATGAAATTTTCCATACTCCTTTGCTCCGAGGCGCCACATTCTCATAGCCGGGCGCTGGCGTACCGTGCTTTTTTACATGTGCTCATCCTTGCATGCGGCCAGGCGATCGCGCTCACCGACTCAATTGCCAGTTCAGTTCCGCCGATTGTCCAAGGCACAGTTCAGACGTTGTCGGGCCAGAGCATCGCTCTGGACGCTTCTGGCAACCGCTTTGTCACTGGAAAATTCTCGGGGACGCTGGATTTCAATCCCGGCGTGGGCGTCGATGCCAAGACTTCTGCCGGTGGTTCGGACGCATTTGTCACGCGTTTCAACGCGGACGGGTCATACGCATGGACTCAGACATTTGGCGGCTCGGGAGACGATATTGGCGTGTCGGTGGTCGTTTCCAGCGCTGCTGTGTACGTGACAGGTTTTTTCAATAGCGCGGACGCGAAGATAGGAGGTGCTGGACCGCCCATTGGAACCAGCGGTTCGAACGACGCCTTTGTCATCGCGCTGGATGCCTCCAGCGGCGCACCATTGTCCACCTTTGGGCTTGCGGGGAGCGGAGTCCAGATTTTTGGCGGCTCCGGCAGCGATACAGCCAATGCGTTGGCAGTAGGCGGGGGAGTCTTGTATGTCACCGGCACGTTTGCGAGCACCGACGCGAAAATTGGCAATGCCGGACCGAGCGTAGCGACGGCTGGCGGCACCGACGTGTTCGTCATTGCATTGAATGCGACAACCGGTGCTGCGCTTAATTCGTTTGGATTAGCGTCGTCTGGAATTCAGAAGTTCGGCGGCACGAACAGCGACACCGGGCTGGCAATCGCGCTCAGTGCGAGCACCGTTTATCTCGGCGGCAGTTTTGTCGGCAGTGTTCAAATTGGCGGGGCGGGTCCAACGGTCACATCCACGGGCGGCCAGAAAGGATTTATCGTTGCGCTTAAAGTCAGCGATGGGTCGGCTCAAACTGTGTTTGGACTTTCGTCCAGCGGAATACAGGAATTCGGTGGAACTTCAACCGACACGCTCAATGCGCTGGCGCTGAATGGTTCTACACTCTTTGCGGCGGGATCGTTCAGTAGCACAAATGCTCAAATTGGCGGCACCGGCCCCGGCGTAGGCGTAACAAGCATCGGTTTTTCGGACGCGTTTGTCATCGCACTGGATGCCAGCAGCGGCCAGGCTAAGAGCGGCTTCGGGTTGGGCGGAGGTGGGATTCAGACGATTGCAGGAGCGAATGGGCGAAACATTGCGCTCGGATTGGCCGCGAACGACTCCGGCGTGTATGCGGTGGGGCAGTTTGCGGCACCCCTGCTTCAAATCGGCGGCGCTGGTCCGAGCGTAAAAGTAGTGGGGACGAGCGGTAGAAACGATGCGTTCATTGTTGCATTGGATAGCACAACAGGCTTGGCGAAGACCAGCTTTGGTGTGGCGTCCAGCGGCATTCAGACGATCAGCGGCACGTCGGACGAAATCGCCAGCGGAGTAGTATTGACGCAGTCAACGTTGTACGTGGGCGGATCGGTGGGCAGCACAAATGCGCGAGTGGGTACAGGCGGATACATAGGCGGCGGGAGCAGTTTTATGCTGGCGCTCAATCCAAACGACGGCACCACTGCAATGCCGCTGATCACCAGTCCGCTCTTTACAGTTGGTGGAGTAAATTTGCCGTACAATTATTCGGCAACCGCCGTCCCGACTGCGACGAACTTCAGCGCGGCGAATCTTCCCGCGGGCCTGAATTTGAACTCGCAGACCGGCGCAATTTCCGGCACGGTTACAGCGGCCGGCGTTTATCTGGTTCAGTTGTCGGCAACCACGCCCGCAGGCGTAGTCAACGCTGTGTTGACCATCAGTATGCTGGGGGACGATATCCGGGCGTTTCTACCGATCATTCAGGGCAATATGAACGATGTAAGCGGGCCCGGACAGGCACTGGCGCTCGACCCTGCTGGCAACCTCTACGTGACGGGATTTTTTCAGGGCGCCGTCGATTTCAACCTCGGTTTGGGCATTGATCCCAAACTCGCGCCGCCCTCTGCCAACAATGCGTTTGTGACGCGCATCAACGCGAACGGCAGTTATGGTTGGACTCAGACATTTGGCGGCAGCAGCGGCGAAGTAGGCAATGCAGTGGCTCTTTCGCCGGATGGGATGACAGTTTATCTGGCAGGTTCGGTATCGAGCATCGACGCGCGCATCGGCACGAGCGGACCAATCATTTCCGCAATCGGGGCACAGAATGCATTCGTGCTTGCGTTGGACGCTGCGACGGGATCAGCCAAGAGCGGTTTCGGAATTGCGGGAAGCGGTGTTCAGATCTTTGGCGGCACAGGAAGCGACATGGCAAACGCGCTGGCTGTGACGGCCACTACCCTGTATTTGGGCGGAGCATTTACGAGCGTCGGCGCGCAGGTGGGCGGATCAGGCGTTGCGGTAAGTCCCGTTGGCGGCAGAGACGGTTTTGTCCTGGCGCTTGATCCTACCACAGGCGCTCCACTTACATCCTTCGGCCTGTCCTCAAGCGGCGTGCAGACTTTCGGCGGAACGTCTTCGGACGTTGTGTACGCGCTGGTCGCTGGCAATGGCAAGATATACGCGTGCGGGTCGTTTAACAGCAGCACCGTGCGGATTGGCGGAGCAGGACCTTCCATAAGCCAAGTTGCAAACCTCGATGCATACATCATGGCGTTGGACGCCGCGACAGGCGCGGCGGTATCGAGCTTCGGGCTGTCGTCGAGTGGCATTCAAACATTTGCCGGAACAAATTCGGAAGTTGCGTATGCCCTCGCGTTAAACGGTTCGACGCTCTACGTGGCCGGGAACTACGCAGCCGGCAACGCGAAGATTGGCGGGACTGGGCCAATCGCTCCGGGAACCGCTTCGGGTGGGTTCGTTCTTGAACTGGATGCGACGAGCGGTGCCGCGAAGACGAACTTCGGACCCAACGCCAGCGGTATTCAAACATTCAGCGGCGGCGGCGGCGCTTTGAATATTGCGCTCTCAGCGACCACGGTTTACGCGTCCGGCTATACGGCTGGTGCCTCCATGCAAATTGGCGGCGCAGGACCCACTGTCCCCCGAATCGGCGGGCTTGATGCGTGCGTGGTTGCGCTCGACGCTGTGACAGGCTTGCCCAACGGCAACTTCGGTCTCTTATCCAGCGGCATTCAGCTTATTGGCGGTGGTCAAACCGAAGCTGGTTGTGGAATGGTATTGAATGGCTCGTCACTCTGGGTCGCCGGTGCTGCTGGCAGCAGCCGTGTCGGAGTGGGCGGATTTGGTCCATACGATGCAACGGTTTCCTCATCCTTCGTGATGCCATTGGACGCCGCAACGGGCGCTATTGCTATTCCGGCCATTAGCAGCCCGTTGACGGTGGGCACAGCAGTGAACAAGCCTTTCAGTTACGCACTTACCACAACCGGCGCTATGCCCACGTTTTTAGCAGCATCCAATCTGCCCGCGTGGCTTTCATTTAATTCAGGAAATGGAATGCTGAGCGGCACGCCTCCCGCAGTGGGCACTTATACCATAACATTAGGCGCAGGATATTCAGGCGGAGCGATACAGGCGCCGTTGACGATAGTGGTACTCGCCGACGCCACGGCGACACCGCCCGTTGTCCAAGCGGGAACGCTGAATTCAACCAATTCAGTGAAAGCGGTAGCGCTGGACGCGGCGGGCAACAAATACGTGGCCGGCAGTTTTACGGGCACAGTCGATTTCAATCGAGACACGGGGACGGATATCAAAACGCCGAACAACGGCGCGGACGTTTTTGTGACACGCTACAACGCGGATGCTTCGTACGGTTGGACACAGGTTTTCGGCGGGAGGGCGAGCGACACCGCGCAGGCGGTAGCAGTCTCGCCGGATGGAAGCACCGTTTACGTTACGGGTGTCGCCGGCACGGAAGCGCAGATTGGAAATTCAGGCCCCCTCATTGGAGGATTTGGATCGCAATATGGATTTGTCCTGGCTTTGGACGCGGCGACCGGTGCGCCTAAGACAAGTTTTGGAATCTCCGGCACGGGGATCCAGATTTTTGGCGATCCGACCTTGGATGTGCAACCTGGAGGCGCCGGCATCGTCTGTACGAATTCCACGCTTTACGTGTGTGGTTCGATCGTCGGTACGGTCCGAGTGGGAAACAGCACGGCTACCGTCACAACATCCGGCATCGATGCGTGTGTGATCGCGTTGGATCCGGTAACTGGTGCGCCAAAAACGAGCTTTGGCTTGAGCGGAAGCGGAATTCAGAAATTTGGGGGATCAAACAGCGATAGCGCGGCTGGCATCGCGGTCAGCGGTACCACGGTTTATGTGACAGGTACTAATAATTCTACCAACGCGACCCTTGGAGGGACTGGAACATCCGTCAACGCTACAAACGGCCATACGTTTGTCATTGCGTTGGATGCGACGACCGGCGCCGCGGTGCTCACTTTCGGAATTTCCGGGAGCGGCATACAGACGTTTGGCGGTTCGGGCACTGATGCGGGACTGGGAGTTGTTGTAAACGGTTCGACTGTTTTCGTGACTGGTAATTCAAACAGCACCACGTGGCGAATTGGCGCGAATCCCACAATTACCGGTCCGGGGCTGGTGAACAGCGGTTTCGTGATCGCGCTGGATGCGACGACAGGTGCTCCACGAACGTCTTTCGGTGTTTCGGCCAGCGGCATCCAAAAGCTCGGTGGGTCTTTGGGGGATTCGGCGTTCGGGATTGCGGGCAACGCATCAGCGCTCTATGTCGTCGGACAACTGATCAGCACTGATTTCGCTATCGGTGGCAGCGGGGCTCACGTGGGCACATCGGGCGGGACCGACGCGTTCGTCGTTGCATTGGACCCGGTGACTGGCACTGGAATAAACAGCTTCGGCTTCTCTTCCAGCGGCATTCAGAAATTTGGCGGCAGTGGTTCTGATAGCGCCTATGGCGTCGCAGTGAACACGGCGGGCGTTTACGTGGCCGGAACGCTGGGCAGCAGCGACGCCGGTGTCGGAGGACTGGGGACATACGACGGAACAGGTTTTGGTGGATTCTTGCTGAGACTTGATTTGAGCAGCGGCGTGACTCCAGTCACTCTCGCGGATTTTTCCGCGCAGGCGGAAGGAGCCGGCGTGCTCATTACGTGGAGTGCATTCTCGGAATTTCAGAACGCGGGCTTTAATCTTTTTCGGCGCATAAAAACGAATGGCGCGCCTGGTACGTGGATGCGTGTCAACCCAAGTTTGATTGCAGGCCGCATCACCAGCCCCGAGTTCAAGCGCTACAGCGTATACGACTGGGCTGTTCCGGGCGCATACGAATACAAACTGGAGAGTGTCAGCATCAACGGCTTTAAGGAAGCACATGCGAAGTTGGCGGGACCGGTCGATGTGGATTCAAACGTAGACTTGAATGCGACGCGCATCTCGCCAGAAGGTGTTGGCGCAGCGGGTTGCAGCGTTGCCGCTGCGGCCGACGCAATTCGGACGCGGGCTCTAAGCGCTGTCTACGAGTCGGCTGTCGGGCGACGCTCGTTGGGCCACGCATCCGGCATTGAAATTTCAAACTCGCGACCGCTGCCAAAGGATGATGCTCCTGTTCCGATCAACGTCGCGCAGCGCTGGTATTCCGGGAATGGCACGAGCGCGTCAGGCGCGTATGTGGCCGCGAAGTTTGTCTACAGCGAATCGGGAGTATTGAAAATTCCAAAGGCGACACTGCCGGCAGGATTTGATATTGGACATTGTGTCGTTGAACGCGAAGGGCGGACGCTGACACCCTTGGCGCTCGCGTCTGACGGACTGATAGTTTTTGGCGCGGGATATCAGGACGAGTACACGGATAAAGATGCGCTGTTTGTGCGAAACATCAGCACGCGGACCTTGGCTGGCACGGCGATTCGTAGTCAGGGCCTCTTTGACGGCACGACGCCGGTCAGCGGCGAGGCGACGGCGGCGGCGATGACCAACTATCATGACGTGTACTTCGATTTCGATTTTCGCCCCTATACCTTTGCGCCTTGGTTTTCATCTCAATATCTGACTGGAGGGACAACGCAGCCATTTACAATTGACACTCCCTTTGCTAACGGTGGCGCAGCGACACTCACCGTGAATTTGTGGAGTTTGACGCAATCCAATACTGTGACGCCGGATCACACTCTACAGGTACTGGTCAACGGCCAGCCGGTGGGACAAGCCCTGTGGAGCGGCGGCGGCAAGATGATGCAATTCAACTTTGCGATTGCCGCAGGCGTTTTAAAGAACGGCGGCAATCGCGTCGATTTGGCGACACCGGAGATTGTGGGCGTCGATACACAGATCGCACTTTTGCATTCCCTGACGATGGCGTACACACGCGCACTGGACGGCTCGCGGCCCGTGACGATCTTCCATTCCGGCCCAGCGAGCACGCTTTATGAACTGCGAAACGTTCCGAGTGCCGACGCATGGGTTGTGGACGTACGCTTCCCGGACCGGGCGGTGCTGGTTCCCTATCAGACTAAGGCGCAGGCCGATGGCACATACGCGCTGCGTTTCAATGCGGCGGCGGGCGGCACGGGGCAATTTTGGGTCGTGCCAGTTGGTCAGGAAATCGTTCCCCAAGCGTTGGGCATGCGGTCGGTCAAGCCGCTCAAAGCCGGCAGTTCATATATTGCGGTTGGTCCGGCTGAATTCGGTGGAGCCGTGCAGCCGTTGTTGGAGCAACACTCGAAGGAAGGTTTGCGCGCGTCGTTCGCCGACCAGGAACAAGTATTCGACTATTACGCCTTTGGGCGATATGGCCCGGCTGGCATTCAGAGCGCGGTACGTTCGGTGCGTCCACGGTATGTTCTGCTGGTCGGCCGCACGACTTACGACTACCGCAACTTCACGGGACAGAATGTCAATCCGCTGTGCCCGACATTCCTCGTTTCGACAAGTTTCTGGTCGCAAGCGACATCGGATTCGATGTATGGCGATCTGGGCCGCGGTTTTCCAGAAGTGGCGGTAGGGCGCTTGCCGGTTAACTCGGCGAACGAACTGAGCGTCGCGGTCAATCACGTTTTGGCGTACAAGGGAATCGCGAGTTCGGGCATTCGAGTACATGCGATTGCGGATCGCACCGATCCTTCGGCCGGCGACTTCGGAGCGCTCCTGGATGAGGTCGCCTTGGCTCATCCAGAAATGGCATGGCAACGCAATTATCTGGGAACGACATCGAACAACCCCGCGGATATTACCGCCGCGCTGAAGACTGCGGCGAACGGCGCGGCGGATTTGCTGATGTACTCCGGCCATGGCAATGCGTTGCGCCTCGGCAAAGACGATCCAAGGATTCTCGACACGGACAAAGTTCAAGAGTGGATTGGAAACACAATATTGCTGCAAGCGACATGCACGGCTAACTGGATGGCCCGGAACGTGACGGATTACAAAAGCATCGCGATTCAGGCACTGACGCAGCCGCAAGGCGGCATTTCAGCGTCTATCGCATCGTCTACATATTTGACGGCGGGTGCGTCGGTCGAATTCATGAACCAGCTCCTAAAGAATTCAAATGTGAGCGGAATGCGTTGGGGCGACGCGCTCTTGAAGACGCAGCAGTGGGCGTATGCGAAGGGCGGCGGATTTTACGCCGACCTGAGCAAGACCGAGCAGATCTTCGGCGATCCGGCGATGCCGGTGTTTTCGACGGACGACAAGCCCGCCTCGCCTTCAGGCACAAAGACAGGCAACTTTTGAAGAGTCAGAATCGGCACTCTGGTCGCGTAATGGACGGCCATTGAAAGACGTTCGTTCAATTTCATCCGCGGGGCGCGACTTTCGCCTCCATAAACGCGCGGATTTGTTTTACCAACGCCTGCTCGTCGGCGCTGAGCGTGGAGGCGAGGTCGTAGAAATCGCTGTTCGGCGGCGGCAGCGATTTGGGTTGCTTGGCGTCTTTCGTCGCGATGGGCATGGGATTCTCCTAATTATTGAGGGTTCGAAATTCGTCCCGATGCCAGACTGGGCGAATATGGTCGAGGGGTGGACAGTGGATTCAAAATAATTCGGATTCGGATTCGAATCTCCAATTTGGTCGTGTCCAGTCGGAGAGTGTGCATCGCTCGTTGACTAAAGGGGAATCACGGCATCGATGCGAAAGCTTGAACACACGGAAAAAAATCATGTACAAAACGAAAAACGATCTCCCCGAAAAGACGCGGGCCGCCTGCGTGGAGCTGCTTAATCAGCGACTCGCCGATTCGATCGATCTAATGGTTCAGGCGAAACAGGCACACTGGAATGTCAAAGTGCCGAACTTTATTTCGCTGCACAGGCTCTTCGACGAAGTCGCCACTGCCGCCGCGGAACATGCGGACCTGATCGCAGAGGGGATCATGCAGCTTGGCGGAGCGGCGGAAGGAACCATTCGTGTCGCGTCGCAGCGTTCGGAGCTTCCGGAATATCCGCGCGCGATTTCATCCGGCGCCGATCACGTCGCGACGCTCTCGACGGCGCTGGCAGCGTTTGGTGCGCGCGTTCGCCGTGCCATCGACGAAGCCGACAAACTCGGCGACAAAACGACCGCCGATGTCTTCACCGAAATCTCGCGTGGTGTGGACGAAAAGCTGTGGTTTGTTGAGACGCATCTGGCGTGAAACTGCACGCCGTGCTGGATAGGTTCCTAACCGAGCGCGCATTTACAAGAGCGGTGTTGCTCTATTTACCCGCCGATACTCCACGTCAATTCTCACGCTTGGCTTGAAGCCCGCCAACACGGGCAGCGCGTGATTTCAGGACCTGCTCCGCGGTCGCCCGAAAAGTTCGACCGCGCGTGGGGCCTCATGGCGCGGGCCGTGCCGCGTCAGTGCTTTCCGCTTCCACTTTGCGGTCCCAGTCGGTTCACTTTCACCGTGTAAACAAGCGTCGGATTTGCAAAGTGCGAGGTGCCGTCCAGCACCACGATCACGGGAAAATTCAAGGCGGGATTCGATGCTGTCTTGCTGAAGCCCAGCCCTTGCAGCGGCGCGAAGAGGTTCCGGTTCTTTGCCGCGAAGGAAAAGCTCGCCGTCGTACTACCATTTTTTGAGCGCAGTGAGAACGACTTGTCGGCCGACGTTCCTTTGTCGCTCAGCGTCACGCTCGTGTCGAATCCGCCAATGAGAATCCGCACGACTTTTCCCGCTGGGAAAAATCCCGGTGGCAGCGGAATTTGTCCTGACAGTGACAAGTTATCGTTGCCGCTTTTTGTAAAGCTGAACCCAAGTTTGATCTTCGTCACCGCGAACGTGTCTTGCGATGCTTGCGCGTTGACGACCAAATCAACGCTTTGCGTCGCGCTGGCTTGGCCGTCGGACACCGTCACCGTCACGACGTACACGCCCGGCGCAGCAAAGATTTTCGAAACGCTCGCACCATCCGCCGCTGTTCCGTCGCCGAAATCCCAATTGTAATCCAGCGCATCGCCGTCAGCGTCCGTCGCTTGTGCGGCGAATGACAGCGTATCTCCCACAACCGCCGGATTCGCTGACACTGTCGGCGGCGAAGTGAACGCCGGCGCATGATTCGTACCGCCGCCGATGACGGTGAGCTTCAGAATCTTCGAGTCGCTCCCGCCGTAATTCGCCGCGGTCAGCGTCACGTTGAACACGCCGCTGGCCGTCGGATTGCCACTGATGTCCGCGCCGGTGAGCGCCAATCCGGCGGGCAGGCCGCTCGCGCCGAATGCCAGCGGCGCGCTGCCGTCCGCGGTGATCGTGTACGCGAACGCCGCGTTGATCGCCGTCGTTGCGTTGAGCGCGCTGGTGATCGCCGGCGGAATTGCGGGCGCCACGTCAATCGTTTGCTGCGCGGTTGCGGTTGTGTAGTTCGTTGCATCGTCGGGCGTGAACGTCGCGCTGAGCGTCTCCTGCAAACCGGGGGCGAGCAATGCGCCAATGTCCGGCTGGTACGCGAATGTGCCCGTCAACGGCGCGGCGCTGTTGGCGTCCTGCGCGCTCGCATTCAGTTGCGTTGAATCAAGCGGGTTGCCCGCAACAATCCCCGCCGGCGCCGGCCATGTGATCGCCGGAGTCGATTTGTTCACCGTCAACGTCCCCATGTTGAGTGTCACGGCATAATTGCTCAGCTTGCTGTCTGGGTCGTCGAGCGTCGCGTTAATCGGATACGCGCCGGCGTTACTCGCCGCCGTCGCGGTTGTCGAAAAGTCCGCGGTGATATTGTCGCCATTCTGAATCCCGCTCACATCGCCGCTGAGCGCCGGATTGGGCAGCCCGTACACGCGCGACACATCCAACGGTGTGACGACCAGCGCCGCAGGCTTGACGGCCAGCATTCCATTCGTGGATGTCACCGTGTAATTGCCCAGCTTGTTGCCCGGGTCGGCGAGCGTCGGCACAATTGTATAGTTGCCAACAACGCTTAACGCCGTCGCGCTCGTCGCATACGTCGCTGAAATGTTGTCGCTGTTTTGAATGCCGGTGATGACGCCGGTCAGGGTGGGATTCGCTGCGCCGTAGGTGCGCGACAAATTGTCGGCGACGACGGACAAATTTGCCTTGCCGATAGTCAGCGTGCCATTGGAAAGATTCACCGTGTAGTTGCCCAATTTCGAATCGGGATCGAGCAGCGACGGCACGATGGAATAACTACCGACGGGGCTGCCCGGCGTTGCGGTGGTGCCATACACCGCAAGAATATTGTCGCCGTTCAAAACGCCAGAGAGAATTCCGCTGAACGTTGGATTCGCCGCTCCATACGTCCGCGATGCGTTCAACGCCGCCGCGGATAATCCCGCTTTCGTGATCGTGAGCGTCCCGTTCGTGGACGTAATGTTGTAATTCGTAAGTTTGTTGCCGGGATCCACAAGCGCCGGAACGATGGCATACGTTCCCACTGTGCTCAGCACCGTTGCACTGGTCGAATACGTCGCGGTGATGTTGTCGCTGTTCTCGATGCCGGTGATCGTGCCCGTAAACGCCGGATTGGCCGCGCCGTACGCGCGCGTCGCCGGCGCGCCGATCACGGACAACGCCGCCTGCGACACGGTCAGCGTGCCGTTGTTGAGCGAGACGGTGTAATTGCCAAGCCTTCCGCCGGGATCAACCAGCGCCGGCACGATCGCATATGGCCCAATGGCGCTGACCGGCACTGCGGTCGTGGAATAAGTCGCCGTGATGTTGTCGCTGTACTTGATGCCGGAGATCGCCCCGCTGAACGCCGGATTTGCCGCGCCATACGCGCGCGAGGCCGGATTGGGCGTCGCCGACAACGCCGCCGGAGTGATCGAGAGTTTCTGCGAATTGTCGCTGCTTCCCGCATACGCACCGCTGCCGTTGTACGTCGCGACAACTGTATAGGTTCCAACCGGCGTTCCCGACGGAATGGCATAATTGGCGTTCGCCTGGCTCAGCGTCACATTCGCGGTAACGGCCGAACCGACGTTTCCGGAGGCGTTCGTGAGTTGAAACGTCACGCTGCCCACGTTTATGTTTTGAATCGGCCCGCCGCTGACCGACGCAGTCAGCGCCTCGCTGGACGTGCCATAGACAATCGGCGCCGGTGCCGTGACGACTGTCGTGGTCGGAGTCAGGTCCACTTCAAAAGTCGTCGTGAAGTTGCCGCCCTGGAATCCCGCGCCGCTCGGAAAAGCGCCCCCAAATTCGCCATCGAGGTTGACGCCGGTTGTGTTTTGTATCGACGCTGAAAATGGATAAACAACCGTGATCGTATTCGAATTGTAATTGCAGCAGACGAAACCGCGCTTTCCCGTTCCGGTGAGGTCCGCGCCTTTCACCGCAACTGGCCGGCTGCCGACGGTGTATTTAACCGCCTGTGCAAACGTCGGCGTGCTGCTGAAAGCCGGAGTTGTATTGATCAACAGGGCGATATCGTTGGTGGTTTCATTGGCGCAAAGAATGTCCGGCTTGCCGTCGCCATCCACGTCGAACGCGGACACATATGACGCGCCTGTGCCGACCGCGAAGGTATATTTTTGCGAAAACGTCGGCGTCGTGGAATTTGTTGGAGTTGTATTTAAGAATACATCGACTTTATTGACATTGAAGCACGGTACGATGATGTCCAGCTTCCCGTCTCCATTAATATCTGCCAACTCAACGCTGTTCGGCTGCGTGTCAGTGGTAAAATTGACGGCATTCAGGAAGGTGGGCGTTGTCGCGCCGGTGCCCATCGTATTCAACAGCACGCTCACCGACGGCACGCCATAATTGCAACTGACGATATCCGGCTTGCCGTCGCCATTAATATCGCCGACCGTGACGAAGCGGCATGTGCTGCCGGTCGCGAACGTGGTGTGCGCCCCGAATGAAAGAGTATTGCTGCCAGGCGTGGTTGTGTTTAGGCGCACGCCCACGTTTCCGCTCGCCTGGTTGCTCGAAATCAAATCGGGCAAACCATCGTTGTTCAAATCGAATCCGCGCACACAATTGTCGTTGGAACCCATGGTAAAATTCTGATTGGCCACGAATGAAAATGAGCCGGGCGTTGTGGTCGCGTTCAGCACCACCGGCGCGTTGCTGCTGGCGCCATTGCTGCCTTGAACGATGTCCGGTTTGCCGTCTTTGTTGAAATCGGCGACGAAGAGGCAGTACGTAGCCTGATTCCAATCGGTCGCGGCAGTATAGGTAGAACTAAATTGCCCGTTGCCAAGTCCTTTGTGAAATACAGCCGTCGGAAGTCCCGAATTGCTGCCGACAACGAGGTCCGGAATGCCATCGCCATCCATGTCGATGACCTGCACTTCAACCGGCAGCCCAATAGTGGGGAGTGTCGTGGTAGGCGGCGGCGCGGTGCCGTCGGACAGCAGCGTGACGCGGTACTTTTCGGTGACATTCGCCTGCGTCGGCAAACCGATCTGAATTTGATTTGAATTGACGACCGTAATCGATGTGGGCGTCACCGCCACATCGTCCGCCGTATCAAGAATCCCATCCGGGCCGGCGCGCGTGACCTTCACTGAATTGGCGTTCACCGTCAGCGGGTTGAGCGCTTGGTTGCAAGTCAGCAGAATCGAACTCACTGCCGACGTTTGCACGGACGCCGGCGCGGGGGTCATGGCGGTGATGTTAAAGGAGGGATACTGAACGGTAAATGCGGCGGACAGAGTGGCGGTGGCGCCGGTGGCGGGATTCACGACAACGACGTCGTAAACTCCCTCCGACGCGCCGGCCAGATTGAAATCGACGAGCATTTGCGAACTGGAATTGACTCGCACATTACCGCCATTAATTACCGCCGCACCTTTCTTCAACTGAACGGAGTCCGTGTTGAATCCGGATCCACTTATTGTCACATTAGGCACTTGTTGTCCAGGCGCGCCAATTGCCGGAACTGCGGAAGTAACCGTCAGATTGATCACATTGATCGTTACGGTTGCGCTCGACGACACGCCGTTTTGGCTATCCACGGCGTGGTATGTAAAAGTGTCGGCTCCAGAATACCCATTGAAGGCTGTATAGACAAACGACCCGTTCGCATTGAGGGATAGGGTACCATGCGAGACATTTGTATCCGGCACCGCGCTGGACAGGGTAGTACCGCCAAATGCAGTGTCATTCGACAAAACGCCCGGAGCGGCGACGCTCAATTGTTGCCCGGCGGCTGCGCCATAGGTATCGTTTGCGGCGACCGGCGGTTGGTACGACAATGTTTGCACTTCGCTAAGTGACAGTGCACGGTTATAGAATCGAACGTCGTCCAAAGTACCCGTGAAAAATGGATTTGACGGAGATGCTGTCCAACCATTGACTACGCCGGAACCAAGGCGATTTTTGATGGCCACTCCGTGATCAATTGTTCCGCTCAAGGTTCCAATCAATTTTCCATCAAGATAGAGTGATTGTGTATTCACTGCTCCGGTGAGCACGGCATGGTGCCAAAGATTGTCTGTAACGACAGTTGAAGTCGCAAGCGGGTTCGTCGTACCGCACCAGTATGCGCCCCTTAACTTACCGTCAGATCCCACGTAGAAATTCGGCACATAGCCCGCCTGTGTGCCCGCACCCGTATCCTGCCACACAATGATTCCGGGTACGGCAGTCTTAAACCATAGGGCAATCGAACTGGTCGTGTAGTCGTGGATCAGGCCATCGGGCAGCAAAACACTATCGTCAACCCCATCGAAGTTCAGAGCGCCACCGCGCGTACCTGCTGTCCAAGCAGGGCCATTTGCAAGCGTCCCAGCCTTTCCATTACCCGAATAATCGTTCGCAATGCTCCCGGAACCCTCGTCTAACGCATAATAAGCGATCAATCCGTTCGTTATTGTGTCAACTTGAATTGATACTTTCGCCGGAGCAGAGTTTTGATTCAAAGAATCCACCACGTGATATGTAAACGAATCCGGGCCTGTATAGCCCACCGTCGGTGTGTACGTAAATGCGCCGTTTGCGCTAAGCGTAACAGTACCATGCGAGACATCCGTATCGCGCACGGCTGTCATAGTACCGCTATTATATTCAATATCGTTGGCTAATACGCCTGTCGCCGCGCTTATGCTCGCGGTAGTATTCTTTTGTACCGCGTATCCATCCGCAAGTGCCTGTGGTGGAAGTTGCGGAATTAACCCTTGAATCTCGCCAGGTGACAGCGCTCGATTGTACACATAAAGATCGTCAAGCCAGCCCTTCATTGGCTCAGTGGAATGGCCGATCCAATCGAGAGGCAGGGCAAAAGTTTGCGTCGACGAGTCGACGAAATTGCCGTTTATGTACAACGAGGTGCCCGCGCTAGTGGCAACAAATGCGACATGAACCCAGGTATCTGCCGGCGCCGCGTAATTGAGTGTTGAGTTAGTGCTGCCCCCCGCACTAGTAAGGCCGAGCTTTCTCAGATAATAGTATTGTTCGAGTTTCAGTTCACTCACTGAATTTCTGGATAGAATTCCCGCGGATGGCCCGGAAACCGGTTCGCGTTTGACCCACACTGCAGCCGTCCAAGGGACGGGCTGATCCGACATTCCGAGCGTGACATAGTCGTCGATTCCATCGAAGTACAGCGCACCGGTTCCGATAATGCCGGCGGCGCGCGCTGTTCCGTTCATCAGCGTGCCAGTGTGTCCGTTGCCTGATGAATCCAAGATCGATGTGCCACTGGTCTCGTCAAAAGTCCAATGCGCAACCAGACTGGCGTCCGTTGCTCGAGCTAGGGCAACGGTTAGCAGCACGAAGCTGAGCGAAATGCGCAATTCACTTATTAGCCATTTCATATTTTGGGTTCCCCGTTCAAACGCACATGTCAAGAAATTGGAAAAGCGCTTCACGCTTGAAGCAGGAAGCCAATCATACAAGACGCGGAACTTCTATATGCAATGCTGCAGTTCGGTTCCTCCGCGGCACGCGCAGAGCAAACGTATGTCAGTAGCAGAAGGAAGCCAGCGGCGCGCAAATTGGCCCAGCCAAAAGATCGTTTCATGAGTTGCCTTCCTGGAGAGTTTTCAGGCGACATCGATTATACCCACCCCCCTAAAAGTTCCACCTTTTTGTCGCAGATTTCGCTGATCGTCCACTCCCGGAAATTCCGCGGTAAGCGGCGCGCATGACAGTCCTCGCGCGGGCATGCCACACCGACGGCGTATCGCGAATTCGAGCATCCATTATAGACGCGAATTTGCGAAGACAGACGGCAAAAAAATTAAAAGGCACAAGGCGACGAGTTTACCCAATATCGAGCATTGTCCACGCTTTCTAATCCCTTACCGACGCGTGTTGCCCACTGGACAAATCTCAAAATGTCCGTAGTTTGCTTTGAGTTTGTCATTCAGCAAAGGAGCCCCCGCGAATGCAACCCTCGCGCCGCAGTTTCCTCAAATCCGCTGTTGTGGTTGCCGGAGCGGCGCCGTTTAGCATCCTTCGCGCCGATGATCGGCCTGTGCTCGGCCAAGGCGACTTTCGCTATCGCGTGGTTCCGGGGTGGGGCGCGCTGGATGCTGAGACGCCTGTCAACAACTGCCACGGTTTAGTTCAAGATCGCGACGGTCACATCATTCTTCTCACCGACCACGTGAAGAACAACGTCATCGTCTATGACACGAAAGGACGTCTCGTTCACAAATGGGGCACGGCTTTTCCCGGCGCGCACGGCCTTTCCATTGTTTCCGACGGAGAGCGGCAGGTGCTCTTCATCACGGATTTGAAGACTCACAAGGTTGCAAAGACCACGTTGGATGGAAAAGTGCTCGACGAATGGGGCTGGCCGAAGGATTCGGGCAAGTACGATAAAGAAGATCAGTACCATCCTTCGTGGACGCTGCACTTACCCACCGGAGAATTCTTTATCCTCGACGGTTATGGCCGCGATTACATTCAGCACTTTGACGCGGCAGGAAAGTTCCTCAAGATTTTTGGCGGCGCCGAGGGCGGCATTGTCCATTGGGGTCCGCACGGCGGCATGGCCGATACCCGCGACGAAAAGAATCCGACGCTGCTGATTGCGATGAGCGATCAGCAGTACATTCTGCGCCTGTCGCTCGACGGAAAAAAGCTCGCGCAATTCGACATGCCCGGCGGCAACCCGCGCCAGATACGGTTGCACGATGGCCGCTTCTATGTGGCGCATTTGGGCGACAATTGGCCAAAGGATAAAGAGAGCCGCGGATTCCTGTCCATTCTCGATAAGGACATGCGCGTCCTGTCCAATGTGGCCGGCACGCCGCCCGTGTACGGCGACGACGGCAAACTCAAACCGATGCGCCATCAGGAAGACATCTTCATCCATCCGCACGATTTGACAATCGACGGCGAGGGCAGTATTTACGTCGCGCAATTTGCATCGAAACAAACGGTGCCGGTGAAACTGGAGCGGGTGTAAGCACTTTCGCATCGACACGAACGCGGATGCGGCGTGCTTTATGCCAATGCGCCCTTCACCACTTCCCCATGCACATCCGTCAGCCGGAAATCGCGGCCCTGAAACTTGTACGTCAGGCGCGTGTGGTCGATGCCCAGCAAGTGCAGGACGGTGGCCTGAAAATCGTGGACGTGAACCGGATTCGCCGCCGGATTGAAACCGAGATCGTCGGATTCGCCGTAGGTCAAGCCGGGCTTGACGCCGCCGCCGGCCATCCACAGCGTGAACACGTACGGATGGTGGTCGCGCCCCCAGCGCGCACGTTCGTTCAAATTGCCTTGAATGAACGGCGTGCGCCCGAATTCGCCGCCCCAAATCACCAGCGTATCGTCAAGCAGGCCAAGCCGCTTGAGGTCCTTCACCAACGCCGCGCTCGGCTGATCGGTGTCCTTGCATTGTGTATACAATTCGGTCGTGAGCGAGTTGTGCTGGTCCCAGCCGGCGTGCATGAGCTGCACGAATCGCGAGCCGCGCTCGATCAGGCGGCGCGCCATCAGGCAGTTGTGCGCGAACGTGCCGGCTTCCTTGACCGCGGGGCCGTAGCTGTCGAGCACATCCTTCGGCTCCTTCGACAGATCGGCCAGTTCCGGCACGCTGCTTTGCATGCGGTACGCCATTTCGTATTGAGCGATGCGCGTGGCGATTTCAGGATCGCCGAAATCGCGCAGCTTCATGTCGTTGAGCTTCGCCAGATCGTCCAACATGCCGCGCTTGACCTCGGCGCTCATGCCGTCGGGGTTCGACAGGTACGGCACGGGGTCGCCGCTGCCGCGCAATTTTACGCCTTGAAAACGCGACGGCAGAAAGCCGCTGCCCCAATAGAATTCGTAGAAAATCTGTCCGCAGGTCGTGCCCTTGCTGACGCTGGTCATGCACACGAACGCCGGAAGCTGCTCGCTTTCGCTGCCAAGTCCGTAGCCGAGCCACGCGCCCATTGTCGGGCGGCCGGGCTGTTCGGCGCCGCTCAGGAAAAATGAAATCGCCGGCGCGTGATTGACCTGTTCGGTGTGCATCGATTTGATGAAGCACAGCTCGTCGGCGATCTGCGCCGTGTGCGGCATCAACGCGCTGACCCACGCGCCGCTTTTTCCGTGCTGCTTGAACGGCTCGATCGGCGCGAGGATGACTTTGCCTTTCGGGTCGCCCGTCATGGTGCTGAAGCGCTTGTCGCCAAGATACGATGGCGGGCAGGGCGTGCCGTGCAATTCTTTAAGCTTCGGCTTCCAGTCGAAGAGATCGACGTGCGTCGGCGCGCCGTTCATGAAGAGGTAGATCACGCGCTTGGCCTTCGGCGCAAAATGCGGCACGCCCGGCAAGCCGCCGAAGCGCTTGCGCGTGGTATCGTCGGCGAAGCCGTCGCGGCCGAGCAGATACACGAGCGCGGCGGTGCCGAGACCGAGGGCGCCGCGGCCGAAGAATTCGCGGCGGGTGCAGTGGATGGCGTGGTCGCAGACGGGATTCATACGCGCACTTTCAGAGCTTCTTCTCCGGTCTTGGCTTCATGAGTTTCTTCAAGACGGCATCCAGAGGCTCGCAGACCAATTTATCCTCGAAACTCCAGTAAATCTCTTCAACACACTCTTGAGCATCAATGGTTTGAATCGGTGTCAATTCTTTTCCGGAACAAAAGGCCCCAATTTCGGTTTTTCCGTCAATTGTCCTAACAATTTCAAAATCGGAATTTGGCCAGACCTTTTGCGAGCAGAACCTGAATCCATACTCGGTCTTGCCGGCACTGCTTCGGACGTACTCGACATCCATATCTTCCTTGCAAGAGCAATACATCACTCCCTTAAGCAAAAGGGCCTTGGAATCTCCCACGTCGAAAATATAAGCATCATCATCTTCACATCCTCGAATGACAACAACCGACGTAGCTGATATTTTCTTTGATGAGACCATTCCAATATGGAGAGTTTCCTCGATGTTTGGAACAATTTCCATTCGGAAATATCTGTCGCATTTTCTGTTATGAAGGTAATACCATGCGAGCCACGCCATTATACAAAGACAAACCGATCCACCGATAACGGTTGCGAGTAGAACATCGGCTCGTCCCCAGATCAATATTACGAATGCAGCGGCGCATATCCATATTGAAAGATACCAAAGCGAGAATGTCAATGATGCCTGCGGCTTACGATCAAGGCGCTTACGGAGTACGTCGCGCTCCCTTTCGGTAATCGGACGAGTAATTTCAGCGTACATATCTAACACCTTATTCGAGCGTCAACGCCTCATCCAAATTCAACACCGTCAAACACAGCACCGTCCAAGCCGCCAATTCGATCGCATCAATCTTCTCATCACGCTTCGATTCGCCAACTGCGATGAATTTCTTCGCCTCCGCATGATTCGCCGCAAATTGCTTTGTGCTGCGTTCGATTCCAGTCAATAGCACGGCCACTTCTTCCGGCCGCGCATCGCGAGCGAGCACCGATTCAAAGACAAATTTTACGCGCTCATTATTCTGCTGCGCCGACCATTTCACCGCGCGCTCCGCGAGATTTCGTGCGGCCTCCACGAACGTTGTGTCGTTGAGCGTCGTTAGCGCGTGCAGCGGTGAATTCGTGCGCGTGGGTTTCACCACGCACGTCGAACGCGCTTGCGTGTCGAAGAATTCGACCGGCCCGACGATGCGCCGCCAGAATGTGTAGAGGCTGCGGCGGTACAGCGCTTCGCCCTTGTCCTGCGTGTAGCGCTTGTTGCCGAACGTCGCTTCCTCCCACACGCCGGACGGCTGGTACGGCTTGACCGGCGCGCCGCCGATTTTATTCACCAGCAGGCCGCTTGCGGCGAGCGCCTGGTCGCGCAGCATCCATGAGCTCATGCGGAAGCGCGGACCGCGTGCGAGCAGGCGGTTCTCGGGGTCGCGCTCCTTTAATTGGGCTGGCACGCGGGAGCTTTGCCGGTAGGTGCGGCTGGTCACGATCTGGCGGATCAGCTTCTTCATGTCCCAGCCCGAATCGCGAAATTCCGCGGCGAGAAAATCGAGCAGCTCCGGGTGCTTTGGAAATTCCGCCTTCACGCCGAAATCTTCGGCGGTCTTCACCAGTCCGACGCCGAAGAACATCTGCCAGACGCGATTCACGGTCACGCGCGCTGTCAGCGGATTCTCGCGCGCCACAAGCCAGCGCGCCAGTCCCAGCCGCGTGCGCGGCGCGTCGGCTGGCATGGGCGGAAGGCTGGCCGGCGTGGCCGCGTGCACTTCCTCGCCGGTCTTGTTGTAAAGGCCTTTCTCCAGCATCAGCGTCTTGCGCGGCTTGGGCATGTCTTCCATCACCATCACCTTCGGCAGCGCTTTGCGAAATGCGTCGGCCCGCTCCTTTGCCGCCTTCAATTCCGCCTGCAATTTCGTCAGCGCATCATCGGCATTGTGAAACGCTTCCGTCACCGCCTTCGCCTGCTCCGCGTTGCGCTGCTTCGCGGGAATTCTCAGGATCGTTTGCAAATTCAATTTGCCGCGCACAAGCTGCGGATCCTTCTCTTCGCTGACCGACAAGCGGAAATGTCCGAGATTGTGCGAGACATGCGGCGAATCGAAGCGCAGCGAAATCACCAGGCCGGCATCCGCGCCGGCTTCAACGGGCTTTTCGAGAATGAAGACCGCTTCGTGGTCGCGGTCGATGGCGCGCCCCTCCCACACCGCCCAGCCCGATTTCGGATCGTTGTCGAACGCATTCGCGATTTTAAATCCGCTCTGCTCGAAGCTGGCTTTCGCCGAGGCGATTTTCTGCGCGTGTGCCTCCGTTTCGCCGGCTTTTCGCGCGCGCACTTCGATATTCGTCAACACAAAGTTGCCCGAATCCGAACGCGCGAGTCCGCCCTTTGTCATACTCTCGTGCCGCAACGCTTCCAGGCGCACAGCCGTGATTTTCTTCAGCGGCGCGGGCGCGAAGAACGTGTACGCATCGTTGGCCGGGTTCGGTCCGCTCGCGAGCACCGATTTGTCGTTGAGTATCGCCAGCGTCTGCTTCTCAGCTTTCACATCCGTGGGTGCGAGCACGATCCACGCGTTCTTTTCAGCGGGGCCCGCGCCGTCGAGCGCTTTGCGTTCCCACTCGTCCTGATTCGGCGCAATCTCTTTCGCGCGCGCTTGCACGCGAGCGTCAAGCTCCACAACATGCTTGTCAAGCTGCGCCAACTCGGCGTCCTGCTCCGGTGTCGAAACGGCCAGTGCCGGTTTTGTTTGCGGGTCGCCGCCGCCACCATCGACGGGCGTCTGATTGAAGAATGCGAAGAGCGAATAATAATCGCGGCGCGTGAACGGATCGAATTTGTGATCGTGGCAGCGGCAGCACGTAAACGTCATCGCCATCCACACCGTCGCCGTCGTTTCGGTCATGTCCATCACGTACTCGACGCGATTTTCCTCGGCGATGCGCCCACCCTCGCCGTTGATGGCGTGATTGCGCAAAAATCCAGTGGCGAGTTTCTCTTCAGGCGTGGCATTCGGAAGCTGGTCGCCGGCAAGCTGCATTATGGTGAAGCGGTCGTACGGCATGTTCTCGTTGAACGCCTTTACGACCCAATCGCGCCACGGCCACATCGTCCGTTCGCCGTCGCCTTGATAACCGTTGGAATCCGCGTAGCGCGCCGCCTCCATCCAGTCCCACGCCATGCGCTCGCCGTACGCGCTCGACGCGAGCAGGCGATCGACTTCCTTTTCGTATGCGTCGTTTGAAGTGTCCGCGAGAAAGCTCGCTAATCGTTCGCGCGAAGGCGGCAAACCGGTCAGCGCAAGTGTCGCGCGGCGCAGCAGCGCGGTCTTCTCCGCTTCTGGCGCAAACGAAAGCTCTTCGCGCTTCAAGCGCATCGCCACAAAAGCATCGATGGGATTTTGCGGAACCGGCCCGTCCATAAGTGGAACGTCCGGGCGTTTCAATTCGCTCAGCGACCAGTGCACGCCCCACTTCGCGCCGGAGTCGATCCAGCGCGCGATCAAGGCGATCTGCTCTTTGCTCAGCGATTTGTTCGACTTGGGCGGAGGCATGATTGTGTCGGGATCGTGCGAGGAAATGCGCGCTGCCATTTCGCTCTTCGCGCTCGAGCCCGGCATGATCGCAACGAGGTCGTCGCGTTCTTTTTTCGCGTCGGATTCCACGTCGAGCCGCATGTCCGCCTTGCGGTTTTTTGGATCGGGGCCGTGGCAATAAAAGCAGTTCTCCGACAGAATCGGCAGAATCTCGCGGCTGAAATCCGGAGCCGCTACGCGGCCTTCGGCGGCGCGCAGCGTCGCCGGCGGAACCGTCAGTACGAGGGTCAGGAAGAAGAGTCTCGCATTCACGACTCTAACGATACACCGCGGATCGCGCACCGAGAATCGACGCAAAGTGGCCGCCCGGCTTGATGTCGAAACCAGGAGCGCCGGACAAAGCAGTGATCGTACGTCGTGCGGCCCAACGGCAACAAATTCTTCAAGAGCGTTGCACGCACCGCAGTTTGAATCGCGCCTGGTGGGTTGCATGAGCTGACCGGTTATTGCGGTACTCCAACGTCGTTTCCTGAGCGAAGAGTAGAAGGCCAACGCACGTCCGTTTGAAGGCGTTCCAATTTCAGAAATGAGTAAGCGCGTAAGTGTTGACGCCCACGCCGGGAATCGGTGTGGGCAGCCGTTTGCCCGCGGGCGCGAGGGTCGAGTGGTGGCGCAAGAGCAGGAATCCGCCGAATGGCGAAGAATGCTCGATCCGGCCGGCTCCAACAGTGCCGGCGTCGGCTTCTTTAGAAAGCGATTGAAGACGGAAACAATGCGGCAAAAAACAAAAATAAGCCGGAGCAGACGAAGCCTGTGAAGCCGCCAAAGCCACCTGCGGAAGAGTTTTGAGCGCGTGGCAGATTATGCGCGCCACAATCGAAGTATTTCCACATTGATTTCGTCTCGCCGCGCATTACGGTGCCTATCAAGTCGCATTTTCGATTTGGGGGATCCAATGCGCGGATATCTGCTCTTGCTGAGTTTGGTTTTGGTTGCTCACCTTAACTCGGCTGCTGAAGATACAGGTCAATGGGCGATTCCCACAAAACGCCCGGCGCTCGAAGCGCCGCCGCCCGATTCGCCCGAATTGGCCGAGCGCTACCGCAAGGCAGAGGCGCTGCGTGCCGCGGTGCTCAAAGAGCTCGAGCTGCTTCCGCCTCACGGACTGAGCGTCAACATACTGGACCTAGGAGGGCCGGGCGAGAAGGCCGGGTTGAAGGTGCTGGATGTCATTTTGAAAGTCGGCGACAACGATGCAAAAGTGAACGACGACTTGTCGCGCGACGCGGACAAGCCGCGAAAGCTCACCGTACATCGTTACGGCCAGGCCGAGCAAAACATCACGGTTCCGGAAGGCAAACTGGGCATGGCCTGGCGCCCGTATCACAAGCCTCATTTTACGGAGTGGGGCGCAATCGCCAGCGACCCGCGCTGGGATGCGCACATGACGGCCTTCAAAAACCTTTATGATTTCGATCCAAGTCTGGCGGAATTGGAACTCCGCCGCGCGCTGGCCTCGGGCATGCTTTCGAGCCCGCAGACCGACACGTGGATGGCGCATCTGGCCGTGCAGCAGGCTCATTTCGCGCAGGCGATGGATTATGCCTGGTTCGCGCTGGCCGCCAAACCCGAGAACGAACTTGCGCTCCGGATTTTTGTCCGCGCGGCTGTTGCCTCGAACAACGCTCAGGCGGCGAGCGACCTGTTGAAGCAATATCCGGGCTTCCAGCCGAACCCCGGATCCATCGAGAATCTCGCCCTGGCGACTCCGGCTGCACTCGAACACAAGGGCAAGTTAAAAAGCCCGCTTGCCAAAGCAGCGGATTTGATGCTGGACGACATCACGCTGCGCGCTGAAAAATTGCGCGAGGGCGCCGATGGCCAGCTCAAGAAGATCGCGGAACAAAACGAGCTGTACGAAAACGTCAAAACCGATCACTACTTCAATCTGCCCTTTCGCCCAAGCGCGAAGCAGATGCTGCTGACCTGCAACTTCACGCTGGACGACTTTGCGCCAGGACCCGCGGCCTTTCCGCGCTACCTGCGCTTTCATTTCAACGATTACAACGACGGCAAGGGCGGTCGCACGGTCTTCGCGCTATCGCTGGGCCAGGAGATACCGGGCGCCATCGCCGAGCACGATCTCTCGAGATTCCCCAATTTCTGGCACTGGCACGTGACCGAGCGAGGGCGAATTCACGCGCTGAAGATCGCGGTCGTCGATAACCGCGTCGAATGCGAGCTCGATGGCGCGTCCATTCTCAACTCGCCGCTGCCGAACGACATTCCGCTCATCCCGCGCCTGTATGTGATGGGGGTCAAGGTTGACATGCGCAACCTGCGCATCGACGCGCTGCTGGAGCCGAAGGAATTTGGCGAGGCGATCAAAGGCAACGTGAACCAGACCTTCGCCGGCGGAGAGACACGCCTGCATCGCGCGGCGGAGCGGGGATTGCTGACGGAAGCGGGCCTGCTGCTGGACGCGGGCGCCGATCCGAAATTGCAGGATAGTGCGGGGCGGACCGCGCTGCATTTGGCGGCGCGTTCGGGACAGTTGGAGATGCTGCGGCTGCTCTTGGAAAGAGGCGGCGTCAACGATTTCGCCATCGCGGGAGCGCTGGGCGATGAAAAGGCGCTGGCGGTGCTGAAGGCGAAGCCCGCTTACAACACGGATATCGGTTGGAGCGCGCTGCACGGCGCCGCTGCGGGAAACCAACTCAAGCTGGCGAAGACGTTGCTCGACGCGAAAGAAAATGTGAATGCGGCCACGGCGGGAACGAAGGAGACGCCGCTGATGTGGGCGGCTCGGTTGGGGCACAAGGAAATGGTTGCGCTGCTATTGGAGAGTGGCGCCGATCCGAAAAAGCAGGACAGCAAAAAGCGCAGCGCCGCCGAGCTTGCGCGCTGGAATGGATTCGAAGATTTGGCGAAAACGCTGGATGGGGCGGCGCCCGCGAAGGCGAAGACTCCGCCGAAGAAGGAGTTTTAGAATAACGACTCAATCAATGAATCGCGCCGCTAAAATTCCTCCTGCGGCGG
>DATGGK010000062.1:0-2569 GCA_035308565.1 Planctomycetota bacterium | reverse complement strand
CGCCGCCCGTTGCGCCCGAGCGCGGCGGCAGGCGCCATCGTGAGTGCGGCGGCGTGTTCCTGCGAAAGCACGTGCGGGAGGCGCTTCCATTGTTTGGGGCGCTCGACGTGAGCGCCCGGATCGGCTTTCAAACGGCCTTCGGTAAGGAGGAATTTCAAAAACGTTTTCGCGGCGGCGAGGCTGCGCGCGGCGGAGGAACTTTTGTAGCGCTGCGTGCTGGCTAGAAACGCGGCGAAAGCTGCGACGGTATCGGGCGTGACGGCTTCGAGCGAGCTTTCGCCGGCTTGAGCGCAATGCTTTTCAAACAGTTTCAAATCGCGGCCATACGCTTCGAGCGTGTTGGGAGAATAACCGCGCTCGACGGCGAGGTAATCGAGGAACGTGCGCACGTCCGGATCGAAGCTCATGTCGAATGAAGTATCGGAAGGACGGGGGAAGGATTTTACTTTTCTTGGGTGAGTGTGCTAAGATTGTAAGCGGAGGCCGATATGAAATCGCCGTTTCCGGGGATGGACCCGTACCTCGAATATCACTGGGGCGACGTGCATCAACGACTGATCACGTACATCTGCGACGAGATCCAGCCCAAACTTCCACACGAACTTTTTGCGCGGACCGCGGAGCGCGTTTATTTGAATACGCCCGGCTCGCAGCGCTATTTCCCGGACGTACGCATCGTCAGCGAACCTGAAACGGCTTATGCCGTCGAAGCGCCCGCCGCCGAAATCAAAGAGGCGCCGAGCGACGCGGCGGCCGTCGAGGAGCCGTTCGTTGAACCCGCCGCAAACCCGGTGATTGTGCCGCTCGATTGCGAGGAACTCACCGAAAGTTTTATTGAGGTCGTCGATGCCAAAACGGAACGGAAAGTCATCAGCGTGATCGAAGTGCTTAGTCCGTCCAACAAGGCGCAGGGCGAAGGGCGGAGCCAGTACTGCCGCAAACGTGAGGAATGTCGTGGTGGCGGCGTGAATTTCATCGAAATCGATCTGCTGCGCGATGGCGAACGCAACCTCACCGCGCCCGAAGAGCGCATCCCCTTGTCGCACCACACGCCCTACCGTATCTGTGTCTGGCGCGCGACGCAGCCGCTTGTCACGGAACTCTACGCTGTCTCGCTGCGCCAGCGCATTCCACCCTTCAGAATTCCGCTGCGCATGGATGACTCGGACCTCGAACTTGATTTGCAGCCGTTGCTCGAACGCTGCTACATCAACGGAAGATACGAGCGCATCGATTACACGAAGGAACCGATTCCGCCGCTCTCGCCCGTGGAAGCGCGCTGGGCTGACGAACTCCTGCGCGCGGCGAAATTGCGCGGCGGCGAAAAGCGAGGCGCCGTATGAAATCGCTCTTTTCCCTATTCGAGCGGGTTTGCTGAGGCGCCGCGTGCATGAAGCTTCCGTATTTTTTATATCGGTTTTGTGAGTGAACGTTAAGAAATATACGTGTCGTAATCGGCGTGGCTGCCGATCCACACCCATTGAATTCCGCCCGCTGCGTCGATACCGACCGCACGATAATGCTGTCCAATCCGTACAGACCAAGCTCTTCGATGCGTTTGAAATGAAGCGAGGGATGCTGCGGATTCGCCTTTAGCAGTTCGTAATTTTTGTCCGCCAGTTCGCGTATTTCAGCAGGCAGCTTTCGATAGAGCGCCCAGAAATCGGAGGACGTATAGTGCTTCACAGTTCGCGCGCCTCGCCGCGAGCAAATTCTTCGCGCGCGGAATCGATTAGCTTCTTAAATTTTCCGGCTTTGAAATCGGCGGCAATTTGGCGGTCCCATTGCTGATGCTCAAATTCAATAAACCAGTCGCGAAAGCGCGCCAGTTCTTTGTCGGGCAGGTTGCGGATGCGGGTTGTCAATTCATCGACTTCGGTCATAACAATGTCCTCGTTAAACGTGCAGGATAAACTATAACGTCGCGGAGTCCAGCCGTCCACAGAAATCGTTTGCAACGCATGAAGCTGTTTCGCTTTCATCTCTCGACGCTGCTGCTGGCGAGCATCTTCGCCGGCGCGGCGATGGGCGTGTGGTTCGCCTCAGCGGTGTGGCAGCGGCAATACTCGCTCGCGGTCGAGGGCCTGCCGTCGCAGCGCGCGGCGATGGCCTTCGACGCGAACCGAACGCATTTGTTTGTGTGCCAGAATGGCGAGGCGTACCTGTTCGATCTGGCCTCGAAGCGCGCACTCTGGCAACGCTCGTTTTACACGCAGGCGTACGGCGACGCCGCCGCGCGCTTCAGCACGGATGGGTCGCTGATCGAGCTTGGATTTCCGGAGGATCAAAGCCCGACGGAAATGCAGATTCACCGCGCGCGGTTCTTATCGGTCGCAGATGGAATGGATGTGGAGCGACCGACGAGCGTGGCGCCGTGGCGGACGGATTATTATTTGGTGCGAAGGTGGGATGATGATATTGATGATCCGCAAATGAGCAAAATACGAGTACGACCATCCCCGGAATTCTTTCGATATTTGCGTGTGACGCGCGGCATATCCCCGGATGGCCGCGAAGTGTGCGATGGAGCCATGATTTTCAGTTTGCAAAACCATGCGCTCGGAAAATC
>DATGGK010000061.1:0-76108 GCA_035308565.1 Planctomycetota bacterium | reverse complement strand
GCGAAGGCAAGCCGAAGGCGGAGGGCGGTGCCGAGAAGCCTAAGGGTGAAAAGCACGCGGCGAAACCGGCCGAGGGCGGCGCTGAGAAGCCGAAGGGTGAGGCCAAGCCGAAGGTCGAAGGCGGGGAAGGCAAGCCTGTGGGCGAGGCCAAGCCGGCCAAGACTGAAAAGCACAAGGATGAGGGCAAGGCGCCTGAGACGAAGGCGTAGCGGATTGTTTGTAGTCCCGCCTTTAGGCGGAATGCGGCGCTTGGATTGTCAGCGCGTTTCCGCCTAAAGGCGGGACTACGAACGAGGGACGCGAAGGCGTAGGGAACAGATTTATTTGTCATTTGGCATTTGTCATTTGTGATTTGTCATTTAAAAGCGGCTGCGTGCGGCGGTTTATGATTTTTTGAATTGTCATTTCATGCGGCGACGACCGCGCATTTAAAAATGACAAATGACAAATCACAACTGCCAAATGACAAATGGTCTTTAAAAGTGTGCAGTATAAGTGTGGCTTGAACTGAAGCAGTCGCTTCGTTCTACTTGAGGAAACCGGCATGTTTTCGGCATTCGCCAACATCGCCAGAATTCCTGAACTTCGCAGAAAAACCCTGATCACGCTGGGCCTGCTGGCCTTGTGCCGGGTGGGAGTCTTCATCCCATTGCCGGGCGTGAATTTGGACGCTGTGTCGGGCGCGATGGCCGAGCAGCGGGGGTCGGGTTTTGGCGAATTTCTGGGCGTTTTGGACATGTTTTCTGGCGGCGGGTTGTCCAAGATGTCAGTCTTGGCGTTGGGCATCATGCCCTACATTTCCGCCTCCATCATTTTTCAATTACTGACCGCAATTGTGCCCGCTTTGCAAAAAGTGTCAAAAGAGGGCGAAAGCGGGCGGCGCAAAATCACGCAATGGACGCGCTATGCGGCGGTGTTGCTGTGTCTGGTCCAAGCGATCATCATCTGTTCGAACCTGGCCAGCGGCACGTTCAACAATAAGCCGAAAGTGATCTGGGACAAGACCTGGTTCATGTTCGTGGCCACGTTTATCCTCACGGCGGGGACGACGTTTTTGATCTGGATCGGCGATCAGATCGACGAGTTCGGGTTGGGCAACGGCACGTCGCTGATCATCCAGATCGGGATCCTGGCGCGTCTGCCGGTGGCGCTCAGCCACATCGCGTCGCGCTTCGACACCTCGCTGGACGCGGCCGAGGCGTCGAAGATCGGGCCGAGCAATGTGTTCATGCTGGTGGTGCTGTTCGTGGTGATGGTGATGGCGGTGGTATTCATCACGCAGGCCGAGCGGCGCATCCCGATGCAGACACCCAAACGCACGGCGATGGGGTTCAAGCAGCAGCATTGGCTGCCGTTGAAGCTCAATGCGTCGGGGGTGATCGCGATTATCTTCGCGCAGTCGCTGATTGTGCTGCCCAGCATGCTGGGCGGGCTCAACAATTCCTTCATCCACGGCCTGGTCGGCTTCATTCAGCGCGGATCGTTCCTGTACGTGACCGGCGAAATCATGCTGATCATTTTCTTCTCGTACTTTTACACGGCGGTGTTGTTCGACCCGAAGGAGCATGCGGAGAATTTCAAGTCGTACGGCATGTTTATTCCGGGCATTCGGCCGGGCAACGACACGCGCGATTATCTGGAAAGCGTGATGAACCGGATCACGCTGGCGGGTGCGATTATGATTGCGATCGTGGCGATGGTGCCGGCGGTGATTTCGAACACGATGCGGGTGGACGAAGACATTTCGAGCTTCTTCGGAGGCACGGGCTTGCTGATCGTGGTCGGCGTGGCGCTGGACGTGGTCAACCGCATCGAGTCGCATCTTTTGATGGAGCGGTATGAGGGCTTCATGAAGGGCGGCGGGAAGATAAAGGGACGACGCTAAATGCCGTTAATCGTTGCACGTTAAACGTTACACGTTGCGTCGCGCAACGTTTGCGTTGAACGCTCAACGTTTAACGTTTAACGTGTAACGTTTAACGGTTCTTCGTTTATGCCTGACAAGCGTATCGTACTGCTGGGTCCTCCCGGCGCGGGCAAGGGCACTCAGGCTCAGTTGCTCTGCGATGCGTTGAACATTCCACATTTGGCGACGGGGAATTTGCTGCGCGAGGCGGTGGCCAACGGCACGCCGGTGGGCACAACCGTGAAGCCATACATGGAAGCGGGAAAGCTGGTGCCCGACGAAGTGGTTGTGGATGTGTTGGTGGAGGCGATTGACGCGGCGAAGAAGAACAGACCCGGCGGGTACGTGCTGGACGGATTCCCGCGGACGTTGAATCAGGCCGAAGCGCTTAAGAAGGTCTTGAACGCGCGCGGCGAGAGCATTGATTTAGTGATTTTGATTGACACGCCGGACAGCGTGATTCAAGAGCGCTTGTCGCAGCGGCGCAGTTGTCCGGACCCGTTGTGCGGGGCGGTGTACAATTTGACGAGCAAGCCGCCGAAAGTGGCGGGCGTGTGCGATCTGTGCGGGAAGAAATTGGAAATTCGCGAGGACGACAAGCCGGAGACGATCAAGGTGCGCCAGGCGCAGTATTGGAAGGACACGGCGCCGCTGGTGGAATTTTATGCGCGGCGGAATCGGCTGGTGAAAGTGCCGGGCAGCGGGGATTTGGACGAAGTGGCGGCGGTGATTTTGAAGGAAGTGCGCGAGGATCGCGGGATTGTCACCAGCGGAGAATGGGCGAAGAAGTAATGCGTTCGTAGTCCCGCCTTTAGGCGGCAGGGCGCTGACAGAAGTTGGCGGGCTGACCGAAGCGGGCGCGCATTCCGCCTAAAGGCGGGACTACAAACGATGAGTACGGAGTGACGTGGCACAGATTTTATATTCCGAGCGCCAGATAGCGATGATCCGCGAGGCGGGGAGGATCACGGCGGAGTGTCTGGAGGTGATCCGAAAGCTGGCGGTGCCGGGGTCGTCCACTTTGGCGATGGATCAGGCCGTGGGCGAATTGATCGCGCGCTACAAAGCGAAGTCGCCGTTTCTGGGCTATGCGTTTCCCGGAAAGAAACCGTTTCCGGCGAACCTGTGCGCGTCGGTGAACGAGTGCGTGGTCCACGGAGTGCCCAACGACGAGGAACTGGAGGAAGGCGATCTGGTGTCGATCGACGTCGGCGTTTCGCTGAATGGATACATCGGCGATTCGGCGTGGACATTTCCGATCGGCGAGCCGGATCCGGCGGCGAAACGCTTGCTGGTCGCGGGCGAAGAGGCGTTGTGGGCGGGGATCGAAGCGGCCAAGCCGCGCGGGAAGATCAACGATATCGCGACGGCGGTGCAGACGCTGGTTGAAGGGCGCGGGTATTCGGTGGTGCGCGAATTCGTCGGGCACGGCGTGGGCATGGCGCTGCATGAAGAGCCGCAGGTGCCCAATTACGTGGACGCCAAATCGACGGCGATCATGATGAACAAGACGCTCAAGCCTGGGATGGTGATCGCGATTGAGCCAATGGTGAACGAAGGCAAGGCCGAGGTGGAGTCGAAGGATAATACGTGGCCGGTGCTGACGAAAGACGGGAGCCGGTCGGTGCATTTCGAGCACACGGTGGCGATCATGGGGGATCGGATTGAGATCATGACGCTGCCTTGACGGCAGGAGATAGGAGATAGGAGTTAGGAGTTAGGAGAACAGAAGTGAATGCGCAAGTACCGGATAGAGATTCAGTGGAGCCCCGATGATGGTGTCTTCGTTGCGAGTGTTCCAAAGTTGCCGGGATGCGTGGCGCACGGGAAATCAAGGCGCTCTGCAATAAGAAATACAATGGTGGCGGTTCGACTTTGGGTTAAGACCGCGAGGGAATTTGGCGACCTGATTCCGCAGGGGAGCTGATTGAAAGGGAACGGATTTCGGAATCGAAACTCCTAACTCCTATCTCCTGACTCCTATCTCCTAATTTTTGGCTGGATTTTTGCGGTAAAAGGATTGACAGCGGGCAGACTGCCTGTAAAGTAGCTGGCTTCCATATCGTAGCGCGAATCGATTGAAGGCGGCGCGCGGGCGGTGTGTTTTTGAACATTTTTTTGAAACGGCGTCATGGCAAAAGAAGACCCCATTCGAGTGGAAGCGACCGTGAAGGAAGCGTTGCCGAACACGCAGTTCAAAGTCGAGCTGCCCAACGGCCACATTATCCTCGCTCACGTTTCCGGCAAGATGCGGATGAACTTCATCAAGATTCTGCCGGGCGATCACGTGCAGGTGGAGATGTCGCCGTATGATTTAACGAAGGGGCGCATCGTGTTTAGAGGGTGACGGACGGAATGTGGAATTTGGAATATGGAATGTGGAATTGCAAACGCCACATTCTACATTCCACATTCCATATTCCACATTCGGGAGTTTGCAATGAAAGTCAGACCGTCGGTGAAGCGAAGATGTGAGAACTGCAAGATTGTGCGGCGCAAGGGGCGGCTGCGGGTGATCTGTTCGGATCCGCGGCACAAGATGCGGCAAGGGTAACGGCGAATTCAAGATTCGAGATTCAAGGTCCAATGTTTGAGCTTTGACATCCACGGGCTAAAAGCCCGTGCTACTAGCGAAAGGTAAAGCGAATGCCTCGTATAATGGGTGTAGACATCCCCACCGAAAAGCGGATTGAGATTTCGTTGCAGTATCTGTATGGCGTGGGGCAGTATCGCGCCAAGCAGATTCTGAAAGAGACGGGGATCAATCCGAACACGCGCGCTCGCGATTTGAAGGACGACGAGATCGCGCGCATCGCGTCGTTCATCGACAAGAATTACAACGACGAAGTGATCAAGGACGGGCGCTCCGGGCCGGTCGAAGGCGCGCTGCGCCGCAAGGTCCAGCAGGCGATTCTGCGCTTGAAGAAGATCGGCTGCTACCGCGGTTCGCGGCACGTCAAAGGGCTGCCTGTGCGCGGCCAGCGCACGCGCACCAACGCGCGCACCCGCAAGGGGAAGAAGAAGACAGTGGCGGTCAAGCGGTCGGTGAAGGAAATGCGATAACAGATTATTCAAGATTCAAGATTCAAAATTCAAAGTTGCGCGGACGCTGCCTTGAATCTTGAATCTTGAATTTTGAATTTTGAATGGGGTTTTCATGGCGAAAGCGTACAAGAAAAAGAAGATCAAACGCAGCGTGGTGCGGGGCGTGGCGCATGTGCAGGCGACGTTCAACAACACGATCATTTCGATCAGCGACACCGGCGGCGACACGCTGTGCTGGGATTCGGCGGGGACGGTGAAGTTCAAAGGCGCTCGCAAGAGCACGCCTTTCGCCGCTCAGCGAACGGCCGAAGCGGTCGCTGAAAAAGCGATCAAAATGGGCATGAAGGAAGTGGAAGTGCGCGTGAAGGGTCCGGGATCGGGGCGCGAATCGGCCATCCGCGGGTTGCAGGCGGCGGGGTTGAACGTGCGTGCGATCGAGGATGTCACGCCGCTGCCGCATAATGGGTGCCGGCCGCGGAAACGGCGGAGAGTGTGATTGTTCGTAGTCCCGCCTTTAGGCGGAAGGGCGTCCACTTCTTGCAGCGCGTCAGATTTTGTCAGCGTTCTTCCGCCTAAAGGCGGGAATACAAACGAATTCATCCAAACGCCGCACGGCTTTAGCGCGTCGCGTCTTCCGGGTTTGGATGTGTGGGGTACTTTTGAAGACGGGCTCCATGTTATTCGAATGGACGGGCTGGCAGCCCGTCCTACGAAAAGCTGGGCCGCCGTAACGACAATGCGCAGCGCGAAAAGTCAACTGTCCGGCGGGACGCCGGCGGTACGGTCGCGCAACTAGGGAGTTTGGAGTTTTAAACGAATGGGCCGTTACACGGGACCGAAGTGCCGGTTGTGCCGCCGTGAAGGCATGAAGTTATTCTTGAAAGGCGTGCGCTGCGAATCCGAGAAATGCGCGATCGCGCGCCGCGATTATCCGCCGGGCAATGTGTCCGTCCGGCGCGGCAAAGTTTCCTCCTACGGCGAAGGCTTGCGCGAGAAGCAGAAAGTCAAGCGCTTCTACGGCGTCTTCGAAGAACAGTTCCGGCGCTACTTCGCGATCGCGTCGCGCAGCAAAGGCAACACGGGCGAGACGCTGATGACGATCTTCGAGCGGCGGCTTGACAACGTGGTCTTCAAACTCGGTTGGGCGATGTCGCGCGCGGAAGCTCGCCAGTTGATTACGCACGGGCACATCAACGTCAACGGCAAGCGCGTGAACGTGCCGAGCTATTCGGTCGAGCAGAACGACGAGATCAAAGCGCGCGGCGCGGCAACAAGCCAGAAGCGTGTGAAGACGCGCGCGGACGAGACCAAAGGCCGGCAGTGTCCGTCGTGGCTGGCGCTGGATCAGGACAGCATGGGCGGCAAAGTGGTTGGTATGCCGACGCGCGAAGACGTGTCGATCCCGATTCAGGAACAGTTGATTGTGGAATTGTTATCGAAGTAAAATTTGTACCGCCGGCGTCCCGCCGGCCCGAACGTAATTTTGAGAAACTCGCCGGCGAGACGCCGGCGGTACAGGTCTCGGTTCCGAATGCCGCGCGGATGCGGCGAAGGGCCGGCGGCCTTGTGATGGTTGCGAAATCTCACCGCGTTCGAGCGCGCGCTCTTCCTCTGCGCACGCCCGGAAAGGTTTCGCCGACGAAAAAACAGAGGAACACGAGGGTTACCCATGCGCATTCGCTGGCGCGGTTTTGAACTGCCCACCCACGTTACGCTGAACAAGGAAACTGCCACCGACAAGTACGGCATGTTCGACGCCGAACCTTTCGAGCGCGGCTATGGAGTCACGATCGGAAACTCGCTGCGGCGCGTGCTGCTCTCGAGCCTCGAGGGCGCCGCGGTCATGTCGCTGCGCCTGGAAGTCGGGCACAAGGGAGATGACGGCAAGCACAAGACGACGCAAATTTCGCACGAGTTCACCGCCATTCCGGGCTTGTATGAAGACGTCACGGATTTGGTGTTGAACATCAAGGAAATGCGGCTGAAGCTTTATACGGACGAGCCGGTCGTGTTGAAGATCGAGCGCAAATCGAAGGGGCCGGTGAAGGCCGGCGACATCGCGAAGAACGAGCGCTTCGAGATCGTCAATCCGGAATTGGTGCTGTGCAACCTGACGGACGACATCCATTTCGATCTTGAGCTGACTGCGCGCAAAGGGCGCGGCTATCGCACGGCGGAAGAGAACATCGTTCCGGATCAACTCGTCGGCGTGATTCCGGTGGACAGCATTTACACGCCGGTTAAGCGCGTGCGCTACAAGGTGGACAACACGCGCGTCGGCCAGCAGACCGATTACGACAAGCTCGCGCTGGAAATCTGGACCGACGGCACGATCACGCCGGAGATGGCGCTGGTCGAGGCCTCGACGATCCTGCGCAAGCACTTCAACCCGTTCGTGAAGTACTTCGAGCTGGGCAAGCAGATCGCGACCGAAGGCGTGGGCGTGGCGGCCGGCGCGCTGGTCGAAGGCGGCGAAGACAACAACGTGCGCGAGCTGCGCGAGAAACTCAAGCAGCCCGTCAGCGTGTTGGAGCCGTCGGTGCGCGCGGAGAATTGCATGGCCGCGGCGAACATTCAGATCCTCGCCGATCTGGTGAAGCTCACCGAAGCCGACGTGCTGAAGATCAAGAATTTCGGCAAGACGAGTTTGAAGGAAATCAAAAAGAAGCTGGGCGACATGGGGTTGTCGTTCGGCATGGAAGTGCCGGAGGAAGCGGGAGTGGGCGTGCCGGCGGGGGAATAATTCTAACGACCGTTACACGTTAAACGTTAAACGCTATACGTTTTCCGACGCGCGATTTGACGGAACGTGTAACGTTTAACGTGTAACGTGTAACGCTTTTCGGAGTATGACATGCGTCATTTGAGCAACGTAAAGAGTCTGAGCCGCAAGCCGGCGCACCGGTTGGCGACGATGCGGAACATGGTCATCAATCTGGTGGAGCATGGGCGCATTCGCACGACCATCCAAAAAGCGAAAGCCGCCAAGCCCTTGGCCGAGCAGTTGATCACGCTCGGGAAGAAGGGCACGCCACATCACCGGCGGCTGGCGATCAGCGAACTGGGCTCGACGGTGCAGGCGAAGAAGACGGTGAAGAAAATCTTCGAGGAATTGAAGGAGCGCTTCAAGGACCGCATCGGCGGGTACACGCGCATTTTGCGCCTGCCGACGACGATCCGCCAGGTGCAGGCGGATTTGCCGCGCGGGAAGAAGATCAACCGCTCGAAATTCTACGGCACGCGGCTGGGCGACAATTCGACGCTGGTGCTGTGGGAATTGTGCGAAGCAGAAGTGGCGAAGCGCGAGACGGGCAAGAAGGATCGCAAGAAGAAGAAAAAGAAGGCAGAACCGAAGGCCGCCGCGCCGGCTCCGAAGGCCGAGCCGAAGAAGGGCGAGGAGTTGATTGAGGCGGCGAAGACGGCTCCGGCGATTGCGGAGACGCCGCTGAATCCGAGCGTGGCGCCGGCGGTGGGGGTGGAGAATCCGCCGAAGGCGGGAGAGACGCCGATGGCGTAGGAGTAGGCGTAAAAGCTGACGGGATATCTGCTACGAGGCGCTTATGAAGATGCTTCGATTAATCGCGTTGCTATTATCGAGCGTTGGATTTGGCACACTCATGCTTACCAGCTTGATACGCAGTCTGTATTTTGAAAAATCAACGGACGGGCAGATTCTCCAGATGTTGCGAGCAATCTTCTTCATGCAACTTTTTACGCTCGTATTTCTGGTAGCAGGCCGATTGCAGCCAACAACGGATTCTTCGAAAAAAATTTAGCAGTAGAACGCAGACTCGCGCGTCGTATTCGGCGAAACAGGACAGCGTCCTGAATAAAAATCGCGAAAGGAGTCTCTTCCATGCGCGCGCTGACGATCGTACTGCTGGCGTTGGTTTCGTTTTCCGCTTTCTCGCAGGAAGCGGCGGTTTTCGAGGGGCGGCCGGCGCAGGAGTGGGCGGCGGAGATTCCGAAGATTAAATTCGAGCCTGACGGGACGCTCGGCGCCGAGATGCAGGAGAAGATGGAGCACGTTCAAATCGCGCTGACGGAACTTGGCGTCGAGTCGATCAAACCGCTGGCGGCGGTGCTGCGAACGGCGCTCGCTAAACCGCTTCGCGAGTTCGTAAACGGGTTGCTGCAGGAACTCGATACGACGCCGGAAGCTCGCGCGGAATTTCTGGAACTGCTGAAGGACGAGCATTACGCCGTGCGGATGATGGCGATCGATATTTTGTTGAGCGAGCGGCATCTGATGGACGCGGCGATCATGACGGCTGCGGAGGCGATGTTGAAGGACAAGGACCGAGCGGTGGTGCGGGCGGCGCGGCTGGGACTGGAGCGGATCAAGGAAATGCGCGAGCAGCACGCGGAGGCGGAACGGCAGCTTAAGGAGCAGGAGAATTTGAAGAAGGCGAACGATCCGAAGGAGAAGGCGAACGCGGAGCAGTTTTGATTTGTGCGACGCGCGAAGTTGGCCAGCGCTTCCCCTCACCCCGCGAGTGCAAACGGCCGCGCTCGTCGGCCCTCTCCCGGAGGGAGAGGGGAACGGCGGCGCTTCGCCATAGCTCGAAAAATCCGACGGGTTTGGTAAATTGAAATAACTTTGCAGCGCAAAGACAACGCATTTCCATTCGCGTTTCGCTTGACTGCATCGCCGCGCGTTACTATAGTATTTCGGCCTTGCATGTGAAGGCCAGTCGCGCGTCCCCCGTGGGGCACGAGATGTCCCGTGGGGGAAGTGTTTTTTATTGGACCGGATTCTCCGGAATTTTTGGGGGCGAAACGCTGACATGGCGATTGCATACGCGACCACACACAATTTGAAGCTGAGCTTTACGACCTGGGTTTGTCCCGAATGGACCGTGGCGGCCATTGTGGACGGCATGCAGACTTACGGCTACGACGGCGTGGAATTGCGCGTCGGGAAAGGCCATCTGCACGGCGTCGAGATCGACAGTTCGCCGGAGCAGATCAACGAAGTCCGCAAACAATTCGACGCCGCAAACCTCGCCGTATCCTGCATCGCAACCTCCTATTCATTCTCCAGCCCCGATCTCGTTGACCGCGAAAAAACGATTGCCAATGTGAAAAACGGATTGCGCATGGCCGATTCGATCGGCGCGCCGTACCTGCGCGTCTTCGGCGGCGAAATTCCGCACAATCTCGAAGCGACGGGCGTGATCGATTACGTGGCCGAAGCGATCGACGAATGCACGGAATACGCGGAGAAGGAAAAACTGCGCTCGATGCTGCTGGTCGAAACGCACGGCGCGTTCAGCCATTCGAAGTACATCACCGAAGTGTTGAAGCAGGTGTACTCGCCGAAACTGGGCGTGTTGTGGGACGTGCTGCATCCGATGCGCGTGCTGGAATCGGTTGAGGACACGTACGACGCGATCTGCGATCACGTGCGGCACGTTCACATTCACGATTGCGCGTTCAACGACGACCGGACCAAACTGATGCCGTGCGAGCCGGGCGAAGGCTTCGTGCCGATGGCGCAGGTGGTGGACGTGTTGAAGTCGGGAAATTTCCGCGGCTATCTTTCGGTGGAAGTTTTGCAGAAGGACGCGGACCCGGACGAAGTGCTGCCGCTGTGGTCGAAGTATTTGAAGTCGCTGATCAAACCGGAGAAGAAGGACTAATTCAAAATTCAAAACTCAAAACTCAAAATTGAACGGCGAAGAACTGTCATGGGCAGTTTGTTCGCTGTCTGCATTGGCGTATTTCGAATTCCTTAGATAATTTTGCATTTTAAATTTTGAATTTTGAATTCGGGGTTTTCATGGCTGGACATTCACACTCGGCGAACATCGCGGTGCGCAAGGGCAAGCAGGACGCCAGGCGCGCGACGCAGTTCGCGAAGCTTTCGAAGAACATCATGATCGCGGCGCGCAAGGGCCCGGACCCGGATTCGAATTTCGGGCTTCGGCACGCGATTGAGCTGGCGCGCGCGGCGTCGATGCCGAAGGACAAGATCGATCACGCCGTCAAGAAGGGCGCGGGCTTGATCGAAGGCGAGAAGATGCAGGAAGTCACCTACGAAGGCTACGGGCCGGCTGGGGTAGCGATTGTGGTCGAGACGCTCACCGACAACATTAATCGCACGCGCCCGGAAATTTCGAAACTTTTCGAACAAGGCGGCGGGAAAATTGGCGCAAGCGGCGCGGTGATGTGGATGTTCAAACGTCGCGGCGTGATCGCGGTGAAGAGCGACAAGATTGCGGAAGACGCGCTGATGGAATTGGTCTTGAACGCCGGCGCGGACGATTTGAGCACGCACGGCGACACGTACGAAATCCTGACGCCGCCGGAGAATTTCGACGCGGTGCGCAAGGCGCTGGACGCGGCGAAATTGCCGACGGAAATGGCGGAACTGAAATTCATCGCCGACAACGAGACGGACGTGGATATTGAAACGGGGAAGAAAGTGCTGACGCTGCTGGAGCGGCTCGACGAGCACGACGACGTGAATGCGGTGCATTCATCGCTGAATATGACGGATGAATTGGTAGAGGCGGTGAAGGAATAGGGGTCAGGAGTCAGGGGTGTCAGGGGTCAGGATCAGAAGTCAGCCCTTTACGAAATTCGGTGAGCTTCAACAAAATTTAATCGAGAAATCTGCGCGTCAAATTTCCGTAGGCGTCCACGCGGCGGTCGCGCAGGAACGGCCAATGTCGGCGTGTCCAGTCGATGCGGGACAGGTCGCAGTCGGCGAAGACGATTTCTTCGTGGTCGTGCGAGGCTTTCGCGATGATTTTTCCGAAGGGATCTGCGACGAACGAACCGCCCCAGAAATCGAGATTCGATTCGGCGCCGACGCGGTTGACTGCACAAACAAAGCAGCCGTTGGCGACAGCGTGCGAGCGCTGAATCAGTTCCCAGGCGTCGGCCTGTTCGCGTTTGGTTTCAGGAGAATCGGCGAGGTGCCAGCCGATGGCGGTCGGATAAAATAGAATTCGCGCGCCGTTGAGCGCGGCGAGGCGCGCGGCTTCGGGGTACCATTGATCCCAGCAAATCAGCACGCCGATTTTGCCGAGCGACGTATCGATCGCGCGAAAACCGGGATCGGCGTCGCCGGGCGTGAAATAGAATTTCTCGTAGTAGCACGGGTCGTCGGGGATGTGCATCTTGCGGTAAATTCCCGCGAGCGATCCGTCGCGATCGAAGACGACGGTCACATTGTGGTAGAGGCCATCGGTGCGCTTTTCGAAAATGCTTCCGCCGATCAGCACGACGCGGTGAGCGGCGGCGGCTTTGGCGAGCGCTTCAGTCGTGGGACCCGGAATCGGTTCGGCGAGCGCGAAACAAGTGTCGTCTTCGCTCTGGCAAAAGTATTGAGAGCGAAACAATTCCTGAAGGCAGACGAGTTGCGCGCCGCGTGAGGCGGCTTCGGCGATGCGGTCGAGGGCTTTCGTCAGATTGGCGCTGGTGTCTGGCGAGCAGGACATTTGGATTAGGGCGAGAGAGATGGAGGACATGGGTTTTAACTCGATTTCGTCGGGCAGACATTCTTGCCTGCCGGATGCCACGCTTGGCAGACTGGAATGTCTGCCCCACCAGTCAATTCCTAATGACCGCTGCCCAACCCCAATCGAAATGGTCGCCGCTGTCGTCGTTGTCGCTGCCGTAATCGACGTAAAGCGTCAGCGTTTTCGCCGCGCCCAAATCGACGCTGACCAATTGCGCGGGATCTTTCGCGGTGATTTCGCCGGACTTCCACACTTCCTTGCCGTCGGCCAGCACGCGCGCGGTCACGCCGCCGCGGCCGCCAGTTTCGGCATCGATGCCGCAGAGCGTCACGAAGCGCCGCGGCGCGCCGTCGAGCGCGAAGACGAGTTCGGATTTCGAATGCACGCCGATGCCGCGTTCGAGCGGCACGCCTTGCACTTGCATGTCGCCGCCATCGACGGAGGCATCGGCGCGCGCGGGAAATTCGGCGTCGAAGACGGGCGTGTGAATCGACTTCGCCGGCTTGATTGCGGAAAGCCACGTCGCGCCGCTGGGATTATCGAGCGTCCCGCCGGCGAGAAACAGCGCCGCCAGCAGCGGGCGCGGAATGTTCCTCTCGCCCATGAACTCGGTCTTCAATGTCAGCGCGTTATCGCTGAGTTTCACGACGCGGCCGCGCAGCAAGTCGCCGGCTTTGAGGCGCACGATTACTTCAGGACCGAGTTTCTCGTCATCGGCCGGCGGAGCGGGGGAGGGGGGGACGCTCAATTCGATCATGCGCACGAACTGGCGCTTCACTGTCTCGATGGATTTGCTTTTTGTCGTGAGCAGAATCTGATCGGTGCCGACGCGCATGAGTTTGTCGGCGAGCATCTCGTCCAATCCCGCGAAGCGCACGCGGCAGAGGCTGCCCGGCGAAAATGGCGCGCCGTATGAATTCAGAGTCGCGGCCAGCACGCCGGAATAATGCGCGAGCGCGGCCATGTTTTCAGTTTGCCCGGACGGCAGCGGAAAAAACGCGCCGGCGATGTCATCGCGCTTGAGTTTCAAATTCCCAAACGCGGAACTGGCCGCTTCCGCTTGCTCGCCGATGATGGTCAGCAGCGTGCCGGTAAGCATCGATTCGCCGCGCAGAAAAATGCCGGAATCGACGCGTGCCGGCGGCGGGTCCGGCGCGAAGCGGATGAGGAGGATGTCTTTGATCGCGTAATTATTCGGCCCGATTCGCCAGTTTCCGTTCGCATTCGAGATTGGGCCTTCGACGCGCTCGCCTTTGGCGGTGAGGGCGGAGATGGAGTCGGCTGAGAGCGCGGATACCGCGGCTGTAAAAGTCAAAGTGACAAGGCAGAACTTAATCATGCATAGAGATTACACCAGCGGCGGATATAGTAAACATTCGAACAAATAGCGCGCGCATGAATACCATCCTTATCATCGTCGGCACACGGCCCGAAGCCATCAAAATGGCGCCGGTCGTCCACGCCTTGCGCGCGCGCAAGGACTGGCGCACGATCCTCTGCGTGACCGCGCAGCACCGCGAGATGCTCGATCAGGCGCTGGCGATGTTCGATCTGATGCCGGACATTGACTTGAATTTGATGACGCCGGGACAGGATTTAGCGGGGCTCACCGCGCGCATTGTCATCGGCGTGCGCGACACCATCCGCCAGGCGAAACCGGACATCGTGCTCGTCCACGGCGATACGACGACCTGTCTGGCCAGCGCGCTGGCCGCGTTTTACGAGCGCGTGCCGGTCGGGCACGTCGAAGCCGGCCTGCGCACGTACGATTTCGACGCGCCGTGGCCGGAAGAAATGAACCGCCGCCTGGTCGATCCGCTTTGCAAATGGTGTTTCGCACCGACCGATTCCGCCGCGGCGAATCTGCGCGGCGAACATATTTCGGACGATCGCATTTTCGTGACGGGCAACACCGCCATCGACGCGCTGAACATGGCCGTGCGCCTCGTGACGGTCGAAAAGCCGAGCGTTGAAGGTTTCGACGAAAAGGAATTGAACGCTCGAAAAATGATTCTCGTCACCGGCCACCGGCGCGAGAATTTCGGCGCGGGGATGGAGCAGATTTGCGCGGCGCTGCGCGAAATCGCCGAGCGTAACGCAGACGCGTTGATCGTGTATCCGGTGCATTTGAATCCAAACGTAATTGAGCCGGTGAAGCGAATCATGAGCGGACATCCGCGCATCAAACTCATCGTGCCGCAGCCGTATCTGCCGTTCGTCTGGTTGATGCAGCAAAGCACGCTGATCCTCACCGATTCCGGCGGAATTCAAGAGGAGGGGCCGAGCTTGGGCAAGCCGGTGCTGGTCATGCGCGACGTGACCGAGCGCCCCGAAGCGATTGCCGCCGGCACCGCGCGGCTCGTTGGGACAGATCGCGCGAAGATTGTGACGGAATCAGAGAGGCTATTGCATGATCCTGCGGCGCGTGCCGCGATGACCGGCGTGGGGAACCCTTATGGCGATGGGAAGGCAGCGGAGCGGATTGTGAAGATACTTGCGCGCGCGTAGAATTCGCGGCGCAAAATCCATTTCTCATTTTGCATTTCCACCGCATCCTATAAACTTCATGGCAGATTGTGTTCCAGATAGCCTCATCAAGGAGCCGCACAGTGACCGAATTACATGGCAACCAGCCCAGCATTGCGGAGCGCGATTGGCGCGCGGAAGGCGAGGAAGAGAAAGAGAAGAAGGAACCAAAGTCCGAGAATCTTGAGCTCAAGCTGCTTGAAAGCCGCACGATCATCGTCGAAGGCCCGGTTAACGACAAGATGTACCGCGCCGTGGTGGCCCGGCTGCTGTATCTCGAGCAAAAAGATCCGCAGTCCGAGATCACCGTCTTTGTCAATTCGCCCGGCGGTTCGGCCGACAGCGGCTTCGGCATTTACGACGCGATGAAATTCGTCTCGTGCTCGGTGCGGACGATCTGCAATGGCCTCTGCGCGTCGGCCGGCGTGCTGATTTATCTCGGCGGCACGAAAGGCCGGCGCTTTACGCTGCCCAATTCGCGCTTCCTGCTGCATCAGCCTTCGACGAGCGCGATGGGCCAGGCCAGCGACATGGAAATCACGGCGCAGGAAATTCTGCGCACGCGAAAACGCTACGCGGCGATCGTCGCGCAGGAAATCGGCAGCAACACCGAGAAAGTCCAGAACGATTCCAACCGCGATTTCTGGCTGAGCGCCGAAGATTCGGTTAAATACGGTTTGGTGGACAAGATCACCGTCACGCGCGCCGACGCGAAATAAAGAAAGATCGCCAGACCCGTGAACTCGCTCAACAAAGACCCCAAAGCCGCCCGCGGCGACGAGCACAGCGAACTGTTCGTCTCCGTGCGCAAGCTCATCGACACCGACATCCGCCCATTCGTCCAAGCGGACGGCGGCGACATCGAGTTGATCGGCATCGACGGCAACCGCGTCAAAGTGCGGCTGACTGGCGCGTGCGAAACGTGCCCGAGTTCGCCGTCAACGCTTCGGGAGGGCGTGGAAGCGCGGTTAAAAGCCCTGATCTCACCGGAACTGGTCGTGGAAGAAGTGCGCTGATTGGCTCAAGCCGCGTCCCCTATGAGAACGCAATTTCAAATCCTAACATAACGTATATTATCGGACGGAATCGAATAGGGGCGATTTCCAAATCATGCTGCCGCCCGACCCGGATCAATGGCAAATAAGCACGCCGTATCTGCGCGGCATCGAGCTGTTCAACAGCGGCGCGTATTGGGAAGCGCACGAAGCGTGGGAAGAAATCTGGCTCGACGCTGACGGCATCCAATCAGAGTTTTTGCAGGGACTGATTCAATGCGCCGCTGCGCTGCTGAAATATACGCGCAACGAAGCCGATCCTGCGCGGCGATTGTACGGTACTGCGACGCGCCGCCTGGCGCTGTGCCCGGATTCGTACATGGGATTGAACGTTCGAGAATTCCAAGCCGCGATGGCGGAATGTTTCGCGCCCGTAATTGGCGGACCGTATCGCGAAATCGACCCAGCGAATATTCCGCGGATTGACGTGGGATGAGGCACTACTCGCTGTCGTATTGAATCAAGCTGAACACGTCGTACTTCTGAAGCTTCTTCCTCCCGGGCAGGAATGTCAATTCGATCACGAATCCCGCGCCCATCACGGTCGCGCCCAGCGACTCAACGAGTTGCGCCGCAGCGGACATTGTGCCGCCGGTGGCGAGCAGATCATCGACCAGCAGCACGTGTTCACCGGGCTTCACTGCGTCTTCGTGAATCGCGAGCGTGTCCTGGCCGTATTCAAGATCGTACGTCAACTGCTTGGTCTTGAACGGCAATTTTCCCGGCTTGCGCACGGGTGCGAAACCCGCGCCGAGATGATACGCTAGCGCCGGGCCGAAAATAAATCCGCGCGCTTCGGCGCTCACGACTTTGTCGATGCGCTTGCCGAAATAATGGACGAACATCGCATCGACGACGTAGCGCAGCGCATGCGCGTCGGCCAGCAGGGGCATAATGTCGCGGAACACAATGCCCGGTTTCGGAAAATTCGGCACGTCGCGGACCAGTTCTTTCAAATTCACGTTTGCGAAGCCTCCGTGGAAGAAGTATTTAGACAATGCATGAAACGCGTAGCGTTTCGCAGCCGTTGCTGACTCCTGACCTCTGACCCCTGATTCCTGAACGAGTATCATGTCGAGTCCCGATTATTCAAGCGCCGAGGGCGACGCGTATCACGCCGAGCGCCACAAGGAATTCCTCGACAATCCGCTATTGACGAAAGCGATGTCCGAATTCGCGCGGCTCACGTATTTCGCTGATCTCAAACCGGGCGCGCGCGTCCTCGAAATTGGCGCGGGGTTGGGCACGAATCTGCTCGCGATCAAAGTCACCGCGAAAGTCACAGCCGTGGAGCCGTCAAAATTCGCGCGCGAGCATTGCGCGAAGATTGGCATCGACTCGCTTGCATCGCTCGACGACGTACCCGCCGATGCGCGATTCGATTGCGTGCTGTTGCGACACGTGATCGAACATCTGCAAGAGCCGCGCAAGATGCTGCTGGATGCGAAGCGCTTTCTCGCCCAGAACGGAAAACTGATCGTCGCGCTGCCCATCGAGCCGATCAAAGCGCCGCCGAATCCGCGCGACATCGACCACCATTTGTATTCGTGGACGCGCCAGACGATTCACAATCTGCTGCTCGATTGCGGATACAAGAATGTGGCGACGCGGCTGAATTATCGGAATGGACGGAAGGTGTTGCTGCCGGTGTATCGGATGTTTGGAGCGAAGGCGTACGCGAGGGCGCTTAAAACTCTCGGATGCTTGCGCGGGTTGTGTGAAATTGTGGCCGAGGCAAGATTGTAGTCGCTTACTTTGTGTGCGCCGCTTTTAACTTCCTCACAAATCGCGCGTGCTCCGCGCTCTTCAAGCCGCGTTTCAATGTCGCCATTACGCGCTTGCGGTCGCGTTTTAATATCCCACCAATGTCCAGCCACAATCCCGGAAATACACGGCTTCGAACGATGCCTTCTTTGTCTGGAACCAGCGGCACATATTTGCCGCTTTCCAAATAAAACCAGTCGATCAAATTATCTTCGGTTCGCCATGCAAAATATTCTTGAATGCCGGTATCGCGGTACAAATTTAACTTCCGGCCCAAATCGATCGATACGCTGCTTGCGGCAATTTCAGCGACGAATTCAACGGGACCGACGATGCAGCCATCCTTATCAAAATGAGTTGTGCCGCCATATTCTCGCGGCACGCGCAGCAGTCCATCAGGTTGCGGCGCATAACTGGAGCTCAAACGAATCGTCGCGTTGGGCAAATTCTCGACTCCGGGTGTTTCCATTGCGTAGCATCCGATACACGCTTGAATGAAACCATCTGGAATTGCATGCCACTCCGAACTAACTAATGTTTGCATATAAACGACTCCATCGATGAGTTCGGCCTTTTTAATCCAGGACGGCGTTGCCTTGTAACGACGGACGAATTCATCCGCGTCCAGCGTCGCGCCGTTTTCCAGCGGGGGAATCCGATTTCGGCGCAACGGCGCATGGCCGCGCGGCGCACTCGACCGGCGTACTTCGATTGTTGTGTTCATGTTTCCTTCTCCGCGCCTTCGCGCCTCCGCGTGAAAAATTACTTCTCGCAAAACGCCTTCAACCGCTTCAGCCCCTCGCGAATATTCTCCTGGCTTGTCGCGTAACTCAAGCGGATGTATTCCTGTTCTTCGCCCGGATTTTTTCGGCCGAAGCAGGTGCGCGCGAGCACTGCAACTCCCGCGTCGCTCAGCGCTTTGTCCTGGAATTCGCGCGAATCTTTCAAGCCGAGATTCTTGCAGGCCTGCGTCACGTTAGGGAAAACATAGAACGCGCCGTCGGGTTTCAAACACGAGACGCCTTTGATTGCGTTCAATCCGGCGACGATCAGGTCGCGGCGTTTTTCGAATTCGTCGCGGAAGCGGTGCGCTTCGGTCCACGGGCCGTCGAGCGCGTCGATGGCGGCGAGTTGCGCGAACGTGCACGTGCACGAATTCACGTTCGTTTCGATGCGCGCGACATGCGGCACGAGCGCTTTGGGCATCACGCCATATCCGAGGCGCCAGCCGGTCATCGCGAAAGTTTTCGAAAAGCCGTCGATCAGCACAGTCCGCTCGGCCATGCCTGCGTGCTGAAGGATGCTGGCGTACTCGGGAATGTAGAGAATCTCCGAATAGATTTCGTCGGCAATGATCCAGAAATTGTGTTTGCGCGCCAACTCGGCGACGCCAGCGAGATCTTCCTTCGTCAAAACTCCGCCGGTTGGATTGGCCGGTGTGTTGACCACGAGCAGTTTCGTCTTCGGCGATATCACTTTCGCCAGATCGTTGAGATCGAAGCGGAATTGCTTGGCTTCAGTCAGCGGCAGCGGGACCGATTTCGCGCCGAGAAAATCGGCGACCGATTCGTAAATCGGATAGCCGGGATTCGGATAAATGACTTCGTCGCCCTCGTCCACCAACGCCATCATGGCGTCGAAAAGCACTGGCTTTGCGCCCGGGCCGACGACGACCTGATCGAAATCGACGGAAATCTTGCGCGAGCGGCTGATGTACTTCGCAATCGACTTGCGCAGTGGATCGAGTCCCGCCGACGGGCCGTAATGCGTCTGGCCCTCGTCGAGCGCCTTCTTCGCCGATTCGCGAACATGAGTGGGCGTGTCGAAGTCCGGCTCGCCCAGCGCGAAGCTCAAGACCGATTTTCCTTCGGCCTGTAACTTCTTCACGCGCGCGAGCACATCGAACGCTGTCTCCGTGCCCAGTCGCGACATGCGCCGCGCCAGCGGTGGAACATTCTCGCCCACCTTTATAAGCGGCAGCGTGATTGTATCGCCGGCGTCCCGCCGGCCGGAATCTTGCCGGCCGGAGGCCGGCGGTACAAAGGAGGCCGCGTCATGCGAAGAGTGCGATGCGCCACGGTAACCTTCAGGCGGCGTCACGCCATTCGGCAAACCATGCGACCACGGGTCCCACGTGACGAATCGCGTCGCGGGAAGTTCTTTCGGAATCGCGCCGGTGATGGGCGGCTCGCGCTTCGGATCGACTTTGACGCGGTGCGTGCGTTCGTGCGGCGCCTCTTCTTTCCACGGATCCCACACCGGCACCGTGCTTGGCGGCGGCGTGCGGTTGAGGGCGCCGCGCAACGCCGGTTCTTCGAGCGTCTTCGCGTCGGCCATTACAACGCATCCTTGCCGCGTTCGCCGGTGCGGATGCGCACGGCGTCTTCGAGCGTCATGACGAAGATTTTGCCGTCGCCGATTTTGCCGCCGCCCGTTTTCGCCGACGTCGAAATTGCTTCGACGACTTTGTCGGCCAGCGCGTCGTCGCAGGCAATCTCAAGCTTGACCTTGCGCACAAAATTCACGGTGTACTCGTGGCCGCGGTAGACTTCGGTGTGGCCTTTCTGCCGCCCGTAGCCTTGCACGTCCGACACGGTCACGCCGCTGATGCCTGCATGTCCCAGCGCTTCGCGCACCGCATCAAGTTTCTGCGGTTGAACGATCGCGATGATGTATTTCATTGCCGACCTCTCCTTAATTTGGTTTTCGAGCCGCTAAAAGAAGTCTACTTCAATGGACGAAAAGTTCAAATCCGCGTATAAAGGATGCACGAGTGTATCGGTTCGGTTGCCGTTCCCCTCTCCCTTCGGGAGAGGGCCGACGGGCGCGGCTGTTTGCGCCCGCGGGGTGAGGGGACAGTGCGTTAGACTCGCACCGCGCACGCGCTCAAAATCGAATCATTGCATTTTTACAGGAGACACCGCGCATGTCCAGTTCGATCATCGCCGCCACGGCTCAAAAAATCAAAGCCTTCAATCCGTCCAAATTCAACACGCTCGTCGGCCTCGACGGCTTCGTGGACAACATCATCGACGTGGTGGACAAGCGCGCCGACGCGGCGAATTACACGCGCGTCGAAACGATTGCGGCGCTGGGCGAACGCATTTCGCGCGCGGCGGGATTGTCGAGCAACATCGAGCTGGTCGTGCGCCAGCAGAAACTCGGCGGCAACGGCCCGATCATGGCCAACGCGCTGATCGAGAATGGATTGAACGTGAGTTACATCGGCTGTCTCGGCTCCCCCACCCCGCACGCGGTCTTTTCGGACATGGCCGCGCGCTGCAAGGCCTGCTACACGCTCTGCGAACCGGGCGTGACCGACGCACTCGAATTCCGCGACGGCAAGGTCATGCTCGGCAAGCATCAGACGCTGAAAGAAGTCACGTACGACCGCATGAAGCAGGTGGTCGGCGAGGAGCGCTTGGAACAGCTTTGGAATACGTCGAATCTGATCGCGCTGACGAACTGGACCATGCTTCCGTATCAAACCGACATCTGGATTAATTTGCTGAAGGATCTCAAGGACGTGACGACTCCGAAGGGCGCGATTTTGTTTATCGATTTGGCCGATCCGGAAAAACGCCCCGCGGATGAAATCGCGCGCGCGTGCAAAATGCTGAAGAGTTTCCGCTGCAGTCACCGTGTGGTGCTGGGCGTGAATCAAAAAGAAAGCATGGAAGTGAGCGCCGCGCTCGGATTGAAATTCAACGCCGACGAAATCGAAGCCAACGCGGCTACGCTGCGCAGCGCGCTGGAACTGGACGCGGTCGTGATTCATCCAACGAAGAACGCGGCGTGCGCGACCGAAAAAGGCAGCGCGAAATTGGATGGTCCGTTCTGCGCGAATCCGAAACTGACCACGGGCGCGGGCGACAATTTCAATTCCGGATTCTGCATCGGCCTGATGGCCGGCCTGGAACCGGCGGAGTTGCTCGCCGCGGGAACCGCATCGTCCGGATTCTACGTGCGCAACGCGAAGAGCGCGAAGAACACGGAACTGGCGGCGTTTTTGGAACAGTGGAGCGGGCGGTTTTGGGATGCGAGTTTTTAGCGCATTCATTTTGCGCGAACGCTGAATTCTGTCCAATCGCGTCGCCAACTCCAGAGCCATCCCATCAGAAGGAGTATTGCCACCCAGAATTCCGGCAGGCAGACCGGACCCCACCAGCGTTCCGGATATAAACGCACCCAACGGAAATGGCAGTGCTCATATCCATTTCGAATCGAAATAAGGAATCTCGACACGATCGTCGCATTATCCAGGAAACGAAACTCTCCTCTCTCTATTGGCGCCGACAAATTCAAACGCTTTGCGAAGTCGCAGAGATACTGATTCGTACGCCAATCCAAAATTTGGCCGTTGGTCGTAACCACGCGCTCTCCGTCGGGCGAAAAGTCGCTGATCCACGCGTCGTCTGCAAGCGCATAATCGGCTTCGAGGGCGCCTGTTGTCGTGTTCCAGAACAAGCCATTGCGGTTCTCGCTGCGATAAAGCACCAGTATCGAGCCGTCTTTTGAAAATACCGGCGGGCATTTGTTGCGAGGCGGATAGCCGGCGAAAACATGCAGCGTCTTCCCAGTTTGCCAATCCAACATTGTCACGTGCGATCGCTCCAAGTCGCTTTGCGGCGGAGAGAGCCTCATCTCCATGAAACCGTCCCTGTCGTCGAACAGAAAGAGATGGCGCGAATCGCGCGGCGCGAAATACAGGCTATAGAATTCTACGTCGCTGGTTTCCACGGTTTTGAGTTTGCTTCCGTCGTTGGCATCCCAAATAAGAATGCGCTGAAAGATGGGCGCATCGCTTTCTGCCTTGAGCTGAAACCTGCCCGCACCCGAAACCAGCAACCGCCCGTCGGGGGAAACTCTTAGAAAGGCGCGATCGTCGGGAGACTCAATGTACCGCTCATTGGTTTCATGCGGAAAATCGATGCGATACTCAAGCGCGCCGGTGCGGACGTCGTAAATAGCAATATCCGCGCGCTCATTGATCACATCGAAGACGACAATGCGGCGATTTTCACAGCAGAACTCTGCGTCAACGCGCCTCTCGCTGTGAAAAGGAATCGACGACTGCACCGTCATCTCATCCAGATTCCAAATCTGAATTTCATGGAGCGTTTCGTTGAAAAGCAGCAGCGCCTTTCCATCGTCGGACCACGGAAAGGTTTCGTGGCGAATATCGAAATCGGAAATTTTGAGATTGGGGAAAGGCCGCGGCGTGCCCGTTATGGTATCCACCGCAGTCGCAATTTTATAATCTTTATAGACAATGGCTCGGCTTCCGTCGCGAGAAATATCCCGCCATGCGGGCATTTGCGATGGCGTCCAAGGCCCGCGAAAATACTGCCGCAACAACAAGCCGCACGCGCCGAGAAATAGCACGCCCACCAGAAGCGTTCGCAACGAATACCGGGACCACCGGCGGAGGATTCGCACGGATTACGCCCCGATGTATTTCGCATACGCCGTTCGCGCATCCGCGACTTTCTTCGTGCCTTTGATGATCGCGCGGCTGTCCGGAAAAACGGTGATCTCCAGTCCGGTGCCGTCGTCGCCGCCCGGCGCGTTGAATTTCAGCAGGAATTTGTTTGCGGTGATGTTACTCAGTCCGCCCGCGCCTTGCAGGCGGTTGGCCATTTCCTGCAAATCGAGCTTCGATCCGTTGCGCGGGTTGATCTGCACGGCGTTGCGTCCGCAGAGGCCCGTCGTCGTGCTGGCCCCCTGCCCTTCCAGGAATTCGAAATTGCGCCGCTTGCAGCACGGACAATCGGCCACTTCGCGCGCGCGCGCGATTTTGAACTGGTGCATCTCGCTGGACCACAGGTCAATCGAATAAAGTCGCGTGTTGATGGCGTCGCGCCTTCCGGCAAGAATTTTCAGTGCTTCCGCGCCCTCGTAATTGCCGATCAGACCTGTCACCGCGCCGAGCACGCCCGCAGTATCGCACGTCGGCGTCATGCCCGGCGGCGGCGCGGTTTCGAAGAGGCAGCGGATGCACGGTGTCTGTCCTGGAATGATCGTCATCGTCATGCCCGTCGAGCCCACCGCCGCGCCATAGACCCACGGAATGTTGTGTTTCACGCACGCGTCATTAATCACGAAGCGCGTTTCGAAATTGTCCGCGCCGTCCACGACGACATCCGCGCCTTTGATCAGTTCTTCGACATTCGCCGGATTGATGTCCGTGACGATGCCCACGATATTGATGTCGGCGTTGATTGCTTTGAGTTTGCGCTCGGCCGCCGCGGCCTTGGGCATGTTCTCGCGCACATCCTGCTCGTCGAAGAGCACCTGTCGCTGCAAATTGCTCATCTCGACAAAATCGCGGTCGATTACGCGCAGCGTGCCGACGCCCGCGCGCGCAAGCACGTTGGCGATGACGGTGCCCAGCGCGCCGCAGCCGGCGACGACGGCGGTCGAGTTGCAGATTTTCTTCTGGCCCTCTTCGCCGATGAAGGGGAGCAGAATTTGGCGGTTGTAGCGGTCGAGGTTCATGCTTAGTTCATTCCCAAATCTTCAATAAACCGGTGCGCCGGATGAATCGACGCCGGGTTCTTGTGCAATGTTGTCCCGACTACTCGGCAAACGCGCCGCCAAATGTCGTTCGAATCCACCGGCCCATGCCGCATCAATTCTTGGAACAAGCGCGCGTGCAAATCACCGACGGTGCTGATTTCGTGAGCGAGATGGCGCGTGCCTTCGTATTCGTGCAAGTGCAGGCCGAATTCGTCGTCGAGGCTCATGATCAGGTCGGCGTAGTCGAGGCTCATTGTTGGTTAATAGTCCCATTTACGAGGCCTTGACCGAAGCCATTTGTCCGCGACATCAACTATTTTCGCCTTCGCCGCGCCTAATTGTTCTTCTTTTAAGAACACGTTGTACATTTCGAAAAGGTCCGGCGACCGCTTCGCTTTTATTTTGTTCCACGACTCTTGGTATTTCTGAGCGTTGCACTTGGTCTGAATCACGCGAGCGATCCACGGATCGCTATGCCGCCATCGCAAATACAAAACATATCGAAACCCACCTGGGCCGATCGCGTCCGCGTAGCACTGTGAAGGGCAACCGATCAGCGAGTCGTCCCATTTACCCACGATTCTTGTTTTTAATGCGAGCGGCTTTTTCTTAAAACTCATCTTCCGCACCATTGCTCACGGCTCCACCACATTCATTTCAATCGGATCGACTTTCACGCCCTGCTTGCGAATCCAGTCCAGCGCCTTGTCCACTTCCTCGCGCGGGCCGGTGAATTCGACGCTCATGATTCCCACTTCGTCCGTCACCGATGCACCGCGGATGTTGGGGATCACGTCGAATTTTTTGATCACGTGGTAAATGATCGGCTGCGTCACGCCTTCGGCGGTGAAGCTCAAATACACGCGGCGCGTGATTTCAGAGCTCTTTTTATCGCGCGGCGAATTTCCGCCGGCGATGGCCGGCAGGATCGACACATCCGCGCCCGCGCTCAGCGGCGTGTTCAAGTTGTCCTGGAAACGGATGTCTTCTTCGTTGACGAAGATGTTGATGAAGCGCTTGACGTTGCCTTTGTCGTCGCAGATGCGCTCCTTGAGGCCGGGATGGTTCTTCTCGAGTGCGTTGAGCATCTCGCCAACTGTCGAAGCCTCCACGGCGACAACATCGGCGCCGCCGGTGAGTTTGCGTAGAACTTCGGGGATTCTGACTTTAATGGGCATGGGGATAATCCTTTAGTTCGCCCCTTTGGGGCTTTGGGCCTAACAACCGCAACTTACCCAGGGCTATCGCCCTGGGCTATAAAAGTTTGCCCCGTTGGGGCTGAACGGCGGAGCGCGCTTCGCGCGCGAAACTCGCAGGCGGGACGCCTGCGCTACGGGATTATTTCTTTCGCGTTTTCATCTCTTCAATCAGCCGCTCGAAATCGCTGAGCTTCGCTTCAATCACATCCGGCTTGGGCGTGTGCTCGACGATGGCGTCGAGCGTCTTCAGTCCGTTGCCGGTGATACAGATGACGGTGCAGGAATCTTTGTCGATACGGCCCTGTTCGACAAGCTTCTTTGTGACCGCCGTGGTCACGCCGCCGGCCGTCTCAGTGAAAATGCCTTCGGTTTCGGCGAGCAATTTGATGCCGTCCACGATCTCCTGATCCGTGACGTCTTCGCCCCATCCGCCGCTCGTGCGCATCGTCCTGATCGCATAGAAGCCATCCGCCGGATTGCCGATCGCGATGGATTTGGCAATGGTGTTCGGTTTGACAGGCTTAAACAAATCCCAGCCCTGCTTGACGGCGTTCGTGATCGGATTGCAGCCGGTGGCTTGCGCGCCAAAGATTTTCGTGTGCGCTTTTGGAATCAAGCCCGTCTTTTCGAATTCGTGAATGGCTTTGTCGATCTTGCAGATCAGGCTCCCGCCGGCCATGGGCGAAACGACGTTGTCGGGCGCTTTCCAGCCGAGCTGTTCGCAGATTTCGTGGCCCATCGCTTTGCTGCCTTCGGCATAATACGGGCGAAGATTAATGTTGGCGAAGGCCCAGCCGAATTTGCCGGCGATTTCGCTGCAGAGGCGATTGACGCCGTCGTAATTTCCGCTGATGCCGACGACGTGAACGCCGTAGATGCTGGTGCCAAGAATCTTGCCTTGCTCGAGATTCGCGGGCATGAAGATGTAGCATTCGAGTCCGGCGCGCACGGAAAGCGCGGCGACGGAATTGCCGAGATTTCCCGTCGTGGCGCAGGCCACTGTTTTGAAACCGAATTCGACAGCTTTGCTGATCGCGCAGCTCACCACGCGGTCTTTGAAACTGAGCGTCGGATAATTGACGGCGTCGTTTTTCACCCACAATTCGCGCAGCCCCAGGCGCGCGCCGAGCCGGTCTGCTTTGATCAGCGGGGTGAATCCGGTGTTTTTGCCGACGAGCGGCGGACCGTCGAGCGGAAGGAATTCCTCGTAGCGCCACATGTTTCTGTCTCGCGATTGGATTTTTTCGCGCGAAATGTTTTTGGCGATCAGTTCGTAATCGTAGTCGATCTCGAGCGGCCCGAAGCACAGTTCGCAGACGTGAATCGGCTTGGCATCGTAATGGTGGCCGCACTCGCGGCACTTCAAACCGCGGACGTATTGGGCTGGCATGATGGCGCTTCTCCATTTTTAAAAAACCGCGCGCGAAGCCAAACGCACCGGCACAACGGCGCTCGATTTGGATTCGCAAACAGATTTGGAGAAGATGATCGGGAGGGTTTCCCGTGCGGAATTGGATACGGCGCGCCGGAGACGCGCCCTACTTAGCGCCGCGCTCATCTTCCGATCCCGTTCGCAAACCGGTTTTGGAAAACCGGCCCATGATGCGGGCATCGCAGGAATTAGCACTTTCGAGCGAAAAGCGGGAGCACAGCGGCTTGACCGTCTTCGCTTTCGGATGCTGTGGCGTCGCAGGGCCTGTCCCTCAGCCACTCTCGATAAGCGGATTGCTATTCAATTGTCGCGACGCAGTGTAGCGGCGCCGCGACGCAAGTCAAGCCGATTCGCGCTGCTTTCAAACCAGTTGCGCAACCGGCCGGAAGGTTTATTTGGCCGGTTGAATCGTCACCCCGTTCACTGTTTTATGCTTATGGTGGCAACCGCACACAAACGGAAGCGTGCTCACGATGAATACAGCGGCCAGGACCAGACGCATGCGCATGGGTTATTCTCCAATCGATCAAGCGGCGAAAACGGCAGCCGCATTCTACGTAAACAAGGATTGAAGAAAAAAGTATATACCTGACAAAAATATATTTCAATACAGCGCGCGAAAATTAGTGCGCGATACCGAATTTTCCCTTCTTCGCGGTATATTTCAGGCTCTGCGATTTTGTCAGCACGGAGTTGTTGAACAGCAGCGTGACAACGACGGTGCGCGGCGCTTTCGATGCATCGGCATCGCCGGTGAGTTGTTCGTCGGCGAGTTGCGCGGAAAACGTACCTTTTGTTAGCGTTGCGGTGAAGGAACTCGTTTGCGCGGGCACGAAGCCGCTCTTTTTTCGGATCACGATTTTCAATGTATCTGAAAGTGTCTTCGACAATCCTTTGTCATTTAACGTGAACGATTTCACCACTCCGCCCACATCGAGATAAACGATTTGTCCGGCGGGCGCGAAGCCGGCAGGGACGTTCAGCGTTCCGTGCAAACGGATCATATCGGCGCCGCTTTTTGCAAAATTCAAATGGAAGTAAGCAGTGGCGAGCGTCAATGTTTGCGGCGCCGGCGCGGGCGCTCCGCCGAACGGTGTTGAGCTTGGATCGTTTGGATTTGTGCCAACGGCGTTTTCGAAATCGTCGGAGAATCCGTCGCCATCGCTGTCGTTGCCGGTGCCGACGATGGGCGCGTTGACGATGACTTGAACGCTGCCGATCGTACTGCCGGTGGAATCGCTGGCAACGACGCTGGCCGTGTAAGTGTCTGCCGCGGCGTAGGCGTGAATCACGTTCGGCCCGGAGCTGGTCGTGCCGTCGCCGAAATTCCACGCGTAACTCACATTCGTGCCGGAAGCAGTCGCGCTGAACGAAACGGTTTGCCCGACACCCGCGGTGGACGGCGTGGCCATCGGGCCGGACGTGAACATCGGCGCGAGAATGCTCGTAAAATTCGCGCAGAAGGCGTACGCCTGCGAGCCGCTTGGAACGCTGAACGCATTGATGGTCGCGGTCCACGTACCGGCGACTGGGTTGTTGACGGCGATCTGTTCAATCGGATCGACGCGGTTGGGGCCGCTGGCCGTCGCGTTCGCTGACGGATTTGCCGGGTCGAGCGAGAATGGATAATAAGTGACGCCATTGGGATCGGTGAGCGTTAGATCCAGATCGTTGACGAGCGCTTTGGCCGAAGTGGGATCGCCGGCGACGTCCATCCAGCACAAGGTTGCCTTCAGCAGCGGCGCGCCCGCGGGCACGGCGATGGATTGCGTTTGTGCTTGGCCATTCGCCAGCGATCCTTCGGCGAAGGGCGACGGATTCGCGCCAACTTTCAAGTCGATCAGGCGCACCGCTTCCTGCGCGTTGATGATTCCGAAACCATAAATTGCGTCCGGGCCGGGCTGGCCGAGATCGGTTGCGGATTCGCAGAGCAGCGTTTTGGTCATCGCCGCGGATGGTTCCGCCCCGTAGACCGATTTGTAATGCTGAAGCACGAGCGCCGAAACGCCGGTGGCCACCGCGGTCGAAAAGGACGTGCCCGACAAAGTCCCCGTGCCGTTGGTGCCTTGATCCATCGTGACGCTCACGCCGAATGCAACGAGGTCCGGTTTGATGCGGCCGTCGTTCATCGGGCCGTATTTGGCGAAACTCGCGATTCCGTCCGACGGCGCGATGGGCGGAATGGCGGACGGGTTTCCCGCCATCGCAGACGAAGACGACGCTTCCAGGCACAATCCATTTTTTGTGCCGACGAAGAAATCGATGTGATTGTATTTGGTCGCGTCGCTTTCTTCGTTGCCGGCGAGAAACGCGAGCAGGTTGTGCGCGTTCATCGCGGCGTCGAAATCAGCGGATTCGGGCTGGTAATCGCCGTAGGTCGTCAAACCAGACGGGCCGTAAGAATGATTCGACATGCGCGCGCCGCGCGTACCGGCGTCGATCATGTCGGCGGTGCCGAAATCGGAATCTTGCAGCGAATAAATCAGGACGTTCGAATTGGGCGCGACGCCTTTTGCGGCCGGCTGAGTTGAGCCGTTCGATGCAATCTGCCCGACGACCGCCGTGGCGTGATAGGCATACGTCGGATCGCCATCGGAGTCGATGTATTGCATGCGCGGCGCGAAATCGACGTGCATATCGGGCTTGCCCACATCACGCACGGCCACGGTGATGCCGCTGCCGTCCACTTTCGGGCCTTGATCGCGCACAGCGGCGATGTTCGAGGAGGAATCGGTGGTGGCATCGCGCGGCGCGGCGCGCGGCGTCGCGAACGAAACGAATGCGACTTGCTTTGCGGACGCGAGCGCCCGCACTTTGGAGAGATTCAAAACGATTTCGAAACGCGGACCGAGCACGCTTGGCGCGAGCGCTCGCAGCGCCAGTTCGTCGCCGGCGAAATCCGGGAGCGATTGCAATTCGGCTTGCAGCGCGTCCAGCGTTGTGTTCGGCAAAGCGAGCACGTTGAACGCCGCGGATCCAGCGCCTCTCCGCGCGTAATCGGGAATTGCGCCGGCAAAGACCGTGGGATGCAATTTATCGGCTGGGTCGATGGCCGCGAATCCACGCACGTTTGGCCATGACGCGACGGCGTCGAAGGCATCGGCGCGCCCGCGCGCGAGCCAGGCGTGATCGGTGACGTAACGGATCAGCTCGACGCCGGCATTTTTCAGCCGCGCGATTTCATCGGGGCTTGGATGATTGGTGAATTGAACGTAGGCGGTGGACCATTCCGTGTTTGGCGGAGCGCCGGCTTCCAGCCGGCTGGTTACGCAAAAGCTGCGCGCATTCAAATGGATGATGAACGGCCGCTGCGGCGGAACGACCGATGATTCGAACGCGGCGGCGGCTTCACGATCGAAAAAGTGTGGCCTTTCGCTCTGCGAAAGATCGTCCGTGACCCTATCGCAAATATGCTGAGCTGCGGGATGCGACGGTTTGAAATGCCAAAACACAAAACCAAAAGTGCAACACAGCCCCAACCCCAGCGGCAACAGCAGCAATAATAATTTCTTTCGCGGAGCGAAAGGCGACAATAGCCGCATGAATGTTTTCCTCTGCCCTCACACGCGAATTCGCACTGCCGGTCTTACCCGCAGTAACACCCGTCATTCCCCTCCCCCTCCCTTTGTGACAATTGCCGCGCATGTGTTTCCAAATTTGGGCGAGCGATACGGGCGCAGCGCCGGTTTTGACAGGGAATAGCCGGTAAAAAACCTCGATAAACTAGCGCAAAAGCTCAGCGCGTGTCTGATATTCTACCGTGCCAATAAGTCCGAGCGCTATTATGCCGGCGCGCGCGCGCAATCAAGCACGGATTTGCAAGCGGTGCAAATCGGTTCCGCGTCAGCGCGATTACGCCGCTGCGTACCCGCCCGCGGTGAAAAGGGAATGCCGAGCCGCTTTGGGTCTTTACTCGCAGTGCTGAATTGTGGACTCGGCAAGCAAAGTTCACCGCGATTTTTAAATGGACTTTGCGCATTCTGCCCTCGATAATCGTGAATTAAGATTACGCCTTGAGTTTGTGCAACGAACCGGTCATATCAATGAACATCTTCATTCACGCTAGAATTCGCCGAATCTCCAGTAAGCTGTTTATCGTGTTTCTGTTGGCGCCGTTGCTTTCCGGACGGGTTTCTGCGGCGAATTTCAACATCGAAACTACGGCTTTGACCGTCGGCGCATCCAGCGGTAGCAATACCGTGGCGCTGGACGTAACTCCATCAAACGCGGCGTGGACTGCCGCTGCAGTCGATTCATGGCTGCACGTCACGGGAGCGAATTCCAGCGGTTCCGGCAGCGCGTTGGTTCTATTCACTTATGATGCCAACCCCAACGCCACAGCGCGAACCGGCACTCTGACTATTCAGGGGAATACGTTGACGGTTAGGCAGGCCGGAACGGCGTATGTCGCGGCGACGAAAGTCACAACCTTGGCTCGGTCCTTGCTATCTCCGGTTGGATTGGCACTCGATACCGCAGGGAACATCTACTTCTCCGATTCTGACAATAATTACTTATCAAAATGGTCGCCCTCAACGCAGCAGATCACGACGTTGGTAGAGACGGGGTTGAATAGGCCTTGGGGAATTGCGTTGGACAGCGCTGGCAACGTCTACGTAGCTGATTATTTTAACAACGCAGTCAAACAGTGGTCGCCGACGACACAAGCTGTGACTACCGTTGTGTCTGGCTTAAAGGGGTCGCGAGGCGTGGCCGTGGATAACAATGGCAACCTGTACATCGCCGATACGGGCAACAATGCAATCAAAATGTGGACGGCAACAACCCAACAGGTGACGACCCTCGTATCAACCGGACTGAGCGGCCCTTACAGCGTCGCGGTGGATGGTGCTGGGAACGTCTATATCGCGGACACGAATAATAACGCCGTCAAACTGTGGACAGCGTCAACGCAGCAAGTTACGACGTTGGTTTCATCGGGGCTGAATATGCCAACGGCACTCGCCGTGGACAACTCCGGCAACGTCTTCATCGCCAATACGCAGAGCGGCACAGTGGGAAAATGGACAGCCGCCAATCAGACGCTCACCACAATTGCGACGGGCTTCATTTACTGCGATGGGCTCGCACTTGATTCATCGGGGAACGTTTATATAGCTGACGGGGACAATCATAATGTCCAACGCTGGACGGCTGTTTCACAACAGTTGTCCATAGCAATACCGAGGCAGATTATCACGGCCTATGCCATCGCAATCGACGGCTCGGGCAACGTCTATGTAACAGACACAAACACAAATCAAATCGATACTTGGACGGCGTCTACTCGACAATTCTCAACTTTAATTTCGTTAGGGACCAGTCAGCCCGGAGGAGTAGCGGCGGACAGCGCCGGGAATCTGTATATCACAGATCCTAATAACCATGCCATTCTTAAATGGAGTTCCGGTACGTTGACGACATTGATTACGGGACTGAACGCGCCGCAATGTATTGCTGTTGACCCTGCGGGCAATCTATATTTCTCAGATACGCCGCAGTCGTTGACAAAATGGACTGCCGCCACGCAGCAAATTACAACATTGGTGACTTCCGGCTTTGTCGATCCACAAGGATTGGCAGCGGACGGATCTGGCAACGTTTATATTTTATCCCTTAATTCTGCGCCTCAAAAATGGTCCGCAAGCACGCAGCAACTAACTACCCTGCCATCAGGGCCATGGCCCGCTCAGCCCGGCGGGATTGCGGTGGATGGATCAGGTAACGTGTATGTTACGGACAGTTCCGACTTGCTCAAATGGACGGCGGCGACACAGCAGGTGTCCACATTGGTTTCTGGATTTAATGGTTTGTATGGAGTCGCGGTGGACGCGACAGATAACCTCTACCTTGCCGATTCATTGTACGCACCGGTCAAAAAAGTGACTTTTGCTTTTGTGGGGCCGGCATCGACGGTCGAAAGCGCGGCTGCGGGTTCGGATTCGCTCTTGCCGGTAATTCCCACTACCACGCCACAAAGCGAACTTGTCGCGACCAGTGATCAAACCTGGCTGACGCTCGGCACTCTGAACGCAGGCGTTCAGCCCTTTTCGTTCACAGCCAACACCGGTCCGTTGCCACGCACGGCCCATATCACGGTGTTGGGGCAAAGCTTGACCGTAACACAAAAAAGCCCAACTCCGGTGCCAGCTACCATTGAGAAAATCGCCGGCGACAAGCAGGGGTTCGTGCCGAACAGTTCTGTCGGCACGCTGTTTCAAGTCCAAGTGTTCGATCAAAACGGCGACATACTGCCGGTCGCCGGAGTGTCGTTCACACCAGTGGCAGGGTCCACCGGCGCATCCGGAATTTTTAATGCATCCCCCCCGCAGCCAATTGTCACTGACGCGAGCGGATTCGCCACTGCGCCCCTATTCACAGCAAATGCCAATTCCGGGACCTTCACGGTCAGTGCAACCGCCGGCAATGCGTCGAACACCTTCAATGTGCTGATTGCCCCAGCGACGTACCTTCTCGGCAACTCAGGGACGATTGTAGGACCCGCCGCCGGAATGGACACGTTTGCGCTCTACGTCTCGCCCTCGAACGCTCCGAGGTGGACGTCCGCCGCCGTGGATAATTGGCTTCACTTGGCAACGCCGTATTCGAGCGGCATCGGCAGTTCGACCTTGCAATTCACTTACGACGCCAATCCTTCCACGGTCACGCGCACCGGGACTCTCACAATTCAGGGCCAAGCCTATACTGTCACTCAAGCCGGATCGAACTACGTCGGCACGACCGCCGTCACAACGCTCGCCCAGCTTCAAAATGCATTTCTGAGCGGCGTGACCGTTGACCATTTCGGTAATGTCTGGTTTACCGATGCCAAGCACGATTCCCTGAAACGCTGGTCTGCTGCAAGCCAGCAGATCGATCTCTTGGAGACCACACCCGGATTTCCTCGAAACTTGGCTGTAGATTCCGCGAACAATATATATTGCTGCGGGTCCTCGTATTTGACAATGTACAGTAGTTCGGGTCTTAGGCTTAATACGATTTCCACCGTCAATACTGAATCAGTAGCGGCAGACAGCATGGGCGACGTTTATTTTCTCGATAACACGTTTGGCGATCTTTTTGAGTGGACCGCCGGGACCCAGCAGACCGCAACACTGGTTACGGGCCCGATGTATTCTGAAGGTATTGCTTTGGATCCTGGTGGGAACGTCTACATTGCCGACACCCAAAACAACGCAGTTCTGAAATGGGACAGTATTTCGCAAACGCTTTCTAATCTATTTAGCACTGGGACGAGTTCGCCTGCTGTAGCTGCCGATGGCTTCGGAAACATCTATTTTTCAGTGTACGGGTCCGTTCAAAAATGGAACGCCGCGACGCAACAAACGACAGTTGCTATTGGCTTGGGGGCCGCTCCAAATGCGCTCACATTTGACGAGTTGCACAACTTGTACGTATCGAATGGAGATACGAATTCAGTTCAAAAAATTACCCACGCATTTGTCGGCCCGGTGATCGTGCACGAAAGTGCGCAGGCGGGAAGCGATGCGCTTCTGCCAGTCCTTCCCACCGCAACACCGCTAAACGGCATTTTCGCTCCAATGTCGGACCAAAGCTGGCTCACGATCGGAACAGTCTCAAACGGCGTGATCAGTTTTTCATTCACGGCGAACACGGGTACGACGAGCCGCACAGCGAACATTACGGTGCTAGGACAAAATATAGCGCTGACGCAGGATGGTCCGCCCAATTATACCTGGAACGGCGGCAACGGAACATGGGCGGTCGGCACGGGTGGCTGGGACATGGGCAATTGGGTCGATGGCAACAACGCTATTATTGGCAATGGCACCGACACGGCCGGTACGATCATGGTAACTTCGACGGTCAACCCCGCCAATATCACCTTCAACCCGCCGCAAACTGGCGCATATACGCTGGCCGTCAATGGCGCAATCGCTGCTGGCAATCCTATCGCGATTAGCGCGGGCGCGGCCATGCGAGGGACGGGCAATATCGGCCGGACGATTCAGCCCTCATCGACCGGCGTCATATGGCCGGGTTCCGCGACTGTTGGCAGCGCCGTGCCGGCGGGTGGCGAGACGCTCACGGTCGCAGGGTTGGACATGAGTGGCGGCGGAACGTTGAAGATCGCACTCAATGCAAGCAGCACGAGCAGCACTCAGCAACTCGCGGTGACCGGAACGACGTGTACGCTTGGCGGCACACTTTCGCTTGGCGCGCCGGCGGGAACGTCCAGCGGCAATGCGTATACGATACTGAGCAGTTCATCGAACTCAATTACCGGTGCATTCGCGGCGATTAAATTAAACGGCGTCACGGTTTCGGGATCTTCCCCTGTCACTGTTCAGTATTCAGCCAACGCGGTTACAGTGACTTTAACCGCCGGCGCCACGCCCGTCACCATCGATTCATTTTCTGCGAAGGCCGAAGGACTGGGCGTCGCGCTGAAATGGCACAGCGTTTCGGAGTATTTGAACGCGGGATACAACGTTTACCGGCGCCCTCATCCCCGGCCCGTCCCCCCCGAGGGGCTAGTGGAGAATGGCGGCGCGGATTGGACGCGCGTTAATGCGACATTGATCGGCGGCTTGATTACCAACGCAGACGGGAAGACGTATCGGCTGTACGATTGGCCGGCTCCCGGTGCTTACGAGTATCGCTTGGAGAGTGTGAGCATCCACGGCGTGCGCGAAAACTTCCGCACGATTGCCGGGCCGATAGACGTTGATGGAATGGGCGATTTATCCGTAAACGTATCGACTATTGAGGGTGTTCTGGCTGGAGTGCAAAACGAATTGAGCGGCATGAATGCGCGCGCGGCCAGCGCAACGTTCGCCCCGTTTTCGACTGGAGTTGCGCGGTCAGCCGTCGATCCAACGAAGCCGGTTACTGACGTGCGCGGCTCTATGCGCGCCAGCCCGCAGGAAGCCGGCGCTCCGGCTGTTCGCGATCTGAGCGGCGGCGGCGTTGCGAGCCGGACACTTGCGTCTGATGGTGTCGCGAATGTGCGTTCGACGGCGGCCAGCTCACGGGCGGATTTGAGTCCGGCACTTGCCGCGCGCTGGTTCTCGTCCAACAACGCAGTTCAAGCACGCGGTGGCATGCTTGCGGCGAAAGTTCAGTATGTTCAGCCCGGGGTGCTGGCGATTCCGCAAGCGTCATTGCCGGCGGGCTTCGATGTCCATCGCGTCGCGGTTCAGCGCGAAGGCCGCGCAATGCCGGTGCTGGCGATTGAAAACAATACGCTCTATCTTTATGCACCCGGATACAGCGACGATTACACGGATACCGACGCGCTGTTCTTGCGCAGCACGCCAGCGGCGACGGCGGCGGGATCGGTCACATTTGCAAGCGGGTTGTTCTCCGGGGGAAAGCCGGCCATGACAAGCACTCCGGCATCGGTGACGGCCAGCTATCACGATGTTTATTTTGATTACAACACGGCGTATCGGCCCTATACCTTTGCGCCGTGGTTTTCGAGCCAGTATCTCACGGACGGAAGCGATCAGCAATTTTCGCTGAGCGCGCCGTTCGCCGGCAGCGGAGCGGCGTCGCTGACGGTGACGCTGTGGAGCCTCACAAGCAGCGCCGGCGCGGCAAACGATCACGCGCTGCAAGTCCTCATTAATGGGCAGCCGGTTGGGCAAACGCAGTGGAGCGGCGGGCAGAAGATGATGGAACTGACGTTTCAAATTCCGGCGGGCGTGTTGACGTCCGGAGCGAATCAAATCGAACTCGTGACGCCGGTGTTGGACGGTGTCGCCAGCCAGGTCTGCTTCGTACATGCGTTGACCGTAAATTACGCGCGCGTGCTCGACGGCTCTCAACCCGTCACGCTCACCAACGCTGGGAACTTCGCTCAGTTGTTCGAGTTGAGCAACTTGCCCAGCGCAAACGTGTGGGTCGTCGATACGCGCTTCGCCGATCGCGCTGCGCTGGTGCCGTACAAAGCTCAGGCACAGAACGACGGCACGTACCGGGTGCGCTTCGATGCGGCCGGCGGCGGAACGGGGCAGTTTCTCGTGGTTCCGTATGGACAGGAAAACGCGCCGACGGCGGTGCGACTGAGAACGCTCAAGCCGCTCAAAGCAACGGCGTATCTGGCGACAGGTCCAGCGGCGTTTGGCGCGGGGGTACAGCCTCTACTGATGAAACACGCCAAGGAAGGCTTGCGCGGGCAGTTCGTCGATCAGGAGGAACTTTTCGATTACTACAATTCCGGACGGTACGGTCCCGCCGGCATTCAAAACGCGGTTCGGTCGGTGCGTCCTCAGTATCTCCTGCTGGTCGGACGGACTACTTACGATTACCACAATTATTCCGGCGCCGGCGTCGATCCGCTTTGTCCTGCGTTCCTGGTCTCGACGACATTGTGGTCGCAGACCACGAGCGACTCGATGTTCGGCGATTTGGGGCGCGGCTATCCGGAAGTCGCGGTGGGACGTTTGCCGGTGAACAATCCCAATGAGCTTGGCGGCGCCGTGCAGCACGTGATGGGCAATGCTGGATTGGGAACGGGTTGGCGCTTGCACGCGGCCGCCGATCGAGCCGATCCGGCGGCGGGCGATTTCGCGGCGGAAGCCGACGCCATCGCACAAGCGCATCCGGAGTTGTCGTGGCAGCGCAATTATTTGGGCATCACTTGCCAGACGGCGCCCGAAGTCACCGCTGCGTTGACGGCGGCGGCGAACGGCGGCGCTGACATCCTGATGTACGTCGGGCATGGCAACGCCGTGCGCTTGGGCAACGAAGTGCCGCGCATTCTGGACAACGATTCGGTTGCGGCGTGGACGGGCTACTGCGTGTTCCTGCAATCGACCTGCACGGCAAATTGGATGGCCAAAGATGAAGCCGGGTATCAGAGCATCGCGATCCAAGCGCTCACTCAGCCTCAAGGCGGGATCAGCGCCAGCATCGCCAGTTCAACGTACATGAATTCAGAAGACGCGACGGAATTCATGAACCAGTTGCTTGACAACGCCGGGACAACGCAGCGCTGGGGCAACGTGTTGTTGAGGGCGCAGCAATGGGCGTACGCGCGAGGCGGCGGGCTCTACGATGATCTGAGCAGGACCGAGCAGATCTTCGGCGACCCGGCGATGCCGATCTACTCAAAAACCAGCAAGGCTGCTCCGGCGGCGGCGACGTCCGCGGGTGCGTTTTAGAGGCAAGCAATTGTTTGCGCGAGATATTTTAAATCGGGCGAATAGAGCCTATCTCCTGATTTCCGGCGCCGCCGCATCCGGCACGACTTCCGGCAGAATGCCTTTGTCTCTGTAAATCGGACGAATGTGCGTGCGCACGGTTTCGAGCGCAATTCCAAAAAGCACGCCGACCAGCACGCACAGAATTCCGGAAACCGCGACCGTGCGCGCTTCGCCGAACGCCTTCGCGCATTGCCCCGCGGCGAGACTCCCCAGCGGCGCGCCGCCCATGAAACCGAGCACGTACAGGCTCATCACGCGCCCGCGCTTGTCGTCGGCCACGATCGTTTGCAGAATCGTGTTGGACGACGCCAGCACCACGATCATGCCGAATCCCGCCGCGACGAGCGCCAGCGCGGAAAGCCACAGCGTGTGCGATTGCGCGAATCCGACGAGTCCCAAACCGAGCGTGACGCAGCAAAAAACGATCACGCGGCCAAGCCCCAGCACCGATTGCCGCCGCGCCAGAAAAATGCTCCCGCACAGCGCGCCCAGGCCCGACGCCGCCATCAGCGCGCCGTACGCAAACGCGCCGTGCTGGACTTTCACACCGGCCAGCGCCACATCGCTGGGCGCGGCGGCGGCGAGGCGGTCCGCGAAAATCGGCGTGAGCGCGGCCATGGGCATGGTGAGAAAACTGATCGCCGTCACCAAAAATAGCAGCGTGCGAATCGGCGGAAAACCAAAGCTGTACGCCACGCCTTCTTTCAATTCGTGCCACGGGTGCCGCCGCTCGACGGCGGGCGCCGCTGATTTTTTTATCGTCATCGCCAGCAGAGCCGCGATCACCGCGAGGTAACTGAGTGCATCGACCGAAAAGCAGATGCCTTCTCCAAAATACGTGATCAGCGCGCCGGCCACGGCGGGGCCAAGCAGGCGCGCGCCGTTGAACATCGACGAATTCAACGCGATCGCGTTCGGCAAATCCTCTCGGTCCTCGATCATCTCAACGAGAAACGCCTGCCGCGCCGGCATGTCGAAGGCGTTGACGACACCTTGAAAAACGGACAGCCAAATCACCTGCGGCACCGTGATCAAGCGCGCCAGCGCCAGCACGGCCAGCGCGCCGCTTTGAAACGCCGACAGAATCTGCGTGAGCACCATCAGCCGATGGCGGTTGACGCGATCCACGATCACGCCCGCAAAGGGCGCCAGCAGCAGCGTCGGCAGTTGCGCGGCAAATCCGACAAAGCCGAGCAATTCCGCGGCTTCACTCTCAGGTGCGAGACGAAAAACCAGCCAGCGCGTCGCCGTGATCGTCAGCCACGTGCCGACCAGCGACGTGAGCTGCCCGCCGAAGAATAGCTTGTAGTTGCGATGGCGCAGCGCGCGAAGCGGAGAAACTTTTTCGGGCATGATCTCTGTGCTGAGCGAAGAGCGATGAGTGAACGGCGGCGCAAATCGCTTCGCGCTCGTTCGACGGCGATCGACTTTATCGACTCTTGGGCAAATGGCAATGCAGATGAAGACAAGCAAGTGACTAGCGAAGCAATTGAAGCGTGAAGCGCTTCGCCGCTGTTCACTCATCGCTCAGCACTCATCGCTGCGCGTTCGCAACGCGCCCGCCACTGACCTTCGCCACATGCGCCATCGTCTCGCGATTCCCCGCTTCGTCGGTTCCAAACGCCGTGATACGTCCGTCCTGCGGCGCGTCGAGTTCGATCTCCCAATCGACCACGCCCGGTTGAATCGCGGTCAGTTTCGCGAGTTGGCCGTTCACGCTCACTGACGCGACGACGCCATTGTCGTGCGTCACGCCGCGCACTATCACTTTGCCGCCTTCCACGCGCGCCGACGTCATGATCGTCGCGGGCGGCATGTCGTCCACGATGTCCAGCAGTTCCGGCCATTTCACGCCTTTTACCTCCGCGACCACGGATTCATCGCCCGTTAGAGGCGGCAGCGCTTTGTATGTGTTGCCGTCTTTGAGCAGATCCGCGGCCTTCGTGCTGACGATCTTCGCATCCCGCCCGGGACCAAAATAATCGTGAATGTAATAGGGCACGCCGTCGATGATCGGATCGACACGTACACTTCCTCCACGATTGAACACCGGCCGGCGCTTCTGAATCAAATCCGCAACAACATTGCGGAAATGGCACTCCGCGTTGCCGTATAAATTCAAGTCGCTCATGTGAACCATCGGGTGGCGCTGATCGCCTTCGGGACAATTCTCGAATGTCAGCCCATCGACGGTGATCGGCCCGACTTGCGCGCTAGCGTCGTCCATCCCGCGGTTGAACGGCTCGGCGCCAGCGTGCGACAGATGCAGGTTGCGATACACGTGGTTGTCGAACGCCGGCCGGTAAATTCCGTACGCCACGTGATCGATGCGGATGTTCTCAATCAGCATCGAGGGGCAATGCGGCCGCATCGCGTAATGCGTCTCCCATATTTTCATTTTGTTGATGATGTGAGGATGATGCGAGTCCGGGCCCGTCCAGTCAATGCTTTTGATTTCCTTGAGCTGCCGCTCGTTTTCGATCGGGCTGTCCGGCTGGCTGTTGCCGTTGTTCGCGATGACCATGCCGTTAAAATTGCCGTGCGCCTCGTTGTCTTCGAAGCGGAAAAACGGAATCGTGCGCACATCGACGTCTTTTTTGCTTCCGTCGGGCATCAGCACCGGAAGCACCGAATCGAAGCTGCTCGTCTTCTGGCAATCGTAGCGAAATCCGTATTCTTCGTTTTCGACGGCAACGTTGCGCGTAAATGAATTGCGCCCATTCGCCCACCAGAAACCGGAGCCTTCATTCGGATCGAAGGGCAGCACTTGCTTCGGCAGGCGTTTGCCGCTGTACGCCTGCACGCCGAGATTCCTGTCGAGCAGATTGTATTCTTCGGTCGCGTCTTCGAGAAAAAATCCGTGCCCGACACTTTTGTAGCCGACGCAATCGCGCACGACCAGATACTGCGTGCCGTGAATCGTCACCCAGCGGTTGAGCGAATCGACGATCGCAACGCCGATCACGCTGCTGCCGCGCATCGTTGCGCCGCACAGATGATAATGAATCGCGTAGCGGCCTAGCACGCCTTCCTTGCCGAGAAACGCGAAGCGCGCGTAGCTGATCCCGCCTTCGCTGCGCTTGTGGTACATGGTGTGCCCGCGTACGCCGTCCGGATCGGCGCTTTCGACGACGACGTTGCGCGAAAGATTCGCGGCTTCGGCGCTGAATTCGCCGCCGCCGGCGTGCGTCTGTTTCAGCGGCGCGTCGAGTTGAATCGACGTGCCGTCAATCTTGGCGATGTGCCGCGTCTCGCTCGGTGAATCCGCCGCGTTGCGCAGGCGCGCGCCCTCTTTGTATGACGAACCGGTGATCAAGATTTCATCGCCCACACGCCAGCCAGTGACCGGCTCGCTCAGCACAATTTCGCTCGATCCCGCCGCGGCGATTCTTCCGAGATGCAGCCATGTGCGGCTCATCGGCGCGCCGTGAAAGTCCATGCGCCCACCGCAGCACACCAGCGCCGGCCCGTCGTTCTTGTCCATGCCTGGAAGATAATGCAACCGAATGCGCGCGGTCACCGCTTGCGGAATCGGCGCGTCAAGCGTGCCGGCTTCCAGCGCCGCGCGCTCGCCGCCGGCTTGTACCGCCGGCGTCCCGCCGGCATTCGACGCGCGAAGCGCGCCGTGGTCTTTTGTATCCGACGGACCAGGATTATGCGCGGCGCAGTCGAAACCGGTTTCCGCGTACGCGTCCGTCGATTGAATCGTGACGATGCCAACGTTGAGCGTCGAACTCTTTTCGCGCGAAAAAGTAAGCGTCCCCGCGACTTGCAGGTAGCGAATCACCGCGGAATTCTCAGCGTCGAAAACCACGCGCGTCTTGCGCGCGATCAGCACATGCTCGCCGTCCCGCGGAACGCGATGCGGTTCCCAAGTTGCGGCATCAGACCACGCGCCATCTGCAATGGAGCGAATCGAAAACGCCGGTGTTTCGGACGAACGAACACAGGCGCTCGCGAAGACAAGCACCGCGAAAAAGTAAAGTGAGAATGTGCGAAGTGTTTTCATGCCCCGCCTTCGATGAGTGCGCCAATTACGTTTAATACACCGCACGGAAGAACGGAGCACCCGCGTCCATCCGTTCCGACGGAGTGCCGGCTTCCAGCCGGCCCGCATCGGAATCGCGCGCTGAATAAATGTCGAACGCTCGCCGGCAGTTTGTTCGCCGTTCGTGTGCCACTGGCTCTGCCAGTGCGGTATGGTCCGATTGCGCGAGTTGATTTGTCACGCTACCTCAAAACTGCCCCGCCTTGGGGACAGGCGCGGGCGCGGTCCCCGGCGTCACGCCGGCATTTGGCGCTGTCGTACCGTTCGCTGTCGGCGCCGCCAGAATCTTCAGCGCCGGATCGCCCAACATGCACTCCGTCCGCGCCAGATCGGCGTACCATTGCGCTGTTTGCGCAGGCAGAACCTGGCTTTGTTGATAGGCGTATTGCTGCGCCTTCAGCAGCGCGTCGCTCCAGCGCGCCGGACGATCCATCGCCGATTTCAGCAAATTCTGCATGAAATCCACCGCCGGTTCGGACGTGCAATACGTCGTCGTCGCCAGCGACGCCGCGATGCCGCCCTGCGGCTGTGTCAGCGCTTGAATCGCGATGCTGCGGTATCCCGCTTCGTCTTTCGCAACCCAATTCGCCGTACACGTGCCCTGCAGGAACACCACGTCGCCGGTCCAATTTTGCACGCTGTCCGTGTCGAGTATGCGCGGACTCGAATTGCCCAGCCGTGCCGCGTTGCCGTGCCCGATGTAGACAATCAAGTCCGCTGCGCCGTTAGCCGCGTTTTGCAGCGCGGCACTCGCCGCCGGCTGGTCGTTGCCCGCCGGCACGCCAAGATAACTTTTGCTCCACGTCACGTCGCTGAGCTGTCCCGCGAGTCCGTCGGCTTCCACAGGGAAGTCGCCGGCGTTTGGATCAGCCGCATCGGCCGCCAGATGCCCGCGCCATCCGGATTCTTGCAGCCCCTTGTAATTGAGCGTGTGCTGCACCGCGCCGGTCAGTTCGTCGGGCGTGTTCACGGGGAAGCGCCCCACGCCAATTTCCGGATAGCCGCGGCCCAGGTCGGCAAAGAGCGCGTCGCTGGTGGCTTGCGCCCAGAAGCTCGTCGGGACCAAGTACGACGGGCAAAGCGGATCGACGTTGGCGCCGGAGTAGTTGTGGTAATCGTAGGTCGTGCGGCCAACCAGCAGCAGGTACTGCGGGCGCAGCGCGCGCACGGCGTTGCGAATCGCATCGGGGCCGTAGCGCCCATAATTGTAGTAATCGAAAAGCTGTTCCTGATCGACGAACAGGCTCTTCAAGCCTTCTTTCGTGTGCAGCGCCAGCAGCGGCTGCAATGCCGCGCTGAATTGCTGCGGACCCACCGCCAGATAATTCGCGCGCGAAGTAATCGCGCGCACAGTCCGCTTGCTGACCGACAACGCCGCCATCTCGCCGCCCGCGGGCACGATCAAATATTGGCCCGTGCCACCGGATTGCGCAGCGAAATGCAGCTTGTATGAACCGTCGGATTGCTGCTGCGTCTGAATTGGAACCAACTGCGCGCGGTCCGGGAAGCGCGCGTCCACCACCCACACGTTCGGCGAAGTCAAGCCCGCAGCTTCGTAAACTGACGCGAGCAAGTTGTGCGCGACGAAATCATTCGCAGCCGATGCGGTCAGCGTCTTCGTGTACGCAATTGACATCGAGCGCAGTAGCACGATCTGGCTGTCCACGCCGGCAAGCGGCGGCGTCACCAGATCGATTGTGTTTTCGCCGGCGATCAGCACGTGCGCGGGAATCGTGAAGTTCAGCGCCAGCGCCGTGCCGCCGCCATCCCACGCGGCGCTGCCGGCCGCTACGCCGTTGACGAACGCTTGAATGGTATGATCCGGCGAAACAGTGTGGCCGCCTGTAAGGCTCGACACGTTCAGCGTCAGCGAGGCTTCGCCGCCCGTTGCCTCCGGCGTAGCCAGCGCGAAGCGCTGCGTGCTGCCGTCGGTGAGGTATTGAGCGGAGAACCACGGCGGATACGTGTACGGCCGCAGACTCCAGTCGAAATACACGTCATGATATTCCGCGGTGGCCGTCGCGGAAACAGTATTGAGCACGGACGACGCACCGCCGAAGAGTCCAGTCGCCGTGGTCTGCGAACCGGCCAGCGTCGGTGCAGAAGATGCCGTCAGGAAAAACGCATCCTTGTCCGTGTAGTCGTCGTTGTAACCGGGCGCGTACAGAATCAGCGCATCCGTCGTCACCGCCAGCGCCGTGACCGCGCGTCCTTCGCGCTGAATGCTCACGCGACGGATATCGAATCCCACCGGCAGAGCGGACTGCGGCACGCGCAGCACGCCGCTTCCCGTGTACACAACTTTCGCCGCCGTGTACCCGCGCGGATTGACCGCACCGCTTGAGAGCGAGAACCAGCGCGGCAGCACCTGCGCGTCGATTCCATTGGCGAGCAGCGGCGGCGTATCGGAGCGCCGGATTCCAGCCGGCCCACCGAATCCCAGTGTCTCAAGCAGCGCCGGATCGGTGTTGCGGTCCACGCGCGTGATTTTCGCGACGAGCGCGAGCGAACTCCGCACGGAATCGGGAATGGGAGTTGGCGGAGTGTTCCCTTGCGCATGCGACTCAAATTGTTTCGGGTCATTGGCCCGCGGGTCCATCACGCCAGCAAGTTTCTGCGCCAGTCGTGCCCCGCGCTCGCTGGACTTTCGCTCGCTAAGACTGTCGATTGCCGTGGCCACGCCATCAGCGCTCGCAGATATTAATGGGGAGTTCCGGTCAAATCCGGCGTTCACAAGCTGCGGGTAATACGACCGCACGCCATGCACGTCAACACTTTCAAGCCGGTACTCCGCGCTCTCCGCCGCGTTCCAATCGTACCAGCGATAGGTCTTCGCGTCGTGGTTGGTGATGCGGCCGGGAATCAGCGCCGTATTGACGTGCGTCCATTGCTCGTTTGATTGAACGGAGCGCCGCCACACATTGAACCCAACATTTTGGAATTCCGACGCCGTGTGCCATACCAGCAGCACACCCGCTCCGTCGGGTGCGGCGCGGAACGCATCCACCGTCACCGGCGTGACTGAATTGTTGAAGCGCACGAAAATGCGATTGTAACTGTTCGCGCCGATCGCAGGCGCAGGCGCGCCGCCGGCTATTTGCGTGGAGACGACATGAATTGTGTCGCCGCTGTTGGGCACGAAATCCTTGCTCACGTACAGAATCGACATGTTCGTCACGCTCGCGCCATACGAGAGTGAAACCGTTCCGAAGCCGGCGGAATAAAGATTGTTCAGCGGATCACCGCCCTGAACGATTTCCACATCCGCGTTGTTCGCCACCGTCACGCCCGCGGGCACTTGCACGCGCAAATCGAGTTGCGAGGTCGCGTCAAGCGTCAGGCCGCTCGCGGAGGTGCTCGTCAGCGTCAGCAAATCCGCTTCGGCGTGCGTGGCGTCGAGCAGCTTCACGCGCGCGCGCAGCGTGCCTCCATTGATGGAGAAATCGGCGCTGCTGGCGGTCAGCGTGCCTTTCGGATCGCTGGTCAGTATGCTGCTGACATCGCCGGGATAGAGCATGCCTTTGATGGTCACAGCGCTGTTGACCGTGCCTGTTCCGCGCAACGTCGTGCCCGATGCCGTGGTGATGGTCGGCGCGTTGAGCGTGCTGTTGACACAGAGCAATCCGCCATTCAGCGTCACGCTTCCGGTGAATCCGGAGGCGTCGCCGGCGATCACGTAACTGCCTCCATCCGATTTGGTCAAGCTTGCGCCATTGGCGTTCGTCAACGCGCCGTTGATCGTCACCACTCCCGCGCCATTGCCGCGCAGCGCCAGATTGGAACCCGCAACAACCGGCGCACTCACGAGCACCGAGCCGCTTCCCAGTTGAAGCATGGTCGCGCCGCTGAACGAACCGAGCAGCGACGGATACGCTTGCAGCGCAGTGCCCGATCCCAATTGCAGCGCGTTGCCGCTGATCGTATTCCCGGCCACGCTGCTGTTGAATTCCATTACCATCACCGGCGTGGGATTGGCCGAATCGTTCACCGCGACGTACGGCGCCGCGCCCACCGCGGGGAAGCGCAGCACCAGCGATTCGTGCGCGTCCAGCGTGGAGTCGCTTTGTACCGGCGCAAACGCGCCCAGGCCCACGTCGGTGTTCCAATTTGCCGCAGCGCTCCAATTGGCGGTCCCCGCTCCGGTCCACGTCGGCGGCACGTAGTACAGGGACGACGCCGGAACCTGGTTCGCCACACTCGGCGGGCCGGTGTGCGTTGCTCCGAGCGTATCGAGCGGAATTGTGGCGGGCGCCGTGGCGCTGCCCCATCCAAGATACGCGCCAAAAGTGTTCGTGCCCTGCGAATATTGCAGCGTGAATTTATGCAATCCGGCGTTGAGCCCGATCGTGCCCGAACGCGTAAACATCGTCTGCGTATAATTGTTGTTCACCACCAGGCTCGTGCCGATGTACAACACCGACGCATCGTCGGAAGCCGTATACAAAGTCCACACGCCCGAATACGGGATGTTGATGTATCCGGTGATTTGCTGGCACTGGTTGTCGTTCTGCGAAATCGGATACGTCACGCTGTTTTCCGTCACGCCCGCGCTGGGTTTGGCGCCCACGCGGAAAGGCCGCTGCGTGCCGAACGCCGGAAGCGCCGGCCCGTTCAGATTGTAATAACGGAAGAAAGTCCCCGCGACGGTATTGGAAGGCGCGTCCGGATTGCGGAAGATCGAACTGTCGTACGTAAACGCGGTCGAATCCGCGTTGCCGTTCGGATTGATCACGACGATCTTGACCGCGCCCGCCGCGCCGCCGGGCGTGTTGAACGTGATCGACGTGGCGCTGGCCACGTTGATGTTGAGCGCCTGTTCCCCGTTGACGGTCACGTTCGCGCCGGCAACGAAACCGGTTCCCGTCAGCGTCACCGCCGTGTTTCCGCCGGTGCTGCCGGTATTTGGCGACGCACTGGTGATGGCGGGTGCGGGGTCTGAAAAGAGCGAGTTGGCGGAGATGATCGACTTGACATTTCCGGTATCCGGCCCGCTCATGCTTGCCGAGAGGCCATAGGTTGCCGTGCCCTGGCCATAGAGAATGGTGAATTGATGCAGCCCAGCCGAAAGATTGATTTGGCCGTTGGTCTCTACCACGCCAGTTTTCGCCGTGTTGTTGTTCACAATCAGCGACGAGGTGGCCAGAGTGTTGCCAAAATAGAACAGCGATGCGTCGTCGGAGCCTGTATAGATCGTGTAAAGGCCGCCGGCTGAAATCTTGAGGTAGCCCGTGATTTTCCCGGTGAACAGTGTCGAGCCGGCCGGAACCAGATTCAAAATCGTGCCTGGCGCGGCGCCGGAGGGAGGGCCTACCATGGCATTGGCCGCCACCATCTTGCCCTGGAACGGCAGATAGCTGTCGAACGTGGCCGGTCCGAGGGTGGCGGGAGTGATCGTTCCATCCGCGGAACTGTTATAGAAAAACTTCGCGCAGATGCCCGGTATCTTGCCGGTCGTGTCGGGGAATTCCGGCGAGCGTGCGATGTACGTGTAGCCGTTGACCAGCGTATAGGTGCCCGGCGTCGCCTGGTTGTCGCTCACGATCGCGTTTACTGAACCGAGCGCCGCGCCGGTACTGGCCGGCACCAGGCAAGTCAGCGCCGATGAACTCAAGACGTTGACGTTCGTGGCCGCATTTCCAGCGATCATCAGTACTGTTGCCGGCCCGAAATTCGAACCGAAGACAGTGATCTGATTGCCGCCCGAAGTCGGCCCTTGGTTGGGCGAAAGCGACGACAACGTCGGCGCATTGTACGTGTAGCCGTTGATCAAGGCGTTGGCGCTGGCCGGCCCGTCTCCATTAATGACGGACACCGTGACCGCGCCCGCCGAATGCGCCGGCGGCACAAACGTGATGTGCTGATCGTCCACCGTCGTGGCCGCGACGGTCGTGCCGCCGATAACGACCTGCACGCCGCTGGGGGTGAACGTGTGGTTACTCGCCGTGATGGTTGCTTTGCTGGTTGCGAAATTCCCGCTGCTCGAACCCGACGTGGGCAGAATCGTGGCGAGGATTGGAAACGGATTCGTGTAACGGAATGCGCTGGTCAGGCTGCCTGTGGTCGCATCCGTATCTATCACCGTGAGCGTGGTCAAGCCTGTTGCGCCGGCCGGTACCGCCGCTGGAATCGTGCAGGTCAACTGCGTCGAACTGACGAAGTTAACGCTCGCCGCGGGAATCGTCACGATGCTCATTCCGTTCTGCCCGCCGACTTGCACCGACGCGCCCGTGCGGAAACTGGTGCCCGTGATTGTGACCGCAGTGCCGCCGCCAGTCGGAACCAGATTCGGCGACACCGATGTCACCGTCGGCGGCTGGTTGGGCGAGTACGTGAATTGACCAGACAGCGTCGCGATGCGCCCGTTGGTATCGGTCATCACGACATCCACAACGCCTTGCGCGTGCGGCGGCGCGCTCACGGTGTAATGCGAATTATCCACGTAAACCAAATTCGTTGCCGCGATTCCGCCGAAAGTAATCGAGAGCGCGCCTGGCCGGAAATTCGTGCCGGTGAGCGTGATGGTATCTCCGCCGGCGACCTGTTCATTGGCCGGCGATGCCGCCGTCAACGTCGGGCCGACTGCGACAAGCTGAATGCCCGCGATGCCCAGCCGGTAATCGGAATCCTGCGCTTGAATTTCAAGACGCAAGCTCCCGTTGACTGGCGAAACATTGGGGAAGACAACGTAATCGCCGGTCTTCGTCGTGTCCGCATTGTTGTCCGGCACTTGCAGGAAGCCGTTCGCGCCCGAGCCCGCGTAGGGATACGAAACGCCTGTGCCCAGATTTGCACCGACTGTCTTCGCGCCGATGCGCAAATTGCCGTGGCGCGTCAGCGTGCCGTGCTGGCCGGTCGTGTAGACGTACACATCGCATTGCTGGAAATACGAGGGCAGGTTATTCGCCGTGATGATGATCGGAAACGCGTTGGTCTGATCGATGTAACCGCGCATCATGCGGTAATTGCCGCCGTTGTCCGGCACTTCGCTGTCGGTGTAATGCTCGTTGCACGACCAGCCAATCGACGCGCCGGTGTTGTTGCCGAGATTGTCGAGCATACTGAGGTCAGTCGCCAGGTTAACGTTGGACGTGGAATTGTTCCAGTTGGCACGCGGCACGACACCCGGCGTTTCCGCCGCGCCCAGCGGCTGGACGCCGCCGTTGACGTCGTTGTGATTGTAATTGTACGAAATGGCGTCGCCGACAACCGCAGGCGAAGCGCTGTAGGTGAAGCCGCCCGTGAGATCGATGGTTCCGTTGAAACCGGAGTATTCGATGACCGCCGTTCCCGTCCCCGGGGGCGTGATCATGGAATAGGCTTTGTCGGAGAGATATTGCGGATTAATTGCCGCGGCGCCGCCGATGCTAAAATCCGCGCCCGGCAGCAGATTCGTGCCCGTCACCGTAATGAGTTGCCCGCCCGCCGTTGAGCCGGTGCTGGCGTAGGCGGCATTCAATGTCGGCGTCTGCTGCGTCGCATCGACGATTTGGAATCCGTTGAGGTTGCCGCGGAAACCGTTGCTCCCCGCCGTTGGGTATTGAAACGCTTGTCCCGAAATCACGCAGGTCGAACCGGTCAGCCCTGTGAACACGACGTAATTGCCGGTGCCCGTGGCCGTGGCGTCTTGCAGCGCCTGTGTGGAAATGCCGCTGTAATGAATGATCTTTCCGCCAGTATCTGTTCCGCCGGCGCTGACGGTGGATTTGGCCCAATACTCCCCGACGCGTTCGCCGCCGTCGCCCAGCGCATACACGTACACGTTATAAATCGAGTACGGAATATTCGTGACCGTCGCTGAAATTACGCCGGTGGCGGTCGTGTCGAGGTACCCGCGCAGCAGCGAATCGTTGCCGCCCGTGCTCGTGCCGCCGTTGCTGCCGGTGTTCGGCGCGCTCCACGTGACCGTCGCCGTCGTCGCCGTCCCGCTGTTGTCGTTCAGCACCTGATTGGTTCCCGTCGCGCCCGAAAGCGAATTCCAACCACTGCGCGCTACGGCTCCCGCCGTGGCGCTGACCACATTGTTTGCGGTCGCGTCCTTGAACTGCGCGCTAATTGCATCCGCCCCGGAAGTAATTGGCAATCCGTTGATCCACGCCACAATGGCGGCGAGCGCGTTGCTGTCGAGCGTGTTGTGCGCCAGCGGCGGCATTTTGGTGGTGTCGAGCGCACTGACACGCTGGTAGAGAATCGAAAGCGAGACATTCTGCGGCACAACCACTTTCGCGCCCGTAATGCCCAGGTTGTCGTTGACGGGAGCGTTGATGATGTGCTGATTCTGCAGCGGCGTATCCCAGCGCGCGTCAAGCTGAACGTTCGCGCCGCCCGGGCGATGGCAGCCCTGGCAATTCGAATCGATGTACGAGCGGACGCGGTTGTCGAGCGTCGTGGTCGTGTCGTTGACGTTGTAAAGCTTGGAGTAGGTCGGAATCGCCGATTCTTGCAGCACTGGATTGAGCAGACCCAAGTGGTTGAGCGCGCGCAATTGATTGTCGGTGACGCCTGACGCGGGATAGGCGAGCGTGGAATTCAACTGCCGCGTCTTGGGTCCAAGCACTCCGCCGGACGCCGAGGTGTGGCAGGTGAGGCATTCGCTTTGGCTGGGATAATGCCACGTTTGTTGGCGCGTCGTGCCAGGGCCGGTGGCAATCGTGATGACTTCATCGAGTCCCGATGCGGAAACGAGGTCGGCATCACTGTTGTCCGACCTCCATTTATACGTGATGCCGTAGACGTAGCCGTCCGAACTGCGCACAATGAAGCGCGTTTCGAGTCGCCGAGTTATGGAGGGATTGGTGTCGTCGATGCCCAAATCGAATTCCTTGACGAAAACCGTGCCGTTCGGAAAAGTCCAATCGCCCGTCGGCGCGAATGAAATCTGCTGATCGGCCGTATAGGTGCCACTGCCGTTGTTGGGCACGGCCATCCAGCGCGTTTTAATCGCGCTGTCCGACCACAGCGGTGAGATCGGGCTGTATGGAACAAGTGTATTCGACGGCGTCAGCGTCGTGAGATTCGAGAACGCCCCAAGCTGCGAGAGCAGCGGCGGGAAATTACCCGCGCCGGTCGAAGGCAGCGCGCCGTTCAAATACGCCGAAACCGCTGTAAGCGCATTCTGGCCGTACGGCGTGCCGCTGCCGGTGTTCACGGTGATCGGTATCGCCGTGGAGGTGGTGCTGAGGGTGCTGCTGTCGGTGGCTTTCGCGGTCAGATTGTAGCTTCCCGCGGCGACGTTGGTGAGCGTCACTGTGTATGGCGCAACTGTTGCCGTCCCCATGAATACGGCGCCCAAATAGAAATCCACTTTCGAAATGGTGAGATTCACGCCCGCCGTGGCGTTCGCGGTAACCTGGAACACCGCCGGCGAACTGAACGTCGCGCCCGATGTTGGCGACGTAATGCTGACGCTGGGCGGCTGCGTCGTGATCTGGAATTGAGCCTGCGAATTGGCCAAAATTGTGTTTGGGGGCGACGCGAGGTCTTTGATGTTGTTCACGGTCAGCGTGTAGGTAGTGCCCGATGTAAGCGTTGAGGTCGTCAGCGTGACGGTGATTTGATCGGAGCCCAGCGACGCCCCGCTGATTGCGACGCCGTTATTAATCCCATAATTTGACACTGCCGTCGCGGTTGTGGCATCGACAGGCTTCGAGAATTTGACGGCAACTTTCGTGGTCGTATTCACGGCGGAAACAGAACTGATCGTGGGCGGCGTGACGTCGCCAAGCAGGCCATAGACTACTAATTGGCTGGTCGAACTCGGATTGCCGGTCTCCGGCACGTAGACTCTGCCGTTGGCCACGGTGGCGCAGTTGTATTTGCAGAAACCGCCCAGCGCATCGCGCGCGAAATTGGTGCCGCTGTTGTAGATTTCCACCATCGTTTCAGCGTTGATCGCGCGCAGCGTGGCCGGGAAAATATTGCCGCCGTTGACGTTCGGATCGCCTTGATGGACCAGGTCGCCGCCGGTGCCGCTCCACGTCCAGACTATGCCAGAACCAGCCACGCTGCCGTTGCTGGATAACGCATAGGACTGCGTCTGGAAGCCATTGGCAGTCTGCTTGTCGAGCGCAAGCTGCACGTAGCCTTTGGTTGCCGTGCCGCCCGTGGCCGTCGAAGTCACCGCGGTCGCCGTCTTATTGTAGGTGAACGTCGTCGTTGTCGGCGCTGACACAACCACGGCGTTCGCCATGTCGATATTGGGATCGGACGGGTTACACGCTACTGCAACTGTATTTCCAGCCACGAATCCATGTGGGACCGCCGTGGTCATCGTGACGACTGTGCCTGTTGAGGCCTTGTTGGTGAGTTGCACGATCCCGGAATTGTTCACGACCACCGAATAGGAATACATCGGCCCAGAACTTTCGTTTTGAACAATGACGTGCGGCCCGGTGGGGCTTTGCCAGTACACGGGCGTGCTTTTGTTGGAGCCGAGCGAGGTGATTTTTTGCAGAATGCGCGCGTCGTTGTCCGCGGCAAAGTGCGTCAGGTTATCGCGGTCAAGCAGATAGAGCACGCCGTTCTTGCCCGCCGCCACCATTACGTGTGGATGGATGCCGGGCATGTCGGGGAGCAGGGCATGCCCGCCGCCGCCAAAATCGCCGTCGCTGGCGTCGATGTTGTTCACATCCGAAGGCAAGTAATAATCGGCCACAGTCAATCCAGTCGGTCCAAATTTCAACACGGCTTCCGAATAATTGCCGTTTGCCGGACCCGTGCTGCCGGCGCCCTGGCTGCTGTTGCCGGTGACCAGAAACACGTTGTTCGAGGCATCGAGCGCCGGACCGCAGCCGCTCTGCCAGATTCCCGCGCCGGTGCTGTTGGTGTTCGACGGATTCGTGTTGAACACGAATTGCTGAGCGAGCGTGGTCTGATCGTAGCGCATCAGCCAGCCCCAATAGGGCGTCTGATCGCCGAACGAAGCGAAGCCGATGTAGATCGACCCGTTGGCTTGCAGCATCGCGGGACGCTGGCCTTGGCGGAAGTCATTGAACACAGCGGTCGAATTGGGCACCGCCGGGGCAGTGACTTTTATTGGCCCGCCAAATTTGTCGTTGCCCGTGGTGATGTCCAGCGCGTGCACGTGATGCGACCAGGCATTGGTGCCATCCTTGGTCATGTTGCACAGATACATCGTGTTGGTGCTCTTGTCGATCACCGGCGTGCCGCAAATGCCGATGTCTGGAAACATGTTGTGGTCGCCGTTCGTGTAGACGTCGCTGTACGGCACGGACGTTCCCAGATTCTTTGTCCAATACGCCGCCTGCGCCCCATTGTCGGCGTCGAAGGCATAGACATTGTTCTTCATCGTGGCAATGAAGACAACGTTATGCGTGCCGCCGCCGATGGTCAGGTTCGACACGTACAGCGGCTGAGCGTACATGAGCCCGTCAACGCTTCGCGTGTACAGCTTGCCGAAGTTGGTCGCATTGACGTTGCTTTGATTGAGGATCGTTTCGCTGGTGTTGGCACCGCTGCGATGCGTGTCATTGTGAAACGTCAGCACATCCACGGCGCCGACGGAGCTTGAAAGAAACGCGATCCCAAACCAAACAACGCTGCACGCCAGACGGTTTTTCACGAGTCAAGCCCCTTTGCCAAAAGTGCAACACGGAAGTGTCCGATTTCTCAGATGTGCAATGCAATTTCTTCGGACGGGAATTTTACTTTAATCTGAAGTTTTTTTGAACAAAAATAGCGAAAGAAAAGGAGATTTCTTGTGACCTCGGATCTCGGCCGAACTCGCGCGTTATGCTGGGTTTAGACGATATTCGTACGATATATCGTTCGCGCAACTCGCTTTGATAAGCTGTTCGGTCTTCGAGCGCTGCGGCGACAATGAACACGCCGGGTCCGTCGCGCTCGCATCCCCGGTCAGCAGCGCCGCCTGGCAGCGGCACCCGCCGAAATCATTCTCGCGCTGATCGCAGCTCCGGCACGGCTCCGGCATCCACTCCGTTCCGCGAAACCGATTGAACGCATCGGATTTCTCCCAAATCCAGCCAACCGAATGAGCCCGAACATTGTCGAATTTGAGGTCCCCGATCACGCCCGCCGTCGGACACGGCAGCATCTCCCCAATCGGATTGACCGTGATGTGCCGTCGCCCCCAGCCGTTCATGCACGGCTTCGGCCGCTCGCTGAAGTAATCCGGCATCACATACAGAATTTCCATGCGCCCCTTCAGCCGCTCCTGCTCCGCCGCCGCGACGCGCCCCGCGTGTTCGACTTGCTCGCGCAACGGCAGCAGCGCCGCCAGATTCTTGAACGCCCAGCCGTAATATTGCGTGTTCGCCAGTTCAAGCCGCTCCGCGCCCAGCCGCTCCGCCAGCGCCACGATCTGCTCAACGCGCTGGATGTTGCGCCGGTGCAGCACCACATTCAAACTCAACGGCAACCCCGCGCGATGAATCGCCTCGACCGCCGCCAGCTTCGCCGCGTGCGCGCTGGCACCGGCGATTTCATCCGCTAGCGGCGCTTCATCGTTTTGAAAGCTGACCTGCACGCTGTCCAGTCCCGCAGCTTTCAGTTCGCGCGCACGTTCAATCGACAATCCCACCGCACTAGTTATTAAATTCGTATAAAGTCCCGCCTCGCGCGCCGCCGCAACAAGCTTCGCCAGATCGCTTCGCTGCAACGGCTCGCCGCCCGAGAATCCCACGTGCAGAACGCCCAACTCCGACGCCTCGCGCAGCACGCGGACCCATTCGCGCTTTTCCAATTCCGCGCCGGATGGGTAGCGTATTGGATTGGAACAATATGGGCAATGCAGCGGACAGCGATACGTCAGTTCCGCAAGCAAACCGTACGGCCTGAACGGCCCATTTGTCATTTGTGATTTGTCAGTTGTCATTTGTCATTTACCGCAAAAACTCGCTGCGCGATAATGCAATGAAATGACAAATGACAGATGACAACTGCCAAATGACAAATGAATTCATCGCCTACCAACTCACCAGATTCTTCTCACGCAACTTCGCGAGATACTCCCACACATTCGCCGCAATCCTCTCCCGCGGCGCATTGTACTGCGCGGCCAATTCATCCGCGATCTGATTCACCGTCCGCGCACCGTTGCACAACTTCACGATCTCAGCCGCAGTCGGATTCAATTTCACAAGCCCTTCCGGAAAAATCAGCACCGGCTGTCCGCTAATTTTGTCGTCTTGCAACCGCGCCCGCGCCGAAAGGCGAGGCCGCAATTCTCCATTTTCCCCTTGGGGAAAAGGCCGCTGTTCTCCCCTCTCCCCTTGGGGGAGAGGGGCCGGGGGTGAGGGGTCGCCCGTCGCCATACTCATGCGCCCTTCTCCATCCGCTGATACTCCAGCGTCATCGCATCCAACATGCTCCACAACACGTCGCACTTAAATCGCAACGCCGCAAGCGCCGCACTTTGAAGTTCCGGAGTGTTGCAATACTTCAACGTCAGCGCCAGCCCTTCGCCCGAATCCACGCGCGCCTGAGTCAGCCGCGAGCGAAAATAATCGAAGCCCCACGGCTGCACCCACGTGTAGTATTTCTCAAACGCCGCCAGCCGCTCCGCCATCAAATCCGGCGCAAATAATTCCGTCAGCGACGACGAAATCGCCACCGGCCACGGCTGCGAACGCGCAAAATTCACGTACGCATCCACCGCGAAGCGCACGCCCGGCAGCACGTGCCGCTCGTCAAGAATCTCTTCGCGCGAAAATCCGCACGCTTCGCTCAACTTCAGCCACGCCTCAATGCCCCCCTTCCCTTCTCCGGTGCCGTCGTGATCGGAAATGCGGTGCAGCCACACTCGCCGCACTTCGCGGATCGGACAATTCGAGACGATCGCCGCGTCCTTGATCGGAATGCCGCGCTGATAATAAAAGCGATTCGCGACCCACACGCGAATCTGTTCCGGATTCAATTCACCCGCGTTCATTTTTTTGTGAACGGGATGCAGATGATGATAACGATCCGTCCCAACAGCGCGCAGCCGCGCTGTAAATTCCTCATTGCTGAGCAGATTCATACCTCGAACTCCATTCCGTCTTCGCCCACTACTATACCCCGCGCCAGCACCTCGCGCCGCTCTGAAGATTCGTCGAGCAAAATCGGGTTCGTGTTGTTAATGTGCAGGTAAACGCGATGTTTTGCTTTGAGCCGCGCTAAAAACGCAAGGCTTCCCGCATTGCCCGAAATCGGCAGATGCCCCATCTCTCCCGCGCGCGCGGTGCCGACACCGCTGCGCTCCATTTCGTCCTCAGACCAGAACGTCCCGTCAAAGAGCAGCACATCCGCGCGCGCGTAAATTGCCTCGTGCTGCGCTTCGATTACCGACACATCCGGCGCAAATACCAGACAGCCCCCCGCGCGCAAATCCGTCAGCACGTACCCAACGCTATCGCCGCGTTCTCCCCCCTCTACCTTTAGGGGGGAGGCCGGTCGTTCTCCCCTCTCCCCTTGGGGGAGAGGGGCCGCGGGTAAGGGGTCGCGGTAATACTTCGGCGCCTGCCCCGGAATATTGAACGCCTCCATCTGCAAGCCCGCCGAAGCGCCGATGCTGTCGCGCAATTCGACTTTCTCAAACATCACTTCATGCCAGCAAACGCCGCAATATTTCTCCAGCATCGGCAGCAAGCGCAGCCCATCGCTGAGCGCATCGCGCACGCGCCGCGTCGAATAAACCGCCAGCGGCCCGCCCTCGCGCAAAAGCGAAAGCCCCAGCGTGTGATCCAAATCCGCATTGGTAACGAGCACGCCCTCAATCGGCGTGTGGCGCTGTACCGCCGGCGTCCCGCCGGCATCGGGCGCGCGAAGCGCGCCGCCGCCGTTCGACGTACGTGGTTGTAACGGCGCAAAACTCCGTATCTGCGCCAACAAATCCGGCGACGCATTCAACAAAAACCAGCGCTCGCCGTCCGCGCTCACCGCCACGCCCGACTGCGTGCGAGGTTTCGCCAGCGCCGGCGTTTCGCGCGCAGTCCGGCACATGCGGCACGCGCAATTCCACTGCGGAAATCCGCCGCCCGCCGCCGTGCCAAGCAATCTGATTTTCATGCTGAAACCGGAACCATACTTTTCTCGCGCAAAGGCGCAAAGGACGCGCAAAGAACGCAAAGAAAAATCTCGATCATTTTCCTTTGCGTACTTTGCGTCTTCTTTGCGCCTTTGCGTGAAATAAATTATTTGCTGACCGCCAACCCCCACGGCTTCCGATCCACCGCGATGTGGTTGGTGACTTCCAACTTTTCCGTGTCGATCACCGCAATGTTGTTGTCCAATCCGTTGGCGGTATAGATTTTTTTCCCGTCGGGACTCAACGCAATTCCCCAAGGCCGCTTGCCGACAGGAATGCTTTTGATAATTTCATCCTTATCGGTGTCGATCACCAATACCATGCCACCGTGGCCCGTGGTCACATATAGGCGTTTGCCGTCAGGCGAAATCAACGTCCCCATCGGGCGAATTTTCTCGCCCGGCGTTTTGATAATTTTATCGGGCGCGAGCGGATTTAGTTTGATCTTGTGAACTTCAGCGCCGGTTTCCGACGGCACGTATGCATGTTTGCCGTCCGGCATGATCGCCACCGTGCGGGGGCGCGGGCCGACTTTCAGCATCCCCAGCGATTTGCGATCGACAATGTCCACCGCGTGAACTTCGCCAAACGTCTCGCACGCCACGTACGCAATCCGGTTCGCCGCGTCCAGCGTCACGCCCTCCGGCTCGCCGCCGACTTTCACTTCCTCGACGATCTTCCCTTCCTTAATGTCGAGGATGCTGGCCATCGCTTCGTCTTCGTTGGCGATGACCAGCGTCGAGCCGTCTTTTGTGACATCAAATTGTTCGGGGTCTTCGCCGCTTTCCATTTTGCGGATCAGTTTATTCGTCGCCAGATCGATCACGCCAATGCCGTCCGCGCTTTTGTCCGACGGCGGCAGCGTCTTTTCATCCACGCTCGGTCCGGCGATGGGCTTGCCGCTCAGCGCCACGTAAACAAATTTGCCGTCGGGACTGAGATGAATCCCGCGCGGACGCTTGCCCACATTAATGGTGGTGAGCACCGTTTCGGTCACGCCGTCAATGATGCTGACCGTGCCGGCCTCTTCGTTGGAGACGTAGATTTTGAAATGATCGTTGGCGGGCGCGGGCACACCGGATGGCAGCGCGTGCGGCATGTACGCATAGTAATACACACCCCCAGCCGCCGCGAGCGCGACGGCTGCAAGGAGCGCTAAAGCTGGAGCTTTATTCACGTGAGATATCCGCGGGCTTACAGCGTGGCAGCGTAGGCGGTGCACTCAAAGCAGACGGACACGATTTCAAATTCCGGCGCGATCCAGGTCTTCATGGGGACACGATCTCCTTGGTTTCTGGCCTGAATTTAAAGCGCTTCCGGGCTGTGTCAATTCAAAAATGGCGCATGAGCGAAATGTCATGCGCGCAGTTGCGAGCTGTGCGAACGCCGCCGTTCCCGTCTCCCTTGGGGAGAGGGCCGACGAGCGTACTCGCTCGCGGGGTGAGGGGGAAAGCGTGCGCAGCTTTGTGGAGCGACGAATTTCCCTCACCCCGCGCATGAGTACATGCGTCGGCCCTCTCCCGGAGGGAGAGGGCAACTGCGATACCGCCGGGTAACGAGAGAGGCGTTGGTTAATCTCGCATACAATTTCTCATTTTTTTGCGTTACTTCCCCCGGATTTTGGCGATATTATCTCCGTCCGATAATCAAACCCACCCGGAGGACTCCCCCATGTTCGAACGCATCTCGCGCGGCTGGCGTCTGGGTATGACCGCTCTCAGCATTCTGCGTCAGGACAAAAAGCTCCTCATTTTCCCGCTGCTCAGCGGCCTGGCCTGCCTGCTGGTGAGCATCAGTTTCGCCGCGCCGTTTTATTTCAGCGACAACGTCCAGCACATGATCAAAGACCGCGACGCCGGCAAAGCCGTCCACAACATCCTCACCTACGCCGTGCTCTTCGGCTTTTACTTCATGAATTACGTCGTGATCATCTTCTTCAACACCGGCCTGGTCGCCTGCGCCATGAAACGCTTCAACGGCGAAGAACCCAGCTTGAGCTACGGATTCAGCGTCGCCGTCTCGCGCATGCCGCAGATCGTCGCGTGGTCGCTGGTCAGCGCCTCGGTCGGCGTGATCCTGCGCATCATCGAACAATACTCCGACAAAGTCGGCCAGATCGTCGCCGGCCTCCTGGGCATGGCCTGGAACCTGATGACCTACTTCGTCCTGCCCGTGCTGGTCGTCGAACGCGTCGGCCCGATCGACGCCGTCAAGCGCTCCTGCGCCGTGCTGCGCCAAGCCTGGGGCGAATCGATCGTTGCCAACTTCGGCACCGGCCTCCTGATGTTCCTGATGTCCCTCCTCGCCTTGATCCCCGGCGTCCTCGGCTTTCTCATCGGCGGCCCCTTCCTCATCGCCGGCATCGGCCTCTCGATCCTGGGCCTGCTGATCGTCTCCCTGATCTCCAGCGCCACGAACACAATCATTCTGGCCGCCCTCTACAAATACGCGGCGCAAAGCACTGCTCCGCAGCAGTTCGATGAGGAGATGTTGAGTGGGGCGTTTGTGCGGAAGTAGGGCGATGACATTCAGCGACAGACGGCACATTGCATTACTGACAATAACAATGCGCCGTCTGTCCCGAGATTCAAACGTTGATGGGCAACCATCCGGGAAGGAATATCGAATGGCATTCTATATCGTTGTTCATCACCCCAGCGACCCGGTTCAACCGTACCATAACGACTGGGACCCCAACAACCGAACCTTGAGGTTAATCGAAACCAGAAAAGATTTTGTTAAGGAATACTGGAACGAGTTGAAGCCCGGGGCGAGAATCTTCGTCCACCGCTGCGGTTGGGGGGGCAATGAACCAGAGATCACCTGCTCTGTAGAAGTAGATCGCCACTTCGATAGTTCTCCTTATTATATTTCTTTTAAGAATACGCAACCGATTAATGAGAAACCAAAAGTTGTGCCCGTTAGGGGAACGGGCTGCTACGAGTACCCTTGATGAGAATAAAATGTGGAGTTTTCCTTATGGCGATCAGTGACATGGAAGCTCAGTATGGTGGCGCGTGGCGCGTTCTTGTTCACCATTCGCGCAGTCAGCAGCGGAACCGTCAGCGCCGCGCCACGCGGCCACAAGGCGGGATGTTGGGAACGGCGTTCGCAATCATGGGTGCGCTGACGAACGATCCCTACCGTCACGCGTCCGGCTTGCACATCCAGCAACAGGACGATTTGGAGGCGACGCGGAAGCATTTCGCGCAAACAAAATCGACTGCCGCAACCCCCGGTAAACAAAGCGAGGCTCTGTTGCGCCTGCGCATCGAATCCGGGGAATACCGTCTCGAAGACCAGCCTATCCAGCCGCCCCGCAACATGAATCGGTTTCGCGGCGTGGTCACTAACGCATCCATTGACGGAAGCCCAGGCGATTGTCTGTGTGGCACAGTCCGCCTGACGGCACCCTATGAAGACACGTTCGATTATTACGTAGTCTTCCAAAATGGTGCTTGGCATATTTTAATGGACGGCTTCGAGGCATAAAAATCGTTGACAGACCACCGCAAAAAATTCTCGCCGTGTGTTCGCTAAATGCGCTCGACGGAAACGTCCTCAGCAGCACTTTTCTGCTCGTGCGACAATGCTATTTTCGATCCAACCCAAATTCAGGATTGCGGTGGTGATGCCGAAGTACGAGCACCTGAATGGAATCGTCCAATTCGCGAAACAGAAAATGATACGGAAAACGGATTAAATTCACTCTCCGGCTGTCGCCGTTGAATTTCGAATACCGCTGCGGGTTCTGTTGCGCATCTTTTGATTTGGCAACGAACTCTTGAACAAATGCATCGGCGACCTCCTGCCCGGCATTGTCACGATAATAGGCGACAACCGTTCGCAAGCCCTTTCGCACCAGCCGATGAAAGATGAGGCCGCGTATTATCATTTGCGCAGCAACTCGTCCAACGAAATCCCCGCGGAGGGGTCGGCATCCAATTCCGCCGCGCGGCGCTTCCCTTCCGCCGCTCCCTCATCGTCGTCCGTCAGAACTCCAGGCAACGAATCCAGCAACCGAGCCACCAACTTCGCGCGTTGCTCATCGTTTAGCGCCAATGCCCGCTGCTCAACCTCTTCAACGGCAGTCATAATCAATTCCCCTTTTGGATTGCACAGTATAGTCGTCCGCGCGCCGGGTTTCAAAGATTAATGCCCCTCACTTCCCCTTCCGATCCTCCTCCACCGCATTCAATATCAAATTCAACCGCGTCAACTCCGTCCCCGGCCCATTCGTCCGGTCCCGCTCGATCCGGTACGCCTCTTCGGCGTGCTTGAGCAGCCCCGCGCGCAAGTTCGCGTTCGCCTCGTTCTTCGCGCGCAGCCAATAGCATTTTCCCAGCATCGAATACGAATCGAACGCGCCCGGATTCAAGCGCCGCGCTTCGTCCATCCGCTCCGTCGCGTCCTTCCATGCGCCCTGCATCGATAGCCATTCGCCGACGATGTTGAGCGCCTCCACGTCGTCTTTGTTGTTCTTCAAGCGCGCCTGCGCGTCCTTGATTTTCGCTTCCAATTTGCGCAGTTCTTCGGCCTGATGAAAATCGTATTTCTCGATCACGCCGTTCCGGCAGCCGAACATCAGCACTTCGCCGTCGTCGGAATACGTCAGGGTCGAGACAGAGCCTTTCAGCCCGTGGAACGCGTACAACTCGCGCCCGTCTTCCACGTCCCAAATGCGGATCGACTGGTCCATGCTTCCCGTCGCGATCTGCCGTTTGCGGTTGGTGTGCGCCACGCCGGTGATCGAATTGTTGTGGCCTTCGAAGCGCCGAATTTCTTCACCCTTCTCCAGATTCCAGAGGCGGCACACAAAATCCATTCCGCCCGCGAACGCGCGCTTCCCGTCGTGCGAAAGCACCAATCCGAAAATCGCCGACCGCCCGGGCGTGCGAACTTCCTGCAATTTCTTCCCCGTCGCCGCGTCCCACAAGCGCAGCGTCCCTTCCATGTTGCTCGTCAAGATGCGCGACCCGTCGCCCGAAAAAGAAAGCCCGCCGACCAAAATCGAAACCGGCTTCTTGTCGGGGCTGAGGTCCTCGGCTATCAGCGCCGAAATCGTTTTCCCTGTTTCCAAATCAACCACATCGATCACCGCTTCGCTCGCGTTCAACGCCGCCAGCCGCCCGTCCGGCGAAAATGTCCCGCGCATGAACGGCCGCCCGCCCCTCATTTTGCTCACGCCTTCGTGCAGCGTGCGCGCCGGCGCGTTCGTCGAAAGATTGTCGATCTTCCACGCCAGAATCCGACCCGCGCGGTCGATCGCGAAGACCTGCTTTTCATCGCTTGAAAAGTTCACGACATGCAGCGGCGCGTCCAGCCCTTTGAGTTCGCGCAGTTGAATCCCGCTTTCGCCATCCCACAGATGCACGGTCGTATCGTTGTCGTTGCTCGACAGCGCCAGACTTCCTTTCGCCGAGAGATCGACCGAATACACCGAACCGCTTTTCTGGTCGGGAATGGAGAACGGCGAGACGCGCTTGAACGGCAGATTCCACATCATTAGCGAACCGTCGGCGCTTCCGGTCAGCACGCGCTTTCCGCCCGGCAGAACCGCCACCGACGTAATCGCGCTTTCGTGCCAGCCGCAATCGAGCGTGAACGGTTCCGATATTTTCGCCAAATCCCAAATGCGCAGCGTCGTCCCGCTCACGCTCACCGCTTTCGCGTCGCGGTCATACAGCGCCAGTGCCACGACTTCGCTTTGATGCCCGTACGCCTGTCCAATTTCAGCGCCGTCGGCGACGTTCCAAATTTTCATTAAGCGGTCGTCGCCGCACGAGACGATGTGCTGCCCGTCGTCGGCAAACGTCAGCGCGTTGATCCCGCCCTTGTGCGACGAGAGCATCTTTTCGCCCGCCGGCACCGATGCGTCCGCCGTGCCCAACAGCGGCTTGACGTGCTCGATCGCGCCAGTCTTTGGATCTACTTTCCAAATGTTGATCACGCCTTCGCTGCCACCGGAACAGAGCAATTCATTGCCGCTAAACGAAAGCGCACGGATCGCGCCGAGGCCGCGTTCGCCCATGCGGTCCACCGTGGCGGCTTCGCGCGCCTTCGCCAATTCAAACATCCGGATCACGCCGTTGTAGCTGCCGGTCGCGACGAATTTCCCATTCGCCGAAAACGCGATGCTCGCCACGAATTCCGGATGCGCCGAAAACGGCTTCGCGTCGCCCGATTGAATGTCCCAAATCGTCAGATCGCAGTCCCATCCGCTCAGCAGCACTTTCTTCCCGTCCGGCGTGAAGCGCGCCACCGCCACGCGCTGGCCCGGCGCGCCGAGGTACTTGCCCGCCTCCTGCCCGCTGCGCAAATCCCACAGCTTCACCACCCCGCAGCCATCCTCTTCGCCGGAACTAAGCGCCAGCGCGTCGTTCGCCGGCGACATCGCCACGCTGTAAATGCGCCCACGGCCGCCTTGCTCTGAACTGCGATGCCCGTCAAAATAATAAATCGGTGGACGATGCAGCAGGTACAGCAAATCCAGATGCGTGTTTGCTTCGTCCACCGGCTCGCCGAGCGCCGCGAAATTCACTTTCGCGCCCTCGTAATTCTTGCGCGCCTGCCCGAATTTGCCGTTACTCTCCAGCGCACCGCCAGAACTGAGCTGCTCCTGCGCGCGTTTGGTCAGTGCATCGCGCTCCGCTTTCTTTGCCAGATCGCTTTCCTGCTTGAGAATGCCGCGGTACAAAATCAGCGCGAACGCCCCCACCGCCGCCACCATTAATAGAGCGACCGCCGCGGTGATGAACAGCGCTTTGTTTTTCTTGATGCTCAGCCCGATCAGATACGCCAGCGACGGATCGCGCGCGGCAATCGGCTCGCCCTTCAGATAATGATTGAGGTCCGCCGCCAACTCCTCCGCCGTCTGGTAGCGCTGCCGCGGGTCTTTGCTGATCCCTTTCTGCACGATCATCTGAATGTCGCGCGGCACCATCGGGTTGGCTTTTCCCAGCGGCAGCGGCTCTTCATAAACGATCTGATGCAGCAATTGCGTCTGATCGACGCCGTCGTGAAACGGCTTGCGCGCGAGCATTTCGTAAAACGTCGCGCAAAGCGAATAAATGTCCGCGCGCCGGTCCAGCATCAGCGGCTGGCGCTGCAACTGCTCCGGCGCCATGTAGCGCAGCGTCCCCAGCAGCGCCGAAATATCCTTCGACAGCGCGCTGCCGCTGTTCGATAAGGCGGCCAGTCCCAAATCCATCACCACGATGCGGTGCTCGCCTTCGGTCAGCATCAAATTTCCGGGCTTGATGTCGCGGTGAATGATGTTGTGTTGATGCAAATGATGCAGCCCGCGCGCCGCGTCGCGAAACAACCCGATCATGCGCTGCATGCTGTTGAGCACGCCGCCTTCCTGCCGCGCGCGAATCTGCGACGCGCTCAGCATCGGCTTGCTGCCGCTCTCCACTGGCACTTTCAGCAACTCGGCGCGCTCTTTGCGCACTTGCAGCGACGCGCTCGAAATCGCATCGTCCAGGTTTCCGTGCAACGAAATCGCTTTCGAAATGCGCGCAAGGTCCGCGCCTTCAATGTACTCCATCACGTAAAACGGAGTGCCGTTGTGCACGCCCGAATCCAGAATCTTCACCACGTTCGGATGATCGCACTGGCTTAAGACTTGAATCTCGCGCGCAAAACGCTGCACGGCAACGGGATCGTTCGCCGCACCGGGCAGCGGGATTTTCAACGCAACGCGGCGGTCGAGACTTTTTTGTTTCGCAAGACACACCGTGGCCATGCCGCCGCGGCCCAGCTCGCCGATGATTTCGTAGTCGCCGAAATCGTTCGGGTTTTCCGCCGGCTCCATCGCCTGGTCGGACAGAATCGTTGCCGCTTTGCCTTTGAACAGCGCGTCCAAATCCTTGTACAGCGACGGAAACAGCTCCTGCAATTTCTCGACGCGCGGCGTCTCGCCGCTGATGAAATCCAGATACTTGTTGCGCCCGTTGTAATACAACACGCGCTCGCGTTCTTCCTTGTCGTCGTAAAGCAGCCAAGGATGCAGCGAGTAAAAACTCCGCTCGACGCGCAGATACAAGCGATTTGGACGCAAGCCCTCTGGAATATCCGCGGTGCCAAGCCGGTTCTCCAGCATCGGCTCGCCGCCCTTGAGCAAATAAATGCGCGCGCGCCGCTGGCCGGCGGTGTCGAGTTCCACCGATTCGACGTAGACCAGTTCGCCCTCTTCCGGCAAAAAAATCCAATGCCGCCACGCCGCTTCCAAACCGTTGAGCAGCACTTCGCCGGCGGAATCGTAAAACTCCGCGCCGCGCACCGCGCCGTGTCCATGAAGCTGATTGCGGTACGCCGCGATAAATTCGAAAAGCATCTTCGGCGTCACAAACATCGGCGACGCATTCACGCCGGCGCCCACGCGCGAAAAAAGCGCGTACACCGCGCGCAAATGCGGATCGTCGATTTTGCGGTCCGACAAAATCATGCGCAGCGCCGCGGCCCACGATCCCGTCGATGGCTCGAAGAGCATCGTCGCGTCGCTCGGCGCTTTCGCCGCCACGGCCAGCCGCATCGACGCTTCCCACCCGTTGAACGCAATGTCATGCAGATCGCGCGAACTTTTCGCGTTGCGCGTACGCCGGATCAGCGCCGCCACCGGATACGGCGGCGCTCGGCGCAGCCCCGAATCGCTTGCCGCCGAGCCACCCGCCGCAGGCGCGCTCGACCCGGAACGCAACCCGCCCGTCAGCACCCCGATCTGTCCGACAGTTGGATTGGTCGTCTCCGGCATGGCAATCCTATGAAATTCTTGTTAAATGGTGAATGTTGAAAGTCGAACGTTGAATGTGAAATGTTGAATGTTGAATGTTTTTTCGTCTGCGCGGCCTTGGGACCATTCAACATTTAACCTTCAACATTCAACAAAACCCGTTCGCGAACGATCTTGGCGCGAGAATTCACGGCGTATCGCCGCCTTTCTCATCCGCCTCGCCAGGCGTCGGCGTTTCCCGCGCCTCTTGGCTCCGGTCTCCGGTCTCCTGTCTCCCGTCTTCTTCTGACGACGAAGTCTGCCCTTCCTTACTTATCCTGATCGTATTGAGTTTCGACATGGATGCGAGCGCTTTGCGCAGGCTCTCCGTGCCCTTCTTCACCGCCACTTCTTCCACCGCTTCTTCGACTTCGTGCGGTTTTTCCGCCGCGGGTTTAAGCGTGAGCAGCGCGCCGTGCCGGTAGGAAACCATCAGCGCCTTTACGGCGGCCGGGTCGTACATCGCATTCGAACGCTGCTCCAGATACATGAACGCTTCGCGCACCGCCGTGCTCTCCAAATTCGGCCCTTGCGGCGCGCCCGACGGATACAACAATTTGTCGAATGCGCTGGCCACCGAAATAATGCGCCCCGCAAGCGGAATCGCTTCGCCGGCCAACTGGTTCGGAAAGCCACTCCCGTCGAAATTCTCGTACTGCGCCAGGACGCCAGTGATCACGTCGGGGAGATTCGGAATATCTCTGAGAATCTCCGACGCTGTCGCCGACACACCCGACACCTTCGTTTTCCCCTCGCTCGGCGAAGGCATATCCGCCGGATTAGGCGCGCCGAACAGCGCCGGCATGCGCGCGATGTCGTGCAGCAGGCCGCTGAGCGAAATATGCACGATCTCGCGCTCGCTTAAATTCATTTCCTCCGCGATTGCGCCGCAGAATCCGCACACGCGCTCCGAATGCCCCTGCACGCCGTACGGCATCCCTTCAAGCGTCGAAATCAAGCGCCCGATCACGCGGAAATAAACCATGCGCCGCCGGATCGTCTGATGCAGATTTTCCAGAGCCAGCGCCAATTGCGAGCCCAGCGCCGACACAAGCTGCAAATCGCTCTCGTCGAACGCTTCCGTTAAACTCGAATTCACCGCGTAGATCGCGCCGTGCACGTGGCCCGAACCGGTGATCGGCACGCAGATCAGCGAGCGGATGTTGTTCGTGATGATCGAATCGCCGGACTTGAAGCGCGAATCTTGCATCGCGTCCGCCGTCAGAATCGCCTTCGATTCGCCGATGACTTTGCGCAAAATCGAGCGCGACACCGGCACCGTGTTCGAATCCGCTTTGCGCCGGATCGCCTGCGGCGCAATTTTCCCCGTGGTTTCGTCGCGCACGAAAATGTACGCGTGCACCGCCGGGATGTATTCCATCAACATCTCGAGCAGTTTGTCGAGCAGCACTTTTTCGTCGCGTTCGACTTGAAACAAATTCGTCGCGCGGCAGATCGCTTTGAAATGCCCGCTCTCGCGGTCGGCCACGCTGTCCGAAACGTACAAATCCTTGACGTTCAATTCCAGCGACGATTGATAACTGTCGTTTTCAGAATACTGAAGATCGTCCTCACCCTTGCGGCCGGTGCGAAGGCTCTCGAATACCAACTGCGTCGCGCCCACGCGAATCACGTCGCCTTCGCGCAGCAGTTCTTCTTTGACGCGCTCCCCGTTGACAAAACTTCCGTTGCGGCTTCCGAGATCATGCAAAAAAACCATCTCGCCCAGCCGCACCACTTTCGCATGCTCGCGCGACACCCCGCGGTCGATCACCTGCACGCCGCACGAGTTGTCCCGCCCGATCACAATCGGCTGCGTGCCCGTAACGGGCACGGCTTTGCCTTTGCTCGGACCAGTTTTAAATCGAATCTGCATGGTGAATCAGGAGATAGGAGTTAGGAGATAGGAGATAGGAGAACCCTCCTGTCTCCAACCCGTGCCCCATTCCCCATCCTGACACTAATTCTCGACCTTTACTTCTGACTCCCGACAACCAACTCCTATCTCCTAACTCCTATCTCCCATCTCCTGCCCTTTAAGTACCCCGCTTTCCAGATGCAAGCGCCGGTGCGCGCGCTGCGCCACTCCTTCGTCATGCGTCACAATCATCACCGCGGCGCCCGTGTCGGCGCTCGTCTGAAAAATCAAATCCATGATACGCTCGCCGTTCTCGCGGTCAAGGTTTCCGGTCGGTTCGTCGCAGAGCAAAATCTTCGGCTCCAAAAAAAGCGCGCGCGCCAGCGCCACGCGCTGCCGCTCGCCGCCGGAAAGCGTGCGCGGACTCGATTTCAGATGATCGAACAAACCCACGCGCTTCAGCAGCACGTGTGCACGGTCCTCGCAATCCTTTTTGCGCGCCGGATAGTTCATTATCGAAAAGTGAATCTTCGCCGGCATCAACACGTTTTCGATCACATTAAAATCCGGCAATAAAAAGAAATGCTGAAATACAAACCCGACGCACGCGTTTCGCACGATCGAGCGGTCGCGCTCCGACAATTGCGCCGCGGATTTTCCCTGAATGATCACTTCGCCCGCGCTGGGCCGGTCGAGCAAACCCAGAATATGCAGCAGTGTGCTCTTGCCGCTCCCGCTGCGGCCCACCAGCGCCACGACTTCGCGCGGATGCAGTTCCAGCGACACGTCGGTCAGCACCGATTTGAGCTTGCCGCCGTCGTAAAAATCGCGGCTGATTTCGCGCGCGACCAGCGCCGGCGTTGTGGCCGCCGCGTTTTGTACGCGCTCAACGCGCTTGACTTCGGCCACCGCGTCACTCATAGCGCAAGCACTCCACCGGATTGAGCCGCGCCGCGTTCCACGCCGGGATAAATCCCGACGCCAGCGACGACACGATCGTCAGCCCCGCGATCAAGACGCGGTCGAAATTCAAAATGACGTATGGAATTTTGCCCTCCGCCAACTGTTCCTTCGAAAATGGGTTGAATCCCAAATAATTTAGCAGATCGTTCATCGTCATCAAAACAACCTGCGACAAAATCAGCCCCAATCCCATGCCGATCACGCCGACGAACAGCGCTTGCAACAAAAAGCACGCCTCGATCCCGCGCGGCGACGCGCCCAGCGCGCGCAGCGTCCCGATGTCGCGAACTTTCTCCGCGACAATGCGGCTGACGATCAGATACAAAATGAATCCGGTGAAAATCAGAAAGATGCCCATGATGCAGCGCAGCATCCGGTTCTCGCGCGTGACGGCTTCGTAAAAATTATTGTCCTTCTCCTGCCACGTCTCGACGTTCAAACGATTGACTTGCCGCGGATTTTCGCGCGCAAGAATCGCGCTCATCGTCGCCGTCACTTTCTGCTTCACATCGTTAATGTCGGGACGGTTCGGGTGATCCATCCAGATGTGCATGGTCTTGGCCTTGCTCGGCCTGCCGATGTATTCGGCCAGTTTGTGCAGATCGACGTACGCCGAATCTTCAAGCCACGGATTCTTCCCTTCAAAGAATCCGAGAATCACAAATTGCTTCGCGCGCGGAAACGATTCGTCATCGTCTTCCGTGTCCTTCGTGAAAATAAAGGTAAGATGATCGCCGACTTTGAGATTGAAATCCTTGCGCCAGCGCCCGCCAACGATGCATCCGTCGAATTTGCGGTTGTTGACTTCCTGCACGCCGAAGCCGGTCAGCGTCTTCAGCGATTCGGGCACAAGCGTTTCTTTAAGCCGCCCAAATTGAAGTTCCTTCGAAAGTTCGACGCCGCGCAGCGTCCCAATGGTGCGTGCCTCATTAAAGATCGCCATCGCCGGCACTTCGAGTCCCAGCGTCACGCCGCGAATATCCGGATCGACGCCCTTCACCGCCGCGGACCATTCCTCCGGCTTGTCGATTCCGTTCGCATAATTGCCCACGTCCACCGTCATGTGCGACAAAATGCTCTGAATCTTGTCCATGTAGTGGTCTTTGAAGCCCTCCTGCACCGAAACCACGATCATGTACATCGCCACGACGCACATCACCAGCAAGATCGCAACATACGAAATCTTGCGCCGGAACATGTAGCGCATGGCAACGGTGAGTGTGTACACGAGGCGATCCGTTTGTAGTCCCGCCTTTAGGCGGAAGGGTCTACACACTATATCGGCATCGCGCCTTTTTTGCTTGTGTGGAACGGCCTTTTTATCAACCGCCGCTCAGCGTCTTCATCACCTCAATCAGCGGCATAAACAGCGCGATCACAATAAACCCAACCGCGAATCCCATCGCCAAAATCAGCAGCGGCTCCAGCAGACTCATCAACGAACCGACCAGCGTGTCCACGTCGTTGTCGTACGTGTCCGCCACTTTCAGCAGCATCTTGTCCAATTCGCCGGTCTCTTCGCCCACTTGAATCATGTTCACGACCAAATCGTCGAAGACGCCCGAATGTTTCAGCGGATCGGCAATTGTGTCTCCTTCTTTGATCGACGTGTGCACCGTCTCGATCGCATTCGCCACGACTTGATTCCCCGTCGCGTTTTTGATGATCGAGAGCGCATCCAAAATCGGCACACCCGACGTCACCAATGTTCCGAGCGTGCGGCAGAAACGGCTGATCGACGATTTCGCCGCAATCAGCCCGAAGATCGGTATCCTCAATTTCACCGCATCCGCTATCAACCTGCCGCGAGGCGTTCGCACAATCAATTTGAAAAGCAACACCATCAAAACCGGCGTGAAAATCAGGATGTACCAATACTGCGACATCGCCGTCGCCATCGCCATCAGCAGCCGCGTCGAAGCCGGCATCTTGTCCTTCAAACCCATCTCGTCGAACATCTCTTTGAATTTCGGAATGATAAAAATCATGATAAACGACAGAATGCAACTGGCGATGAGCACCACCGCCGCCGGATAAAGCAGCGCGCCGATAATTTTCTGCTGCAAGCGCTGCGCTTTCTCGCGGTATTCCGCCAACCGCTCCAGAATCTCATCCAGCACGCCGCCGCTTTCGCCCGCGCGAATCATGTTGACGAACAGCTTGTCGAAGACCATCGGATGCCGCGCCAGCGCCTCCGACAACGCCGACCCGCCCTCCACGTCGCTCTTTACATCGTCCACGCAGCGCTTCAACGCCCCCGCGCGCAGCGGCGCGTGCAGAATATCCAAACTCCGCACAATCGGCAGTCCCGCATCCAGCAGCGTCGCAAATTGCCGCGTGAACGCAGTAAGGTCCTTCTGCCTGACGCGCCCCGCAAAGAAGAACCGCGTCGGTCGCTGTTGTGGTGCAGGCGTCCCGCCTGCACGTTCCACCGCGACCGTCCGCTTATCTGAAGACGGAGTTTCCCTGCGCACATGAGTCTGCATGGCATTCCCCTTTTTAATGTGAATTGGTTGTGAACAGGCAGTCAGGAATGTCCGCCCCACTTATTGCGCGCACTGCACTTTCAGCGCGTTCTTTTCATCGACGACGACAAACTCCCCCGCCCCAACCTCCACGGCCGCCGCGTCCAAATACCGCACAATCCGCACGCGCCCTTCGCTTACATCCAGCCGCGTCGAGTTCAATGTGGCTTCGACGCGAAAGCGCGTCCCGACCACCGTCAATTCCGCGACCGGCGTGCTCAAAATCATCGGCTCGACTTCACTCTGGCTGGCGACGCTCGCGTTCAACACGCCGCTCTCGATCGACACTCGTTTGCCGATCCGCGAGTGATTCATCTCCGGCTTGTCCGCCGCGCGCACCAACCGCAACGCGCTCGGCCCCGCGTTCACAGTGAAATCCAGCGTCGTCCCATCCATGTATTTCAGCGTCGCTTGTCCAGGTCCATCAAATTCCAGCGACGTCTTCGCCGCCATCAAATCGTCTTTTTTCGCGAGCGAGCGCGTCACGCCCGCCTGATCCAGCGTTTTGAACACCGGCCCCGACACAGCCACAACCCGCGCCGAATAAAACGCCAGCGCCGGGTCCGGCAGCAAAAATTTATAAACGCAAAACCCGCCAATCAGCAGCGCCGCCGCCGCCGCCCATTTGATCCACACGCGTCGCCGCGCCTTCGTAGAACGAAGCTCCTGCTCCGATCCGCGCGCAAGCAACGACTCTTCCCGCCGCACGCGCCGCCCTTTGAATTCCGCGCGCAACGCCCGATGCAAATGCGCATACCGCACGAACTCGCGCACATGCGCCGCATCAGCACGCAGCCATGCGCGAAACTCCGCCTCGCCTTCCGGCGCCAGTTCGCCCTCGAGATAAGCTTCGCACCGTTCGACCGATTCCATCCCAGTTCCTCGTTCGTAGTCCCGCCTTTAGGCGGAATCGCGTTTCGCGATCGAGCGGTTTGTTCCGCCTAAAGGCGGGACTACAAACGTTTCAGAATGCACTCATACAACGTCTGCCGCGTGCGCGACAGCATCACCCGCACCGCCCCCGCATTCATCCCCATCTCCGCCGCAATCGCCGCCGGTTTGAGCGCCTGGTCGTAACGCAATTTCAACAGCGTGAGCGCGCGCCCTTTGATCTGCAGCAAACATTCGCGCAACGCCATCGTGCGCCGTTCCAATTCGCTGCTCAATTCCTCATGCGACGCGCTCAGCGCGTCGAGAATTCCTTCATCGCCCGCGAGGCATTCAATTTTGTTGCGCTGCGCCTCAAGTATCTTGAATTTCGCAATGCCCAGCGCCCAGCCGGTAAACGAGCGCGCCGGGTCGTATTCGTTGAAGCGGTTGAGCAGCACCACGGCCACGTCCTGCAACAAATCTTCCGCCGTATTGAAATCGCGAATCACCGCGCCAATGTAACTCGCCACCACCGGCTGCGCCTTGGTCCACTCCCGCGTAAATCGTTCCGAATCCTGCATCGCCGCCTCTCCAGAGCCGCGCACGTCAGCAAGCGGCCATCTTACGCAGGTATTTGACGCGAGTGTAGAATTCGTTACAGGAAAAACGTGAGGTGAACTTCATCCGCAAATACTCGCGCGAATTGTGCGCCTTTCCTCAAAATCAATTCGTGCGATTCGTTGTCCAAATCGCTCCTACGCCAGCCGCTCCCATTTCTCCCAATACTTCAACACCGTCTCAATATACGTCGCGTGCGACCAAGTCAGCGGCGACACCGACAACGGCGCGCCCGTGTACGGATGAATTTGCTCCGCCATGCAGCCGGATTCAAGACAGTGCGCGGCGATCCAATCCAATATTTCGCGCGACCGTTTCAGCTCGTCGCGCGTCTTGGCCAATGCGAGATACCACAGCGCCAGCCAGAGCGTGCAGATCATCCACGGGTTGCCCGGGACTTTGGCTACGTCGTGCGAAATCTGGTAGTAATAATCGTTCTCGTAGCGCGCTACGCCGCCGACATCGGTCTTGCACCAAAGCCGGCTTTCGACCTGCTTCATCGTCGCGACCACCATTGGATGATCCGCTTCGAAAACGCCGAATTGAAAAATCGCGTAGACGCTGGCGTCGATGGCGGAATCGACAACGGTGCCGCCACCGTTTTGAAACGAAATCATCCGCACGAAGCGGTTGAGCTCCTTGCTGAACAGATGCTCCTGCATCGCGCTTTTCATCTGCGCCGCGGCTTCGAAACAATCCGCTTGCAGCGCGCTGTCCTGCGGCTGCGTGAGCAATTTTGCCGACGCCGCCAGCCCCGCGATCACGGCCGCCGTCGTGAATGTCAACACGCCGTAACGCTCCTCCCACAAATCGTAACTTTCGCGCGGCAGGCCGGTGTCGGAAATGCGATACTTGAGCATGAATTTCGCGGCGGGACGAATCAGGCGTTCGGTGACGGACGCAATGAACGCATCGTCCTTGTATATCTTGTGATGCTCATTAAGCGCCCACAAAACAAGCGCGGTTTCGTCTTCCTGAATCGGCAGCGCGGGTTTTCCGTCGCGAATCCACGGATGCCACGAACTGCCGAACGAACCGTCGGGATTGAATTTGTGCAGCAGATAACCTTCAGGATAGTAACTCGGGCGCGGCATCACCGACTGGCAGAAGAGAAAGAATTTGCGCGCGATTTCCGGGAAGCCGGCCAGGTCGAGCGCGTGCGATACGAGTGCACCGTCACGCGGCCACATGTACGAATACGTGTCGCGGTTGAAGATGATCGAATCGCCGTCGTTCGCCGCGATGATCGCCCCGCCGGAATCGATCTGCGTGTTCACGATCAGCAAACTGCGGCGATACAATTCCTCCAGTCGCGCATCCGCGGATTGAATTTGTTCAGCGTCCGGAATTGCGTCGCATGATTCTGATGCACTCCGCGCAGGCGGGACGCCTACGCCACGGGCCTGCATGACCCATTTGCGCCAGTGATCGGACGCCGCCTCCATCATCGTGTGAACGCCGTGGCGCAGCACCAGATCGTTGAGTTCCTTCGCACCGAAATAATCGCGATCGGCGCAGACCCAATGGTGAAAGTGCGAACTTTCGCGCGCGGGAATTACGCAGCGCACGGAGATCGTCGAATCGACCGAGCCTTGCGTGATCGGATTGCCGCCAAGCTCGCCGTCTTCGGCGTCACGCCAGGTGCCTTCGAAATGCTGATGCTTCTTGATGCCCGTGGAATATTGATAGATGCCTTCGCCGGCCGCGTTGCGCGCGTTGATCAGAAAATAGCGCGGGCCTTTGTACTGGACGATGATGCCGTTCACGGGCTCGAAGTACGCGGTGTCGCCGAAAGCATTTTCGAGAATGTGAAAATCGTAGTGAAAAAACAGCCGCACTTCGCGCGGCTCATCGGCGTCGTTGTGGACGACGAAGTGGCGCAGAAAAATCGTCTGGTCGGGATGCACGGCGTCGCTGGCGTCGATGCGCACGCGCAGGTTTTCGTTCTGCAATTTCACATCGGTGACGAGCGTGCCGGGCTGGTATTTCAGCGAGCGCTTCCACCCGGATTCGTGCAGCCACGAAAACGCGCCGTTGATCCAAATGCCGGTGCGGCACGGTTCGCCAAGGGTTTGATTTTCTTTGCCGACGCGCGGGTAATAAATGTCGCGCACGCAGTAACTGCAATCGAACGTAACCAGCAGGCGTCCGTTGCCGATAGGCAGATCGCGCGGCATATGCTCTTCCAATAAGAAGGCCTATAGGGCCTATAGGTCATATAGGGCCTATTGAAAACTGCCGCAAACGGGGCGTTCAGACCTGCTCCTGTTTCTTCTCCACGCGCACCAGCCATTCATTGGCGATGGCCGTTTGCAGCACCGGCGCTTCGGCAATCGCTTCCTCGGTGTAGCAGACTTCCTCGTCTTCGGCAATATATTGGTCGCGGTCGTTGAGCATCAATCCGCCGGGTTTCATGCAGCGGTAAAAGAGCGGGCCTTCGTAATCGGGGCTGAAACTTTCCGGCGCGGCGACTTCGACGGGTTCGGCTTTTTTGAATTTGTAGCTGCTGTTGAGCACACCGACTTTTTGAAGATTGGTCAGACCCTGTTTGAAGACGTCCTCTTCAAATTTGACGAGATCTTCAGCGCCCGCGAGCGGCCACGAACTGACGTCCACGGGCATTTCGTTCTGCTCAATGAAATCCACCAATGCGGCGACTTTCGCCGCAAGCACTTTGACTTGGATGGGCTCAAGCTCCTCCACGCGATGATCTTTGAGCCACTTGGATTCGAGCGTTTTGAGCTCGACATGAGCTTCATTTTTGGAAGCTTTTTTGTTCTTTTTAGCCATGATGAGGTCCTGCCTGAAATAAGTCTGCACGCTGAAACGAAAGACCGGAAGCATGACCGCCTCCGGAATGATGAGATACTAGCACAATGAGGGCCGTTTCGCCAGTGCGATTATTGACGGTTTTACGGCACGATACCGCGACGATTGCTCGCCACAAAATCCGCATAACCGCCGGCCCCCATCCGTGACCGCTAGAACTGTCCCGGAGTCACGGTTGAATTGGGCGTGGTGGGCGGAACGCTTCCGGATCCACCGGACTTCGCGCCGGTGGGGCCAGTTGTGCTCGAGGTGGTTCCAGTTAGCGAAGCTTGCGTTCCTGTCGTGGTCGTCGATCCACCAGCGGCTGCCGCCGTCTTCGACATCACCAGCATCGCCGGATCGCCGAAGATCTGCTCGGTCAGCTTCAGGTCGGTGTAGAAGCCAGCGCCCTTCGCGGAAGCCCATTGCTGCGTTTTCAACAGCGCGTTGCCCCAGCGCTGCGTCGTGCCGGCGTTGGTCAGCAACTGGCTCATG
>DATGGK010000060.1:0-3850 GCA_035308565.1 Planctomycetota bacterium | reverse complement strand
ACGCGCGTCCAGCCGTTGCCGCTGGAGCGCCGGCTTCCAGCCGGCTGGAAGCCGGCGTTCCGGCGATACACATTGAAACCCAGGTTCTGATATTCGGAGACTGCATGCCAGGAGAGCAGCGCGCCCGAACCTTCGCTCGCGGCCGCGAAGTCCTGCACCTTCACCGGCGTAACCGAAGTGTTCTTGAACGCGATGACAATCTGATTGACGGGGTTCAACAGCACCGTACCCAGCGACGGGTTGACAATATCGGTGCTTGGCGTGATCGTATCGCGGTATATCAAGTCGTAATCCACGCCCGCGGCCAACGACGTGGCGCCCTGATGCCCGGCAACCGCGATCACAATGCCGAACGAGTTCTGCACGCCGCGAACCGCCAAGCCCGTATTGACGATCACGAACGAATTCAACGATTGCGTGTTCTCGACGGCGAACGACAGCGTCGCGGCCGTTCCCGGCGACGGGCTCGCCGGAATCGTGACGGTCGGCGCTGCGGCGCCGGTCGTCACCAGGGATTGCGTCTTGTTGTTGAGCACGTTGCTGATCACAATGGCCAGTTTGCCGCCGTTGGAAAGATCCACGGATGTCGCCGTCAGCGTTTCGTTGGCGGCCAATTGTTCCGGTGCGTTGGCAATGCCCGGCCAGACCACCGCGTTTCCGTTCGCCGGATCGGTGGCGGTTACAATTCCCACGCTGCCGGTGCCGCGCAAGCGCGTACCCGTGATGGCATGGGTGGGGGACGCCGGCGGCAGCGATCCGCTGAGCGCAATCGCCGAAGCGGGATCCATGCTGCCATTGACCGTCACGAGCATGCCGCCGTTGGGAGCCGCCGCGCCAAAGCTTAGCGTGCCCGTGTAGGTGTTTGTGGCAGTAAGGAGCAAACTGCCATTTCCGGTGACCGAGAGAGGCGTTGCGTTGGTGCCGCTGATCGCGCCCGAGACGATCAACGCGTTGCCGTTCACCGCTAAAGTGGCCGTGCCGGCGCCGGACAGCGCGATGGAGCGGTTGGACGTCAGGTCAGTGCCCGTAAACGCCTGTGCGGTGACCGTGCCGCCGCCGTCCGTCGCCAGAGCGGAAGCTGCATTCGTGTAAGTGAACGACGTGGCGCTGGGCACGGATGTCACAATCCACGGGTTTCCAACCGGACTGTTGTAAGCGGTTACGGTCATCCCTGAGATCGCGACCAACTGCCCCGGCATCAACCCGTGCGGCGAAGTGGTTTTGATGGTCACGACGTTGCCGGTTTCCGACGCGCCGCTGTTGACCACGGTGTCAACCGTGGACACAGGCGTGGACGTCGCAGTCACCGTGCCAGACCCGGAATTGGCAAGGTTGGCGAAGTTTGGATTGTTGTAGGTGAACGTCGTGGCCGAGGGCACCGTTGCCACGGTGAACGGCCCATTGTAGCCGGCCACGCCTACGCCGGCGATGGTGATGGCTTGTCCCACCACGAGGTTGTGTGCGGCCGTGGTTGTAATCGTCACGGTGTTGGTGGCTTCCGATGCGCCCGGCACCGCCGATGTCGCAATCGTGGACGTGGCCGTGCCCAGGTATTGCAGCGTGCCGCCCGCTGGAATGGCGATGGAGTTGGCGACTCCGGCGCTTCCCAGATTGGAACTGACACTGAAGGCCAAGGTCCCGGCGCCGGCGGTCGTCACGCCGCCGTAGGTGTTCGTGCCGGTGAGCGTCCACGTGCCGGCCCCCGCGTCTTTCAATACCTGCATGTTCGTCGAGGCACCGTCGGAGATGTTGCCGGAGATCGTGCCGGTGCCCGTGCCGCGCAGCCTCAAGTTCAGCCCGGCGGCATTGCCCGTGAAATTGCCCGTCATGGCCAGCGAGCCGGCATTTGACAATAAGGTCGTGTCGCCGCCCGCAAACAGGGTCACGTTTCCATTGATACTATTGTTGCCGGAGTCATTCGTGATCGCACCGACGTTGCTGCTGGTGCTGAAGCTTAAGTTTGCCGCCAGATTGATGCTCGGCCCAGCCTGCGGGTCCAGATGCAGTTCGGGCAGTCCCGCGGCGTTGCTCAGCGCGACCGTCTTCGGCCCCAGACCCATCGAATTGCTATTGGTCGCGATGACTCTGCCGTGGTTGACCGTCACACCGCCCGTGAAGCCGTTGTTTCCAGTCAATTTGACGGCATTGGTCAAAGTGGAGGCAGGACTGTTGGATTGATTGTATGAGCCCACTCCGCCGATGGTTCCTGAAATCGTCAGCGTCGAAGGCACGCTGTTCAGGAACTCCACGGTTCCCGCGCCGTTGAGATTCACCGTCGCCTGCGCCAACGCCGCGTTCACATCCCCAATGTAGGTCAGCGTGCCGCCGTTGAAACCCAGCACCGAGCCGCTGCCCAGATTGACGGGATTTCCAATCAGCACCCTGCCGGCATTCAAATCGACCTGGCCGTTGAATGTGTTGTTTCCGGCCAGCCCAAGCAACCCTCCGCCCAGTTTGATGAAGCCGTTCGACCCGCCGCTTTGCCCAATGTTGCCGGCCAGCAAGGCAAAGTCAGTCGCGCTTGTCACGGCTCCGCCGCCTGTTCCGCCCAAAGTGGCGTTGGGATCGAAGTACGTCAACTGCGCCGCCGACGGAACGCTCAGGACTGTGTATGTTCCGTTGTATCCTGAAATCGGCACGCCACTCACCTGAATCACCTGGCCCGCCACTAAACCGTGGTTGGCCACCGTGTTGATCGTGACAATATTGCCCACTTCCGTCGCACCCGTCGGAGACGCGGCGACAGTGGCCTGCGACTGCGCTCCGGTCACCGTGATGTTGCGTTGCACGCCCGCGCCCGTGAGCGTGGCGTTGCCGGTCAGCGTCAACGAACTTGTGCCAGCGCCGCTGTTCAGCGTGCTGTCGCCGGCGAAGGTCAGGGCGTTGGTCAGCGTGTTCGGACCGGTCGTTGTCGAAGCGAGCAAGTTGCCGCCCGCGCCGACGCCGTTGAATGTAATCGTGCCGTTGCTCAATGAATTGCTGAGCCCGGCCACAACGCCGCCTGCGGTGATCGTGGTGCCGCCGCTGTAGTCGTTGGGACCGAACAGGCCGGTGGTGTACGAACCGTTGAAGGTAACGCTGCCGGCGCCGCGCATCAAGCCTTCGTAATAACGCGACCACGCGAAGGTTGAACCGGCCAGCGCGGGATTGAAAGCGGTATCCGTCGTCAAATCGTTGGCATCGGTGATCGCCACAACCCTGCGCATCTGGCCGGCCGACATGATGTAGTCGCCGACGTAGACATTGTTGTTGTTGCCAAAGCCCGTGCCGGCCCCCACTACGGCGGTGCCGTTAGATGTCAGTGTGTTTCCGCCCCCGCTGATCGCCAGACCGAGGTTCACCGCGCCCGCTCCGCTCCCCGTGAAAGACAGCGGACTGTCGGCGAACAAGTTGGTGTAAATCGTGAACGGCTGGTTGCTTCCGGCGCTCTGCGTGAGGAACGGATTGCTGCCGTTGTTCGCGCTGAAGTGCAGCGCGCCCCAGAGAATATTCTGCGCCGCTGTCGTGTTCGACAAGGTCATGCTGTTCAGCACAAACGGCGTCAGCGGGAAGGCGCCGTTTTGGCCCTGGCCGTTGATGTCCATGCGCGCGAAGTAAGCCGCCAGGTTCGTGTTGAAATTCAAGCTTGTGCCCACGCTGCCGACGGGAATGTTGCTGCCCGACCAATCCGTCGCCGTGGACCAGAGTCCGCCCGACCTGCCCGCCGGGGTAGCGTTCGTGACGGCTTCAACGCCGGCCGGCACGTTCCCTTGTCCTGAACTTCCGCCCGCAAAATTCCACGTATAATTGACCGTGGCCGGCACGGTTACATTCAGCACCACGCTGGTGGGATTGACCGTAGCCGTGAACA
>DATGGK010000059.1:0-15090 GCA_035308565.1 Planctomycetota bacterium | reverse complement strand
GTTATTGCCAATCACGGTTTTGCCGCCGCCGAGCGCCGTGCCGACATGCAGCGTGCAGCATTCGCGGATCACGCAATTGTCGCCGATGTTCAGCGTCGTCTTCTCGCCCTTGTATTTCAAATCCTGCGGCATGCCGCCGAGCACCGCGCCGGGATGAACCTGCACGTTCTTCCCCAGCGTCGTCGCACCTCCGATGGTGACGTGATTGTGAATCACGCAGCCCTCGCCAATCACCGCGTCCGGCCCGATAATGGAATACGGGCCAACCTGCGCGGTGGCGGCAAGCTGCGCTTTGGAATCGACAATCGCCGTTGGATGAATCGAACTCATTTGCGCATGATAATGAACGTAGCGTATTTTGACAAACTGAAACGGTGTTCGCCTCCGCGAAACCGCTTGATTTCAAAATTCTGTTGATTATATTTTGATTCCCGCGAACGGCATTGTCGTTCGCGCACTTCCCGAAGGGGTAGCTCAATCGGTAGAGCAACGGCCTTTTAAGCCGTTGGTCGTGGGTTCGATTCCCACCCCCTTCATTTTCTCATAGGTAAAAAGCGTCCGCACAATGGACGCTTAATTTTTGTACCGGTTTTTGTACCGGTTTTCTGTACCGCTTTTTTGAAGCCGCGCGGATCACGTCTTCAGCGGCGCCCTGGTCGTTGCAGGTGTCCAAGGTTGACCAGCGGTCATGGCAATGGTCGTCAATTTGTCGGCGCTTCTGAATTTAAAGATGCTGTTTGGCAAGATTGCAATTCGGCCCACTTATCCGAGAGTTGCGCGTCTGTTATGAAATTCGTCCAGCGCCAAGACGCGGAAGTCGATGGCAGTCCCTGCTGCACCGGATCGCCTTCGCAAAATCGCATTTTCGCGATGGCGGCTTTGGGTGATTTGACAATCTCATCAAATGGACGGCCCGCTTGCCAAAAGCGATAGCCTCTAACGCCGGACTTCTCGCGCACTCGAAATCGACGCAGCGCTCTTTCGTGGTGTTCGGCAAGAACTTGCTTTGAGAAATCGTTTTGGACGCTGCGCTCAAAGGCAGCAATGTCGTGTTCGGCGGCTTGCGGCAGAATCAGCATGTGGACGTGATCTGGCATGAACACGTAGGCGCAGAGGTCAATGCGATCTTTTTCACACGCGGCGCGGATGGATTTCAAAAGGCAGCGGCAATGAAAATTGTTCGACAGCAGATTCAATCGTTGAAACGTATAGAACGTCAAGAAATGGCCGTGAACTTTGACTGGACAGACCGGAGCCTTTCGCCGTCTGAAATCGCACTTTGGGCGCATGATTTTGTCTGCAAAAATCCATTGTCTTTTATAACAGAATAAACCGCGCGCTCCCGATGTCCGCTTCGGGCTGCATCAAAACTAGGCACCTTGCCGATAACACCCTCACTAATACCCTCACTTGAGGGTACTACCCTTTCTCCTTCCATATCGCCAGCGCGCGGCGGGGAACCACGTTTCTGAATTGGCGGCGGTGGGCTGAAGTCTTGGGAAGATCACGCGCTTGGAATCCGAAGTCCTTTTGTGTGCGCGGAAATAGGGCCATAGATTTTCGAACGGCCTCACGTCGCGCTCGGACATGATCGACTTCAGATTCGGGTATGAAAGCGCATTGACGGACTTCGGCCAGACTGCTATTTTCCACGCGCATCCTATCTGGAACCTTTGATGTCTCACGTCATTCGCGTGGAAAATCTCGGCAAGAAATTCACATTGGGCAAATCGCGCGAGCGCTACAAGACTCTGCGTGATTCGCTTGTCAGCGCGATGGCGTCGCCCTTGCGGCGCGCGGCATCTTTATTTTCAGCCAAGGCGCGGAATTCATTCACCGGAGAAGAACTCTGGGCATTGAAGAATCTGTCGTTCGACGTGAAGGCGGGCGAAGTTGTCGGAATCATAGGGCGAAATGGGGCTGGAAAAAGCACGCTGCTGAAGGTGCTGTCGCGCATTACGGAACCGACAGAAGGACGCATTGAACTGTACGGGCGCGTCGCCAGCCTTTTGGAAGTTGGAACGGGCTTTCATCCCGAATTGAGCGGCCGCGACAATGTCTACTTGAATGGAGCGATTCTGGGCATGAGGCGCGCGGAGATCGCGCGGAAATTCGACGAAATCGTGGCGTTTGCGGAGGTCGAGAAATTCATCGACACGCCGGTGAAGCACTATTCCAGCGGCATGTACATGCGCCTGGCTTTTGGAGTCGCGGCGCATTTGGAACCGGAGATTCTCGTCATCGACGAAGTGCTCGCCGTCGGCGACACGGCGTTTCAGAAAAAATGCCTCGGCAAGATGGAGGAAGTCTCGAAGACCGGGCGCACCGTCCTGTTTGTCAGCCACAACATGCAGGCCATCCGCGCGCTCTGCCAGCGCTGTATTCTTCTCTCGCAAGGCGCGCTGCTGCACGATGGCCCGGCCGCCCAGGTCGTCGGCATGTACAACGACGAGATGCGCAAATCCGAGATTGACGCCAACACGTCGGTCCACAACTCGCAATTTCGCCGCGGCAGCGGCGCGGTGCGCTTCAGCAAAATTTCCGTGGAGGGCACAGACGGCCGGCAGCGCTACGAGTTCGAGATGGGAGAAAGCGTGCGGTTTCGGCTGGGGTACCAGGTGAACGAGGACGTCCGCGCGCTGAACGTAGAGGTGTTGCTGCGAGCCGGCATCACCAATGCGCCCTTGACGGACGCGCAATACGCGATTTCGAAAACGCCGCTGAAGGCCGGCGAGAGCGGGGAGATCGTGATCGAATTTCCCGATATTGCGCTGCGGCCCGGCGAATATCCGCTGTACTTCTGGCTCGGCGAAACCACGAACAATTTCTACGACGTCGTGGACAACCTTTCCGCGCCGCTCATCATCAATTCCCGCAAAAGCATCGAAGAACCGGGATACGATCCAGCCCAAGCGCAGGGCTTTTTTTCGATACCGTACAGGCGCGTCGATTAAGATTTTTGAATCATTGATCGCTGGAACTTTCCTTTCTCTTGTAGACTGCAAAGGAATATCCCGGCGGCGCCGATCCGAGCTTTATTCCTAGAACTACCGGCGGCTTATTGACAAAATAATTCGCAACAATTTCCCACCCTTCGCATTCCTTTGGAACCAGACGGCCCGTTCCCTGCTGCCCAAGTATAATCATTTTCAGTTCCGGAACGTTCAAATTGAGGGACGAAAGTGGGTTTCTGATTTCATCTGGATCCGCCATGGCGGTAAAGCGTAATCTTTTGTAATCGTCGGTGAAAAATAGAACGGCTCTGCTGCCTCCATAGATTCCATCGTCCGGCAATTTGATCTTTTCAAACAATTGCAGCCCATGTTCAAGCGAAACACCATCCTTGCAATACACAATGAACAATAGTACGCACCGTGCAAAGCCCAGCGCTGGAATGAGTGTTACGAGAAACGCAATTCCTCTAGCGACGAGCCCCGCAATATTCTTGAAATAATAAATCAAAACGCAAAGAAAAATCGGCATACTGCCTTGAAAATTCTGGTTTCGTCCCGAACAAAATCCAAGGACTAAAAGCATAACAACAAGCAGGACTATCGCAGCCGCCGACATCGCATATCCAAGCGTCTTGGTCTTGATCTTTAACATTACGGCAAAACACGCATACATGCAAAATACCAAACAAAAGAACAGAGCGGGCGTATTGGGTATCGCGATAAAGTTAAAAAAGAAAGTCGAGATGGGGTCCGCCACATCGCCCACCGAGACTTTCCCATTCAATCTCACGAAATAAAGCCATTCCTCAAATGGAAATGGATATAAACAATAGAATGACAGCCTGAAGATTAACAAGGAAATAACGCCCGATATGACGGCAAACAGCACACTTTTCAAACCGCGTGTGCCCGTGACGCCAAAATAGGCAATAGAAAGCAGTCCCCAAATCGCTCCCTCGGATGGAGATATTGCCGCCTGTAACCCCGCAGTCACTCCCATAGTGATGACTGCGCACCTTGGAAATCGATAAAGTAGAACGATCGTGATAGAGGTAAATAGTATCGACAATATCTCGGCCCGTCCCGACAGGTACATCAAAACTGCGGCTTGAGCACAAAGCGAAAGAGCGGCAAGCGTCGCATCCGCCCAAGAAAATACCGCGCCGCGCAATTTAAAGACGAAAAAAAAGATTATTGAGCTAACAAGAGTTACAAACGCAGCCATTAGAGTAATGATTCGCGGAATCAGATGACTCGCGCCGTCGTGAGGCAACAGCTTTCCCAAAATTATTTGAAACAAGTAGCCATGATAATTGTGATGCAGGCTCGGATTGAAACGCCGGACCGTCATGTGCGTCATGTTCAAGAATCCATCGCCGTGCGCATAGCTCACGGCGGCGCACAATCCCTCGGAATCGCTCCACGGGAGTGGGTAGTCGTTGAGAGCAAATACAATCAACAGGATGCAAAGTGCGGTAGCAAACGCGAAATACGCGCGGGAAGAAGTAAGACCAGCCGCTTCCAACCGCTTCATTGCATGTGAAATCATGACGGACCCTTTGATCAATCGTCGCCACCGCTTGGGAGCTTGGCCCGTCAATCCCAAATATGCCGTACCAATTCGAATGCCTCGGCAGCTTGCAAGCCGGCAACGCTTCCCCAATGCAACGCCGCCGCGCGGAGCGATTCCGGCGAACGCGGATGCGGGAACGGTCGCGCCTCGCTCTCGTAATTCTGCATCGCCGCGATTTTCGTATCCAGCGTTGCACCGATGTCGACAAATGTGCTGGGCCGAAATGCCGGTTCGTATTTCTGGAACGCCCATTCCGTCGAGGACATGACTTCGTACGCAAAAAGATGTTTTACCGGACAGCCCGCCATCGGCCGTGTCGCGGTCAGTGCCGCTCGGTATGTGACGACGTGATCGAGATTCAAATCGCCGCCGTGCTGCGTGAAGACAATCTCGGGCTGCAATTGTGCGGTGAGCGTTTCGATAACCTTCACCACGTCCAAAAGCGGCACCGTATCGAAGCGGTTGTCCGGCAATCCAAACGTGAACAGCTCCCGCACCCCCATGATTTTTGCCGCGTTTGCCGCCTTCGCCTTCAAAGCCTCAAGTTGCGCGCCGCCAGCCGCCTCGCGCTTGGCGTGGCGCGAAGTGATGCCTTCGCCGAGGATGGCGACATAAGTTTCATGCCCCTCCCGCGAAAAGCGCGCCAGCGTCCCGCCGCAGCCCAGCACTTCGTCGTCCGGATGCGCGGCGATGCACAGAATTCTCATGTTGCGGGCGTCTCCTGATTGGCACTCAGTAGTCTAAGGCTTTCCGGCCCGTGATTGAAGAGCAAGTCGAGTACCGACATGAAGGGCTCAAAATTCGGGAAGACCTGCGTGTACTGCGGATGTTTATAATCGTGAAAAAAAATCGCGATCCCTTCCTTCGCGAACGCGGACGCATTGAGGTAATCGCGTCCAAAGGGTCCGGACACATACGTTGTGGCGCCCGCGTCCTTGCACAGGTTCAGCACGAGCTCGTCTTTCTTGCCGCACGGGTTCATCTGCGAGCTATACCGCAGCGGCGTGCGAATGCCAAGAGCGTGGAGCAGATAATCGTTGATTTCGCGAGTCAGGTCGCTCAGCTTGTTCCACGGCTTCGCATAAATCGCCTCAAAGAACGGAGCGTGTTCGGCGAAGAACGGCGCTTTGGCGTAATGGGTCTTCAAGTTTTGCCAGTGCTTTTTCTGCCACGGCTGGTCGTTTGCTGTCTCAACGTCATTAATCGCCAAATCGCCAAATCGCCCCTTTGTTTTCAGCGGAACGGTAAGCCAGCACGACCCTTGCGGCGTGCGAATTTTATTCCGGTTGGCAACGCTGTTTTTTTCGAACTGAACGTGATCCAGAACGATGTGAAGGTCGCTGATGGCGATGCGGTGATAAAAGCCCAGCCACGGGATATACGCCAGTTGGTTGATGGACACGATCATCGGCGCGGTTTCCGATAAGGAGAGTCGTGAAGTCGTACGGCCATTCTCACTTGCCATAATGCTCCACATCAGCCGCCTGGTGTGTCGCCGGGGTCGTACGACAAATGCAATTTCATATAGATCCGGCGCCCGCTTTCAACAAAATACGCGCCGGGATAACGATCGAATGTTCGCGCCCTCAGAATATCGATCAACTGGCGTCCCTTGTAGTCCCGATCCAGATCGACGCAATCGATCTTTTCAAGGTCTTTGTCCTTATGGAAGGCGCCCGCGAGTCGCGGCTGGCCCACGCGTTCAACCGGCCCGCGCTTAAGTTTGTGCCACGTTTCCAAAAACAGGGTCTCGGCTTCAGATTCCAATTTGCAATACAAGGACTTTCCCGTGTCGATCGGCTCGACTGGAACAGCGCGTTGGACGATGATGTCGCCCGTGTCGATCGTTTCGTCGATATAATGCAGGGTCACGCCTCCCGGCGTTCCCTCGACGATGGTCCAAATATTTGGATGAGCGCCGCGATTGTGCGGGAGCAGGGAAAAATGCAGGTTGACGGCTCCAAGCGGGAAAATCGATAGGAATTCACGCGACAGTTTATAGCCGAATTGAACCGAAATTGCCATTTCCGGGCGAAGTGCAACAAGCCGATTAAACGTTGTTGGATCAGCGAGTTTGGAAGAGTCGATGATTTCCGCCCCTGATCGACGCGCCGCCGCGAGCAAGAGATCCTCGTGCTTTCGATTTCCGGGAGGATGAACGACAACGCCAACGAGTTCCTCTCCCTCCGTCACCAGCCAATCCAGCAATCGTGCCGCGGTGCGGTTGTTGCCAAGAAAGACGATTTTCATGTTCGTAAAATTCCAAGGACGTCTAAATAAAATCATCCGGCCCGAGGACATGTCCCGGACCGACGAGGTTCCTGAGCCGGCGGCCGACGATCCATTCGACCGCGGCCGGCGGCAGGCCGGTGCCTGGGCGACGAAAACCAATTTCTTCCACAGACAGACGGTGTCCAGCGGGCAACGTCACCTTCACGACACAGGATAACCGAAAATCCCTTCTTCCACCCATCTCGCTCCCCGCCGGCCCGACGGCCGAATTGCCCAAGTTCTTCTCCACCGTTCGCACGGCGTCCACCAAGGCTTTCATCTCAGCCGGATCGGACGAAAAACAATGGTCCGGACCCGGAAGGTTTTTGTCGAGCGTAAAATGTTTTTCGACGAAACACGCGCCTAGCGTCACCGCGCCCGCCGCCGCCACGATTCCCCGCGTGTGATCGCTGAATCCAATCGGGCATTCGAACGCCGCCGCAAGCGCTGGAATCTTGCGAAGATGAACATCTTCCGGCGGCGTCGGATAAGACGATATGCAATGCAGCAAAGCCAGTTCCTTGCCGCCCGCCTCGCGAAACGCGCGCACCGCCTCGTCGATCTCCGCCAGCGTCGCCATTCCCGTCGATAACACAGTCGGAATGCCCGTTCGAGCCATGGATCGAATCAGCGGCAGATGTCCAAGGCAATCCGAACCGTTTTTCAACAGCGCGCACCCAATTTCGACCAGGTCGCGCAACCCGCCCTCGCCCATTGGCGTGCAAAAAAACATAACGCCACGCCGTTCACACTGCGCTTTCAATTCAGGCAGCCATTCGCGCTTAAGAATGTAGCGGCGAAACATATCAATCTGCGGCTCCGTAACCGAGACGCCTTGAGAGACGTAGGTGTACGTCAGGCTCGTGTCAAAAAGAAAGTCCTCGATCGCGTAGTTTTGAAATTTGACGCCATCCGCACCCGCTTCCGATGCGGCGTCAATCATTTCCTTGGCCAGACTTAAGCTGCCGTTATGATTAATGCCGACTTCAGCCGCGATAAAACACGGCTGGCGCGGACCGATCTTCTTATTTGCCACAACGATTGGGTTCACGCGATTGCCTTTCCCATTTCAGCCATGACCCGTTGCGCGCCCAAACCGTCCACGAGCCTTCGCCCCGCAGACGCCATATTACTTCGTTTGCGCGCATCGTTCAATAGTTCGCGCAAGGCGCGCGGCAGCCGAAGCATTGCATCCGGCGCGGGCTGGCCCAGCACGACGGCCGCGCCCGAATTGCGCAGTTTGCCGCCGGCCACGTCCTGGTTTTGCGCCAAAACGAAAACCAGCGCGGGCAGTTGCATGAAGCACAACTCCCAACAGGTGCTGCCGCCGGCGGTGATGGCCGCACTTGCGCGGGCCATGCGCTCATCCATGTCGGATGCGTTGACATTCAGCGCGGCTTTGTGGCGCGAATTGCGGCACGCTTTTTCAAGCGCATCCAGATGCGTATTCGCAGTCCCAGCCACAACATCCAGTTCCAATGCGCCAGCTTCGGGCGCTTCGAGCGCGCGCAAAACATCGAGCGTCACGTTTTGCGGGTCGCTGCCGCCGAAGGAAATCAGCACACGGTTGCCGACGGACGCGAAATCGCGCTGCCAATCGCGCCAGCGCTGAAACTCGCGGCGCAATAACGCGTAGGACGCGCCCAACAGTAGCCGGGTGTGCGGCGCGCGCAGTGCGTACAGGCCTTCGTCCGCGCCGAGATTCTGATTTAAAACCAAGTGTGCGGAATAAAAGTCCGACTGTCCGTAGTCGTCAAACGCGAGCACGCGCGAATCGCTTGCATCCACGAGGCAGCGTTGATATCCCGAATCAAAGCGATAACCGTCGATGACGATCCAATCCACATTCTCCGCGCGCGCCATCTTTACCGTTTCCCAGGCGTCCGCTTCGCGGCCAATTTCAACGTGAATGCGGCGAACGTCGAATCCTTCCTGGCGAATCCGCGCCAAGATCCCCGGCGAACTATCGCGCATCGCGAATTCCACGCGCGCGCCCTGTGCGGCCGCTTCCTGTGCCAGCGCCAGGCAGCGCATTGCGTGGCCGCTGCCGATGTCCTTGGACGCATCGCATCGGAATAACAGATTCATACTTTTTTCTGCTCGACGTGTGCATTGAGCCGGGCAATTTCCGGGTGGGCTTTCGTGCACGCCAGAAGTTCACGATACCCGGCCAGCGGATTTCCGACGCAATTAACGAGCGCCTCAATCATCGCGAAATCGTCGTACGTATCGACACACCAGCGGAAGCGCGAATTGTCTTCGCTGTCACTGATCGACTGCTTTACGAACAAATCCGGTGCTGAACTGTAGGCCATTTCGGTGACGTGTTCCCGCTCGGGCGTGGGCGCGGGGGGCGCCATGCGCTGCATTCGTTCGAGCACGTCCATCCAAAAAGCTTCGGTGTCCAATCCCCGTGGATACGTTCTCGACTCGCAGTTGTTGACCAAGTCGAACTGAGGATTTCGCGCCAGGAAATCCATGACCTTCGCGCCTTCGATGGGATCCCAAAGAGGACAATCCGATGTCACTCGAACGACGATTTCGGCGCGCGCCTCACGCGCCGCTCCCCAATAACGCGAGAGCACGTCGTCTTCGGAGCCCCGGAACCAGCGCACGTTTACTTTTTCGGCGATGGGGATGATCTCATTGTCCGTGGCGTTCACGGTCGTGGCGACGACAACCTCCGCGGCGGGCGCGCATTTTTTCAGCCGTTCCACATGCCACTCGAGCAACGTGCGGCCTTGAATGCGCTGCAACACTTTGCGCGGCAGGCGCGTCGAGGTCGTGCGGGCTTGCGTGACGATGACGATGCGGCTCATGTCCGGGAGGTCCCCAATAACTGGTGAGCGCGTTTCCGGTGGCGGCGGTTAAGCCATGCACCGACAAGCGGAAGCTTTTCAAAGCCGCCCCAAAAATAATCGAGATGCCGGCCATAAGCAATGCGGCGGCCTTTGAACTTTCCAGTCGTGTAACTTTCCGCCTTGAAATACTTAAATGGCTGGCCGAACGTTTCGCAAAAATAGCCGTACACCAAGGCGGGTTCGACGGGTTTTGGCGGCAGCGCCTTCGAGAGAAGTGCGAGCAATTCGGTGTGAGTTGCCGGATTGTAGGTGGCGCCCATGTCATAGTAGAAACTTTGGCCGGCCAGCACCGACGGCTTTCCGAAGTAAACGGCCTCCATGCCCATCGTCGAGCCGAAGGTGAGCACGGTGCGTGCGGCGCACAGGAGCGCGTAGCTGCTTACCGGCGAATCCGGTGGAATGATCATGAAGCGAGGATGTTGCAGCGCCATCAGGGCGCGCGTGAAGGCGTTGTCCACGCCGCGCAAGTGCGGGTGCATGCGCAAATAGAAGCGCGTGTTGTGCGGCAAGGCGTCGATATCGCGGCGGATGGCCTGCAAGCCGTCGAGTTGGCTGGGGTAGACCGGATTTTTCCAATCGTCGCCCACCGCCGCCAATTCGTCTTCGGAAGAATTGTAAATCACGACGTTATGGGCATTGGCGTCAAATCCCTCCGGCAGCAGTCCTTCTTTATGCCGTGCGACATAATTAATCAGGCTTTGCCCTTGGGACGCCTTTTCATAAAAGAGCCTCCCGATTCGCTCGCGTTCCGCGGCGTTGGGATTGTTTTCCCATGTATCCTGAATCAATTTCCGCGCATAGTGAATATCCATGGGCATGTGATTGATGAATTGCTGCGTCCGATGGATCGTTGCGCCGGCCTCGTACACGTGGCAGTCCACGTTTTTGCCGCGCGCCGCGCGAAAGACCGCACGAAACGTGGCGATGCGCGCATTGAGCACGTAGACGCGGTCGTAATGCGATTCGGAGAGATAATTCTGGACCGAGCGGTAGATGGCGAACGCCGTTTGCATCAGATTGCTGACCGCTTCCCGGTGTTCGCGCAGATCGAAATGCGGGTCGCGCGTGCACGAAATCATGCTTGACGCGACGGCCATGCCGAGGTCAAAACCGCCGGAATCAAATCGCTTCAACGCGTCGATCGATTCGAACGCGGCGGGCAGCGCGCTGATTTCCCGCCGGTTCTCCGGGGTCAGCTTCAGAAAGGGAGCCGTCTTGTACGCGCCTTCGAGCAGCTTGAATCCGGCGCGGCGCTTGGTGGTGCATTTGTGGCAGACCGAATAGCGGTGATGCAGGTTGATTTCGCACGAGGCGGCCTCGCCGCCGCAGATGAGCAGCAGGATTTCATCGCCGTCGTCCAAATGGCGCTGAACGATGTCCAGAGCCCATTCGAATACCGGCGTGTGCCGTGTCATTGGAAGAAAAAAAAGGATGCGCATACGATCCGGCTTGGCTTCTATTGTTGATTACACTCAGCCCACTCAATCAGCGCGTCAATCACGCGCTGCTGTTCGGCGTCGCTAAGTTTGGGATACATCGGCAAACTCAGCGCCCCAGCATAATACGCATTCGCGCCGGGGCAATCGCAGGCGCGGGTGCCCTGCGTGTTTTGGTAATAGGGCTGCCACGTGATGGGGATGTAATGGACCTGGCAAAAAATCCCGCGTTCACGCAGGAATAGGAAGAGCGCCTTCCGCCGCGCGGCAATTCGATCGAGATTATCTCCGGCGATTTGAATGACGTAGAGGTGGTACGCGTGCTGCTGCCCTGCGGCTCGGCGCAATGGCTTCATCGCGCGCGCAAGCGGCTCGCGCGCAAGCGCTGCGTCATAGCGGGCGGCGATTTCGCGGCGGCGTTCAATGAAGCGTCCGAGCTTCGCCAACTGCGAGAGGCCCAGCGCGCATTGCAGGTCGGTGAGGCGATAGTGATAGCCCAGCGCATCCTGCTCGTAATACCATGGGCCTTCGTCAGGGCGCGTCAAGCGCCGCGGATCGCGGTGAATTCCGTGTGTGCGCAGAGCGCGGAGCTGCGCGGCCAAGGCGGGATCGTTCGTCAGGGCGGCACCGCCTTCGCCGGTGGTGATGTGCTTGACCGGGTGAAAACTCAGGATCGCCATATCCGTGTGCGCGCAGCAAGCGGCATTGAACGTCTGCCCGTCTTGGCTGTACGTCGCGCCCAGCGCATGCGCGGCGTCTTCGACTACTTTCGCGCCGCAAGCGTTTGCGATCTTTCGGATCGCGGGAAGATCGGCAGTCTGGCCGGCCAAGTCAACCGGCACGATCAGCCTGATCGGATTCCCGTTCCGCGAATGTTCGTCGATAACGCGCGCAATTTCATCGACGCGAATCAATCCGGTCGCGGAATCGACATCGGCAAAGCGCACGCTTCCGCCGGCGTACAGCACGCAATTGGCGCTGGCGACGAAGGTAATCGGCGTGGTGATGGCCGCAGCGCCCGGGCCGATGCCGCTCGCCAGCGCCGCGAGATGCAGTGCCGCCGTTCCGCTGCTCACGGCCACGGCGAATTGCGCGCCCGTTTTTGCGCAGAGCGCCTGCTCGAATTGTTCGACGCGTGGTCCTTGCGTGATCCAATCGCCGCGCAGGCAATCCGCGACGGCGGCGATGTCGTCGTCCTCAATCCATTGTTTGCCGTAGGGGATGTTGAGCATGAAAGTCGTTCCGGGTCATTTGCAGGCTGGAAGCCCGCACCACAATGTTTCTACAACGCGCCGGGATTCGCGCGAATCCACTCGCGTGTCCGGCGAATGCCCTCCTCCAGCGAGACGGCCGGGCGCCAGCCAAGCATCTGCGCGGCCTTTGAATTGTCACAGAGCAGTTTGGCGATTTCGGCTTGCGGATGGTCGTGAACAACATGCTCGATTGGAACGCCACTGCCGCCATTCTTTTGATCGGCGATGACGCGCGCAAGCTCTTTTACCGCGATGTCCTGGCCGAGGCCGGCGTTGAGAATCTCGCCGTCGCACTTTTCACTCAGGCCGGCAGCGGCGACAAAGCACGCACAATCTTCGACAAAGAGCAGGTCGCGCGTCTGCGCGCCGTCGCCCTTGACGAGCAGCGCCTGGCCCTGCAAATCGCGCGCGATGAAGATCGCCACCACGCCGCCTTCCATATTGCGCTTCTGAAATGGGCCGTAGGTATTGAACGGCCGGACGACTTTGACGGGCAAACCGTATGAACGCTGGTAGGAGAGGGCAAGATTCTCCGCGGCGATTTTACTTGCCGCATAAGGCGAAGCGGGGTTGGTGGGATGAGTTTCTGAAATCGCTTGAGCACCGCCGGCGCGCGCGTAAACCATGCATGTGCTCATGACAAGAACGCGTGGCGCTTTGACTTTCAATTGACTTTCGACGGCGTGCAAATGAAACGGCGCTCCCGGCTTCAAGCCGTTCGATTCCAAATATTGGCGGCGGCAGGCTTCGAGCACTTCAAAGGTGCCGGTGACGTCGTTGTGGAATGTCGTGCGCGGGTCGTCGATCGAATCTTGAACGCGAATCGACGCCGCGAGATGAAAAACGCCATCGAACGGACCGTGCGCGTTCCAAAGCGCGCGCATCGCGTCCACATGGGTTACGCTGCCTTCGACACATGCAAGCCGGGGATTCGATTGGAATTCAGCGAGATTGCGGGGATGGGAATTGCTGTAGTTGTCGAACGAAACGACGGAGTCCCCGCGCTCAAGCAAGACTTTGGCGAGCCAGCGTCCGATGAAACCGGCGCCGCCGGTGACGAGATGTTTCATGTGTGGAGCAGCCTGAATCCGGAGTTTCCTTAAGCGCCCAAAAGAGGCAATTGCGTCTTCATCAATTCCAAGACGGCGGATTTGGACAGCGGTTGAACTTGTTTGGATGAGTAAGTCTGAGACGCCCATTTGGAATCCACCGGATAGTCCGACGGGCTTAATTTCGCAAAGTCATGGCCGTCGATGGCCAATTCGGTTTCCTCGAAATAGGGGAGCACGATGAACATCCGCTCCGTCTCGAGGCAGCGCGGCAGTTCGTGATCGGAGAACAACTCCTCGTAGAGCTTTTCGCCGGAGCGCAGGCCGATCTCATGGATCGGAATCTTTTTCCCCGGCGCAAGGATGGCGCTCATGGATTCAGCCAGGTCCATCAGTTTCATGGCGTGCATTTTCGGCACGAAAATTTCGCCGCCCAGTGCAAGTGTCGAGGCGGAGAGCACTAAATCGACGGACTCGGCCAGCGTCATGAAAAACCGCGACATACCGGGATTGGTGACGGTGAGCGGCTTGCCGGCGGCGAGCTGTTTGCGAAAGATGGGGATGACGCTGCCCGCCGAACCGATCACGTTGCCGAAGCGCGTGCTGGTGAAAACCGTGCGCGCGTTCCCGCGATAGGCATTGGCGGACGCAATCAGCCGCTCGCCGATGAACTTGGACCCGCCCATGACGTTGGTGGGATTCACGGCTTTATCGGAGGAAGTGAAAATAAATCTCCCGACGTTGGCATCGATGGCGCACTCGATCAAGCCCTGCAATGCGAGGAGATTGGTCTTGACGACTTCGAAGGGGTTGTACTCGCCGAGTCCGACGTGCTTGAGCGCGGCCGTGTGAATGACACAATCGACGTCGTGCATCGCGCGCGCCATTCGTTCGCGGTCCCGCACATCGCCAAGCAATCCGCGCACGTTCTCGCGGTTGCGGTAGTGGAGATTGAGAAAAAACAGTTTCTCTTCGTTGTTGTCGAGAAGCCGCAGGACACGCGGCTCAAAAGGTAGAATGCGCTCGACCAACGCAGCGCCAATCGTTCCGGCCGCGCCGGTGATCAGGATTTTCTTGTTTTTGAAATAGGCCGCGGCGGATGGGTCCAAGTTGTCATACATAAAGGTGTGGGAAAAGCTGAGGAAAATGAAAACAACACGACTGCTAACCGGCATGCATGCACATCAAACCCTTTAAGTCTATCCAAAAGTTGAGAGTGTCGTCAATAGGAAAATAAGGAATCGCGCTCAGAACTGCTCCGCCACCGGCGTCTTCGAGGCCTCCGCCGGCGCTTTCGTCAGCACCGGCATCGCCGGATCGCCGAAAAGTTGCTCGGTCTTGTTCAAATCGCTGTAGTACGATGAACCTTTCGCGAAGGCCCATTGTTGCGCCTTCATCAGCGCCGTACCCAAGCGCATTCCGCCGCTGTTGGCGTTCTTCAACAACTGGCTCGCGAATTCGACGGCGCAATCCGAATTCATGTACGTGGATGTGCCGATCGACGCGGCGATTCCGCCTTGCGGCTGCGTGAGCGCTTGAATCGCCAGGCTCTTATAACCGGACTCGTCTTTTGCCATCCAATTTCCTGTGCAAGTGCACTGCACAAAAACCGAATGACCGGTCCAGTTCTGAACCGAGTCGGTGTCCAAAATGACGTTGTTCGCGCTGCCCAAATGCAGCGCGTTGCCGTGGC
>DATGGK010000058.1:0-6430 GCA_035308565.1 Planctomycetota bacterium | reverse complement strand
TCCCGGCGAAGATTCACCGCGTGCGCGGGCAGAACATCGAGACGATCGTGCCGAGCTTTACCGAATTGCCGCTGCCCGATGACCGGATCGTTCACTTCGCGGATTGCCTGGTCAACGGAAAAGACCCGTTGGTGAAACCTGAGGAGTCGTTGAAGGTTCAAAAGATATTGGACGGGATTTACGAATCGAGCAGGACGGGGAAGGAAGTGAGGATTCAGTGAAGTGGGGAGTAGGGTGTGGAGAGTGGGGAGTAGGGAGTGGGGAGTAGGGAGTGGGGAGACGATGACTCGGAGTGCTTGCTCTCCATTGCATGCCTTGTGCCTTGCCGCTTGTGCCAGTGCGGCGTTGAATTTCCCGACGAACTGCGCCGAGGACCGCTCGCCTGAGGCCTGGATCGAGCAGCTTCGTTCCGCCGATTACGAGCAGCGCCGCGTTGCGTGCGAACGGCTGTTGGCGCTGGGCGCCGGCGCGCGCGTGGCGTTGGAGAATGCGGCGGAGGAAGCCGATCCCGAGCTGGCCGCGCGCATTGCCGCGCTGCTGGAAAAAACGCCGTGCGGCACGCTGAAGCTGTATTGCCGCGGCGAAGACGGCACGCCCCGGCCGAATCTCGAAGGCACGATTGAAATCGACGGCATCCATCCGCCGCACGACGGCAAAACCAGCGACAAGATTTCGATCAAGACCGACGCCAACGGCGCCGCGGAGATTGCGCTGCCCTGCCGCGGGCGGCTGGAGATTTCCGTCAGATTTGGCGAAGACTGGCAATCGCCGTATCGCATCGAACCGTCGATCGTGCGCGCGGGCGTCAATGTTTCGACGGTGATTGTCGAGCCGCTGTGTACGTTCAAAGGCACCGTGATCGATGAAGACGGCAAGCCCGTTGCCGGCGCGCAAGCGTGCCGATTGGACGAGCGGAACATGTCGCCGGCGCGGTTGGACCTTGAACTGCGGCCCGGGCCGGCGCACGGTGCTCGCCTGCCCGTGACCGGCCTCGATCGCGACAAGAGCCACGACACGGACGCGCACGGTGAATGGACGTGGAAGAATCTGCATAGGGGAATTCATGTCTTTGCGATACACGCCGGCGACAATTACAGCATCGGCGTCACGCAAGCCGTGCGCGGGCATACCGGCGAAACGGTGCAGCTTGAGCCGGTGATTTTAAAGAAGCGCAGGCCGGGCAAGCTGGAACTGGAGCTGAAGAATCTGGATGGCACGCCGCTGATCACGAATGCCGTGCAGATTTCTCTGGAGCCGCAGACGGACGCGGAAATCTGGCGGCGTTACGAAATCGCGCTGCGCCAGCAGTTGCAGATGAATCTCAACGACGAGAACCGCAGACGGCGGCAGGGCTTCTCCGTGCAATTCGGCAAAACCGGGCGCGAGAATATCACGCCGGGAAAATACCGCGTGCGCGTCGTCGGCGGAGAAAACGAGAACGAAGATCTGTTCAACGTGCTGGCGGAGATCAAACCCGGCGAGACGACCAAGCTCGTGCTGCGCGAGCCGCCGCAATGGCCCTGCGTGAAGGGTCGTGTCGTGGACCGTGACGGCGCCGCATTTCCGGGCGTCAACGTTTGTCCGATTCCGGAGGAAGCGCTGCGGCGGATTGCGCAGGAAGACAGCCCCGTTGCGCTGCAAGCTCGCCTACTCGCCTATTCGTCCGCCGAGCGCTTGCGCTGGGTTCCGTCCGATCAGGACGGCGGCTATACCACGCGGCACTTTCCGCCCGGGCGCTATGCGGCGCTATGGTCGGCGTACCAATTCAAGCAGGGCAACTGGGAGCAGTGCTGCGGCATATTCTTTGGCATTGAGGCGAAGACCGGCGAAACCGTTGCCGCGGCGGAACTGAAACTGCCTTTCGCCAAGCCCAAGGAAAAAGTTGAGCCGCCCAAGTTCAGCGGCAAAGTCGTGGTGCCGGAGGGAATCAGCGCGCACGAGATCAAAATCATCTTCGAAGCGCCCTACTCCCAGGCGACGGCCGAAACGGATGACCAGGGCGCATTCAAAATGGCGCTGGATTGCGATGAAGCGCGCGATGGAAAGCCAATCTGCGGCACGCTGACGGTGCTGTGCGACGACTGCAAGCCGCTGCAGATTGCCGGCGAACTCAAGCAAGACATGGAATTGAAACTTGAAGCGCAGGAACGGGGCGACGCGCAGATTCGATTCCTGGACGAGGCCGGCCGCCCCGTGCCCGAGGCGAACGTGCTGGTTGTCAACCACACCAATGTGTCCAACGGGCTGTTCCGTGGAAATCCGTTCTGCAGCGGCGGCGCGAGCACCGACGCGCGCGGCGCGATTTCGTTGGAGGGTTTGTGCGTGGGCCGGCGCGAACTGCATTTTTACGCGCCCGGCTATTATCTGCCCAACGGCAAAGCCGCGTTTGACGTCGCCGCGAACAAAAAGACCGATACGACTTTGCGCGTCGAACGAGGCGTGACGATCAAAGGGCGCGTCAAGCTCGGAGCGCCGGCTTCCAGCCGGCAGAATGCAGGCGGGCCGCCCGCACCACAAAAAGCAGGCGGGACGCCTGCACCACAAGGCGTTACGGTTTGTCTGAGCGGCGACAGCCAGGCGGCGGTGCAGAGCGATGGATCGTTCTCATTCGAAGGCGTGGGGCCGGGAACTTATTTTTTGTACGCGCTGGCCCCGGGGATGATTTTCAAAAACGCAGTGAAAATTGAAGTGCCCAGCGATCCCGCGCAAGTGCGCGCGGGCAAGTGGGACGGCTTCGAATTGGAACTCGCGCCGCGGCACGCTTTGGCGCTGGACTTCGGCGCGGCCTGCGCGGGGAAGAGCGTCAAATTGTTCGCGCTGGGCCACGCGCAGGACAATTGCGATAGCGATCCGGTGTGCGATCTTTGGGGCGAAATCGACGGCGCGGGACGCGCGGAATTTGAGAATTTGGCGCCGGGAAAATACATGGCCGAACTCAGCGACCGATTCAGCAGGGTCATACCACCCCCGCAATTGATCGTTCTCGACAATGAAGAGGCGACGATCCAGGTCGGCGAACTGGTGCGCTACGCCGAAACATTTGTGGCGCAAGGCCGCGTGCATCAATCGCTCTTCAGCAACGTCGGCGTCACGCTGGGGCCGTTCGATGCGCAGCCGTGCAGCGGCAATTCACTGCGCGAAAATGCGGCGATCAAAGTCACGATGCCTGCTGACGGCGCAGGAAAAGTGCGATTCGAATTCAAAACCACGTCCGGCCCATACGCGCGCGAGATGAGGCTGGAAGTGCGCAGCGCCAATTATCACGCGCTGCATCAAGGCGCGGTGAAATGGTGCCAAGATTCGGAGAGTGATTTTCCGGCGCTGCTGGCATCGGGCGCCGTGCCCGGATGGTACAAGCCGCGTCCGGCGGGCGTGTACGAGTTTCACAATTTGCCCGCTGGCGAATACAAACTGATCGCTGAGGTTTTCCCGGCGGACGGAGACTTCCTTGATCCCGATGCCGAAAACCGGCATGAGGTCGAGTTGGGCGCGTTCACGATCAAAGGCGCCGAAACCGTGGAACTGGGCGCGCTGAGTTTGGAAGGACTGGAACGCTTCAAGACGTCCGCGCGCAAAGCGCTGAGCGCGGCGTCGAACGTCTATTTGTTGCCGCGTGACCGGGAGGCAGGAGATAAGAGATAGGAGATAGGAGATAGGAGTTAGGAGTTAGGAGTTAGGAGAACGGCGGCGAAACGCTTCGCGTTTTGTTTCTCCTAGTTACTACCTCCTACCTCCTATCTCCTATCTCCTGCCGTTTACGCGTACTCCACGCTCACCGCCTGCACGGTGCCGGCGTGCAAACTCTGGCTCACCGGACACGTCCGCCCCGCGCGCTCGATCGCGTCGCGGTGTTCGGCGGGGACCGATTTGGGCAGCGTGATTTTCACTGTCAATTTCCCGACGCGCCGCACGGGATCGGTGGCCATTTCTTTCTGTACGTTCGCGCGCGCGCCTTTCAAGTCGATGCCATGCCGCTGCGCGTAAATGCCCATGATTGTGAGGATGCAACTGCTCAGCGCCGCGCCGACCAAATCCGTCGGCGAAAAACTCCGCCCGAGCCCCTGATTGTCCTTTGGCGCATCCGTCACAATCTCGCAGCCGGACGGCCCGTGCGTCACCGTGCAGCTCAATTGGCCCTGGTATTCCGCGATCATTTCAACCATGTGAAAACTCCTTAATTGCAGAGAGCGCTTTTGAATTACGGCTCTGACCGATTATACCGTCATTTCGGAAACGGAAAACGACACATGCGCCGCACGGTCTTGTTTTTCATCGCCCTTACGCTCAATGCCGCCGACGCGCACAAAGATTTGCCGATGCCCGTTTCCACCGGCGAACTGCCCAAAGTCATCGACGAATCCTCGGGCCTGATCAAAAGCAAGCGCTATCCCGGCAAGGATGTCTTTTGGACCCACAACGATTCCGGCGACAGTGCGCGCATTTTCGCGATCGATTCGACCGGCAAACTGCTGCGCACCGTCGCTATTCCGCACGCCGAAAATGTCGATTGGGAAGAGATCACCATGGATGAAAAAGGCCGCGTGATTATCTGTGACATCGGCGACAACAGCCGCAACAACAACGGCGGCCAGCGCATGGGCGTGGTGTTTTACCGCATCGCCGAACCGGATGCGTTCGATAAAAACGAAGCGCTGCCCGAACCGGAAGTCTTTCGGTTTCAATATCCAAAGGGCGAAGGGCCGTACGATGCGGAGGGCGTCTTTGCGCGCGGCGGGAATGCGTATTTATTTTCGAAGCAGATCGAAGGCGCGTCCTGTTTCAAACTTCCCATTCCCGAAAAAGCGCCCGCCGAAACGGTGACGATGAGCGTCGTCACGCGCACGACAAATTTCAACGTGGTTACCGGCGCCGCGCTCAGCGACGACGGCAAACGCCTCGCGCTCATCAATTATCTCACGATCATGGTGATCGAATTGCCGGAACCGTTCGACTCGCTCAAACCCAACTCAAAAGGCGAACTCCCGCTCTTCGATTATCCGCGCCGGTCGGTCAATGTGTTTTTGGGGCAAACAGAAGGAGTGGCGTGGGACAAGGACGATCTGGTGCTGACAACCGAAGGCAAATTGATGGGCACAATGGGGGGTGTCTTTCGCTGCAAGACGAAATGAGTGCGCGCCGCAGTTGCCCTCTCCCTTCGGGAGAGGGCCGACGCATGTATGCATGCGCGCGGGTGAGGGGAATACGGCATCCCAGTGCCGCGTACAAAACAAATCCTACGCCGTCATCACCGCCTCCGCCAGACTCTTCACCCCGGTCTGCGTTCCCGCGCGCGTTTGGTACAGCTTGTACTCGACGCTATCTACCAGCGCGTGCCAGCTCGCGTCGATCACGTTCGGGCTGACACCTACGGTCGTCCAGCGGCTTTTGTGATCGCTGCTGACAATCGTGACCAACACCTTCGCGCCGGTCGCGAGTTTTGAGTCGATCACGCGGACTTTGTAGTCCGCGAGTGTGACGTCCTTGAGCTCCGGATAAAACTCCTCGAGCGCTTTGCGCAGCGCGATGTCGAGCGCGTTGACCGGCCCGTTGCCTTCGGCCGCCGTGTGCTCGATGCGCCCGCCCACCTCGATTTTCACGGTCGCTTCCGTGATGCTCTCGTTTTTGTCGGTGATGTCGGTCAGCACGCGGAAGCCGTGCAGCTTGAAGAACGGCTGATGCGCGAGCAGCGTTTTGCGCACGAGCAGTTCGAAACTCGCTTCCGCCGCTTCGAAAATATAGCCTTGATTTTCGAGCTCCATCACGCGGTTGAGCACCTTCTTCAGCGCCGCCGGGTTGTCCTTCAAGTTGTATTTGTGGCCCATGGCCGCAACGAGATTGCTGCGTCCGGAAAGTTCGCTGATCAGCACGCGCCGCGTGTTGCCGACAGCTTCCGGCTCGACGTGCTCGTAGGTGCTCGCCGCGCGCGCCACGGCGCTAACGTGAATGCCGCCCTTGTGCGCGAACGCGCTGCGACCGACGAAGGGCTGATTGTCGCGCGGCGCAATGTTGCCGACTTCGTAGACATGCCGGCTGACTTCGGTCAGCTTGCGCAAACTCTCTCGCCCGCGCAAACAATCGCGGTTCATCTTCAGTTGCAGATTCGCGATCACCGGCAGCAGATCGACGTTGCCGCACCGTTCGCCGAAACCGTTGATCGTCCCCTGCACGTGGCACGCGCCGGCTTCGACCGCGGCCAGCGCGTTCGCCACGGCCACGCCGCTGTCGTTGTGCGGATGAATGCCGATGCGGATGGACGGAAATTCTTTCACGACGTCGCCGGCGATCTTACCCAGTTCCGGCGGCAGCGTCCCGCCGTTGGTGTCGCACAAAATCAAGCATTTCGCGCCCGCGTTCGCGGCGGCATGCAGCGACTTCATCGCATACGCGGGATTGTGTTTGTAGCCGTCGAAGAAATGCTCGGCGTCGTAGA
>DATGGK010000057.1:0-43362 GCA_035308565.1 Planctomycetota bacterium | reverse complement strand
GCCACGGCAACGCGCTGCATTTGGGCAGCGCGAACAACGTCATTTTGGACACCGACTCGGTTCAGAACTGGACCGGTCATTCGGTTTTTGTGCAGTGCACTTGCACAGGAAATTGGATGGCAAAAGACGAGTCCGGTTATAGGAGCCTGGCGATTCAAGCGCTGACGCAGCCGCAAGGCGGGATTTCAGCGTCGATCGGCACATCCACGTACATGAATTCGGATTACGCCGTCGAATTCGCGAGCCAGTTGTTGAAGAACGCCAACAGCGGCGGAATGCGCTGGGGTACGGCGCTGATGAAAGCGCAACAATGGGCCTTCGCGAAAGGTTCATCGTACTACGGCGATTTGAATAAGACCGAGCAACTCTTCGGCGATCCGGCGATGCCGGTGCTGACGAAAGCGCCGGCGGAGGCCTCGAAGACGCCGGCGACGGGGCAGTTCTGAGTTACTTTTGCCGAAGCGGGACGCTTGCCTTTAATCCACGATCTCGTTCAAACTAAAGCCGGACCCATCGATCCGCTGCTCGATGGAATTTGCGACAAACTCGCTGGAATAACCCCGCCCGTATCTGAATTCTGGACGGGCTCGGAGGCCCGTCCTGCTTGCCTCACTTCGGGCGCGGCAGTTCCGTCGAGATCGGCTGCGGGCCGTCGTCTTCGATCACCGGCGGCAGCACTTTGCGGATCGGCTTATCCGGCGTTTTCCCCGGCTGCTTCGACGCCGCTTCGCTCGGCGGATTCTTCCCCGGCTCGGGCAGGCGGTTCTTGTAATCGGGATCGAGCTTCTCGATTTGCTCAATCGCTTTCTGCGTGATGCGTGCCGTTTCGCTGCGGCTGAGTTCCACCGCCGATTTCAAGCGCGCCTTCGCGTTCTCCGTGTCGTTCTTCTGAACGAGCGCCATGCCGTACCAGAATTGATGGTCGGCGTTTTCCTTCATGATCGGATCGGCTTTGCTCAGCGCGTCGAGCGCGCCGTCGAGGTCGCCGTTCTTCAGCAGCGCCGCGCCCAGCACCGATTGCGCTTGCGCGCGCGACACGTCGTCCTTCGCCGCTTCGGCAATCGCTTTCGCCGCGTCCACAACCGCCGGATCGGCGGCGTCGCGGTCGAGTTTCGCGCGCAGCGCCAGCAAACACGCTTCCGGCGACTTCATGATTTCGCACGCTTTTTCCGCAGCAGCCACCGCGCCTTCGACGTTGCTCAGCGCACGCCGCAGCTTCGACAATTCGAACCACGCGCTGCCGCTTTCCGGATCGAGCCGCACGGCCTCTTCGTAACTCTTCGCCGCGTTTTCAAAATCCGGGCCGGGCTTGCTGGCCAGCACATTCGCCAGCCGCGTGAAGTACTTTGCTTCGGGCTTGGCTTCCGTCGCCAATTTCGCCGCGCGCTCCATTACATCCCAATGCCCCAGCTTCACCGCGATCTCGTACAGGGCTTCGAGATGTTTGATGTTCTTCGGATTGATTTCGACGGCCGTGTCCGCGGCTTTCTCCGCTTCCTTTTCGCGGCCCAATTCTTTCAGCATCTCGTATTCAAGCTGCCGCGCCGCTTCGTTCGTGTCGTCGAATTTCAAGCCGGCGCGAATGTTGTCCAGCGCCTCGGAATAGAACTTCTTCGCGTCTTCGATCTTGCCTTCCTTCTTGGCCGCGTCACCCTGCAGCTTCGAAATGAACGCATACTTGAAGTACGGTTCGGGCCGCGTCGGGGCGAGGTCTTTCGCGAATCCGAATTCGCGCTTGGCGTCGTCGAACTGCTTCATCGCCATTTCCACGTCGCCCAATTCCATGTGCAGCAGCGCGTCGGACGCGCGCAAAATCACCGCCTGGCTCAACTCCTGCTTCGCCAGTTCGAGCTTTCCTTGCTTCACAAAAATGATCGCACGGTTGCGGTTGGCTTCGGGAAGCTGGTTGCGCGGCGCAAGCTTCTGCGCGAAATCCAATTCGCGCAGGCCCGCTTTGACGTCGCCGGACATCGCCAGCGCCAAGCCCAGTTCCGCGCGCGCTTCGGGATTGCCCGGCGCCAGCGTCACCGCGTGTTCCGCGGCTTCTTTCGCTTCGTCGTAAATCCGAACTTCTTCGTCGGCGCGCGCGAGGTAAATCAAATTCGGCACCACGCTGTCGTCGCGGATCAGCGATTCGGCAAACGCATTGCGCGCTTCCATGAACTGGCGCGCTTCAAACCGCGCGCGTCCCAGCAGCGCGTACGCTTTCGCTTCCATGTTCACCGGCAGTTGCAGCGCCAGCGCGTTGTTGAACGCCTGCGCGGCCAGGTCGTAGCGCTTGCGCGCCATCTGTTTCACGCCCAGTTCAAGATGCTTGAGCGTCAGTTCGCGCGGCGCGGTTTCCGGAATGATTTCGGCGCCTTTGATCTCCAGCCACGGCTGACCTTCGCTCTTCGAACGTTCCTGCACCCACAAATGCACCGGCGTGTACATGGGAACGTGGTTGAGCTTCTCGATGAGCTCCTTGCGGCGGCGGTCGATGTAGAACAGCAAATGAATCTGCTCGCGCGCTTCCTTCAGCCACAAATCCGAACCGTATGCCCACGCGCTGTAATTCATGAAACCGTCTTCGTGAAACGGCGCCGTGAAGGGCCGGTAGATCGATCCGCTTTTGCCCCAATACACGTCGATCTGGACATTGTTGTCGAGGTAAAACGCGGGTTCGGCACGCATCCGTTCCAGCGAGCAGGGATCGAAATTCGCGAGTTCCTTCGGATAGACTTCGAAATAATTGTCCCACGTCGTCCGCATGTGGTGGAAGACATGCCGCCAGCGCGCGAGCGTGGTTTCGTGGTACACACAAGGCTTGATGAACGGATTCTCGATGTTTTCCGAACTGACGGGGGCGAACGGCTCGCGGGGCAATTCGGCTTTGGCTTGAAAATCCATGGTGATGCGCGGCGGCGGATACGCATCGCTGGTCTCTTCCGCCATAGTGGGAAACGCTGCCAGCAACGGCAGCACAAACGTCAAAACCTTGAAACGCTTTTCCATGTAGCGCCCTTTCCGCGAAACGAATTCGTGCGTCAACTTGCAAGCCGCCGGCAAAATGAAACGGTTACTCCTTAAATTATCGGTCATTAGGGTGCGACACTTCACCAAAATCTCGACCCATCCGTGTCGCGACGCACGCCCTCCCCGCATCTCACTCTACCTCACAACGTGCGCTTTTCCATGCCCCAAACTGCTCAATTCTGCCGCCCGCTCATGCACCAGCGCAAGACTCCAGAGCCGCGCACGTCAGCAAGCGACAAGCATTTTCCGTGCAAAAGTTGCACATGGTTCGTTCGTAGTCCCGCCTTTAGGCGGAATAGCACAGAACCTTCTTAAATCTCGTGCAAAAGTTGCACATCATGTACCACGAGCTTTTTGGCCGTGGATTGTCAAACCCCAATTCCGTGCAAAAGTTGCACATGGTTCGTTCGTAGTCCCGCCTTTAGGCGGAGTACCACCGCACCTTTTCAATCTCGTGCAAAAGTTGCACATCATGTACCACGGGCTCTTTGCCGTGTATTATCAAACCTCAATTTCTCATGCAAAAGTTGCACAATGTGCCAATTGCCGCTTCCCCTCACTAATATTAGTCCGATTATCGCATCTAATTTCTTCCAAAATCTCAGCAGATTCTCAACGATTCTTTGAAACCTCTGAAACCATGAAACCTGAATCTTAGACCCAACTCGAAGCCTCATCCCTTCAACGGCAACACCAAATCTTTCGTAAAAGGCGTAATCGACACCAATCGCCCCGTCTCGTCGATCAAAAACGAATCCTCAATCCGCGCGCCCACCGTCTTCTCCGGATAATACAGCCCCGGCTCGATCGTGATGAAATTCCCGGCCTGGAACGTGTCCTCCTTTAAGAGGTGGCTCATCCCCGGCCGCTCATGAATATTCAACCCCACCCCATGCCCCAGCCCGTGCACGTACCCCACCGTCGTCCCCGGATGGCTCCGCTGAGTCTGATGACCTTTGCTTTCAAAATAATCCAGCACTGCGTCCTGCAGCGTGTGGCATTTCTGACCCGGCCCTTTGAACGCCTTCACTGCCGTCTCAAACGCCGTCTTCACTTGCTCGAAAATCTCGCGCACCGCGGCCGGGGCGTGCCCGATACACCAAGTCCTCGTGCAATCGTGGTAATACCCGCCGCCCATCGTTCGCGGAAACAGATCGAAAATAATCGGCACGCCCGTTTGCAGCGCCATGCTCGCCGTCCCGCGGCTGTGCGGGTACGTGCAATCGTGCCCGTGCGCGAAAATCATCCCCGTGTCTTCCAACCCGCGGTCCATCAAATCGCGAATCACAAATCGCTTCACATCCCCCACCGTCAGCGCCGTACCATCCGGCTTCACGACCGCCGTCCCCTGAGCGCGATGAGACGCGATAAAATCCCACGTCGCCTGCAACGTCAATTGCGTCTGCGCGGCGACATCCAGAATCATCTTCACTTCCGCCGAGTCTTTGGTCTGATACGCCTCATCGAACAGCGTCATGTCCGCTTCGCCCACGAATTCGTACTGCGGGTACGCCGCGCTCAGCATCTTGAAGCGCTGCAGCCACGTGTGAATCTCCCCGACGCCAAACAGCCCGATCTTCCCCGGCGGAATTTTGAATTTCTCGAAAATTTTCCCATACAATTTCACGCACGCACGCGCCCCGCTCCCCTCCACTTCCTTCAAAATCTCCGGATAACCCAAATCCGCATAATTCACCACCTGCAACCCGCTCTTCGCCGCCTCCTCCAATTCCATCCCGCCCACAATCAGCACGGGCGCCGCCCCGCGCTTGATCACATTCATCCCGCCATGAATGTCGATCCCATTCGACACATAAGCCCGCGGCGTATTCTCCTGCTCGCCCCCAGTCACAAAAATCGCCTGCAAATTCCGCTCAGCCATCAACCGCTCCAAATCAGTTCGCATTGAATTTCTCCCGTTTGTAGTCCCGCCTTTAGGCGGAAGGATACCGCGTCTTAAACCCCACCGCAAATTCACCCGGCCGCATCGCCGAACGTGCCGTTGCGCTCTCCCTCCGGGAGAGGGCCGACGCATGTACTCATGCGCGGGGTGAGGGGAACTCGGCGCTCCCGATCTGCTTTCGCGAAAAATATGGTTGACTTGGCGAATTCTGGCCATTATATAGCCAGAATGCGTTATCGCATCGAACTCGCTCAAAATGCGAAGGATGACTACTTGGGGTTCGACGCGCGCTGGCGCTCGGTGATCAAATCTGGACTTGATACCTATTTAAGTCACGAGCCAATGAAAGAAAGCAAGAGTCGGATCAAAAGACTGCGCGACTTGTCACACCCACAATATCGCCTGCGCATTGAGGAAATACGCATATTTTACGATGTCGTTGATGACTTGGTGACGGTGGTTGCAATCGTTCTAAAGAAAGAAGCAGAGGCGTGGCTTTCACGCTACGGAGAGAAGTAACATGACTCGTGTACCCTTGCACAAAATTAAAGACCGTTTGTCCGAGTATGTTGACAAAGCCGCTGGCCGGCAATTTGTCATCACCCGGCACGGCCGCCCGGCCGCGGTTCTCATCGGTTTTCTGGACGAAGACGACTGGTTCGAATACCGCTTGTTAAACGATCCACGTTTCCTCAAGCGCATCCGGCAGTCCCGTCGCCAAGCCGCCACCGGTAAAACCGTCCGCCTGGAAGACCTCCCCGATTAATTATCCCGCGTCCCCCCATTTGCGTCCCGCCCCCGCATCGTGTAAGTGTACTCCATGCGCCCCCTCGCGTTCGCCGCGCTCCTCCTCCTCCATGCCCTCCCCGCCGCCGAAGCCGCCGCGCGCTTCCCATTTTGGGACGGCCGCGAATCCGTCGCCGCCTACGCCGCGCGCGTCAATCTCCCGCCCGTCAAATCCTTCGACCTCGGCCACGGCGTTACCCTCGATCTCGTGCTCATCCCCGCCGGCCAATTCACGATGGGCTCGCCTAAACCGCCCGACCCCACCGCCAAAGTCGAAGACGCCGGCGTGCTCCTCTGCGTCGGCGCAGCGCTCGTCTTCAGCGCCCTGATGATCTTCCTCGGCAATTTCATCCAACGCCGCAAATTCGCCTTCTCCCTCCGCTGGCTCCTGTTCACTGTCATCGCCAGCGGTTTCCTCATCGCCGGCTTCACCCGCTGGCACCTTGCCGAAGTCCAAGCCCATCAATATTTCGAAGCGATGAAGCTCTACGATGATTTGCCCGCCAACGAGAAACACGCGCATCTCGAAACAATTGAAGCGCCTTTCTACATGGCGAAATTCACCGTCACACAAGCGCAATACGAAGCGGTGACAGGAACCAATCCGAGCACATTCAAAGGGCCGCAATTGCCGGTGGAGACAGTTTCGTGGAACGACGTCTCCGATTTCTGCGCAAAGCTCTCCGCTAAATTAAAAACGCAATTCCGCACGAGCGCCGCATTCACACTCCCCACCGAAGCCCAATGGGAATACGCCTGCCGCGCCGGCACCACGACAGAATTCAACACCGGCGACACCATTTCGACGGACGAAGCAAATTTCGACGGAAGCGCGGCCAGTCCGTATTTGCGCATCGCGGGAATTAATCGCGGCAAAACAATATCAGTGGGTTCCTTCAAGCCGAATGCTTTCGGGCTTTACGACATGCACGGGAATGTGTGGCAATGGTGCAAGAATGCCTTCCATGAGGATAACTCCGTCAAAGTCGAAGAGAGTGCGAGCGCATACTACGCGCGCAATCTGCGCGGCGGGTTCTGGGACGCCAGTCCTTGGATGTGCCGCTCGGCCAGCCGCATGAGTTGCCTTCAAGACGTTCGTAGCAGCTTCGGATTTCGTATTATTTTGCCGCTGGACTTCTAACCCTTTTTTCTTTTTTCTTTCATCCTTCGCGCTCGCAGCGCCAATTATCCCCGAAAAAAATCTCCGCTGCGGAACCGACTCCCAAAATTCAATCCCACGCCCCGCCGTCAGTTTATTCGCCGTTCGTGTGCCACTCGCTTTGCCAGTGCGGCCGCGAACCGCCCGTTGGCAAACACTCGCCGCACCGCGCGCAGTTTGGCTCGATGCGCCCGCGCCCCGCTCAAATCGGATTGGACTTCCCAAATTTCGCCGCCGCCGCCGCCGCCGCGTCGAGGCGCGCCCAGAGCTGCCGCTGCCGCGGGCCGTCGAATTCGCAGAAAAATACGCCCTGCCACTGGCCCAATTGCAATTCGCCGTTCTCGACGAACACGCAGACGTGCGATCCCATCAGGCTGGCTTTCACGTGCGCGGCGCTGTTGCCTTCGGCGTGGCGAAAATGCGGCTGCATCCACGGCACGGCTTGGTTGAGCGCGCAGAGAATATCGTAGGCGACGGCTGGGTCGGAAGTTTCGTTGATCGTGACCGCGGCCGTCGTGTGCGGAACAAAAAGATGAATTGTGCCGTTGCGAAACGAGTGCCGCGCGATCAGCGTTTTCAGCTCGCGCGTGATTTCCACGAATTCAGTATGCTGCTGCGTATTGATAAAAATTCGTTCCACCGCCAAAGTTCTCCATTCGCCCGGATTTTACCGCGAACCGGCGCATAACACAATCGTCCGCAAAGCGCGCAAACAAGATAAATGTCGTCTTTTATCGCCAGTCTCCTTCCTGAAATCAGCACCGCCGCGCCGAAAATCCGCCGTTCGCACAATAATGCCGCGCCCGCTCCGTCGTCATGTTTCCAGAGAGAAACGGATCGGGACATGGAGAGCCCGGTTCAACCAATCCCGGCCGGTTATCAAGCCGGCCGCAAACAGGAGAGAATCATGACAATGGGTACTGCAAACAAATCGCTCGTCGCCGCGCTGGCACTGAGCTTGGCGTGCATCTTCGCGGTGAGCACGAAGAGCGCCGCCGCGTCGGACTATGGTTACGGTTATCACGGCAGCTACGAGCACTGCGAACACCGCGTGTTTGTGCCCGGCTATTACGAGACCGTCGTGCAGCACGTCTGCGTCTGCGCCGAACGCACCGAACACCGCTACTTCGAACCGGTCTACGAAACGCGCTACCACTGCGGTTATGCGACGCAATATTGCGTGCGCGAAGGTTACTACAAGGACTTCTACTTCCCGGCGAAGTACGAAGACCGCTATGTGAAAGTGTGGCACGAAGGCTACTACCGCGAAGCCTCCTATTAAAATAGCAGTCACCTCCAACGGCCCGCCGGTGCGCACTTGCGCCCGGCGCGGTTGAAGGGAAGGCGCGGAACGAGTTCGCTCTCCGCGCCTTTTTTATTTTTTTCCAAAGTCGTCGATCGTACTTCCGTTCATAGGCCCTATGGATAGGGCCTATATGCCCTATCCATCGCGCGCGCACCGCGCGAGAGCGAGAACCGAAAGACCCCCATTTGCAGCCGGAAAAGTCTGTCCCGCAGCGCTGGAAAACGGTATCATGCTTTCATGCCGTACGTTGAAACTTGGGCCTTGCGGTGCACGCGCCTCGCCTGCATTTTTCTCGCCACAGCAGCCTGCGCGCGGGCCGAAACGGCGCTGCCCGATCCCACCGATGGCGTGAAGGCGCTAAAGGATTTCGCGCCGCGCTCGCCCGCCGAGATCATCGACGCGCCGAAGGGCGATGCGTCGGGGCCGGATGGCACGCCGCGCGCGACGATTGCCATCGACGGCGAAGTGTACCTCGGCGCCTGGCGCAAACTTGAAGGCCGCGTCATGGCGGCGGATCAAAAGCCGATCGAAGTCGAATGGACTCAAGCCGCCGGCCCCAGCACGTCCACGCCCGCGGAAGCGTTCAAGCAGCGCGAGTTGTGGCTTTTCCTGACGAAGCCGGGCAATTACGCATTTACGTTTCGCGCCAAAAATCAGGCCGGCTGGAGCGCGCCGGCTCAGATTCGTTTCGCCGTTTTAAAAGGCCGTCCGTACGTCAGTGAAGCGGAAGGCCTTCGTCTCGCCGGCAGCGGCGAGCGAGTCGAGCTCCCCGGCGCCGGCTGGAAACAAATTTCCGGCCCGCCCGCCGTGCTGCGGCCCTCCGAAACGGGCCTGACCGTGCGTCCCAACGATGCGGGTTTGTATATTTTTGAAGCTGCCGCGCTCCAAGCCCTTCCTTCGATTACCGACCCCTCGCCCCGGGCCCCTCTCGCGCAAGGGCTGACGGGCGAACGCCGGGGCATCCGCGTGCCGCCTGGAAAAGATGGCAAGGTCGGCGATCGGCGCCCCGTCGCGATGTTGCCGCGCAGTCTTAACGGAGTTGCTGGAAGGCCGCTGATACTCGACGGCTCGCTCTCGGCCGATCCCGACACCGAAGATCAGGCCCAGTTGAAAGCGCGCTGGATCGCGCCCGACAAAGCGCGCGGCGTCAGCATCGAATCGCAGCCGGGCTTGCGCGCCGCGCTGACCGCCGAGCAGCCGGGCACGTACCGCATTGCGCTGATCGTCTCGGACGGCCGGCTCGATTCGCTGCCGGCGGAAGTGTTCGTTGAGATTGCCGCCGGACCCGCGAACACGGATCAGGCTTCAGCGATCAGGGGTGACGGCTCAGGCGGCGGTGCGCTCTCGCGCAACGTTTCGCTGGCGATCTGGCCTGCGGAACCGGATGCTGAAGGAAACTTGATCGTGCCCGACGATTCGGGGCTTGAGCGCGCCGTGCAACTTTTTCCCAAGCGCTGCGACGTGGCGTTGCTGATCGATCCGAGCGTCGCGCGGCCCGGGCATTTCAAGGAATTCCCGCTGGCGCTCGAAGCCTCCCACACGCCGCTGCGCCATCTGCTGGACGGGATCGCGCGCCAGACCTCGACGCGTTACCGCGCCGACGGCGAACGCGGATTCTGGCTGATCAAGCCCTCAGATTCCTGCCGCGACGAAGCGCTTGAACCCGTCGCCGCGGGCGTCGATGCGCTGCACGAAAAAGCCGACGCCGCGGACCTCATGCTGCCCTTGCAGGAGTATCTCAAACCGGCGCGCGCGCGCGACGGCGCTTCGGTCGCGTTTCAAAACGAGCGCATCGTCGGCATGTTGCCGAAAACCGCGGGCGCGCACTTGAAGGAAATTGCCGCCGCGCTGCGCGAGCCGACCCTCAACACGGTCCCGGCGCCCACGCCGCCCACGCCCGCGGAGGAAGCGTTGCATACAACACTGGGCGACGCGCTCGTCACGCAACGCGGGCGTTTCCGCTTGGACCGGCTGCTGCGCGAACTCGCGGAATCGGCCAAGCTCTCGATCGGTTTCGATCCGCGCGATTTTCCGAAAGGCATTCCGTACGTCAAAATCGCCTATGAAAATGCGCCGCTGCGCCAGGTCCTGCGCGATCTCGTGGACGAAGTTGGCTTCGACGGCTGCTCCATCGAAGCGCCCGCGGGCGTGTGGTTCTACAAGGGCGAGCGCCCATTCCCAAGTGGCGAATGCCTGTGGGACACTGCCGTCGTGCGCGCGTACGATTTGAAACCCGTGCTGGCCGCGCTGACGCCGGAAGCCGCGAATTTTCTCACTGGCGAAGTGATCGCTCACAAGGTCCGTTCGATGGTGTACCCGGCGTCGTGGAACGATCCGGGCACGCTGATTTTTTTCCACGCCCCGACTCAAAAACTGGTCGTGCTTCACGCGCCGGAAGCGCAGCGGCGTGTGGTCGAGTTGCTCAACGATTTCTGTGAGCGCGGTGAATGGGCGCTCGGCGGATCGGAGTGACCGCGGCGCGCGGCGCGTTGCTTGGAGCGGATTTTAATTCTGTAAGGACTTCTGATCTCTGACCCCTGACCCCTGACCTCTGATCTCTGACTTCCGATGCGGGCCGGCTGGAGGCCGGCGTTCCTAAATCGTTTTTGGCGGCGTGAGTTTTTTCACGACTTCGAGCAGGTCGCGGAGTTGCTGGCGGGCCGAGGCGGACATGTCCATGATGGCGAGGCCCATTTCGAAGGGGAATTGGACGATCTGGACGGTTTCTTTTTCGTAGACGTAGATGGGTTTGCAGAGCGCGCTGAATTCGTGCGGGGGGAATTTGAGGCCAAGTTGGACGTACATGCCGTAGGATTGGAAATTGCCGAGCATGCCGAAATCGGTGTGGGGGCACTCGAGGCGGAAGCCGCCCTCGCTCAAGTTAACCGTCTGGCCGTTGTAGGTGACTTCTTCGAGGCGTTCGCCGCTGGAAGTGCAGAAGAAATACGTGACCGGCAGCGCGAAGGTGAAGCGCGGGTGGCGGCGGTTTTTTAACTGGCTGACTTCGCCCGCGGAATCTTCAGGGGTTTTGTCGATCAACTGCAGGACCAGGTCTTCTTCGGCGAGAAAGACTTCGACGCGCTTTTTGGTAAGGGATTTAATTTCCTTCAAGACCGGCTCTGGAAACGGCGAGCCGGTGGCGATGCAGACGACTTTTTCGTTGGCGTCGAACGGAATGAATTCGTAACGCTTCATGATTTCGATGGGAAATATTTCGCGATAAGTGCGGCGGATGCGGACGTCGCGCAGATCGGTGGTGGGCATGCCGTGGGCGAGGGCGAGCGCGCGGCAGAGTTCGCTGCCGGTGACCTTTTTGTTTTTGAGCAGATATTGGCCGAAGCGTTCGCGCGAAAGGCGCGCGTCTTCGACGAGTTCATCCACTTCTTTTTGCGTGAGTTTGCCCATGCGCACGAGCACTTCGCCGATGCGCTTGCCCTGGAATGGGTCCTGCCAATAATTGTGCGAGGCGCTGCCGAGGGCCATGTCGCGCGGGCGTTTGGATTTGGGGCCGGCCATGAGTTCGGCGGCAGGGACGGGGGCGGATTTGGAAAGTTGCGCCGCGGCCACGGAGGGTGTGGGCGTGGCGGCCGGTGCCGGCGCCGGCGTGGGAATGGGTGGAAGACCGCCGGTGATCACGGCGGGTTGCGAGGCGGAAGATTTAGATGCGCCGATTTTCGCGATGAGCGGGTCGATCTGGATGATCTGCGAACCGGTGCGCAGGCGTTCGGTGGCGAGTTTGAGCAGGGCCAGGCGGAGGACGCCGCAGCGTTTGGGCTCCATCGTGCGGAATTGGACGCCCAGTTCGATGCCTTGATTCTCGGCGGGGCGAACGTTTCGGATGTCCGCGGAGACGACGAAGCGGTCGAGGTGCGGCGGCGACGAAAGCAGCAGTTCGAGGAGTTGGTTGGGTTTGTTGATTTTGTGCCAGATTCCGGCGTCGCGCGCTTCGATGGCGACGCGGCAGCCGCCTTCGCTGAGGTTGAGCAGTTTGCAGGTGATCGGCGGCGAGCCGCCGGTTCGGAGGATCGCCAGGCCGGTCTGGCAGTGCACGCGAACGGATTTGCGGCGGTCCTCTTTCATTGCTCTCGCGACGGCTCCAATAGGACGAAGGGGCAAACGATATACGTCATTGCGCTTTCGGCGCATTCTTCCAGCACAAGGCGCGCCGGAGACGCGCCCCACGAGCGCAAGACTCGCTTTTGCGCTTTTATCTGAAGGCGCGGCGACTGCAATCCTCATTTATGCCGATTTTTCGCCTTGCAATTCACTTGTGCAGTATTTCCCGCGCCCTTTGTAATCAGCTAACTCCTTACAATCGTTCATCGTCGAAAAATAGTGTATTGCGGAAGCAAAAAAATGCATGATAAATGCGCCACATGTGCGTCCAGTATTATGGAGTAGTAGCAAGACACACGCAAGGGCGAGCGGAAACCGGCACGCGCCGGAGATGCGCCCTATGGAACAATGGAAGGAATAAATTCGAATGCCCAGCTTTGCATTCTCCCGCACTACACGCATTTTGCACAGCCTAGTTTTTACGGCGCTGCTCGCGCTGCCCGCAGCCCAGACCGCTCAGAGCGCCTGGAGTGCGGAGGTCAAGTTATCCGAAGCCGTCAAGACGCTGGAGTCCAAGCATACGGATGTGTTCAGCAAATTCAGCGCGGCGGTGGTGGGAATCACGAGCAATCAAAAAGGGGAGGACGGGAAGCCGGCGATGGCGACACTGCGCGGTGTGTCCACCACGAAGATGTGGATGGGAACTGGCGCGGTGGTTTCCCCGGACGGTTGGATTCTGACGTGCTTAACGTCGGTGCCGGCGGATCCGATGAACATCAAAGTTTACTTCACCGACGGGCACGTGCGCGCGGCGGAATTCAAAGCCGCCGACGAGCACAGCGAAGGGGTGATGATCAAGGTCGATGCGAAAGATTTGCCGTTCATGCGCGTGTCGGATTCGAAGGATTACAAAGTGGGCGACCCGGTTTACACGTGGGGCAATCCGTTCAATTCGATTTTGACGGATGGGAGCGTTTCATTCAGTTCGGGCAGCATCAGCGGGCGGTATCTGGCCAGCAGCATGGACAGCGAAAGCAAGTATGCGGGGCCGGTGATTGAGACGGATGCGGCGGTGAATCCGGAATCCGACGGCGGGCCGCTCACGGATTCCGAGGGAAATCTGATCGGCGTGTTGTCGCTGGCGTATTCGCGCACGCGCTGGCAGGGGCTGGCGATTCCAACGGCGGCGATCGCTGAAAAACTCCCGGAACTCAAAGCGATCATGAAGCCGCGCCGCACCTCGCTCACGTCGCTGCAAGCACCGGCGTCGGCGATGAACGCGGCGTTCGAAGCGGCGGCGGAGAAGGCCGGCAAGGCTGTGATCACGCTGCGGATCGTGCGCGAAAACGACAAGGACGAGGCGCCTGCTGATTTCCGCAAGCTGGAAGTCAAGCCGGCGCCGGCGAGCGACGAGCAGCGCGCGCTGATGGAAGCGCGCCGGCCGCAGGACGGCTTCGCGACGGGATTCCTGGTTTCGGCCGACGGCGTGGCGTTAACGGCGTTTTTCAATGTCGATGAACGCGACGCGGATGGGATTACGCGCCAGATGCGGCAGGGGCGCATTCCGCTTCCGCTGCAGCGCGAGAAGTTGAACAAGATCAAGAAAATCTATGCGTACTTGCCCGACGGAAAACGCTACGAAGCGAAACTGCTTGGCGTGCACAAAGCCGACGACTTGGCGGCGATCAAACTCGATCTGCCTGCGGGGACGAAAGTGCCCTACGTGGAACTGGACGGACCGGCGGAATTGCCGACCGGCAGTTCGATGGCGATTCTGGGCCGCAGCGAACCGCCGGGCGATTTGATGATCAACGCCGGGCGCGTGAGCGGGCAGTGCCGCTTCCGCAACACCTGCAACCAGGTCAACGCGTTGATGAACTACGGCAACATCGGCGGGCCGGCGATTTCGCTGGACGGAAAAGTCATCGGCATCGCCGCGCAATTGACCAGCGAGACGGATTGGCGGCAGAATTGTGGCGTCGGATTTTTGCTGATGGACGCTGAAATTAAAAAGGTGTTGCCGGACTTGATTGCCGGCAAGACGGTCGAAGCGATCAAGCGCACGTTCCTCGGCGTGGGTCCGGACCAAGCGGACGAAGGGGACGGCGCGCACATCGCTCAAGTCGAACCCGACTCGGCGGCCAGCAAGGCGGGGATCAAACCGGGGGACATTATTTTCGAGTACAACGGAAAGAAAGTGATTGATTTTGAGGGGCTGTCGAAGATCACGCGGTCGCTCAAGCCGGGAACGGAAGTGACGATGAAGGTCAAGCGCGGTGATAAGACGGTGGAGTTGAAGGCGACGTTGACGGAGCGGGCGTATTAACGGACCATTTTTGATTTGGCATTTGTCATTGAAGACGACAGAAGCTTTTGCGGTGGGTGCAGAAAAGAACGGAGCAAGGAATATGAAGCAGTTTCGGGTGATGGCGGTAGTTTTGATGGCGGCGGCATTGTTGAGCGGCGCTGTGCGCGTCGCTGCGGCGGAAGACGACGCGGCGAAGACGCTGGCGGCGGCGCGGGACTTGGAGAAGGCGTACGTTGAGACGATCAAGAAGGCGCTGCCGGCGTATTGTTTTTTTCCGGGCGGGTCGGGCGTGTTGATCAGTGCCGACGGGTACGTGCTCACCAATTACCACGTGGTCCGCGACAAGAAGCGGGTGCAGGTGCGCAACGCGGGGAAAAGCTACGTGGCGAAATCGGTGGGCGTGGACAACGTGGGCGACATCGCGCTGCTGAAATTGCAGGACGCGTCGAACCTCGCATACGTGGATTTTGCCGATTCGGACGCGTTGAAGGTTGGCCAGCCGGTAATTGCGATCGGCAATCCATTTAACACCGCGGACCTGTTTGAGCGGACCGACGACCCGACGGTGACAACGGGCGTCATTTCAGCGATGCACCGCTATGAAGCCAATTACACAGACGCGATTCAGACCGACGCGGCGGTGAATCCTGGCAATTCCGGCGGGCCGCTGCTCACGATGGACGGAAAACTCGCGGGAATTAATGGGCTGATCGAAACGAAGTTGGGTAACGCCGCGAACACCGGTGTGGCGCTGGCGGTGCCGGCCAATCAAATCAAGCGCTTCCTGCCGCGGCTGAAGGAGGCCAACGGCGGGCCGGTCGCTCATGGGACCATTCGTGGGCTGAACAAGGCTTTGATGCGGCGCTTCATGGTCGATGACGGCGCGATTGAAACGACGGAAGGCATGCGCGAAGGCGCTGAAGTCAAGACTGTGGACAAAGGCAGCATCGCGGAGAAGGTGGGCCTTGCGGTCGGCGACAAGATTTTGAAGATCGACGATTACCCGCTGTTGAACAACAACCGATTCCTAGGCGTGATGAACACGTACCCCGCCGGTTCGGAGGTGAAACTGACCGTGGATCGCAACGGCGCGCGCAAGACGGTCGCGGTCACACTGCAATCGGTGCTGCCGGGGAAGCTGGGTGTGGAGATGATTCCGATCACCGGAGCCGATGGGAATTCCATCCCGCGGCTGCTGGAGGCGCGCATCAAGAAGGTGGACGCGAACAGTCCGGCCGATCGGGCCGGTTTGAAGGCGGACGATGTAATTCTGTCGGTCGATGGCGAGGCTTTTTCGAATCTCAAAGAATTCCGCGATTACATGAGCGACAAAACGCTGTTCGCCGGCGACAAGCTGAAAATGAAAGTGCGGCGCGGCCCGAAAGACGCAGCCAAGGAATTGGATCTTGAAGCCACGCTCTCAGTGGACGAGACGAAAGCGGCGGCTCAGCGGCGAAACCGCTTTGGGGCAAATTGAAATTCTCACGCTAAGGCGCAAAGGCGCGGAGGAACGGCGAGGAAACAACGCATCGCACGAATCTTTACTAATGGGTTTGAGCAACGCCGTCATCACCATCAAGCACCTGGCGAGCGCATGAGTGCCGTTCTTTTTCAGCTCCAACGGGGCGAACTTTTATAGCCCAGGCCGAAGCGAAGCGAAGGCCTGGGTTCGCGTGCCGGTAACGTCCCAAAAGCCCCAACGGGGCGAACTAAAAGCAGGCGCGCCCGTTGAATTTAGTTCACCCCGTTGGGGCTTTCGGAAGACCAGAGCGACCATGGCCCAGGGCTGGGCTTTAAAAGTTCGCGCCGTTGGCGCTGCGGCTCGGCCCGTCTCTACTACTCTTTCAATCCTTCTTTCGCCGGCCCGTCATTCTTCTTCGGTGCCGGCGGTGACGTGGGCGGCGCAGTGTTGTCCTGTACGGGCGCTGGCGGCTGGGTTGAGGGAACAGATGCGCCGTCATGTACGCGCGTGAAATAATCCTTCACCGTTTCGCGGGCGTCGGCGGGGATGCGTTCCAATTCCAGCGACGAGGCATTCTCCTTTTCAGCGGCTTCGAAGGTCTTGTAAAATTCCTTCGGCGCGTCGCCTTTGGCGCCCTGTCCGCGGAAGTGCGAAATTCCGGTGATTGCGCCAGCGCGCAATTCGCCTTTGGCCTTCTGCTTCTCGAATTCCGCGTCGCCGTCGCGGTACGGCCGGCGGCCCTGGCCGGGCCCGTTTCCCGGTGCGCCGTCCCCTGGCCGGCCGTCTTTATTTCCGTTTTGGTCGCCCTGCTGGCCGTTCTGGCCGCGGCCGTTCTTTCCGTCTTGCCCGTCCTGGCCCTGTCCGCGCTGGCCGGCATTGCCGCGCATCTGGCGCATGCCGCGATTGTTGCCGTTGCCCTGCTTTTGCCCGCCGGCTTTGCCCGTCTTGCCGCCCTTCTGGCCATTTTGCTGGCCGCCCTGGCGCTGGCCCTGCTGCTGGCCTTGCTCGCCTTCGCCGTTCAACCCGTCGAGCGCATTGTCGATGCTCTTTTCCAGCTCGTCGAGTCCGTCCATCTCCTTCTGTTCGTCTTCATCCAGCTTGGTGTCGTTCTCTTCGTCGAGGCGTTCCATTTCGTCGGCCGCTTCCTCCATTTCCTTTTGAATGTCGTCGCCGAATTTCTTGTTGTTCTTGCCCTTCTTCTCCTCTGCCTTCTTCATTTCCTGTTCAAGTTTCTGGAACTCCGCGGCGCTCATGCTGTCCTTCGACACTTCCTGCAGTTTGTCGCGCAACACTTCGTCTTCCGCCATCGCGCCGGCAAGCTTCTCCAATTCGCGCTGCAACTTTTCCAGCGCTTTCTGCTTCTCTTCAGGAGTCTTCTTGTCGTCGTTGAGAATCTGCTCCTTTACTTTCTGCGCCAGCTTGCGCATTTCTTTCGCGGCCATGCCCGCATCGCCCATCTTCAACGCCTCGGAAACGTTTTTAGTCAGGTCGTTCTCTTCGAGATTCAAATCCGTGGCCGTCAATTTCTCCAGCCGCGCCGAGAATTCCTTGCCGCGCTCGATGCGTTCCTTCTCCTTTTCAATCTCGCTTTTCAGAGCGCCCATCTTGAGCATCTCAGCTTCGGCATCGTGCGATTCGTTCTTCAAATCCTTGGCAATCTGGTCGGCGTCCTTGATCAATTGATTGAGCTTGTAATTGCCGCTCTTGTCGTCGCCGGGCTTTTCAGCGCTCATTTTTTTCAAATCTTCAAGCTGCTTCTGCATGCCCTCCGCGGCAAGCAGGCGCTGCTTTTCGGCGTTGCGTTTGGCTTCGGCGCGCGCGACGATGCCCAGCACGTCCTTCGTATCCATGAATTTGTAAATCGCTCCGGCCAGCAGCGCCGGCACCAGCAGCCACGCGAACGCGCGCGGAAAACGCACGGGAAAAGCCTGCTGCACCCGCACGGCGGACAATTTGCGCGACGCTTCGTCGAGGAACGCGCCGCCCATCGGTCCGTTGGCCGGGTCGCGGAAATCGAGCGTCAACGCACTGCTCAAACGAGCGTGCAGGCCGAGCCGGTCGTCAGCCAGCACCGCGGCGCGGCGCTCATGCAGCTTCGGCGAAAAAACGCGCCACAGAATATATGGCAAGCCAAGTACGGAGACCGCGCCCCAGATTACCCACACGTTGACGCCCAGCGTCTTCAGCGCGAAGAGTTTGTCCGCGAACAAAAGCAGCACCAGCATCCATGCCGAAACGGTAAGCGAAATCGCCAGAGCGTTGAGCGCCGCCTGCCCGCGCAGCCGCAGCAGCGCGCGGTCGGCATACGTGCGCATGTGCCGTTGAGCGTTGAAAACTTCGGCTTGGTTGAGTGGGATGGCGCTGGAGTTCACGGGGTGAACCTCCTTATAGGGTGGACGAACCCATGCAACAATTACTTTGGCATATACGGGCGGGTTTGTCAAAGGGTTACAAAAGAAACGGGAAAATCGGGAGTCGGGAGTCGGCAAAAAAGCCGCGCACCGGTTTTGTCGCCGTTCATGACTCCTGACCCCTGACTCCTGATTCCTGATCCCTGAGCTAATGTCGCCGTTCCAAACCGCCGATAATCAACCCTGTTCCGCGCAATTGCTCTTGTCAAGCGCGGCACAAACGGTTACGTTATGCCGCACTCGAGCACAGCCCTATTTGACCGCTGCGGCTCACTGAAATCTGGATTGCTTCAATGCGGCGACGGCTGCTTATCATCACCAAAGATCCCGAATTCGACATGCGCGGCGAAGTCGTGCTCGGGCAATGCGAACCGTTCACGTCCGGCTGGACGATGTACTTGATTTACCCCGACGGCAAGCGCGAAAACCTCGTCACCGGCACGTATTCCGATCTGCGCAAAATTCAGGAAGGCTGCATCGGCATCGACGATCCCGACGTCGTCCGCAAGCGCGTCCTCGACATGCGCATGATCCTGATTAAATCCGTCACCGAAACCGTCGCCGTCGGCGCCAGCAAAATGGCTCAAACTCCAGACCGCGAACCCACCAAAGAACTCGAACCGCTGCCAAGTTCCGGCGAACAGCCGTAGAAATCCGCCGCAGCAAACGCGGACGACGCAAAGAAATCCTCCTGACTCCTATCTCCTGTCTCCTGTCTTCAATACTTTCTCACTAAGTAATAGTAGTATCCGAAAAATTCATGCGGAAAAGCTTTGCAGTCGCGCCACTGAAAATCGGCGTGAGCGGTGCGCAAATCGGTAAGGCCAAAGCGCCGAAACGCAAGTTTGCAGCGGCTGATGTGCGTGAAACTGCTCACGATCAGCGCGCTGTGCCAGCCGCGTTCGGCGAACAGCTTCGCGGCGTTCTGCGCGGTCGAATACGAATCCTTGCCGCCGCGATCGACAATAATGATCGCTGGATCGACGCCTTTCGCGACCAGGAAGTCATGCATAATCTCGGCTTCGAAAAGCGTTCCGGGACCGGTTCCGCCGCTGCACACGATGTAGCGCGCTGCGCCCTGGCGATATAATTCGACTGTCTTCTCCAGCCGCGCGCGCAAGACTTTGTTGGGCGTGCCATCGGCGTTTATGCCGTTGCCCAGCACCACGGCCGCATCCGCCGGCGCGGATGCCGTCGCCGAATCCGAGAATCCGTCCCATGAAATCAGCGCGCAGTGCAGCACAAACCACGCAATAAAAATGAGCGCCGCGCGCAACAGCCATTTGCGAAGACGGACGAACCGAGGATGAAGAAGCATGGGATTTGGTTTTCCATAAACTTAACCAGAAGTCAAATCCTGATAAACGCCGCTGACTTTCAGTGCATCTTTGCGTATAAAAAGAACGCCATGGATTCCCCGCGCGCCGCTGTCATTGTCCTCTGCGAACCCGAACGCGCCGCCTCGCACGGCGACAAAACACGCGCCGCGGTTTGCGCTTGGCTGCGCGCGCAAAATTTCACGCCCGACGACGGCACGGCCCTCGACTTGGTGCCCGCCGAATTGTCCCGAGCGGTTGAATCCGCTCGCGAGCGCGCGGAATTGATTGTGGTCTGCGGCGGCACGGGCATCGGCTCGCGCGACATTGCGCCTCAGACGCTCAAGTCGCTCTGCGATTTTGAAATCCCGGGCATCGGCGAAATGCTGCGCGCCGAAAGCCTCAAATTTTCGCTCAACAGCCGCCTCAGCCGCTGCGCCGCGTACGTCTCGCAAGGCCGGCTGGTTCTCTCGATTCCCGGCAGCGCCAAAGCGTCGGTCGAGCAGCTCGAGATTCTCAAAGATCTTCTTCCACACGCGCTCGAGGCCGTGCAAGGCCATTGCAAGAGCCGGCGCGCGCCAGGAATCCGGGGTCAGGGATGAATGATCAGGGGTCAGGAATCGAAGCCAGGACTTCACACGGCGGCGATCCGCGCGCTCATCCGCTGCGCAGCGTTCACACGTCTTCTATGGTCGATCTGCTGCGCCAACTCAACAGCTCCATCGCAATCACGACGTACCAGGCCGGCAAAGTCATTCTCCTGCGCGAACTCAACGGCGCGATCAACACCCACTTCCGCGACTTCGACGCGCCAATGGGCCTCGCGTTCGACGGCGCGCGCCTGGCCATTGGCACGCGGCATCAAGTGTGGGTCTTTTACAATCAGCCGGACGTGGCAGAACGGCTGAGGAGTCAGGAATCAGGAGTCAGGGATCAGGAATCAAAACAAACAGGCGCGCAACTGACTCCTGACTCCTGTCTCCTGACCCCTGATTCCTGCTTCATGCCTCGTTGGTCGCACTTCACAGGCGACATCAACAGCCGCGACTTGGCGTGGGCCGGCGACGATCTGTGGGTCGTCAACACGCGCTTCTCGTGCCTGTGCACGCTCGACCGCGCGCACAGTTTCATTCCGCGCTGGCGTCCGCGCTTCGTCAGTTCGCTCGGCCCGGAAGATCGCTGCCACCTCAACGGCCTCTGCGTCGTCGATGGCGCCCCACGCTTTGTCACGGCGCTCGGACAAAGCGACGCCGCCGAAGGTTGGCGCGAACACAGAGCGAATGGCGGCTGCCTAATCAATGTGCCGTCCGGCGCGATTTTGGCAAACGCTCTGTCGATGCCGCACTCGCCGCGCTGGCACGACGGGCGGGTCTGGTTCACGGAATCCGGCGCGGGACGGTTGAGCTACCTCGATCCAAAAAGCGGAAAGCCCGTCATCGTCGCCGAACTTCCTGGTTTCACGCGCGGACTCGATTTCGTCGGCGCCTACGCCTTCGTGGGCCTCTCGCAAGTGCGCGAAAGCGCCGTCTTCAGCGGCTTGCCGATCACCGAACGCCTCACGCCTGACGAGCGCGCGTGCGGCCTCTGGGTGGTGGACGTTCGCAACGGCCAAACCGCCGGCTTCGTGCGTTTCGAATCCGGCATCCAGGAAATCTTCGCGGTGAACGTGCTCTCCGGAATGCACACGCCCGACCTGATCACCGACAGCGAAGAGCTGCTCGGCAATTCCTTCGTGCTTCCAGATGCGGCGCTGCGCGAACTCGGCCCGCCGCGTTAACGACGCCTGACAATCACTTTGATTTCCTGCTTCGGCCGCAGCGTAATGCCCGGCTCCAATTGCGGCGGCGTGGAATCAATCGCCTCCAATTTCCACTGCCGCGCAATGGTCGCGAGCACCAGCGTCCCTTCGGCCCACGCGAACGCTTCGCCCACGCATTGGCGCGAGCCGCCGCCGAACGGAAAGTACGCCCAGCGCGGGCGCGAATCGCGCCGCTCCGGCGCGAAGCGTTCCGGGTCGAAGCGCTCCGGCTCCGGCCACCAGCGCGCGTCGCGGTGCGTCACCCATTGGCTCACGAAAACAACTGCCTTGTGCGGAAGCTTTTCGCCGGCAATCGTACACGCCTCGGCGACCTGCCGCCCTTGCACCCACGCCGGCGGATACAACCGCATGCCTTCCGCCAGGACCATGCGCGTGTATTGCAGCGTGTCGAGGTCGTTCGAATTCGGCGTCAGGCGCGAGCCGAGCACCGCATCCACTTCCGCGCGCATCCGTTCCGCCGCGTCCGGATTTTGCGCCAAAAGCCAGAGCGTGAACGTCAGCGCGTTTGCCGTCGTTTCGTGGCCCGCGGCGAAAAGGATCACGCATTCATCGACCAACTGCCGTTCGGTCATGCCGCCGCCGCCTTCAGGATCTTGCGCTTGAAGCAAGCGTCCGAGCAGATCGTCGCGAACTTCGCCGGACGCGCGCCGGTGCGAAATAAAGCGGCGCAGCGTTTCGATCAAGCGCCGGCGCGCGAACCAGAATTTGATGTTGAACGGCGTCGGCAGAAAAACGCGCAGCGGCCCCCACGGCGCGGTGACGCGCCGAAACATCTCTACGTTGCGGTCCATCGCATCGCTGATCGCATCGACTTCCGGCCCAACGTACGCGCCGAAGAGCGCCTCGGCCACGATGCACAGCGCCAGGCGCATCATCTCGCGGTGCAGGCCGATCGTCTGCCCGTCCTGCCAATGCGCAATCGCCTCCGCCGCGTGGCGCGTCATCACGTCCGTGTACCCGGCCAGCCGTGCGGGATGCAGCGACGGCTGAATCAAGCGCCGCTGCCGCCGGTGCGTCTCGCCTTCACTGGTGAGCAGCCCGTTGCCGAGCGTGAATTTGGCCCAGCGCAAATCCGGCGATTTGACGAAGCAGTTGTCGTGCGTGACCAGAATGTCGCGCACCGCGTCCGGATGGCAAAATAAAACCCCGCGCGCCCCGCGCACAATATCGCCCTGCGCTTCCGCGGCGCTCTTGATCAGCGTCAAGCGGTCCGACGAAATGCGCAGCCGGCCAGTGTGCGAAAAGAATAGTGGCAGAAATTTGAGGACGTTGACGGCCATTCGATCATTTCCCCTCTTTCAACATCTGCCGAATCTCCGCGCGAAGCGCATCGATTTCAAGTCCGTGTTTCTTTAATAATCTTGCGGCCAGACATTCCGGATCGTGGAGCAACGCGAGCAGAAAATGTTCGGAGCCAGGATTTGTGCTGCCGAGTGTTTTCATTTCCTCGTCAACGGCGGCATGCAGAAACATGGTCCACCCGCGCAGCAATGCGCGTTGCGCCGCGGTTTTGCCGGTTTCGGCCGCAATAGCTGGTGCCCGCGGTTCTACATGCAAAAACTCGCGGATTGCAGCGCGAAGCTTTTCGAGAGTCAGTCCGGCACCCTTCATCTCCTGCGCGGCAATTCCCTGATCTTCTCGCAGCAATCCCAAAATCAAATGTTCCGTACCGACGTAATTATGTTCCAGCACGCGCGCTTCGTCGATGGCGTACTCCAGCGATTTTTTTGCGCGCGGCGTGAATGGAAGCTGCCCAATCGTGATCGGCTTGTCGCCTTTTTTAACGGCGCTTTCAAGGGACGCGCGCAGCTTCTCGATGTCGATTTCAAGATTCTCCAGCGCGTTCGCAGCGGTCCCGGTTCCTTCCTGCAGAGTCCCCATGAGCATGTGCTCGGTGCCGATGTAATCGTGATCCAAGCGTTCAGCATTTTGGCGCGCGAAGCTCATCGACTTGCGCGCGCGGTCGGTGAAGCGGTCGAACATGGGTGTGCTCCTTTGACATGGAACAGGTGGCCGCGAAGGAGACGGGAAAGATCGCGTGGGCTTTACACGCGATGCGCAGCCGCATAAAGCCGCAACGCGGCATTCAAACGCCGGCTGCAATCGCCTTGCGCACGGAACCAACTCAGTGTCTCGGCGTCAACTTTAATCGTCGTTTTCACGAGACGCGCGGGCTTGCGCAGGACGGCATTCTTGAAAAAGTCTCGCGACAGCGGCGCAATGTCCGACGTATCTATTTCGGAATCGGCCAGCGCGTCAATCCGCTTCCAGTCGGTCTTTGATGTGCGTTTCGAATGTTTCCCTTTCATGCTTGAGCGCCTTTCGTGCGGAGATGAGATGAATTGTGTCGTCGCCAGTTTCCGTGTACACAATAACAATGCAACGTCCTCGCGTCATCCCAATTCCAATCCATCGATCCTCGCCATAATCATACCGCTCGTCAAGATTGCACAACATTGGAGAATCGAAAATCTGCGCAGCCTCTTCAAAGTGGATGCCGTGCTTGCGCAAATTGCGTTGAAGTTTGTTCGAATTCCAAGTGAATTTCATCGTACGCCCTCGGCTTGCAGCGTCGGTCCTAGTAATGGCCTGGTGCGTTTGCGGTCAGCCATAAAAATGGTCTTCTCCGCCACTAGAGTCACCCTATCGGATCGGCGCTTCCCTTCCAGCGGGAATGACCGGCGCGTTCCCGTAAAACAATGCGACCCAACTGGCCGGCGGTACAACTCTACTCCAATCCCATCGCCAGCGCCTCGCGCACCGTTTTCGCGCGCAAAATTTTCACGCCGGTGTGCGTGGAAAAATCCGCGCGCCCGCGCGCGGGGAGCAACAACGTTTTGAATCCCAACCGCCGCGCTTCTGAGAGCCGCGCATCCAACCGCGGCACCGGGCGGATTTCGCCGCCGAGGCCGATTTCGCCGGCGGCCACGAGCCCTTCGCGCACGCGCCGATTCGTTGCGACCGATGCCAGCGCAAGCGCAAGCGGCAAATCCGCGGCCGGTTCATCAATCGTAAATCCGCCCGCGGCGCTGGCGAAGACGTCCAGCGGCCCGAAGGGCACGCCCGCTTTCGTTTCGAGCACCGCCAGCAGTTGCGCGAGGCGGTTGCCGTCCACGCCGCTGGCGCGCCGGCGCGGCGAACCGCCACCCGGCACGGGCACGGTGAGCGCCTGCAATTCGACCAGCAGCACGCGCGTGCCTTCGCACACCGCGCCGATCGCCGCGCCCGCGCCTTTGTCGTCGTGGCCTTCGCGGTCGAGCAGCAGTTCGGACGGATCGGGAACTTCGCGCAGGCCGGCGGACGTCATCTCGAAAAATCCGGCTTCCGACGTGCTGCCGAATCGATTCTTGGTCACGCGCAGGCAGCGCAAATCGAGCCGCCGCTCGCCTTCAAACGTCAGCACCGTATCCACGATGTGTTCGAGCACGCGCGGCCCTGCGATGGCGCCCTCTTTGGTGACGTGCCCGATCAGAAAAATCGCGCAGTTCAAACGCCGCCCCGCTTCAACCAGCGCCATCGCACATTCGCGCACCTGGCTCACCGATCCGGGCGCCGACGGAATCCCCGCATCGCGCAGCGTCTGGACCGAATCGATCACCGCGACGGCGGGGCGCTCGCTTTCAAGCATCTCGAGAATCGCGGAGAGTTCGGTTTCGCTGGCGAGTTTTAGATTGGGACTGTCGAAAGTAGGGCGCGATGTAGGGCGCGTCTCCGGCGCGCCTTTTCCAGCAAAGAAAATCGGTGCGCCGGAGACGCTCCCCACGTCCAGCCGCAACCCGCGCGCGGCGATCTGGCTGGGCGCCTCCTCGCCGGTGATATAAAGGAGGCTTGCGCTCCGGTTCCCCTCGCCCCTTGGGGGAGAGGGGTTAGGGGTGAGGGGAATTTCCGCGCCAGCCAGCGCCCCCAGCAGTTGCAGCAGCAGCGTCGATTTTCCAATCCCCGGCTCGCCACCGACGAGCACGCTTCCTCCCGGGACAATGCCGCCGCCGAGCACGCGGTTGAATTCGCCGATCGGCACGTGTACGCGCGGGATGTGTTCCTGCGCGTGTTCCCTCAACGGCCGCGGCGGCGAACTGAGCGGATTCGAAATCGCGCGCGCGCCGCCCGACGCCCCGCCGCGCATCGCCGGTGCGGCCTTGGCGACAGGCGCTTCGACCAGCGCATCCCACTCCCCGCAGCCCGGGCATTTGCCCTCCCAGCGATGCGTTTCATGGCCGCAATGTTTGCAGAAGAAGGTGACTTTTTCTTTTTTGGACATCGAACCGAGTATGCGAGGCGGGCGGGAAAAATGCAAATGCGCTCGGGCGGTCTTTCGTTCAAAACGTTTTGTGTCGATGGGCGGCTTCGCGCTCAATCCCAAACATACTGCTCGTCATACTCCAAGCCGCTCCGCCGCAACATGTCGCGGTATTCGTCCTGAAATGAAGCCGTGCGATGGTGTTCCTTTTGATCGTTGATGTAACCGATGACGCGACTCACGTCCGACGCGCCGACCGAAAATGTACCATACCCGCTCTGCCAATAAAATGAAGTGTAGCCGACACCTTTTGTCTTGATCCATTTCGATGTATCCGTTTTCACGGATTCGACTACGTCCATGATCGCCTCTTTGCGCGATAGTTTGAATAAAATATGTATATGATCCTCGGTCCCACCAATGGTAATCATCGGTGAGTCGGCGGTAGTCAGAATTTGCGAGGTATACGCATACAATTCAGGTTCGATGGTGGGTTGAATTAATGGCGCACGGTTTTTGGTGCTGAAGACCAGATGGACCAGCACGTTCGACAAGCGATTGTGGCATTAGCGCACCCTCCCTCTTAGCCCCAAAGGGGCGGACTTTTAAAGCCCAGGCTGAAGCGAAGCGAAGGCCTGGGTACACGTCGGATCAACGATCCCAAAGCCCCAAAGGGGCGAACTAAGGCAGTAACTCCACGCGTGCGATTGCCTCCACGTATACCAAAAAAACCGGAACATCAATTCATGATTTGCAACATTGGTACGACCTCCGTTAGTTCGCCCCTTTGGGGCTTTAGGATCGTCGGGCGGACTCGGACCCAGGGCGTTGCCCTGGGCTATAAAAGTCCGCCCCTTTGGGGCTGAACGACGGGGTCGTGCTTCGCACGACGAGGCAACATGCCCATTCTCGAATCGAATACCTTACTTAGATGGTATGAGTTTCCTCCATTTATCCTCGAAATCATTTTCAACATCTCCGACAAGAATATTATCTACTCCTTTGGACACTATGTCAGGCAGATGCCCGTGACGCTCGAAATATCTTTTGCTGTAAGCTTTGTTTCGCGATTTTTGTACGATGTCGATTTCAGAATGCGTCAGAACAAAAAATCGCACAGAAGTCTTCCCATCTCCGCCACTTTTGAATTGAACCAACACCTAAAAATCGGGGCGCGGAAAATCGTTTGATGAAAATCTCTGAGTGATGCGTGTAATAAACTTTTCCCGCTGACTTGCTCGAACTTCGATGATCGAAGGCGTACCTTGATCGCGCATGATCTTCATCCAGGTACCCTTCTCAAACGTAGCAATCAAACCTTGTTCGTTCAATTTGCTCCACAACTCGCGCTTCGCGCGCTCATTGAGAAGGTGCTTCGTCGTCATCCTTGGGCCATACCCATCACTTTGGTTGATCACTCGCCACCTCCATAGTTTCCAACTTCGCCTCACCCCTCCGACCGCTCCGCCCCCCACGCCCACACCTTCCCCAGCGAGAATTCGCGGGTGCCGGTGAAATCGGCGGGCGTCTCCTGCATCTGCTGCGGATCACGTGGATTTGACGCGCTCACACCAACTCAACCTTGAGCCGTCGCCCCAACGCCGCCGCGGCTCGCTCCAATGTATCCAGCGAAACGGAGGCGTTCGTCGGGCTGAGCACGCGATCCAGCGATGAACGGCTGGTCTTCATCTTTTTCGCCAGCGCGCTTTTTGTGATGCGCTGGCGTTTCATCTGTTCGGCGAATCGGAGCGCCAACAACTTCTTGGCAGCGCGGCGGCACACTTCTTCGTAAATGCCTTCCTCTTTCAGAAAGGTATCGAGGTCGTCGCCGATGTAGCTCGGTTTTGATTTCATCAGTCTCTTCCTTTTGCAATTGCCAGCCTTTTACGCGCGAGGTCCAAGTCCTCTTGCGGCGCCTTCTGGCTCTTCTTGATGTAACCGTGCAGCAGAATCATTCGCGCGTCTTTAACGGTAAAGAAAACGCGCGCAATTCCTTCTTTGAAACTGGTCCGAACTTCCCACAAATCCGGCTCAATTTTCCTCACCGTTGGCATTCCAACCGGCCAGTGATATTCAACCGTTCGCAGATCGGAACCGATTTCCGTGCGCTGTTCTTCCGTTAGCTCACCCCTCAACCAGTCGCGCACCGGCTGGCGGCCACTCTCCAGTTGGAAAAACGTCGCGCGGATGATCTTCGCTTCATCGCTCATAAGAACTGTACCTTATATAGTACAACTCCGCAACAAGATTTCACACCCAACGCCTGAACACTTTGGATTAAATCGTTATCCCCCCGACCGCTCCGCCCCCCACGCCCACACTTTCCCCAGCGAAAATTCGCGGGTGCCGGTGAAATCGGCGGGCGTCTCCTGCATCTGCTGCGGGCTGAAGGCGGCGCCGAGGTCCATCAGGAGGTCGATCAGTTTGGGGTCGCCGTAACTTAACCCCTCGATCGTGAACGGGTCGCCGTTGATGTCGAGGATGATGGTCTTGCCCGGCTGGACGCGCACGCGGTTGGCGGTGTTGAAACCGCGCCGCTGCAAGCGCAGCAGGTTGCGGATCACGTTCGGCTCGGCGGGGTTGTACGCGACCACGTCTTTGGCCGCGGGCGCTTCGCCGCGGTTGGACGGCTGATCGTCCGGCTTGATGCCCCAGCCGGTGTCGGCGATGACTCTGTCGCGATTGTGGTGAGATCGGGAAGTCGACATACGCTCTACGCCTTCCCCGCTGGAACTTGAACTTTCGTTGCAACGTTTCGTGCCTGCTTTGCAGATGTCCGCGCGCGGGGCGAATGCCCGTTTACCGAGGACGAATACGCTGCTTTCAATTCCGATTGAATCGCCGCCGGCAAATCCAAAAACGCAAAATGGCTCGAATGAAACACGTAATCCTCGCCGGAATCGTCCACGACCCGAATGTAATTGACTTCGGCGGCTTTTGCGTCGGGCAGCACCGGATATACCTTGCCGACCGAGAGCGACCCTTCGTAGCCGCTGTTGTCCAGGCACAGCGCACATTGCCGGCGCGTACGCGATTTTGCAGTTCTCTTTCGATTCATTTTTCAACCCAGGAAACGCTTGATCTTCATTCTGCGTTTACCAATACCATGAGCTTCGTACCAATGCAACTCGGCTTGGCAAACGAATCCGTCTTCGGTTCGCACGCGAGCCACACCTTTTAGCTTGCGCCAGTGCCCTTGGCCATATTGCGCGTTCAACTCCTCCAATTGGCGAATCCCGGCGCTCTGGGCGATGAGCTCAATCTGCGCAATGGGACCGAGGACTTCGAATTTGGCCTCCACCGCGCGTTACCTCTTCTCGTAAGTCTCCAGCCCCGCCGCAATCGCCTCCAGCGCCGCGAGTTCCTCCAGTTTCTGTTTCACCAGCGCCTGATCCACGCGCCCCTGCCCGCGGTACTGATGATGCTGAGCCACGTCGGGCGACCAATACACGCGGCCGGCCTGCGCGTATTCGGCGGAGCCTTTCGCCGCGCGCACCAATTCCTGCGCGGCGGCCAGCAGTGCGGGCGTGGCGGTGTCGGTCTGAGCGAGGATAAACTGCGCGGCCGCGGCGAGCATGTTCGTGTTCAGCGGATGGCGCCGAGCCAGATGCGCGACGAACGACGCGAACCAGGTCTGGCGCGCGAGCGTGAATCCGCGCTGGCGCATCAGCGCGAGCGCGGCTTGATACAGTTCGCTGGGCAGCGTGTCCTGCAAGCTCGACGCAATTTTGAAATCGGGCGCCTGATCGAGGCGCATCAATTTCACGAAGCGCGAGATCATGACTTCATGCAGCGGGATTTTCACTTCCGCGCCGTCGGGCATCTGCAAAATCGTCTGCGCTTTCGCCGCGCACAAATCCGCGTTCAGCTTTTCCAAATCGGCGCTCGTCGGACGCCACGACGCGAGCAGATCGGAGACCGCCGCCTGCTCTTCCAGCGTCGGCGTGAACTCCGGCGCGAAGAGAATCTCAAGCTCGTGCTCTTCCAGCAGCTCCGCCGCGCGCGCCAGAAACCCCGCCGCATCGCCGCCGTGTTCCTGAATGTACTGCGTGACCTGCCGCTCCGTCTGCGGCTTGACCGACCGCGGGCGGGAGAGGAGGGCGGAGATTTGCGTAGTTAATTGATTCAGCATTTCCGAATTATCTTTCACAACGAATTGCCTTGCCGCGCGTCACGCGCGCGATTTTTTCTCTCTGATTTCAAATGCTTTGCTATCGCGGAAGAAACACACATCGAATTCCATGAAGAAATTGGTTTGGCCAAGAATCACGGGAACATCGTTCGACTTTGTCCACGCGAACGCCAATCGAACCGGTTTGAACCCACTGATTTCGGCGGTGACTACAATCGAGCGTGCCGGAAAGTCCGCGAGTGTGCCCGATAGGTAAAAATCACTTTGAGCCTCGCTCCACTTGACGCCGAGCTTTGCGCCAATGTTGTATGGCAGAACGTTAACCGTTGCTCCCGTATCCAACAGTCCCATTAAATCCAACGTTGCGTCGTTAAACACAGTCGGACGGCTGTACGATAGTTTTAATGGGAGCCATGGAAATAAACTACCGGATCCGGCATGACCTTCAGCCTTAATAAAGGGAAAACGTCGAGGCGTACTCATGGTTTTTGAGCCTTATCCGCTTCGAGCGCCTCTAACAATCTGTCAGCAGCTTCGTGCGCATCGAATGGGGACCAGATCGGATAATTCCTCAAGTCCTCCAGCTCGTATTGTTCGTCTTCAGTTAACTCTTCCGCGAGTTTCCGAAGGAGTTTGATCTTGTCTTTTTTTGTCAGGGACTCGACGCTCGTGATTACTTCCGTGTAAAGCATGGCACACGCTCCTACTCCACGTCAACTTTAAGGCTTATCCCATTACAGGCCCAGTTGACGCAATTGTTCATCCCCGATCCGCTTCCTCGATTAGTTTATCCAATCGCCCAGCCTCAGCATCCTCATCCAACTGCTCGTCCCAAAGCCGGTCTTCGTACGCCTGAAGCCAACTCGCAAGCTCCGAGACTTCCGATGGCGGAAGCGTCTGAATGGCGTCTTCTATTTCCTTGATCGTGCTCATCGCCGTAACCCTGAATTTATGTAGCGCCGGCTTCCCGCCCGCGAGAGTTGCAGGCGGGATTGCAAACCAACGTATCACACCGGCTTCGCCACCGCCGCCACCGCCGGCTTCGCCACGGCCACCGGAGCCGCAGTTCCCGCAGTCCCCGCCGGCTTCTCCGGCTCAATCCCCGCCAAATCCTGCAGCACGCGCCAGTTCCGCCGCCGGTCCGCGTTGCCCAGCAGCAGCGCTTCGGACGGATTGCCATTTTTGTCGAAATGCTTCTCGAAACGCCCTTCGCCGCGCGCGAAGGTGATGAAGTCGATGCGCTCCTTCGTCTTCGGATCGACCGCCCAATCCTTGTCGGGCAGCGGGTTGCCGCGCAGGTCGAGGCGCTCCTTCATGCGCTCGCCTTTTTCGGGATCGTACACCAGCAGCGGGAAGGCGCGCGAATCGACCGCCATGCGTGCGCGTTCGCCGGCCAGATGGTCGCCGACGCCGTGTTCGGGCTGGCAGGTCGTGTAGCAGATCACCACCGCCGGGCCTTTGTATTCGTTGGCGCGCATCACGGCTTTGTAGAAATGGTTGACGTGTGCGCCGGTCGTCTGCGCGACGAAGACTTCCGGGTGCGCCATGATGATCTGCGCCAACTCCTTGCGCCGCTCGGTCTTGCCGGAGATTTCCTTGCCGTGCACGCTCATCTTGGTGTTCTGGCCCATGTAAGTCGAAGTCGAGGCCTGCCCGCCGGTGTTGGAATAAACCTGCGTGTCCAGCACGATGACTTTGATGTTCATGCCGCTCATGAGCATGCGCGACAGCGACTGGAAGCCGATGTCCATCATCGCGCCGTCGCCGCCGATCACCCAAATCTTCTTTTTGTCCCAACCCTGCTGGTCCCACTTCGCGCGCACGCCCATCGCGTAAGTCGGCGCGTTTTCGAAGAGCGAATTCGACCAAGGCAGGCGGTACGGATTGTAGGGATAAGTGGATGTATAAACCGTGTTGCAGCCGGTCGCCGCGATCAACCCCAAATTATCCGGCCCGTACACGAAGCAGGTCGCGGCGATGAACATGCGCAGGCAGGTCGCTTCGCCGCAGCCGGCGCAACTACCAGCGCCACCCACGTATTGCAGCGAACTGTCGCGCAACATCATGTCCGCCAAGACTTTTTCGTTGATGTACTGCTCCGGCGTCGGGCCGGCTTTGCGGAAGTGATCGAATTTGCGCGTAAACGCCGGCATATTCTGATCGGTCTTCTTGATCATCTTAAGCGCTTGGTCGTCGCAGACTTGCACGCATTCGGCGCAGCCTTTGCATTTGGTCGGGTCGATGAAGATGCCGAACATGCCCGGCTCCTTCTTTTGCTTCTCATTGGCGTCATAGTACTTGCGCGTCTTGGCCCAATCGTGCTCGACTTCCGCGCGCGCTTCGGGCGACATCGCGGCCATCTTCTTCTCGTACTCGCTCTTGGAAAGCACCTTGCCCAGAATCGCGGTGTCCGGGCATTCGGTCACGCAATCCATGCAGCCGACGCAGTTTTCAGGAATGAATTCAGGTATTTCCGGCGCGATGAACGAAAAATCGCGCACAGCCCCGCTGGCGGCCGGTATGGCCGACCGAGCGGTATCCAAATCCGCCTCCAATTCGATGTCGCCCACCCCCTGCTCGTAAAGCGGAATGACGCGATCCATAAAGTTCTTGACGCTAACGACTTCGTCAGCGTTTTTGGGCAATACTGCTGGGGTGATCGGCATCGGACAGTTCTCCGTTTGTAGTCCCGCCTTTAGGCGGAATGGTTTCGTTACCATCTCCGGTCAAAACTTACACAATGTTCGTGGAACGGAGCTCCGCTCCGTTCAATCTTGCATCTCAAAATTCGTTGCAAAAGTTGCACATGTGGTGGATCAATCCCTCATTCTCCCCGCCGTTTCAAAATCACCTTATGAGTCGCCCCCGGCGGCATCCCCGTCTGCATGGTCGTAACCAACTCCCACCCTTCAGCTCCATACTTCGACAGCAATTCCGAAGTAATCTCTGGCCCCAAATTCAGCTCCCCGTCAAACCAATCTTCATGCAGCAACCCATGCACTCTATTCCAAAGCACCTTGTATTCGAACTTTTCCATGGCCGATGCCTCCCACTGGAATCAGCAAAACTTCTCGTGCAAAAGTTGCACAATGTTACTTCAATCCCATTAGTTCTGCCCAACCCTTGGCCGCCCAACATTGAAGCACCAACTCATCCAATCTGTCCATGGAATCTATCGCTTCCAATGTCGCCAAACTCACCGCGTCGGGCGCGCCCCACAGTTTTGTTCCCAGTTTCAACAACGTCGCGCGCTTGCCACCCAACGCGCCTTTGATAACGCCCTTCGCTTCCCCCTCTTCCAATATGGCCTGATATGTCACCGATTCCTTCATCGCCCGCACTCCTTTCAAAGCATTCTCAACAACCGCACGGCTGAATTTTAGACCCATCAAAATATCGATGGAAGTCCAAAACTCCCCGATTGTCCCCGGCTTCGCTTCGCGCTCCAATCGCTCCGCCGCGCGTTTAACCAATTCCGGCAATTTTACTTCATTCGCGTCCGCGATAAACGCCAGCGGCAGCACGCCCAGGCCACTCTCGATCAACTCCTCCGCTTTCAACTCCCACACGCGGATGACCGTATAATAAAACTCCAAAACAAGTTTGCCATCTTCATCAACATGCCGGACAACTCCAGTAATCCCTGGACCGTCGGCTTCCGGCCGCAGCAACACAAGAAAACTCGTCAGCGGAATGCCAAGCGTCTTGAAACCAAGCGCATAATATAAAACAATCCGAATGTCGATCGTCGCATCGTAAGACGCCTGCACTTCAACATGCGCCGCTTTCTTCTGCTCCTTTCCCAACAACAAAATCGCATCGGCCTGGGATGTTACAGTCGATAAGTCCGCGTTGCACAACTCCGCTGAATCCGTTTCAATCCCCAAAAACCGCGCCCAAGACGCCGTATCGAATCCCATCAAAAATCGCGAAATGTTGTCAAAGTTTTTGGGCATCTAAACCGAATCCGTAGCGCATTACGCATTGTCGCTCCAACTTCCTCACTTTCGCTTCTTCAATTCTCGTTCATTCTCCTTCAAATCAGCTTCGAACAATGGCCCTTCCACGCGCTCAAACTGATCCTCAAAATCCGTAAAATCATGCGTATCCCAAAATCGCGCCAGCCTCCTTATCGTCCGTTTCGTAACTCGCGGATATTCCTGCATGACCTTCTCGATAATCTCAACATGCCGCTTCTTCTCCGCCGCGGTCGCTGGTCGAACGATTCGTTTGAAATTTCGGTTCAGCATAAATCACCTAACCGCCTTTGACCGTGCAACTGCGTCGTCGATCACCTCTGTAAAACGAAACAGCGATTCAAGGTGTTTTTCTAAACATCCGATCAGATCCTTGCCGTCTCCAGAAAGCAACATTTGTTTAAATGCACTTTTATCCTCCGGCAACGAATACTCCAACGCGTCCCGCTTATTTCCAGGTCGCCACAACTTCCTTTCCGACGCTTCCAGGATCGTTTCCACGGAGTTTCTAACGGCATCAATGCACCGGTTACAGACGTGTAAGTCGGAATCGTCTCCGCCAATCCAGATTACAGCCGTAGGCGAGTCATCAGTCGAACCAAGTAAAGAGGCGACATCCACTCCATTTAACCAAAATCCTGAAACATAGCCGGAACTCGCTGGCCAACTCTTCTTACCCAAACCAATCTGACGTACCGGTCCCATTTTTCTCTTTGCAGGATAACACACAGAGACAAATTGCGGATGAGCATCTAAAACTCGTCGGAGCACACTCTGGAGCAATTCATCTTGCTTCGAATCAATGCTCCTCAAACACTCTTTGACGTCAACAACGTCTTGCCATCGCTCGATCAAGCACTTTTCGGCGTCATTCAGTTGCAGACTCATGCTAATTGTCCTCCCTATCGCCAGTGTTGCTCAACCCAGCAAGAGCTTGCGCGCAATGCCGCGCAAATAAACGAATTTCTGGGGGCCCAGCTTCCTCGGCGAAAATCTCGAAGGCCATTGACACAGTTCCCCACGTTAGGGGCCTAAAGTTCTTGCTCTCGGGCAGCACGCCACTTCGAGTGATGAAGTAGCCGTATGTGTCGCCCTCGGCGATATTCAGTTGGCTTGCCCGTGCTAACATGCCGTCCCATTCGTCATGCGTTTGTCGTTGTCGTTCAATCGCTTCGATTTTCGACTCAATTCCAATAAGGAAACGATTTCTCGACCAAATCTGTATATCCACGCGAGCATTGTCGTAACTTACTTCGCGCCGTACTTCATAATCTTCGTTAGACGAAAACGATTCTGGCAATCCAAGTATTTTCAGGAATGCCCGAAGACCAATCGCTCCCTGACAGTGCGATCCAGGATACCTGTAGTCGCAACGTAATAGCCACGCGAGTAAGTTTGAATAGGCAAGCTCATTTGTTGCCAGGCCAAATACGTCAAAGACGTTAAATCCTACTCCCGTTTGCCTTTTTTGATCGCGCCACTCACCAATCCGCTTTCCTAATTTGTCCAAAAACTCTTGAAACCGGGCGATGCTAAATAACTTCTGCTCTACTTTCGGGGACGCTTTCAAGCGCCAGCCGAAATCGTCGAGAAATTTCGCAAAATTGTAGACTGCCCTTGTCGCCGCAAGCGCTTGATTGTTGCGGCGAACGCGGAACTCATCTAACAATGCTGCGAATTCACATTTCATAGCGTCAACCAATTTCTGCGGCGCGGCCTACGCCCCATTCCTACTCACCCGCCACCGCCACCCGCTCCCCCGCCACGCTCGCCGGCTTCGCCTCCCCGCCATCACACCCGCGGTTATCCGTCACGACGCCTTAATCATCTTCCGTATCCACTCGTGAACTACATCGGCATTCCGGACACCCTTCGATTTCGCGATGCCGCTGATGATTTTCGCTTCCTCCGGCTCTAATCGGACCGCAACAAAATTTCGCAGTGCAACTGCCTGGTCCTTTGGAGGAAACTCCTGCATCACTTTTGCGCGAATCTCCGCGTGACGTTTCCTATCTGCGTCCGACGTACGCCTGACAATTGTTTTGAATCCCTTCTTCAGCATCTTCATTTCCTCTTGCTCGACTTTGGCTCCGGGACCTCGTAGGCCGTAACCGGGTAAACCGTATGCGCGTCAATTTCCTCGAACACCACAATAACGTATCTCCCGTCGGGTGTGTATCCAAACACGCAGGGCTTGCCGGTTGACCGGCTTGACGATTCGCCGCCGCTGTGCATCAATACGTGCGTCACATCTTCCGTGCCTAATCCATTCTCTGCGATGTGTTCGACGTTGCCACCGGGATCGTCGTCCCAAATGATTACGTCCCACGCGCCGGGTTTTCGACTCATCAGGCGACCCAATTTTCATTTCACATTTGCAATTCCAAATTCCTACTCCCCCGCCACCGCCACCTGCCCACTCGCCGCGGAAGACGCCGGCTTCTTCCCCGCCATCACCTCCGCCGGAATCTCAAACACCTCGTCATACCCGCGCCGGATACAAGTGAGATTATCCTGCACCACCTGCTCGCCGCGCTTGCCCCAGTAGCTCCGAATCGCTTTCTCGACGCCCGCCATCAGTTGCTCGTACGTCGTCTTCGTCCGCTCCGCGAACGGCGTCGCTTTCAAGAACACGCCCACCAGCACCACGCCCATCATGCGAATGCGCAACTCCGCGTTCGTCGCCACTTCGTCGGCGATCTTGAACGTGTCCAGCGCCATCACGCGCGCCTGCTTGGCGCGAATGCGCTCCTGCGCCCACTTTGGAATCGCAGCCCACACTTCTTCGGCGCTCGACTTGTTCGTGTTGAGGAAAATGATCCCCTTGTTCGCCAATCCGCGCAGCGTGTCGCCCAGATTCAGCGCGTTCACGTCGTTGAGCGGAATGAACTCGACGTTCTCCAATTCGCAATGTGTGTGAATCTTCTCCGGCGCCACGGTCAGATAATACGTCGTCGGCAAACCCTTCTTCGACGATCCGTATTTCGGATACGCCTGCACATGCACGCCAAACAAATCGCCCATCAGCGACGCGATCACTTTGTTCGTCGTCACGCTGCCGTACCCGCCCACCGAATGCCCGCGCATCGAGAACGAGCCTTCCGGCCGCACGTCCGGATCGATCGGCATCTCGATCGCCGTCTCGTGCTTGATCCCGACTGTCGCATATTCCTTGAACGGCTTGTGCTCCAGCGCCGCGCGCATGTTCTGCACCAAGCCGATGAAATGCCCCGGCCGAATGTCGCGGCTGCCCAGCCCCGCCGAACACTGCAACATCATCGGCAGTTTCTCGCATTTGACGCCCACCGACGCGAATTCCTCCAGGCCCAGCGACGCGTCCACAAACGCCGCCTTGATGTCGCGCATCAGCGGGTTGCTCGGCGCCAGCGGATCGTCCATGCGCTCCACGACCGTGAACGCCTTCACGCTCTTCAACGCTTGCACAACCTCCGGGCCGGGGAACGGGCGGTACGACGTGATGTTGAGCGCGCCGACTTTCACGTTCATCTCCGAACGCATGTAATCCACCGTCGGCACCGCCGTCTCCATCAAGCAGCCCATCCCGATGATCGCGAACTCCGCGTCGTCCATCTTGTACGCGTCGATCAAACCGTATTTGCGCCCTGTCGCCTCGGTCAAAATCTTCATCGCCTCCATCAGCGCCGGTTTCATGTGCACGTAATAGTGGCGCTGAGCGATCTTGCCTTTCATGTACGAATCCTGATCCTGCACCACGCCCGTCATCAGCGGCTTGTTTGTGTCGAACAAATTGATGATCTTGTCCTGCGGCTTGCCCATGAATTCCTTCATGAATTCCTTCTCGGGCAGCAGCACGTTTTCAATCGTGTGCGTGATCAAAAACCCGTCCTGCACATTCATGATCGGCCCCTGGCACGCTTCCGCCGCGCGCCGGCAAATAAGCGCAAGGTCGCTGGCCTCCTGCGGATTGCGCCCGAAGATAATCCCCCACCCCGCGTCCGCGCAGCTCATCACGTCGTCGTGCCCCGCGTGCACGTTCAAGCTGTGGCTGGTCAGCGCACGAGCGCCGATGTGAAACACGATCGGCAGCCGCTTGCCGCTGATCGTGTAGAGCACTTCCTTCATCAGCACCAACCCCTGCCCGCTGGTGAAGTTCGTCACGCGCCCGCCGGCGAGAGCAAACCCTTCGCACGTCGCCGCCGCCGAATGCTCGCTCTCCGGCTCGATAAAGAGCAGCTTCTCGCCCCACAAATTCAACATCCCGTTCGACACCGCCGCGGCATAGTTGCCGCCCATCGTCGTCGAAGACGTGATCGGGTAAGCGCACGCCGCCTGAGTGATATTCGTATCCACCCAGGTCACGGCGCCGGACCCGTCGGTAATAGTCGGAATTCCCGGATAGCGAGGCTTATTCAAAGGCGCAGTCATGACGTTCCTTCCTCAAGTAACACGGGCTTTCGGCCCGTGGTTGCCGTGTCGTAGGACGGGCTTCCAAGCCCGTCATTGTGGTGCAGGCTTCCGGCCTGCAAAGCCAAACGATGCAGGCTGGAAGCCTGCACCACAATTCCGTCTTTCCCCTCAAATCTCACACGATTTCCCAATGTCGTAGCTAACACGTTTCCCCCTGTCGCGCAACTGAGAAAATGCCAGAACCCCTATAAAAAATGCGACGCTAAAAAAACGCCGCCGTTGCCTTCTCCCACACTGAAAGAGGCCCGACGGGCGATACGTCATGTGCCTTTCACTTTGCATTTTGCATTTTTCATTTTGAATTGACCGCGCCATCGTTTCTCCACATTTCTCTCGCATTTCCGCCAAAAATAGCGATAATCTCACCCCTGCGGTTTTCCGCCGCCGACACAATCCTTTCTGAACTCAAGCACCGGGGAGCAACCCATGTTTCGCCCAGCGTTTTGTTTGAGCATCTTCATCGCAAGCATCCACCTCTTCGCCGCGCAAAGCGTCCTCACTCAGCACAACGACAACCAGCGCACCGGCGCCAACACCGCCGAAACCATCCTCACCCCGGCGACGGTGACCACCGCCAAATTCGGCAAAATCTTCACCCGTTCGATGGACGCCAACGTCAACGGCCAGATCCTTTACGTGCCGGGCGTGACCATCAACGGCGCCGTCCACAATGTCCTTTATTGCGTCACCTCGACCAACAACAATGGCGGCGCCAGCAGCTTCTACGCCTTCGACGCCGACGATCCCACGCAATCGCTTCCGCTTCTGCATACACAATTGATCGTCTCCGCGCGCTGGTCCACACCGGCGCCGGTCATCGATCCGGCAAACAAAATCATCTATTTCGTCAACAAGGAAACCACCGATTCAGGCAATTCGAAACTGCACGCCTTCGACATCACCACCGGCGTGGAGAAAACAGGCAGCCCCGTCACCATTGCGGTGACCGTCCCCGGCACCGGCGACGGCAGCGTGGGCGGCAATCTCACCTTCAACACAGCGCAGCACAATTGCCGCGCCGCGCTGCTCTTCGCCAATAGCTCCGTCTACGTCGCCTTTTCGCACAACTCCGATTCGTTCCCCTACCACGGCTGGGTTTTTAAATACACCTATACCGGCAATGGTTTCTCGCAAGACGCCGTCTTCTGCACCTCGCCCAACGGCGGCCTCGGCGGCATCTGGCAGACCGGCAAAGGCGTCATGGCCGACACCAGCGGCAACATCTATTTCACCACCGGCAACGGCGTCTTCAACCAAAGCACCAACCCGCCCAGCTACGGCATGTGCTTCATGAAACTCTCGCCCACGCTGCAAGTGCTCGATTATTTCGCGCCGTCCAACGAGCTGAGTTTCAGCAACGCCGATCAGGACGTCGGCAACACCGGCGTGCTGATGATTCCTGGAACCAACCGCCTCGTCTGCGGCGGCACGAAATACGGCTACCTGCACATGGTTGATTCAAGCAACATGGGCCACATCGGCGCGACGCCCTCTTCGCCCGATACTTGCCTGCAAACCATCACTGGGTTGAGCAGCAACATCCGCCAGAACGTCGTTGCCTGGAACGGCGGCGCCAGCGGCACTTTCGTTTATTTGTGGGGCAGCGGTCAAAAACCAACCGCCTACCTTTATAGCACGCAAACCGTCCCCGCTGGCCAATTAACCGTCTCCTCAACCAACGCCAATTACACGGCCAACGGCGGCGCGCTTGCGGTGACGTCAAACGGCACCAGCAGCGGAATTCTCTGGGCAATTGAAAACAACGACGGCGCCAGCAACAACGTCTTCCACGCCTTCGACGCCACCAACCTCGCCACCGAACTCTGGAACAGCAATCAAAATTCCGCGCGCGACAGCTTCGGCGGCACCGTCGGCAAATGGCAATTCCCCACCATCGTCAACGGCAAAGCCTACATCGGCACCGGCGCCTCGACCCTCGTCGCGTATGGCGTCTTCGATTCGCCGCCGACCATCACCAACGTCTCGCCCAATTCAGGCCCCAGCGCCGGCGGCACCGGCATCACCGTCACCGGCACCAATTATAGTGTCGGCACCAGCGTCAAAATCGGCGGCAACACCTGCACCAACGTAGTCGTCACCAGCGCCACAACGCTCACCTGCAACACGCCGGCCAGCACCCCCGCGGGCACGCAAGGCGCCTTCAATGTCGTCGTCACCAACACCGGCGGCAACGCCACGCTGACCAGCGGCTTCACCTACTCCGACGCGCCGTCCTCTACGACCACCGCCGCCAGCAACACGCAGGACACCTACAACGGCTCTTCGCACACCATTCCGCTCACCGCTACCGTCACCGCCACGGGCAGCACGGTTAACGAAGGCACCGTCACCTTCCAGATTCAAAACGGCGGCACCAACATCGGCACCGCGGTCACGTCCCCAATCGTCGTCAACGGCGCAGCCTCCGTGAACTACACGCTCCCCGGCGGAGTCGCCGTCGGCGCCTACGTGATCCAAGCCAATTTCAACGGCTCGACGCATTACGCCGCCAGTTCCGACGGCACGCACACGCTGCTAATTGGCAAAGCCACGCTCACCGTCAGCGCCGACAGCCTCAATCGAAACTACGGCGCCGCCAATCCCACGCTCACCGGCGCACTAATAGGCGTTCAACCCGGCGACAGCATCACCGTGAGCTACACAACAAGCGCGACCGCGACCAGTCCCATCGGAAATTACACAATCGTCCCCACGCTCTCCGATCCGGGAAACAGGCTCAACAATTACACCGTCTCCAGCACCAATGGCACTCTAACGATCAACGCCGCGCCGCTGGTCGTCACGCCAGACAACTTCAGCCGCGCCTACGGCTCCGCCAATCCATCGCTCACCGGCACCGTGATTGGCATTCAAAACGGCGACAACATCTCCGCAACCTTTGCAAGCAACGCCAACACCACCAGCATCGTCGGCGCGTATTCAATTACCTCGACGCTCCAGGACCCGCAAAACAAGCTCTCCAACTATGCCGTGACGCAAAACTCCGGCACGCTCACCGTCACCCAAGCCCCGCTCACCGTCACCGCCGCCAACGCCGGCCGCACATACGGCACTGCCAATCCCACGTTCACTGGCAGCATCGTCGGCATTCAAAACAACGACGCAATCAGCGCCACGTATTCAACAACCGCCGACAACACCAGCGCCGTCGGCCAATACCCGATTACACCCGCAGTCGTCGATCCCAACAATCGCCTCCCCAATTACAACGTGACCGTCAACAATGGCACGCTGACTATCAGCAACGCGCCGCCCATCACCGCCACCGGTGCGGACATCAGCAAAGTCTACGGCGCCGACAATCCCGTCTTCACCGGCACGCTCACCGGCGTCCTCAATGGCGACAACATCACCGCCAGCTTTGCGTCAACCGCCACCAACGCCACGCAAGTCGGAAATTATTCCATCGTCCCAACGCTCAACGATCCCGACAACAAGCTCGGCAACTATTCCGTCATCATCAACAACGGCACGCTCTCCATCACGCCCGCGCCCCTGACCGTCACCCCCGCAAGCCTCACCCGCATTTTCAACGCGCCCAATCCCACGCTCACCGGCACATTGGCCGGCCTGCAAAACAACGACGCCATCACCGCCTCCTATTTCACCGCCGCCGAGCAGCGCAGCACCGTCGGCGCCTACCCGATCATGGCCACGCTCAACGATCCCAACAGCCTGCTTGGCAATTACACGGTCACGATTGCACCGGCGAACCTCACCATCGCCAAGGCCACGCCCACCATCGTCTGGCCGCAGCCGCTGGCGATCGTCGCCGGCATGCCGTTGAGCGCCACGCAACTCGATGCCGTCGCTCAAGACCCGACTACGACTGTCGCCATCGCCGGCACTTTCACCTACGCGCCGCTCTCCGGAACCGTGCTCGCCGCCGGCCCGGCGCAACCGTTGAGCGTCTCCTTCGTGCCTAACGATTCATCGAATTACAGCTCCGCCAACGCCGGCACCACCATCGAAGTCGATCCCGCCACCGCGCCGCTGATCACCAGCGCTCTGACCGCAACCGCAAACGTGAACGCCGCCTTCACCTACACGATCACCTCCGACGGCACCAACCCGCAAACGTTCGCCGCCGCCGGATTGCCCGCAGGCTTGGCGCTCGTCGGCGCGACGATCTCCGGCAAACCCGCCGCCACCGGCCTCTTCAACGTCACGCTCACCGCCAGCAATTTCGCCGGCACCGATTCCAAGCTCTTGAAACTCACTGTCATCGGCACGGGCACTAACCACGCGCCCGTCATCGCCGTGCCGCTGACCGTCTCTGCCAATCCCGCGACCGTCAACACGCCGGTGACGTTCACCGCCAACGCCACTGACGCCGACGGCGACGCGCTCGATTATAATTGGAATTTTGGCGACGGCACCGTCGCCGCCGGTGCGTCGGTCACGAAGACCTTCAGCACCGCCAATCTCTTCACCGTGCAAGTCTCCGTCTCCGATGGCCAAGCCGTCTCGACGCAAAGCGTCAACGTCGTCGTCTCCAATCAAGGCAACCCGATTGTGTTCGCCGTCACCAAGCTCAAACTGCAATTCAATTTCGCAAGGTCCAACGCCGACAGCCTCTCCTTCTCCGGCTCCGTCGGCCTCGCGCCCGGTTTCACACCGTTCGGCAAAAACGTGAGCGTCCTCATCGGCGGCCTGAGCAAACAATATGTGCTGAGTGCCAAAGGCATTTCGGCGGACAAAGCCTTCACGCTCAAATTGAACCCAAAAGGCGGCCCCGCGAAATTCAGCGTCGTGCTGAAGAATCAGAATCTGTTCACGCCGCTGCAAACGCTCGGCTTCAGCAAAACCAGCAGCAACCCCGACGTCAGTTTCCCCGTTATTGTGTCCATCGACGGCACGCCGGTGATCGACACCTCCACGCTCAACTACAGCGTAAGAATCGGCCCCAAAGGCCCGCTGAGCGGCAAGGCGCAGAAGTGAGCGCTGCCGTTCTCCCCTCTCCCCTTGGGGGAGAGGGGCCGGGGGTGAGGGCTGGCTGCCCTTG
>DATGGK010000056.1:0-79190 GCA_035308565.1 Planctomycetota bacterium | reverse complement strand
GGCATTGGTATCTACACAAGTACAACCGTGAAACAGCCGAAAAATGAGCGCATGTCCCATTACTCCCTGCGGAGCCCCGGCTCCAGCTGCGTTATCGTTTGTTGCTGATGGCGCATCTCTCCGCCGCTCAACAGATTGCCGCCGGTTTGCGTGCGTTGCCCGACGGAGGCCAGGCCTTCGCCGCCACTCAAGGCGCTTGGCGCTTTTTTTCCAATCCACACGTGGCGTTGCCGCAGTTGGCTGCGCCTTTGATCGAAGCGGCGCGCCTGGGCGTCGCCCAGACCTGCCAGAATTACGTGCTCATCGCGCTGGACTGGTGCCTGCTGCACTATTGCGGACACGCGTCTAAACACGACCGCATCATGCTGATGAATGAAAACGATTTGGGGTACAAACTTCTGACCGCGCTGGCGCTGTCGGACGGCGAGGGACGCCCGCTTGCGCCCGTGTGTCTTGAACTGGAGGCCGGCAGCGGCATTCACAGCACGCGCGGTGACAAGCCGTTGAAGGCGAAGTCCGCGCTGGATGGATTGGAACCGGTGATGGCGCATGTGGAAGGGCTTCAGTTGGGACGCCCGGCCGTCTACGTGATCGATCGCGAAGGCGATTCGATCGCGCATTTGCGCTCGTGGGACGCGCGTGGAAGAAAGTTTTTGGTGCGCGCCAAAGACGCGCCTCGGGCCTGGCATGGCGGATGCGAACAGAGGCTGGGCGACGTCGCCGGCCAGGTGCCTTTGGCGAAATCGCGCGACGTGGAATTCGAGGGCGCCGCCGCCGTACAATTCGTGGGCGAAACGAGCGTGGAACTCAAGCGCTCCGCGCGCACGCATCGCGTGGTGGGCGGCAAGGCGAAACATAAAAATGTGGCCGGCGCGCCGCTGACCGTGCGGCTGATCGTCAGCGAAGTGCGGGATGCCGACGGGCGCGTGCTGGCGCGCTGGCTGCTGCTGAGCAATCTTCCGGCGGAAGTGCGGGCGGCGACGCTGGCGCTGTGGTACTATTGGCGCTGGCGGATCGAGTCGTATCACAAGCTGTTGAAGAGCGCCGGGCAGCATGTGGAAAGCTGGCTGCAGAAAGATGCGCACGCGCTGGCAGCGCGCTTGGCCGTGGCGGCCATGGCCGGAGTCGTGGTCTGGCAACTGGCGCGGGACGAACGGCCCGAAGCGGAAACGTTGCGGCACGTGTTGGTGCGGTTGAGCGGGCGGTTGATGAAAAGGGGTGAAGGCCGCCGAAGCTTTACCGAGCCGGCGTTGCTGGCGGGATTGGGCGTGTTGTTGTCGATGCTGAATCTGCTCGAAGAAACAAGCCTCGACGAACTGAAATCTCTGGTCCACCAACTCCTCCCCGACTTCCTGCCAAATGGAACTGACGAAAGCGGATAGATGTGTAGATACCAATGCTGCCCGGGGCGGGCCACCCATTCACCGCCGCTCCTCGCTTGCTTGCGCCGATGGCCGCTTACATTATCATAGGCGCATGAGATTCATTCGCGATATCCACGGGCTGCGCCGACCGAAGCAACGGCCGGTGATTTCTTTCGAATTCAGTCCACCCAAAACGGACGAAGGCGACCGCACGCTTTTTGAAAAGACGCTGCCGGCGCTCGCGGAGCTCAAGCCCGACTATTGTTCCGTGACCTACGGCGCGGGCGGATCGACCAAAGCGAAAACGCTCGACATCGTGGAGCGTATGCAGCGCGAGTTGAAGCTCGTCACGATGAGCCACCTTACGTGCGTCGGCGCGACGCGCGAGGAAATCAGCAGCGTGCTGGACGATGCCGCGCGCCGCGGGATTCAGAATATTCTCGCATTGCGCGGCGACCCGCCGGGCGGTCTGGGCGCGTTCGCCAAGACGAAAGGCGGATTCGAATTTTCGAATGAACTGGTGGCGTTCATCAAGGCGCGCAATCAATTTTGCATCGGCGCCGCGGGATTTCCCGAAGGGCACATGCATTGCAAAGAAGGCAAATTTGTCGATTGGGATCATTTGAAACGGAAGATCGATGCGGGCGCGGAATTTATTCTCACGCAATTGTTCTTCGATAACCACGATTTCTTCGAATTCCAAAACCACATGATTGGCACGCTGGGCGTGAAGGTGCCGATCTGCCCCGGCATTCTGCCGATACCGTCGGTGTCGTGGATCAAGCGTTTCATCCCGCTGTGCGGCGCGCGCGTGCCGAAAATCGTCGAGCAGAAACTGGCGCAGTTTGGCGACAACGAAGAGGGCGTGGTGGAGTGGGGCATCGAGTACGCGACGAAGCAGTGCGAAGAGCTATTGAAATTTGACGTGCCAGGGCTGCATTTTTACACGGTCAACAAAGTCAAGCCAACGAAGTCGATCATGCTGAATTTGGGGCTGTGACTCGCGCGCGCGTTTCCTCGCGCGGCACAAAGATGCGCGGCAATGGGCGAATGAGTTCAATAGAGCATATTGACTACGGCGGCGAATTCGATAAAATTCCGAACTGGCTTGAGACTTTGCGGCTATTCGCAGTTCGCGTCTCGTTATTTCACATATCTCACAGGCTGCCTATTTTTCACTCGCGCTCGGAGCGACATTAACGCTGCCAAGCCGCGTTTTGGCGTTGTCGTTGAGAGACAGTGGCTGCCTTTTGTTCGGCAGGTACGCAGCGGAGAAGACGATGAGATCGCAAATCAGTGGACACATGCGCGCGATTCAAATCGAGCGGCCGGGCGGGCCGGAGGTGTTGCAGCCTGTGAAGCGGGCGATGCCGGCTGTGGGCGGCGGCGACGTGCTGATCAAGGTCGCTGCAGCCGGCGTAAACAGGCCGGACATCATGCAGCGCAAAGGACATTACCCTCCGCCGCCGGGAGTGTCGGACATTCCGGGACTGGAGATTGCAGGAACAGTCGCGAGGGCGGGCGCGGCGGTCACGGAGTGGAAGAGCGGCGACGTGGTGTGCGCGTTGGTCGCGGGCGGGGGCTATGCGGAGTATTGCTCCGTGCCGGCGCCGCAATGTTTGCCGATTCCGCGCGGATTGACGGCCGTCGAAGCGGCATCGCTGCCGGAAACTTTTTTCACCGTGTGGGGCAATGTGTTCGAACGCGGACGCTTGAGCGCCGGCGAAAGTTTGCTGGTGCAGGGCGGGAGCAGCGGGATTGGCGTGGCGGCGATTCAGATGGCTCGCGCCCTGGGCAGCCGCGTGTTTGCGACGGCGGGTTCGGCGGAGAAGTGCGCGGCTTGTGTGCAGTTGGGCGCGGAGCGCGCGATCAATTACAAGAGCGAGGACTTTGTCGAAGTGGTCAGGCAGGCGACGAGCGGGCGCGGCGTGAATGTGATTTTGGACATGATCGGCGGCGATTACGTGCCGCGCGAAATCAAGTGTCTCGCGGAAGAAGGACGCCTGGTGTTTATCAGCGGCATGCACGGATTGGACGCGCAGTTCAATATCTTCGAGGTCATGCAGAAGCGGCTGACGATCACCGGATCGACGTTGCGCGCGCGGACGGTGCCGTTCAAAGGCGCGGTGGCGAAAGCGCTGCGCGAAAAAGTCTGGCCGCTGATCGAATCCGGAAAAATCACGCCAGTCGTGTTCAAGACATTCGCGCTTGAGCAGGCCGCGGAGGCGCATCGGGTACTTGAGTCCGGCGTGCATGTGGGCAAGATAGTGCTTGTGGTTTAATGGAGAAACACATGGACACAAAACGCGGCATGACCACGATTCTCAGGCGCCCGCTGCCGAAAGATGCATCGAACGCAAATGCGGCCGAAGCCGTGCGCGTCAAAGAGCCGCTGTCGATTGTGATCTTCGGCGCGTCCGGCGATCTGGCGCACCGCAAATTAATTCCGGCGCTGTTTCATTTGCACGCGGGCGGATTTTTGCCTGAGCGTTTTGCAATCGTTGGATTTTCGCGCACGCCGATGTCGGACGAGGCGTTTCGCGAGAACATCGTCAAATCGCTGCGAGAGGTTCTCGGCAAAGAAGCGCCGGGCGATTTGGCGAATCATCCCGTCGTGAAAGCGCTGCATTACGTCGCGGGCAACAACGACGACGCAGCGTCGTTCACGCGGCTTAAAGAGAAGCTCGTCGAATTGGACATATCACGGCAGCTTGGGGGAAACCGGTTGTTTTATTTGTCAGTGACGCCTGGATTTTTTCCGGTGATCGTACGGCAATTGGGCGAGGCGGGTTTGATCGCGCCGAGATTTAAATCGCCATGGACGCGCGTGATTGTGGAGAAGCCGTTCGGGCGCGATCTGGCCAGCGCACAAAAACTTAACGACGAGCTCGGCGCGGTTCTCGATGAATCGCAGATTTACCGCATCGATCATTATCTCGGCAAAGAAACGGTTCAAAACATCCTGAGTTTTCGATTTGGCAACGCGATCTTTGAGCCGCTGTTCAACAACAAGTATGTGGACCACGTTCAAATCACTGTGGCCGAGACGCTGGGCATGGAAGGCAAACGCGGCGCGTATTACGACACTGCGGGCGCGACGCGCGACATGCTGCAGAATCACATGCTGCAATTGCTGACACTGGTCGCGATGGAGCCGCCGCCGGTGTTGGACGCGAATTCAATCCGCGGCGCGAAAGTTTTGTTGCTGCGTTCGCTGCAACCGTTCAACCGAGACTTGGCCGCGAAAAATACGGTGCGCGGACAATATGGCGCGGGCACGGACAAAGACGGGAAGCAGTTGAAAGGCTATCGGCAGGAGGAAAATGTTCCGCCGGATTCGCTGACCGAAACGTACGTCGCGCTGAAAGTAAAGATCGATAATTGGCGCTGGGCCGGCGTGCCGTTTTATTTGCGGACGGGAAAGCGCCTTCCGGATCGGCGCAGCGAAATTGCGGTGACGTTTAAGCGCCCGCCGATGAGTTTGTTTCCGCACAACCGCGACACGGATTATTGTTTGATGTCGGCCAATCCGGTGCCGAACGAACTGGTCCTGCATATTCAGCCGAAGGAAGGGATCAGCTTGTCGATGGCGTGCAAGCAGCCGGGCATGCAGATGGTTCTCGACGAAGTGGACATGGATTTCGAATATGAAGAGGCGTTTGAGCAGCGGTCGCCCGAAGCGTACGAGCGGTTGCTGCTGGACGCGATGCGCGGCGACGCGTCGCTCTTTACTCGCGTGGACGAAGTGTTTCAGGCGTGGAGTTTCGTGAACTCCCTTCAATCGGCCTGGGCGGAGTTGCCGCCGCCGGCGTTTCCGAATTACGCGCCGTTCGGCGACGGGCCGGCGGACGCGATGAAATTAGTCAACGCGGACGGGACCTGCTGGCGGCCGATACGCGCGCGCGAACGCCAGAAATAATAAACAACGAATCGCACGAATCTTCACGAATGGGCTGGTGGTGTCGCAGACATTCTTTCTTGTCTGCCGCAGCGCATATTTCATTAGCGTGCTTTCTTTTCTTGACGCTCGCCGCCGTGCATGGCACGTTTGTGCGCAGGAGGCTTCCATGAACAAAGTTGCGCCCGTTTTGGTGTGGCTCGCTTGTCTGTTTTGCGCGGCGTCCGCGCGCGAATCCTACGACTCCATTCAAGACGCCGCCTCCGACGCCTTCCAAACCTGGGTTGAGCGCACAACAAAAGACGCGCATCGCGTCATCAGCATCAGCGGTTACGACATCGGCGGCGAGGTGCGCTTCAGTGCCGTCTCGGTCAAAGACGGCGCGGCCATTCCCACCGAAGTCCGGCACAATCTAGCGAACGATGAATACGCCGCCGCGCTTAAGCAAATGCGCGCTGATGGCTTTCGCTTAATTTGTGTCAGCGGCTATTTGAATGGCGGCGCGCCGCATTTTGCGGCCGTGTGGGTGAAGGACGGAAAGCACATAAAATGGGAGGAGCATCACAATATTACGGCGGAACAATATCAAAGCGAAGTCGAGCGCGCCAAAGAACGCGGCCTGCGCCCGGAGATCATTTGCGGCTACGGCAACGGCCGCGCCGGACATCTTTTCGCCGCGCTCTTCGTCGAATCGCAAGACGAATGGTTCGCGCGCCACGATCTCGCGCCGGAGCAATATCAAAAACTCTACGACGATCCGGCGAACAAAGGCTTTCGCCCGCTCTGCGCGACGGAGTACCGCACGAAATCCGGGCCGATGTTCGCGGCCATCTTCGTCAAAGAAGCGACGCCCATGATCGCTCGGCACAACCTGACTGAAACTCAATTTCACAACCAAGCACGTCAAAATGAGAAGAACGGTTTTCATCTGTTGTCCGTCTCCGCGTGCAGCCAGGAACCGTCGGCGGGCGTCGAGATTTTTGAGAAGACGATCAAAGAGTACATGAAGGAGCGCAGCATCGCCGTCGGCACGATCGCCGTTGCGTACAATGGAAAAATGCTCCTCGAAAAAGCCTACGGCCATCGCGACGGCGCGCGGACGCAATTGGTTCAGGCCGATGACCCGATGCGCATCGCCAGCGTGGTCAAGCCAATCACCGCCGCGGCCGTGCGCAAACTTATCGCCGAAGGAAAGCTCGCGCTCGATACGAAAGCTTTCCCGCTGCTCGGACTCAAACCGCTGCCCGGCGCCAAAGAAGATCCGCGCATCAACACGATCACCGTTCAAAATCTGCTCGACCACAAAGGCGGCTGGGACCGCGACACCAGTTTCGATCCCATGTTCATGCCTCTGGAAATCGCCAAAGCCAACGGCAAGCCCGGCCCCGCCGACCAGGAGCAGATCATCCGCTACATGCTGGGCAAACCGCTGCAAGCCGATCCCGGTTCGAAGTACGCCTACTCGAATTTCGGCTACTGCGTCCTGGGCCGCGTGATCGAAAAAGTCAGCAAGCAGAATTACGTCGCGTACATTCAAAAGGAAATTCTTGCGCCGCTGGATATTCACAGCATCGAATTGGGCCGCAGCCTGCCGAAGGACCGCAACCCGCGCGAACCGGTTTACGTCGATCCGGGTGTCGGACGAAATGTGATTGAACCGAAATCGGAGGCGCAAGTTCCCGCGCCCGACGGCACGTTTTTTCTCGAAGCGATGGACTCGCACGGCGCGCTGATCGCGTCGAGTCCCGACCTGTGCAAATTCATGAACGCCTATTGGATTTCCGGCGAGCCGCGCAAAGGCACCGGCCAATCCTGGGTCCATTTCGGCAGCCTGCCCGGCACATTCTCAATGGCGTCCGAATACGGCAACGGCGTAAACGTCGCCTGCATTTTCAATCAGCGCACCGACAAGTCCGGCCTCGATTACGAGAAGATCAACGACATGATGGGCAACGCGGCCAACCAGTTCGCAGGCACCGAAGCGCGATATGTGGCGGTGTGGGTGAAGGATTGAAAAGGCCGATTCAAGATTCAAAATTCAAGATTCCAGAATCTCAAATGCCAACCTTGAATCCTTGAATCTTGAACCTTGAATCTATTTGTAAATCGTCCAATCGACTTCCGAAAAAATATTGTCGCGCCATTCGAGATCGTTCAACCACGGCTCTTCGAGCCGGTTTTCTTTCAGTTGCAGATACAGCCCATTGAAGCGGTGCAGATGATCTTTCGTGCGCTTCTCCGCGTACGCGACCATCGTGCCCGTCGTGATGATAAACGCCCAATCGCTGGCCTGCGCCAGCAGCAATTCACGCGCGGCCTGCTTCAATGCGCGTTCTTCAAGCGGGTTCGGCGCAACGAATTCGTTCGCCAGTTCCGTCATGCGCAATTCGGCGGCGTGCAGGTGGCGGTAAATCCAATCGTTGCCGCCGTTGAGCCAGACTTCGTAGTAACCTTTGTCGCCCCACGAACTCGCCGCTGGCTCGATGATCTGCTGGCGTTGGAATTTTTCGAGAAAGCGCGGCGGCGTGCTCAGCGCAATGTCGCTCTGGTCGTACGCGATTTTGCGCATCAAAAAATTGAGGAACTGCGGGCCTTCGAACCACCAGTGCCCGAAGAGTTCCGCGTCGTACGGCGCGACGATGCACGGCTGCGCGCCAAGAATGCTGTGCAGCCACTTCGACTGGTTCTGCCGATTGAACATGAAATTGCCCGCGTGCTGCGCGGCTTTTTCGGTGGCCCACTGCGGCACATACGGCTGCTTGGCGCTCAATTCGACTTTGCCGGTGATGCGATGATACTTGATGCCGACATTGCGCCGCACGCCGTCATTATGGAGGTAGGGCTTGACGGTCGCGTACTCGCCGTCATAACCGAGGTCGCGATAAAACTCGCGGTAATCCACGTCGCCCGGATAGCCTTCTTCGCTCGACCACACCTGTTTGCTGCTGTCGGCATCGCGCGCGAACGCCGCCACGCCAGACGGACAGACCACCGGCCGGAACGGACCGTAGCGCGGGCGCGGCGAACCGAAGACAATGCCGTGCGTGTCCATGAAAAAAAACTGGATGCCGGCTTCCTTCAAATGCTGATCGATCCCCGGCGCATACGCGCACTCGGGCAGCCAGATGCCGCGCGGCGCGCGCCCGAAATGCTTCTTGTAATTGTTGACCGCGATTTGAATCTGCGCGCGCACGGCCGGTTCGGAGACCATCAGCGGCAAAAATCCGTGAGTCGCTCCGCAGGTGATGACTTCAACGAAGCCTCTGTCCTGAAAATGGCGAAATCCGTTGACGAGATTCTTGCCCCACTTATTGAACGTGTTCCAGCAGTCCGTGAAATGCTGCTTGTACATCTGCGCAGCGGATTCGAACGGCGTGCCGGCCGTGCGCTTGATTTCCTTCTCTGTTAATTCGCGCAACTTGCGCAGCTTGTTTTCGTAGCGCCCTTGCAGCAGCGGGTCCGCCATCATCTCGCACAACGGCGGCGTCAAACTCATCGTGAAACACGCATTCACGTTGTCGCGCTCGAAACCTTCGAGCATCAACAGCAGCGGAATGTACGTCTCCGAGACTGCTTCATAAAACCAATCTTCTTCAAGAAATTCCGGATGCTCCGGATGCCGCACAAAAGGGAGATGCGCGTGCAGCATCATGCACAGATATCCGGTGGCGGTGTTGTGGTCGGCGGGCATCGGGAAATCCAATTCAAAATTCAAGATTCAGAATTCAAAATTCAAGGTTTCAACATTCCGCAAAATCTTGAATCTTGAATCTTGAACTTTGAATCGTGCGTTAGAGGCACACATCCTTCGGCACGATCACCACGCCGCCGGCTGAAACCGCGAAGCGCTTGCGGTCTTCGTTTGCGTCGAATCCGATAGTCATGCCTTCCGGAATCTGCGCGCCTTTGTCCATGATGCAGCGGCGCACACGCGCGCGCCGGCCGATGCTCACGCCTTCCATCAGGATGCAGTCTTCGACGGTGCTGTAGCTGTTCACGCGAACTTGCGGCGAAAGCACGCTGCGGATGACCGTGCCGCCCGAGACGATCACGCCCGGGGAAATCACGCTGTCGAGCGCCTGGCCGCGCCGCACCTGGCCTTCCGGGCCTTGTTCGGAAAAAACAAATTTCGCGGGCGGATAATTTTCGCGGTACGTGCGCACGGGCCAGGAGTCGTCGTACAAATTAAAGAGCGGCGTGATGCGCGTGAGGTCCATGTTCGCGTCGAAATACGCGTCCATCGTCCCCACGTCGCGCCAGTACGCGACTTCTTTTTTGTTCTCGTCTTTGAACGGATACGCGAACACGCGCGCGCCATCGTTGACCATCGCCGGAATCACATTTTTGCCGAAGTCGTGCGCGGATTCCTGCCGCGCGTCGTACGAAATTCGGCGCACCAATTCCTCGGTCGAAAACACATAAATGCCCATGCTCGCAAAACACTGATCGGGCTGCCCCGGAATCGTGGCGGGATCGCGCTTGGGTTTTTCCTGAAATCCGACGATGCGGTTCTCGTCGTTGACGACGGCGATGCCCAGTTGATTCGCTTCGGATTTGTGAACGTTGACGCAGGCGATGGTCAAATCCGCGTTTCGCTCAACGTGGTACTCGATCATTTTCGCGTAATTCATTTTGTAAATGTGATCGCCGGCGAGGATCAGCACACGCTTCGGTTTTTCGCGTTCAAGATTATAAATGTTCTGATAAATTGCATCGGCCGTGCCGAGATACCACGACGTACCCGTGCGCTGCTGCGGCGGAAGAATGTGGATGAACTGATTCATCTCGGGATTGTTGAACAGCCCGCTCCACCCGAGGATGATGTGGCGGTCGAGCGAGAAGGATTTGTACTGAGTCAGAATGTAGACGTTCATGCATTCCGAATTCAAACAATTCGACAGCGTGAAATCGATGATGCGGTACATCCCGCCGAACGGCACCGCGGGTTTCGCGCGGTCTTTTGTGAGCGGATAAAGCCGCTCGCCCTGCCCGCCGGAAAGCACAATCGTCAACGTGTCTTTTAAAAGCTGATTGGCCATGTTCGTTCGTAGTCCCGCCTTTAGGCGGAAAGCCCCCCCGCTTAGATTCTTCCGCCAAAAGGCGGTACTACAAACGTTACGAAACGATGCCGCGCGCTTTGAGGACTTCGCGAATCTTATTTTTCAATTCCGTGGTGTCGCCGGATTTCACGACGTAGCCGTCGGCCGACCAAGTCATGAAATTATTTTTGTAATTCGAATACGCGGTGTTCAAGATCACCGGCAGCGTGCGATCCTGCGCCAGGATTTTGCCCAGCGTTTCGATGCCGTCCATGCCGGGCATGGAAATATCGAGCACGATCAAATCGGGGCGGCTTTTTTTGAGCGACTCAAGCCCTTCCGGACCGCTCGCGGCCAGCGTCACTTCGTGGCCGTCGTCTTCCAGATCGATCTTGTACAACTGGCCCTGATTTCGGTCGTCATCCACCACAAGTAGCTTTGCCATAGGCCGCCCTTTCAGCCCCCTGTTCCGGATTCCGCCAAGCGCGGTCACCGGCCCCTCTCAACTGGATTCGCGTCCGCAAATCATCCTACCACATGCTCAAAAAATGGAAGCGGCAATCACGCTTCAACCCGCCCGCACCGGCGCCACGCCGAGCGGAATCAAAACCGTGGACGACGCGTGAGCCGGTTGTGCGTGCGCGGGCGGCGCCGGCGGGAAAGAGATAGTGAACGTCGTTCCCTTCCCGACCGTGCTCTGCACTTCGATTTTTCCGCCGTGATCTTCGATGATTTTTTTGCTCACCGCCAAGCCGAGGCCCGTGCCATCCGGCTTCGTGGTGAAGAACGGATCGAATAGACGATCGAGGATTTCGCTGGGAATGCCCGTGCCCGTGTCGGAGATGGCCAGGCACACGTGATCGTCGGTGCGTCCCGTTTTCAGACCGAGCGCGCCGCCCTGGCGCATACTGTCGGCGGCGTTGCGGATCAGGTTGTGCAGAATCTGCATCATCTGGTTTTCATCGAAATGAATTTCCGGAATCGAGCGGTCGAGATCGAGGTGCGACTGAATTCCGCGCGCGGCCAGAAAGTCCACTTGCGTGCGAAACGCTTTTTCGACGACCGCATTGAAGTCGCCCTGTTTGAGCACCGGCGCCGACGGGCGCGAAAAATCCATCACGCCTTTGAGCAAATTCTCGAGCCGCGTGGTTTCCTCGCCGATGATCGCGGCGCTTTTTTTCACGCGCTCGAGGTTGTCTGGCCGGCGCAGAATTGTCTTCGCAAAACCGCCGATGGTCGAGAGCGGATTGCGGATTTCATGTGCGACGTGTGCAGCCATTTTGCCGACGGTCGCGAGCTTTTCGCCTTGCACGAGCTGGTTCTGCGCCTGCCGCAGCCGCTCGAGGCTCTTCTGCAAATCCGCGTACGTCTCCGCGTTTTCAATCGCCAGCGCGGCTTGCGACGCGAAAAGCGTCATCAGCTTGACGTGCTCGTCTTTGATGCCGCGCCCCGAATAAAGGTTATCCGCCAAGATTGCGCCGACGACCGCGCCCTTCACGATCAGCGGCACCGAGACGAATTCGGCGGAGCCGAACGTCTGGCGGAAGCGCGGCGTCACGCGCGGATCGTGCGCCGAGTCGGTAACGACCTGCTCTTTTTTTTCGAGCGCCGTGCGCACGACAATTTCCGACGAATCGTCGAGCGAGTAACGCAGGTTGCGGATCAGCGGAAAAAGCGGCATCGACTCTTTTTTCGGAAGTTGCGTCAGATCGCGCAGCAAATCGTGCAGCCCGCGGCCCTGCGCGGAAAGTTCCGACCAAATTTTGAACGCATCCTCGCGGCTGGCCGGACCGACGGCCATTTGCGCGTCCAGCGTACCCGTCGCGCGGTTGCGGATGAACAAAAACGCGCGATTGAATCCAAGCGCATGGCCGGTTGTGACGCAAAGCAAAATTACGTGGTACAGGCGCTCGGAATCGAGCGTGCCCTGCAGAATCTGTGACAGTTCGCGCAGCAGCGACAGTTGTTCGACGCGCGTCTCCTGTTCGGTCACGTCCTGCGTGAGCACCAGCGCCTGCGGCAATTCGACGCCGACGGATTTGATGCGCGCGATGATGTTGGAATAGTGCGCACGCTGGCCGGTGGGCGTGAAGACGGTCCATTCGCGGTGCATCACCGTGCCGCGCCCGAAGACCTGCTCGGTCCATTCAGTGTCGTTGCGCATCTGATTTAAGAATGCTTGCAAGCCCGGCTGGCCGAACGCGTCCCCGAACCACAATCCGAAAGTGCGGTTTTGCCAATGAATTTTACAATCGCGGTCGATCAAACACAGCGCCGCGTTCATCGCGTTGACCACGTCGTGAAGCTTCGCGCGCTCCTGGCCGACTTCCGCTTCGGCGATGGCCTGCTCGGTAACGTCTTCGACGACCATCAACACTTGACGCATTCCGCCGAAGTCGATCGCGGTCACGGTCACGTCGGTCATGCGTTCGGGATGCGCGCGCAGCAATTTGTTCAAGCGCCGCAGGCGCGACGGCTGCCCGCTGGCGAGCGCGTATTCGATCGCACGCATCAGATTCCCCGCGGGATTGCCGTCGGCGGCGGCGAGATCGAAATGTTCGTTGAGCTTGTGGCCGACGACATTGCGCCGCTCGGCGTGTGCAGCACTCAAAAACGGCGCGTTGGCGAACAAAATCGTCTGCGCGGAATCGACCACCAGAAGAATCGACGAGAGCGAACTGACGATGTCCTGAGCGAAACGGCGCAGGTCGTCGAGTTCGTCGTCGCGTTCGGCGATTTTTTCAGCGAGTTTGCGCGCGCGTTCGACCAGCCAGCGTTCTTCCTGGCCTTTGCGCAAAAGCGCTTTTGCGCGGATCAAAATTTCGGCCGGCTGCGAAGGCCAGCCGACAAATTCGTCTGCGCCTGCTTCGAAAACTTTTTCGACGGTGTCTTTCGTGACGTTCCGCGTCGAGAACATCACCGGCATCCAATTGAGCGCCGGGTCGTCTTTGATGCTGCGGCAAAAATCGAGCGCCGTCTGGCCGATGCTGTCGAGATTGGCGAGCGTCAAATCGAAGCGCGGCTGCCCGTCGCCGACGAGGCGCATGGCCTCGGCGATGTCGCGCGCGCGCACGATCTCGAAGCCGCCGTCTTTGAGCGCCTGCGATTCGCCTTCGGCCGTCGAATCGTCGTTCTCAATCAGCAGCAGCCGCGGCACTTTCACGTCGCTATCGGACACGTCCCGTCTCCTGCTTCAGCGACACGGTGAAGCGCTGGCCTTCCTCGAGTCGCAAAGGCCATTGCAACACCATGGACGAGCTTTGATACACCGACTCAAACCCGCCTTCGGATTGCGACACCGTTTTCACGGGCGCAACCAAAAATTGCGCGGGCTTCGAGGTGCGCAGCGTCAGTTCGACGTTGAGCCACTCGTCCTTCAAACCCGCGAAGGACATTGTGCCAAAATCCGCTTCCGTGGCAAGTTTGCCAGCGTTGATCGAATCGGCGTGGAAGAAATAACGGTCGTAGGCGTCGCCGGCGAGCAGACTGTAATTCATCTCGACGGCGAAAAATCCGTTCTGCGCGTTTCCGCCGCAATGTTCAACCACGTAATCCACATCAAACGTGGAATCGACACCGAGCGTCACGCGCTTGGCGATTTGCAAAATCGCGCCGTTGTACTTCGCGCGGCGAATCAACTCGACGGCCAGCAGTTTCACTTCTCCGCGCAGCAGATTGACCGGCCGCGCCTCGTAGCGCCCTGCGCGGAATCCGGGATCGCTGGGCGGTTGGCCCGACGACAGCAGCGCCGGCGTGAGCGGCCGCGCGCTGACGTGATCGATCAAACTCTCGCGCAAATACGCGTCGTACTTTAGCAGCCTTTCCAGACCTACTTCCTTCGCGACGATGCGCTCGTGAATGCTCGCGTCGTGATCGACTTCGGAATCAAGCTTCGCAAGCGCAACTTTGTCGTGATACGCCTCGTAGCGCCGCGAGAACGTATCGCCCGCGTTGAAAGCAATTTCACGCAGATCATATTCGTACAGATGCCCGCCGCGGCGCGGATGCAGGTACAGCGCGACGCGCTCGTTGCTCAATTTAAATTCAGCTTCGCCGTCGAAATCGAAATCGCGCTCGTCGCGGTTGAGCGGGCTGCGCGCGCGCACTTCGTCGGCGACTTTGTCGGCTTTGATCAGCTCGCTGTACACGGCGCTGCGCAGATGCGGCAAGTACATGCCGCCAAACACGCCGTGCCAGTAGGGGCAATTGCATTGGCCGCGGTAGAGATGCGTCAACGCTTTTTCGCGCAGCATCGAATTCTGCGGCATCGCCTCAACCTTCTCGCTGACCTCCATCATCTTCGCGTACATGCGCCCGCCTTCGGCGTATTTGATTTTGAAACTCCGCCAGTTGCCGCCTTTGATGAGCGGGAGAATGGCCTTGATCCGCTCGTCGTCCTTGAGTTTTTCGTCCACTTTGATCGCGTGCATCGCGCGGTCGTATGCCGCAAGCCTGCGCGCGGGCAGCGCCCATTCCGTCATCTCGCGGTAACTGTTTTCCGGAATGCAAACCTGCCCCGCCGCTTCGATTTCGTCGTACGCTTCCTGCAGCGTCGAACAAACCAGCCAGCCTTCCTCCTGCGCGGCTTCGAGCGCCGTCAGAAATTTATCAAGCCAGCCGTCGCTGTAGACATGCTTGAACGTGTGCGGCCAAACTCCAAATTTTTCACCGTCGTCGGCGTAACACACGACACGCTCGCCGCCTGCGGGAATCAGCCCGCGCAAATAGGCGATGGTGTCCTCGACGGTCGCGAACGGAATCATGTAGCGCAATTTTTCGGACGCCGGATACACCGTCAGAATGCGGCCTTGATCTTCAGTGATGAATCCGCCGGTGAGTTCTTTGTCTTCGAGTCCCGCCGCGCGAAAATGCGAGTCGTCGAGCGTGAGGTATTCGACGCCGGCGTCAGCGAGATCTTTGACGAGCGCCGGTTCCCAGACGCGCTCCGCCAGCCAGAAACTGCGTGGCCGCGCGCCGAAGCGCTTCTCGTTGAAATCCTGCATGCGTTTGATCTGGCCGATGCGGTCGCGCGTGGGCAGCAGCGGCATGATCGGTTCGTAAAACGCGCCGCCAACCATCTCCCATTTTTTCGCGCCGCCTTCGCCTTTAACACGCAGCGCAAGGCGGTCAAGGTACTCCGGATGATGCGCGCCCAGCCATTCGAGCAAGCAGCCCGACATGTGATGTGTGAGCGGAATCCGCGGATGTTTTTCAAACGCTTCGACGTAGGGAATGTAGCTGAGATTGCACGCCTCCTCAATCACGTGATCGAAATTGCCGACCGGTTGATGCGAGTGCAGCAGACAGACGAAACGGACACGTCCGGGCATGATTTGTCCTCGGAGTTGAATAAAGGAATTCTAACGGAATTTAGTGCGAAAAGAACGTCAAAAGGCTCAGAGTTTTTTGATACGGGTCGATTTTTACAAACTGCTCTTCATCTTCCTCAGCGCCCCTTTGAACACTTCCACATATTTCTTCGCGCTGACCGGCCATGTCCAATCCTGCGCCATGCCGGTGAGCTGAATTTTGCGCCAAGTGTCGGGCGTGGTTTTCCACAACACCAGCGCGCGGTCGAGCGCTTCGAGCAACTCGCGCACGCCGTAGCTTTCGAATTGGAAACCCGTCGCGCTGCCGCGCGCGAGTGTGTCGTCGTTGGTGTCGGTGACGGTGTCGGCCAGGCCGCCGACGCGGTGCACGACCGGAGGCGTGCCGTATTTGAGCGAATAGAGCTGATTCAGACCGCACGGTTCGTAGCGGCTGGGCATCAGGAAAATATCGCTGCCGGCTTCAATCAAATGCGCCAGTCCGTTGTCGAATGCAAAAGAGACGGCGACTTTTTCAGGGCGCGTGGTTTGGAACTCTTGCAGCAGGCGGTGAAATTCCTCGCGGCCCGTGCCGAGAATCACAAGCTGCAGATCGCGCCGCAAAATGTCGTCCAAGCTTTGCGCGACGAGATCGAAGCCCTTCTGTTCAAAAAGCCGCCCGATTATTCCGACGACCGCCGAATCGTTTTCCGGCAAATTCAGCCGCCGGCGCAAGGCGGCTTTGCAGACGCTTTTTCCTTCGAGATTCGCGGGGTTGTACACGGCCGGCAGCAGCGTGTCGGTCGCTGGATTCCAATCGTGAGCGTCGATGCCGTTGACGATTCCGGTGAGATCAGCGGCGCGCTCCTTTAGCACGCCTTCCAAGCCGCAGCCGTGTTCAACCGTCTGAATTTCCTCCGCATACGTCGGCGACACCGTCGTCAGCATGTCCGAATAAATCAGCGCGCCTTTGAGCAGATTCATCTTGCCGTGAAATTCGAGCTCTTTCCAATTGTAATGCTTCCACGGCAGATTCAGCACCGGCCAGCCCCAATGCCAGAAGAGGCCCTGATACGCGAGGTTGTGAATTGTGAACACGCTCGCCGCGCCCGACAGCAGCGGGTGTTTCGAGAACAACAATTTCAGATAAACCGGAATTAGCGCCGCCTGCCAGTCGTGGCAATGCCATACATCGACGCTCCACGCCAGCGATTGCACCGCGGCCAGACACGCGCGGCAAAACAGCACGAAGCGCTGACAACTGTCCTCGTAATCGCCCTTCGATGTGCCGTACAAGCCTTCTCGGTCGAAATATTGATCGCAGCCGATGAAGTACACTTGCGCCTTGTCGCGCGCGCCGGTGTTCGCCGACGCGGCGTGCAAAGTCCACGCGACCATTTCCTCGCCGACAGGCACAAGCCCCTGCGCGACCTGGCGCGCGCGCGGATCGACTTTTTTTGCGGCGCGGTAATAAGGCGTGAAGACGTTGACGCTGTGCCCAAGCTTCGCCAATTCCGTCGGCAGCGCGCCGGAGACATCGGCCAAGCCGCCGGACTTCGAATAGGGAGCGACTTCGGAGCTTACGTAAGCAATATTCATTCGTTTGCCCACAAGAAATTCGAATCTTCAAGCCTTGACTATTTCGACTTTTTCGACATTCGACTCAAATCTTTACACTTCGCAAAAACTCCGCCGCGTCTTCCGGCGGGACCGGATTTATATGGAAGCCCGTGCCCCATTCGAATCCGGCCTGCCGCGTCAGCCGCGGCACAAGCTCGATGTGCCAATGAAAATGCGGCTGCTCGCCGGCGTGAAACGGCGCCGTGAAAAACATGTAATTGTACGCTACGTTCTTCAATCCCTTTTCAATCTTCGCCATCGTCCGCTTCAAAATGTACGCGAGTTCCTCGCACAGCGGCTGATTAATCGATTCGAAATGCGACGCGTGATTCTTCGGCACGATGCACGTTTCGAACGGCGTGCGCGCGGCATAAGGCGCGAAGGCGATAAACTGGCCGGAATCGACGATCAGGCGGCTCTTCTGTTCGAGTTCCTGCAGCGCGATGTCGCAGAGCAAACAGCGCCCGCGGTAATCGAAGAACTTTTTGCACGCGGCGAGTTTCTCTTCGATCAAATCCGGCACGATCGGCATCACGATCAACTGGCTGTGCGAGTGGTACACGGTCGCGCCCGCCGCGCGTCCGACATTTTTGAAAAGCATGCCATATTTAAGGCGCTTGTCGCGGCTCAAATCCACGAGCCGGTCGCGGTACATCCACAGCACCTCCTGGACGTGCTCATCAGTCGAACCCGTAAAGCTCGGCGCGCATTCCGGTGTGTCGATGATGACCTCGTGCGCGCCGACACCCTGCATCCGGTCGTAAATGCCTTCGCCGCGCTTGTTGAGTCCGCCTTCGATTTGCAGCGCCGGGTATTTGTTCGGCACCACGCGCACGCGCCAGCCGGCTTTGTTGGGCAGCGTGCCGCTCTTGCGATACGAGGCAATTTCCGGCGGTGTTTTGTCTTCATTGCCGGGCGAGAACGGATCGAAGACGGGCGGATCGCCGATCGAATCGGTGTCGAAATCGGTGGGCCGCTTCGCGCGCTCGGCGGCAATGATCACCCAGCGAGACGACAAAGGATCTTTGCGCAACTCCGAAGGTATCACGCCGGGGCACACTCCTGTTTTTGCAAGAACTTCAAGATTCGAAGGAGGTTAAAGGCAGCGGCGAATTTATTCAAGCGTTCTTGTGGAACGGAGCTCCTGCTCCGTTCACGGCGCAAAGCGGAACGGAGCGGAGCTCCGTTCTACATTTCTCCTCACGTGTACTTCATCGCCAACTGAACTACTTCCTGAACAATAGGCCGCGCTTTGTGTGTGGCGGAGAGTTCCGAAAATGCGCGCTGCACGGCTTGGAGCGCAACATCGGGCGCGACTTGCTGCAACTGCATCACAGCTTTCATCGCCAGGTCGGCGTCGGAATCCAATCCGGGCGCGATGGCGGCGTCGCGCGTGGCGGACGCGGCGCTTGAGGCAGCGGCGACGGCTTCGGGCGCGGGTTTGTGAATGAGAATTTTGCCAAGCTCGAGCACGATTTTTTTCGCCGTCCCATCCCCCACTCCTTTGATGCGCTTCAAGCTCGCGAAATCGCCGAGCCGAATCGCCTGCTGAATATCCTGCACGCGCCCGCCGCTGAGCACCGTCAGCGCCATCTTCGGCCCCACGCCGCTCACGGTCATCAGTTGCAGAAAAAACTCGCGCTCCAGTTCCGTCGCGAAGCCAAAGAGCGTGTGCGCGTCGTCGGTGACGTGCAGATGCGCAAACAATTTCACGCGCGTGCCCGGATCGGGCAGGGCCGTGGCGGTGGAGAGTGGAATGCGCAGGACGTAGCCGACGCCATTGGCATCGACCACGGCTTCAGTCGGGGATTTGGTGTCGAGGGTGCCGGTGATGTGGTTGTACATGCAGTCTCACGATTTGGTGGGAGCGAGGGCGTCCGATGGCACACAAATTTCCAAATTGCCTTCATACACCGCATAAACCGCATCGCGGCCGTCGCAACAATAGCCGGGCACGACCCCATAATTTCGGTAGAGATGTGGGCTAATGTCCAAAAGTTTGCTCAGTCCATCAACCAAGCCACAGCCGCAGCCACCAAAAAAAAGATAGGCGCGATTTTCGGACGTCCAGCGTACGGGAACTCCCGGTCCGTTATCGGCGGTCAAATAATCGGCGAGAATCTCTTCCAATTGCCAGGTGAACAGAGAAACTCGTCCGTTCCGTCCGGTGCCGCTGGCCGGTAATTGTGAGACTATAATTTCGTCGCTCTGTAGATTCGGTCTGAACTTTCCGACATGCAGCACATCGGCGCAAATCCGGAATCGCGCCGCGCGCGGCACGTTGCCGGAATAACCACCGGACATCAGGACTTGCAGATCAAGCGCGATCAAGCCTTCGTCTCCCGCACAGATCAACACACGCGCCGGATAACCGTCCGTTGAATTGAGATTCTGTACGTGGACTGAGCGGGCAGATCCGCCGAGCGCGAGAGTCGCGAGCCTCGTGCCGTCGTCGTCCAACAACGAATAGCCGCAAAAAATCTCGTCTTTGCCATCGCCATCGAGATCGCCAATCCAGGGGACGCCGCCGACGTTTCCGCGGTGGCGAAAGATGGGGTGAAGAATCGGCTCGCTAAGCGTGTCGAGCACGGCGAGGTTGTGATAGTCGTCCTTAATCAGAATTTCTTTCTTTGCGCCTGTGCCCTGTGTGTCGCAAAAATGAATCGACGCGACGTTCATGTTGAGGGTTTCATCGCCCCACGGCGCGCCGAAATTCGATGTCGCGGCTTTGAATTCATCGCTGACCGGCAGCGTGCCGGGCGTTTCGCCGCTGAGTATTGTTTTGCCTGATTTCGCATCTCGAATTTGCAGATCGTAACCAAAGACGCAGACGACGACGGGATGCCCGTCGCCGAACAAATCGTGGATGCGAAACGGCAAAGGACCAGCGAAAGAAAGCTCGACTTCTTCCTCCGCGCTGCTTTCCGGATCTGGCACGCCGGCCTGCCACAAAATGTTACCGTCCAAGTCAAAAGCCGTGAGGCACGTCAGTCGCGTCAAACTCAGCGATGCGGCAATTCGTTTTGAACTTTGCGCCACGATAAATTCAAGCTTGCCGTCGCCATTGATATCGGCGAATTGGATGTTGCGGCCGGTGACGAGTCCTTTCAGCGGGACGGTGCGCTCGATTTCCATCGTTGGAAAACCGGGGGTTGATAGTGTAAGCCGCCAAGCAGCTTGCCGCTCCTTTTCGCACGCTGCGTCCTCGGCGCTGCATTCCAGCGTGTGCGGCCCGAAACGAGCGTGGCCCGCGCAGACAAAGCCCGCATGGTTGTGGCGATCGAGAATGTTCGGAATTTCTGGAACAAGCGCCTCAATCGTGGTCGCGCCCGCGTAAGGCCCTGCCGTGCCAACGGCCTTGTTGCCCTTCACGCTGAGCGTGAGGGTGAGCGATTGCCCGAGACAAAATTCCAACGGCGCAGCTGCGAGCAATTCATATTGCCCACCGTTGCAGCGCAGCAGCTTCATATGAAATGATCGGTCAATGACCAGCGCGATATAGTTTTCGTCGTCCCGATAGCGTGCGATAATTCCGCAAAAGCCGCCTCGCGGGCCGGCATTTTCGAATGAGACGGGCGTGACAACCGCACGGAACCTGTAATTCTGCAACTTGGTGGGGAACTTGCTGTCGACCCATGGACCGCATTCGATGGTCTTTGCTCGTACTTCGATATAGTGCCCGAGGCCGCGGGTAATGATTGACATTTCGCCGTCGCGCGCGCCCGGCGTCCAGCCGCTCAAGTTTTCGTCATACAGCGTCGTTGTGAATTCGGTCGCGTCGTTCACGGTCGTGGCTACCACCTAAAAAAGAAGGGCTTGGGCCGATGCCCAAACCCTATTAAATCCAATGCCGCCGATGTCCGCAAATGACTTTGTGCCGCGAAGGCCGCTCCCTTGCGGTCGCGGCTCGTAATTTGGCTACTTCTTCTTTTCAGCTCGAATGGCGGCGACGAGTTTTTGCTTCGGCGCCTTGGTCACCAGGCCGCTTTTGAGCGCTTTGGTGCTGACCCAGATGCGGTGCACGTGGCCGTTGGGTTCGATCACTTTGACCTTCTGCAAGTTCGGCTTGAACCAGCGTTTGGTTTTGCCGGTGACTTTGCGGCCGATGCCGCCTTTCCATTTGGCCACGCCGCGATAGACGTAGGAGCGGCCGGGGGACGGCTTCTTGCCGGTGAGTGCGCAAGTGCTTGACATGTGTGACTTCCTTTCAAGGGAGGGGCGGCACTCTTGCCGCCCTTCTTCGGCGGCAGGAGTGCCGCCGCTCCTAAAATCTACGGCGGCTTGGAAGCCGCCGCTCAAAACTTTGCCCCTTTATTTTTCGGGGAGAAAGTATTTATCACGCGAGGGGCCTAAGTTCAATTCAATTTTCGCTGAATTTTCGCCTTTCCCAATTCCACCGGCTTGAATTATGATCGTTTGTAGTCCCGCCTTTAGGCGGAATGGCGTTTGATTTCTCGACGCGCGCCGTGCAATCAACGCTCTACCGCCTAAAGGCGGGACTACGAACAAGGCGGGACACCGAACAAGGGATCATCATGCCCGACACATCCAAGCGAATACGCCGCGCCGTGTATGCCGGGTCGTTCGATCCGGTCACCAACGGGCACATGCACATGATCCGCGAAGGCGCGCGGCTCTTCGACGAACTGGTCGTGGCCATCGGCATCAATCCGGGCAAGCACTATTCGTTTTCGCTCAACGACCGCACTGAATTTCTGCGCAAATCGCTGGAAGGCATCGGCAACGTGCGGCTGGACAGTTTCGAAAACATGTTTCTGGTCGATTACGCCAACACGATCGAAGCCGATTACATTCTGCGCGGCATCCGCAACCCCAACGATTACGAATACGAGCGCTCGATGCGCCACATCAATCAGGACATGAATCCGCGCGTGGTGACCGTGTTTTTGATCCCGCCGCGCGAGATCAGCGAAGTGTCATCAAGCTTCGTCAAAGGCCTGGTCGGCCCGCGCGGATGGGAGCGGGTGGTGAAGGACTATCTGCCCGCGCCGATCTACGAACATTTTTTGAAACACTTCAACGGAAGGCAGTAGATAGGAGATAGGAGTCAGGAGAAGGCTTCGTTTCAAACTCCTATCTCCTGCCGTTATTCGTGCGAATCGCGCAGGACGGTGCGGATGTCCGGGTCGGTTGAGTTTTCGCCGATGCGGTGCACCTGGATCGGGTCGATCAGGGCGAACATAGCCGATTGCATGTCGTAATAACGCATCATGCCTCGCTCCTGGTCCTTGTTGAAGTCCGTGTCCGTTGCCCTCTTGAATCCCATCTCCGTCGGAAGCTTGCGTTCCACGGCGCAGCCGACGTAAAACCATTTGCGGTCGATGTCGCTCTTGTCCATTTCGACCGGCTTCTTGTCGTCCTGTTCCGGCCGACCGCTGGCCACGTCCAACAATTCGCCGACAGCTTTCGGATCCTCTTTGAATTTTGCAACGATCGGGTGCGACGGTTTCTTCTCCGACGTCACTTCGTCCAGATCGTCGAGCTTCGGCGGCTCCTTGGTCCAATCGTCGCGCAATTTCTTCGCGGCTTCCTCGGCGAGATTCACGGATTCGAGCGTCTTGAGATGCTCGACGATCTTGGGCTTGGCTTCGTCGAGCGTTTTTTCGCGCGCTTCGTTGTAGACTTTTTTGCGGACCATGATGCCGCCCAGTTCTGGCTTTTCGGGATTGGTCCAATTTAAAGACGTGAAGTCATCCATGTGTTTCTTGTAGGATTCGATCATCGAGGGCGGGAAGTTGGGAGGCGGACTGGCGTAATCGAAAAGGCGCTCCGCGGCTTCCGGCGTTTCGCTTTTCAACTCGTTCTTTCCCTTTTTAAATTCGTCCTGCGTGTGCGCGCCGGTTACCCAATATTCCATGTGGTGCGCCTTGGCCCATGCGGCCATATCGAACTCCTTGCCCATGTTTCCGGGAATGTAGCGCGCGGAAAACCAGTGGAATTCGACTCGGGGATACTTGCTGTTATTGAACGTTTCGATGTCCTTCGCCAAATCCCTTTCGGTTTGCGACATATAGAACTGAACTTTTGATTTAACCCCTTCAAGGTTCTGAATGTGCCACTGCTTCTCAACATCGTCCTTCACGCTGTCGAACGGCTTGTACGTGCCCTTCTTCGCGGGGTCTTCCCAGTAAACCATTTTGCGAATGTCGTAGTAATTCTTGATCTGATCTTCTTTCCACTGCTTCTCCACGTCCGCCTTCACGCTTTCGAGCGTTTTGTCTTTCCACTTGTCCACCTTGTATTTTTCAAACGTGTCTTTGAGCTGCTGCTCGCTCGGCCTGTCCGCGTCTTTGAATTTCTGCTCGTCTTCCTTATAGAAAAACCCTTCGACGGACAACGTCGGTTCGGTCTTGAAAATTTCCGTGTAAATCGACTTGTTGGCTTTGTCGTCGTAGAACTTCTTGATCTCGTCTTCCTTCGGTTCCGCGGTCTTGGCGAGAAAATCAGTGCTTTTCAGCGTCTTGAAACGGAAGCGGGCATTTTCTTTCTTCTCGCAGTATTTGACGAACAGCGCGGAGTCCGGCTCAACGATCGCGGACTCGACATTCCTGCGGAATTTCTCGCGCAACATGAGGTCGTGCACGACGGTGCGGAACTGGCCGTTCGACAGGTTCATCTGGCTCAGCAGTTTGTCGTAAACTTCGGGCGTCAATTTGAGGTTGGTTTCCTGGATGCGGTCCAGCTCCCTCCATTTTTGGATGGCTGCGTTGCGGACCAATTCGTCGAGTTCCTTGTCGCCGATCTCGAAACCCAAGTTGCGCGCGGTGTCGTCTTCGGCGGCGATCTTGCCGATATTGGCGCTGGTGGGATTTTCGTCGTTGCGGCTGTTGGGATCATACGGGAAGAGCGCATTCAAGATGCTGCGGCGCGAGAGCACTTCCGTCGGGGAGAGTTCGACGCTGCGGTTGCCCACCGTGTATTGAATCGACGGGCCGGTTTCGGTGAAGAAGCTGCCGGTGCGGCCAAAGACGCCATAAAAGAGCAGACCGATGCCCACGCCTGGGAGCAGAATCCAATAGACGATCATTTTGTGTTCGCGGAACCAATGCAATCTCATCGGGTGCTGCCTTTCTGTTGGGCCTACGTACAAATTAAGGACGCGCCAAGGCCGTTAATTTTGGAAGAAAAAGTGTAGCGCGGGCGCGCGGCAATTCCAGCATAAGGTTTACAAATTTCGAGTGCGCTTTGCGTGCGCTTACGGTATCCTTGATTTTTACGCGGGGCGTCCGGCAGCCGCGGCGGAAAAAACGCCGAGGAAAGTCCGGCCTCCACAGGACAGGGCCATGGGCAACACCCATCGGGGGACGATCGCAGAAAAGGGTCGGAACCTCAGGGACAGTGCCACAGAGAATAGACCGCTCGAAAGGGCACTATTCAACGATTCAAGATTCAAGGCTGCAATCTTGAATTTTGAATCTTGAATCTTGAGTGTGCTTTTTCAAGCAAGGGTGAAACGGCGGGGTAAGAGCCCACCGCTTCAGCGGCGAACGCTGAAGGCATGGCAAACCCGGCCCGGAGCAAGCCCAAATAGGCGGAGAGGCGCGGTCCGCGCCGATTGGAAAGCATATCCGCGGGTAGGGCGCTGGAGCCCGCCGGCAACGGCGGGCCTAGAGAAATGGCTGCCCTCGCAAGAGAACAGAAGCCGGCTTATGGGCGCCCCGCGTGTTCTTTAGGAGATAGGAGATAGTAGTTAGGAGATAGGAGACGAGGACGCGGCGTGATCTGTTTGGAAAACGAATTATTGCGCGTCGGCGTGGATCTTGACCGCGGCGCGGCGCTGAGCGAATTGTTGTACAAGCCGGCGAACGTGAACGTGCTCACGCCGAGCGGCGCGCCCGACGGTTTCGACGCCTTTCACTTCGAAGCCGGCCCCGAACTGCGCGATGCAGACGGCTGCTCGCGCGTGTGCACGGCCGTAGAGCAGCCGCCGCGCTGGACGAAGCGCTTTGCGCTAAGGGCGAAATCTCCAACACTTGTCATCGAAGAAACGCTGACCAATACGAACAACGAGGAATGCGCCGTGCTGATGTGCGCGCGCGTGGCGTTCGGCGCGCCGCTGGCCGGCGTGGACTGCCGCATCGACGCGCCGGTCGTGTCGTATTTCGATCCGCGCGAAGAACCAATCTTGCGCATGCGCTGGCCCAAACTGGCGGATGGCACTGACCTATCAAACTCGCGCGCCGCCGGAACGGAAACGCGGAAATTCTATCTTACGGATTTTAGCGAAGGCCTCTGCCGTCTTGTGAACGCCGCACGAAAACTGAGCGTCGAAGTGCACTGGGACGCCGCGCAATTGCCCTATTGCTGGATTGAGGAGCGCGAAAACGAAATCAGCGTTGCGCCGGCCAGCGGGCTGCCCAGCGCCGCGGAAGACGGCCACGGTTTGATCGCCATTCCTGCCGGTGCCAGCGCAACGATGCGCACGGAGATTCGTTTGTGTTTGTGGTCCCGCCTTTAGGCGGTACAGCGCGCCGCTTCAAAAAGCGCCGACATCCGCCGCTCAACTTCCTTTGCGCCAAGCTTTTTGATCTTCGCGGCCCAATGCGGTTTGCCCAATTTCCGAAGCAGTGCCCGGCGCGAAGCGGGATCGGCGATGCGGGATTTCGCGCGATCGCGCATTTTGACAAGCAGCCGCGCGAGTGTTCCCCATTCCACACCGACGATTTTTTCGAGGCGCTGACGCCAGTGCGCAGCCAGCGCGGCCGATGCGCCGCTGGTTGAGATGGCGATGCAAAAATTACCGCGGCGAACAGCGGCCGGGACGGCGAAGTTGCCGGCTTCGGGCGGCGCGGCACAATTGACGAGCAGGCCGTTCTTGCGCGCGGCTGCGCTGATGCGCTCGTTTAAGCCGGCATCGTTGGTTGCAGCGATTACGAGGCGTTGCGCTTTTACGTCACTCATCCGAAATGCGCGTTTGATGAGTTTCACGGTGGAGCCGCGTCTTCGCGCGAGTGTCAACAATTTGCCGTCAAACTCCGGCGCGACGAGAGTGACTTGCGCACCCGACGCCACAAGATCTCCCACTTTCCGCGCCGCGACCGCGCCGCCGCCGACGACGAGCACGGGCACGCCGCTCAGGCCGAGAAAAATGGGATAGGGCGGAACGGGTGGGGAATTCAAAAATCTGCACACCTTTTAAAGGGATTTCAACTACCGTATCATGCTTTGATAAAAACGGCAATGCATGAGTTCAAATCGCGCAGCCGTTCCTCCCTTGTCGCCTTAAGTCAACGTGCTACCCTTGCATTCAGAAGACGAGGCCCGCACATATGAATGACGATCCATCTCATCCTGACAATCCGCCCAAAGAGCCGCCGTTGACGGCGTGGTTTCTTGGCCCCAAAGCCGAGCAGGGCGATTTATGGTACGACTTGCTTTCTTACATTTTTCAGGATTATATACATTGGCGGCGCAATTATTTTCCAAACGACCCCGTGGTAATCAGCCGCGAACGGCGGCGCGAACACGAGGCGTGGCAGGACCGGCTCATCGACGACCTCAATATTGTTCTAAACAATCTCAAAGCACATTTTCCATTCTACTCGCCGCGCTACATCGCGCACATGATTTCGGAGCAAACGCTGCCGGGAGTGCTCGGCTATTTCGCGGGGATGCTCTACGATCCAAACAACGTTACGGACGAGTCGGCGCCAGTGACTGTGCGCTTGGAGTTGGAAGTCGGGCGGATGGTGGCCGAAATGATGGGGTATAAACCTCGCAAGGCGTGGGCGCATATTTGTTCGGGCGGGACGGTGGCGAATATCGAGGCGCTGTGGGTGGCGCGGATGGTGCAGTTTCTACCGCTGACAGTGCGCGATTATTGCAGGGAACACCATTACGATTTTGCGGTCAAAACGGCCAACGGCAGGGTTGCGCCGATACGCGATTTGAGCGACCGCGAATTAATTGGATTGCGCCCGAACGAAGCGATTATTCTGGTGCGCAAGTTGGCTCGTTATGAAGTTGAAACAATCGGCCGCGAAAAGAGCGCGGTGTTGAATGGGATTAATAATTATCTACATCAAAGCGATTACAACGTGAGTTTGCGCGGATACGATGCCGTCATCGCCAAGTTGAAAATGAGGCCGGTATTTTTCGTTTCGGCGGGGGCGCATTATTCCATAAAAAAGGCCGCGAATGTACTTGGAATGGGGGAAGATTGCGTGCGCCTTGTGCCCGTCGATTCCAGATTTCGCGTGGACGTTGATGCGCTGAGGACAATGCTCGAACGCATGCGCGAGCAGGAGTACATTGGCGGCGCGATCGGCATTGTGGGAACCACGGAGCACGGCGCGGTCGATCCAATTCATGAGCTAGCGGCGCTGCGGCACACGTATTCGCAGCGGACAAACCACTCGTTCTGGCTGCACGTAGATGCGGCGTGGGGCGGTTATATTCGCAGTGTTTTTTGCGGGCATGCTTTTGAGAAGAGCGACAAAAAGAAAGCGCGGACGCTGGATGAGACATGCAAAATGTACATCGAGGGCATTCATGCGCGCGACAAAGTGTCGCGCAGCGCGTTTCGCCAAACGGCGCAGGCACATCACGGATGGGACAAAGCGAATCCGCCCCGCGCCGGCGATTGGGAGGAGATTGCATGGGACGATCCGGACGTATACAAAGCGTACATTGCGATGAGCGAGGCGGATTCGATCACAGTTGATCCGCATAAAATGGGATACATACCTTACCCGGCGGGAATTGTGGCCTTCAGGAATGGCCTCGTGACCGAGTTGATGACGCAAAAAGCGCTGTATATATCTGACGAAATGGAAGGGATAAAGGCGATCGATGAACTGATCGATATTAAAGCGGTCGGGCCATATATACTTGAAGGTTCCAAGCCCGGTGCGGCAGCGACGGCCTGCTGGCTGGCGCACAAGACGATCCCGCTGAATATACACGGCCACGGTAAAATCGCGCGTGCGACGGTCGTCAATGCGCGCAAGTTGTGCTGGTACTTGCAGCATCATCGGAAGAATTTCGAAGCGTTTGAGACGGGTTGCGGATTCGAAAGCAAAGACGGCGCACGGTTTATACATCCATTTACGTTTATGCCATTGTATAAACCCGATACAAATATTTTGTGCTTTATTGCAGTGGCAATGTCGTGGAAGGGCAATAAACTTGTGGCAATGGACATGCCGCTGAAATGGATCAACGAATTAAACCGCCGAATTCATGATGAATTGGATATTCCGAAGGCGGGGCGCGGGACGACGATGCCTTATGCAAAGGAGTATTTTGTTTCGAACACGACGTTTGAAAAGAGCCGGTACCCAAGCCATTCGATCGAAGCTGTGCTGAATGAGATTCACGTTTCCGCGCACGACTACAACGAACACGGGCTGCTGGTGCTGCGCTCGATTGTAATGAACCCGTTGTATCAAACGGCGCAGGCCGAGGGGATTGATTACCTCGCAGGGTATGTCAAGCACCTGCATAAGGTGGCGCGTTTTGTGATTGCGCAGGTATATGATCGGATGGAGAAGGAAGCGAAGGAATAGGAGTCAGAAACGGCGGGAAATCGCTGCGCGGTTTATTGACGAACAGTGAAACTATTTGAAGCAAGATACTCAACTCTTTGGCATTTTTGATGTTTTCGCCGATTTGCAGAGTTCTTTCAACCGCGCGCGGCTTTCTTCGTTGATGTCCACGATTTCAAGGCCCATCAGCCAACGCGGCGGCTGCTCTTGAACGAGGCGGATTTCGCGCACGTCGCAGATCGACCAGATTTCGCCGCTCATCGGTTTGAGGCAAAGATTCAAGTGCAGGCCTTTGAGCAGCATTTCGCCGGGATCGCCGGGGACGGGCGGGCTTTCGATGAGGAATCCGCCTTCGCTGATGTTGATCGTCGTGGCATCGAAAACATCCTTCTCAGAACGCACGCCCATGCGGCTGCAGAATTGAAACGAGACGGGCAGTTTCAGGCGGAAGCGAAGTCCGCGGCGCGAGCGCGTTTTCATTTTGACGCGCAGCCAGTCAAGCTGGCGCGCAACTTGGTCCTCTCGCGCCAAAAAAACTTCGACCACTTTGCGCGAGATGCGCTCCAATTCCTTGACGAGATCGGCTTCAAGCGGGTTGCACGCGGCGACGCAGAGCACGGCGGCGGATTCATCAAAGGGCACGAAGTTGTGGCGCATCATTAATGGGAGCGGGAAAATGCGGCGCAATTTTTCGGGGAACGAATCTTCGTCGAGCAGCGTCATGGGCAGGCCGGATTGCAGCGAGAGCGCGCGGCAGAGCACGTCCGGCGGGACCATCTCCCAGGCGATCAGCAGCCGCCCCATGCGTTCGCCGCTTTCAATCGCGATCTTGGCGACTTCGTCGGCCTGGTCCATGGTGAGCTTGCCCATTTGAACGAGGACTTCGCCGAGTTTTTTGGAGAAAGCGTGTTTGGTTTTGATCGCGCCGGATTCGGATTTGGGCGGATCGGGCTGAAAGATGCCGGAGCCGCGGCGTTCGCGTTTGGAGGGTTCGGCAAAACCCGCGCCGCGCGACATCTCAACGGTCGCGTCGGGCGGCGAGACCGCGGGACGGTCGCTCACGACCGTGGCATCAAGAGGGGGCGCGGCATTGGGTCGCTCGGAGACGGCCGTTGCGTCCATCGCAGGCGCTGCGGCGCGATTTGCGGGTATGGTTTCATCGAGTGCCGGCGCCGACTTGAGTGCTGCGGGACGCTCCACGGCGACGGTGGCATCCAAGGCCGGCGCGCGCAATCCGGTCGGGCGTTCCGCGGCGACGGTCGCGTCCAGCGGAGCGCTCGCCGCGATTTTGATTTCGGGCGGACGTTGCATGACGACGCTGGCATCCGGATTGGCGGCGGTTTTTGCGTCCGCGGATTTGTTCTCGCCTTGCGGAGTTTGTTGCGCGCGCGGAGGCCGAATGCGGAGGTCGCGCGGGCGTTCGAGCATCACTGTTTCATCGGGCGGCGCCGGTGGAGCGTGCGGCGATTGCGGGGGCCGGGCGTACAACCCGGACGCGAGCAGCGCGGCGCGATCCATTTGAACGGTGGCCTCGCGCGGGTCGGGCTGCAGCGAGATGGCCGCCGCCGGCGGTGCGCTGCCGGCGTCCACCGCAGCGCTGCCCGCGGGACGATGCAGCGCCAGATAGGCGCTCTGCAAATCTTTGGGCCGCTCCATCTGCACCATTTCGTCGGGATCGAGCCGGCGGCGAATGCCGGATTGTGTGGGAACTCCCGCGGACTGCGGGCGCTCCGCCGAGGACTTCTGCGGCGAGTGCGAATCGTGCTCCGCGTTGGCGGCGGGCACGCGTTCGATCAACGCGGAATCGTCGGGCGCAAGCGGCTTGAGGGTTTCGATAATCGACGTTTTGTGTTTGCGCGGCTCAGGCTGCTCGATCGGCTGCAACGTCCGCGGTTCGTCGTCGTCATGGATGTTCGTGACCGTGACGGCGGGTGCGAATCCGCTGCGGCGCGCGGAATCGGAACGGACGAAACTCAGCTCGATTTCCACGCCGTCATTGACGGGATCGGCGCGCAGCACCACACCTTCAACTTCGAAGCCCGGCACGCCGCGCAGCAACTCCATGCGCAGGCGCAAGCGGTAGTTGGGAACCAATTTTTGCTGCCAAGCCACGATGGTTTCAGGATCGAGCGCCGCAAATGGGACGGTGCCGCGGCAATGGTTGGCGCCAAGTTCGACGAGCATGCATTTGAGCGGCATCAAATCCGGATCGTGAAGATAGAGTTTCCCGTGTCCACTGGGAAAGTGCGAGGATGTGGGCTGAGCGGGAGCGCGATCCATTCGAGGTCCAATACGGGTGTCGGTATTATATGGAGGCGGGCGGGGAAATAAAGGGTGGTGCAGCGGTGGGGCGACAGCGAATCATTTTCCCGCCGAATAGCTCTCCTGCACCGTCTTCATAAAATTCTCCAGCTCACCGAACTTGTGTTCCCATGTTGTGTACATGATTCCGCGCGCGGTGGGAATTTTCTTGAGCGACGCGAGCCATTTGTGCGTGTCGTGGCTGCCGTCGTAATAGCCGGCGGCGACGATCGGGTGGCCGAGTTTGGCGAAGAAGTCCATGCTTTCGTCGCGCTTCTCGTAATTCCATTCGACGATCACCGTTTCTTTTTCCAGGCCTTCCCACGAGCCGGACAGGTCGCCATTGACGAGGTAGTAATCTTTTTTTACGGCGTTGTGGAACGGATCGAACATGTCGTTCCACGTATAGATCGTCGCGCCGGGCGCGGTGTCGTGCAGGATTTGCGCGCATTGTTTGGCGAGAACGGCGAGCATCGCGCCGGGTTGCATGGAGCGCTTCTGACAGGCGGCGCACTGGTTCATGCAGCGGATTTCGTCGAAGTGCATGAAGTATTTCGACGCGCCGAAAGCTTTGTGGACGAGCGCGGCCTGTTTTTTAAGCAACTCAAGGACTTGCGGTTCCGACGGGCAGAGCATCACCTGGCCGTCGTATACGGTGAGCACGTGGTAATAGCTGATTTTTAATTTCGTGCCGTCAGGCAGTTTTGTTTTCAGCAGCGGCGGCGTGTGATACACGTCGTAGCTGCCTTTCCACGGTTTGGCGCCCATTAATGGATCGGCGAACGGTTCGAAGTCTTTTCGTTCAACGAGTTCATCGCCTTTTTCGTTGACGACTTTGAGCGGACAGCCGTCGCGGCGCAGCGCGTTGAGCAAGCCGACTTCTTCGAATTTCGCGTCCTTCCATTGCGCCGTGCCGCTCTTCGCGCCCCAACTGCCGAAGTAGATGTTGACGTCGCTGAATTCCTGCGAATTGAAAACTTGATGATGTTCGGTCCAATCCTGCGTGCGTTTGACGCCGAGGTTGGCGTGGGCGAGCGAGCGGTTTCCGGCGAGGATGACGATGTGCGGCTCGCCTTGAAAATTGTCGGTCTTGATTTTTACGCTGATGTGGTACTCGCGGTGCGGCACGACTTTGAATTTAAAATTGACGCGCGCATTGCCGCCGTTGGCGGTCATTTTCCAGACGCCATCTTCAACGGCGACGTTGTCGTCTTTGAAATTTATTTTCGTGAAGGCGCGCTCATCGGGAACGAGATGCGCGGCGCCGTTTTTGACTTCGAACGGCGCGTCGATCACGGGCAGGCCTTCGGCGAGATTGGGGTTGTGCCAGAGCAGATCGTTGGAATAGCCGATGGAGAACAGGCCGGGAATCAATTCGAGGTTGAGTTCCTTCGCGAGTTTTTTGACGCGCTCGACATTTTTAAAATAACGGTCGTCCATGCCGCCGAGATCGTCGAGTTTGGCGAATTTGGAATCGTTGAGCTGAATGCCCGTGTAGCCGGCGGCGGCGGCGCGGCGCATGATTTTTTCAAGGTCGTCGATGGCGGAATCGACTTGATGGTTGGTGGCGATGTAGACCCAGCGCTCTTTGAGTTCGGCGGCGGCGCAGAAAATCGGGTGAGCGGAGAGAAGCATCACGGCGCAGGCGAGACGGCGAAAAATCATTGCGTTGGAATCCTTTATTTCAGTTCGAAAGGCGATACGATAGTAAACTGTACAACTTGCGGCGGGCAATGCAGAGCGAATTTTAGAGCGCTTTCCCCTCACCCCGCGCGCGAGTACGCGCGTCGGCCCTCTCCCGCAGGGAGAGGGAAACGGCAACGCTCGCCACTTGCAATCCGGGCGCACAACGGTTATCTCCAAGAATCGAATTATGGAAATCAAGAAAGCGCTTATCACGGCCGCCGCCACAAATCAGCGCACGCTCGCGCTGCAGGCGCTGGTCGATCGCGACGGCGTCACGAAGACGGCGCTGATGATCATCATCGAAGAGATTTTGCGCGCGGGGATCGAGAAAATCGGCGTGGTCATTTGTCCGGGCGATCGAGCGCCGTACGCCGCGGCGGCCGGACCGCATGCGGGCTGCCTCACTTTTATCGAGCAGCCAGAGCCGCTCGGGTACGCGCACGCGATTCATTGCGCGGCGGAATTCTGCGGGAGCGATTCGTTTTTGCTGGCGGTCGGCGATCACCTTTATTTGAGTTCGACGGAGAAGGGCTGCGCGCGGCAATTGGTGGACGTGGCGCGCGCGGAGAATTGCGCGGTATCGGCGGTGCAATCCACGCACGAAAGCAAGCTGCCCTATTATGGAGCGGTAGGCGGGCAACTCGTCAACGCGGCGCTGCGGCTCTACAAAGTCGATACGGTGCTCGAAAAACCGACGCCGACCGAAGCCGAACAGAAGATCGACGTGCCCGGCTTGCGCGCTGGATTTTATCTCGGATTTTTCGGCATGCATGTGCTGACGCCGGCGGTGCAGCGAATTCTCACGGAGCTATTTGCCCACGCGCGCGGGCGCGAAACGTCGGTGCATTTTCGCGTGGCGCTGGCGCGGCTGGCCGGGCAGGAACGGTATCTAGCCTGCGAACTGCAAGGGCGACGCTACGATTTCGGCGTGAAGTACGGGCTGCTTACGGCGCAACTGGCGCTGGCTTTTTCGGGCAAGGACCGCGACGAAGTGCTGAGCGGGCTGGTGGAATTGCTCGCGACGAAAATTAATTGAGAAGGAACGTGCAGGCGAGACGCCTGCACCACGAAACAGCGGCTCGCGCTTCGCGCGAACGGGCCGGCGGGACGCCGGCGGTACAGGATTTTCAACGGTGTCCACTCTTATTTCAATCATCACTTCGCCCGACGATGCCATCCGCAACCAATCGCTGGATGAAGTGTGCCGCGCGCTTTCATTCAAGGAATTGCTGGCCGAATGCGAGGCGCTGGATGCGTTTCGGCGGCGCAGCGAGAATTTGTACGAACGCGTGCGGGCGATGTTTTTTCTCTATGCGATCCAGCGTTTTCATCTGCCGTCGCGGCCGGAATTGCGCGCGAGCGGTTTGATTCCGTTCAAAGGCTACGAGCATCTTTTGCAGCGACGCTTCGAAGAAGCGATCGAATTGTTTCTGGCGACGCAGCGAGAAAGCGGGCCGAGCGATGCGCTGTGCAGCGCGCTGGCGGCGGCGTATCACCGGATGGCGTTTCAAACGCTGGCCGACCAGGTGCGGCGCAGCGTGCGGAGCGTACGCGGGAATCAATGGATGTTCCGCATGGGTCATCCGAAAGACCAGCCGCTGCGCCTGCGCAAAGAATTGCTGACGCCGAGCATGAGCGACGGCACGTATCCGATTTTGCGCGAGCGAACGCCCGTGCGCATGGACCTGACGCACTCCGGCTGGAGCGACATTTTTTTTCTAGGGATGGATTACCCGGAGGGCGCGAAGGTCCTGAATGTATCGATCGATCTTGGCGTGCATGGGCGCGACGCCGCGACGCGGCCGCCGGTTTCGGCGTGGCTGCGGGTGATTGAAGAGCCGGTGCTGCGGCTGGTCAGCGTCGATCTCGGCGCGCGAGCGGACATTGCGCAGTTGGGCGAGGTCTTCGATTTTGCGAAGGATTATCTGGGCTTGCTCAAAGCGGCAGTGATCGCGTCGGGGCTCGTGCCGCCGGGCGTGGAAGGTTCCGGGCAATCGCTGGCCGATCTGCTTGCGGAGATGGTGGGGCCTGGGCGCGGGCTGGAGTTGGTGAGCGCGGTGAACGACATTCCGAAAGGTTCGCGCCTCGCGGTTTCGACCAATTTGCTCGCCGCGCTGATTTCGGTGTGCATGCGGGCGACGAGCCAGGCGGAATCGCTCACGGGAAAATTGAGTGAATCGGAACGGCGGCTGGTGCTGGCGCGCGCGCTGCTGGGCGAATGGCTGGGCGGCTCCGGGGGCGGCTGGCAGGATTCGGGCGGCGTGTGGCCGGGGATCAAATTGATCACCGGCGTGGGGGCGCAGCCGGGCGATGCGGAGTTCGGGGTCAGCCGCGGACGGCTGATGCCGGCGCACAAAATTTTGGAACGTTCCGAAATCTCCGACGACGCGCGAGAGCGCTTGCAGGATTCGCTGGTGCTGGTCCATGGCGGGATGGCGCAAAACGTCGGGCCGATTTTGGAGATGGTCACGGAGAAATATTTGCTGCGCGGCGCGAAGGAATGGCAGGCGCGGCAGGAAGCGCTCTCGATTCTCACGGACATTCTCGACGCGCTGCGCGCCGGCGATACCGCGCGGCTGGGCGCGTGCACAACGCGGAATTTCAGCGGTCCGATTCAAACGATCATTCCGTGGGCGTCGAACGATTACACCGAGCGGCTGATCCGGCAGGTCCGCGCGGATTTCGGCGCCGATTTCCGCGGCTTCTGGATGTTGGGCGGCATGTCCGGCGGCGGGATGGGCTTTGTTTTTTCGCCTGAGAAAAAATCCGCGGCGCAGGCGCGCTTACAAACCATCATGAGCGAAACCAAACGCGCGCTCGAAGACGCGCTGCCTTTTGCGATGGCACCGGTGGTGTACGATTTTGCGATCAACGAATCTGGGACGTGCGCCGATTTGCTCAGCGGACCCGACGCGCTGATGCCCGCGAATTATTATGCGCAGGTGTTGCCGGAATTGCTGCGGCAGGAACGCCGCGCACTGGCGCCGCTGCGCCGCGCGGAGCTCGACAAATTCGGCGCGGCCTGCCGCAGCAAGCCGGAATTGCGCGGAATGATCCAGACGCTTTTCGACGTGATGCTGCCGCGCGGGCGGAACGAAATTCCGAGTCATGAGAGTCTCGCGGCACTTTTGGACGAGCACGGATTCGACGCGCAGCAGCACGAAGCGATTCGCGCGCAATTAAAGGAGGGGCGCATCGGCCTTGCACAGAATCGTCTGCCGGCAAGCGCGGTGATCGAAGACGTTCACGCCAAGGATGTGCTGGCGTACGATGCGGCGTTCCGCAGTGCGGGACTTGACGCGCTGCGCCGCGGCGAGGCGGTTGTGATCACACTCGCCGCCGGCGCCGGCACGCGCTGGACGCAAGGCGCCGGCGTGGTGAAAGCGCTGCATCCATTCGCGAAACTTACGGGAAAACACCGCACGTTTATCGAGACGCATCTGGCCAAAAGCCGGCGCGTTGCGAAACTCGCCGGCGCGGCGCTGCCGCACATTTTCACGACAAGCTACTTGACGCACGCGCCGATCGCGGATTTTTTGGCGCGCGAAAAGAATTACGGTTACGACGCGCCGCTCTTTCTCTCGCCTGGAAAAGCGGTGGGCTTGCGCACGATTCCGACGGTGCGCGATCTGCGATTTGCCTGGGAAGAAATGCCGCAGCAGGTGCTCGACGAACAGCAGCAGAAAGTGCGCGCGAGCTTGCGGGGCGCGCTGCAGGAATGGGCGCGCGCGGCCGGCGAGGCGGCGGATTACACGGACAATGTGCCGCTGCAATGTTTGCATCCCGTCGGCCACTGGTACGAAGTCGCGAACCTTTTTCGCAACGGCGTGCTTGCGCATCTGCTCGATGGCCGTCCGCAATTGAAATGGCTGATGCTGCACAACATCGACACGCTGGGCGCGGATGTCGATCCCGCGCTGCTGGGGCAGCACATTGCCGGCGGCGCGGCACTTACATTTGAAGTAATTCCGCGGCGGCTCGAAGACCGCGGCGGCGGTTTGGCGCGCGTCAACGGCCGCGTGCGCCTCGTCGAGGGGCTGGCCATGCCGCGCGAGGAGGCGGAATTTGCGCTGAGCTATTACAACTCGATGACGACGTGGATCACGCTGGACGCGCTGCTGGATGTCTTCCGCCTCAGCCGCGCGGATTTGGCCGACGCGCAGAAAACGGCGGCGGCGATCCGCGCGCTCGCCGCGAAGATGCCCACGTACATCACGCTTAAAGAGGTGAAGAAGCGCTGGGGCCACGGGCAGGAGGACATTTTTCCGGTGATGCAATTCGAGCGTTTGTGGGGCGACATGAGCGCGCTGCCTGAAGTGAAATCGTGTTTCGTGGCGGTGCCGCGACTGCGCGGGCAGCAGCTTAAGGAGCAGGCGCAGCTTGATGGTTGGCTGCGCGATGGGTCGGCGGAGTATGTGGAGAAGCTTTGCGAGTGGGGGAGTTGAGTGAAGAATGGGGAGTCGGGAGTGGGGAGTGAGCCTGCGGTGAATCGACAAGTTGATGGGGAATTTGACTTGAGATAATGTCAACTTTCAAATTTCAAATTAACAATTTCAAATCACACTTGTTCAAAACGATTGTGAAACGCATAGGCAAATCGAACAGGAAACCGCGAATCTATTTCCGCACCGCCATAAAATAAAAATACGCCAGCGTCAGCGCGCCCAGCACGATTCGATAATAGCCGAAGACGGCGAGGCTGTGTTTCTTCACGTAACCGATCAGCCATTTGACGACGATCCACGAGACCACGAAGGACGTGACGGAGCCGATCAGCAGAACCGGCACGTCTTCGCGGCGGATGTCGTGCCAGGCTTTGTACATTTTAAACACGAACGCGCCGCACATGGTTGGGATGGCGAGAAAAAAGGAGTATTCGGTGGCGGCGTTGCGCGTGAGATGGAGCAGGCGGCCGCCGACGATGGTAGCGCCAGAGCGCGAGGTGCCGGGAAACATGCTGAAGCATTGAAAGATGCCGATGAAAAATGCGGTGGGCAACGGCACGTCTTCGGCCGCGGCATATTTTCCCGTATCGGCGCCGCGTTCGACGAGAATTAGAATGATGCCGCCGACGATGAGCGCAATGGCGACCGGCACCGGATACATAAAATCGTCTTCAAGGCGATGGTGAACCAGCGGTCCCAGGATGACCACCGGCAGAACGGCGAGAACCAGGCCGAACCAGAACGATCTCGATTTTGCGTTCGACGGAATCGACTTCGCTGACTCCCAAAGCCGCGCGCGGTACAGCAGCACAATCGCAAAAATCGCCGGCAGCTGAATCACGATGTCGAAGAGATCGTCGAGCCGCTTGATTTGGGTTTGGTCCGCCGTCAATGGAAACCATTCGCGCGCGAGGATCAGATGTCCCGTCGAAGAAATGGGGAGAAATTCAGTGATGCCTTCGATGATGCCTTTGATTAACGCATTGAAGTAATAGATCACGATTCAGGATTCGCGGTTTCAGGGTTTCAAGGTTTGATTTTCAACCGCTGATTCTTGAACCTTTGGCGACCAAGTCCAGTGCGTTTTTGATTTCGACGTTGACCAGGCCCATGTTGACGTCGCGGCGCATCAGCACGATGAGGATCGATTGGCCGGCGTCGATGAGCGCGAGTTTGTTTTCGCTGCCGCCGATCAGGAAGCGTTTGAAGCCGCCCATTTGGATGCGTTTGAGGGCGCCGTCGAGCGCGACGAGAATCTGCGAGGAGATGGCGCCCATCTGCTGCTCCTGGACGTCGGTCGAGAAATCGCTGGCGATGACAATGCCGTCGCGGCCGACCAACATGCTGCCCCAGACGCCCTGGGCCTTGTTCAGATTCGTCAGAATGTCGCGCATACGGCTTCCTTGTCAGGTGCTCTCACAGCCACGGGCTAAAAGCCCGTGTTACTTGCGCTGAATCGCCACGGCCGCGAAATCGCGGATGCTTTTTTCTACCAATCCCAGTTTCACATCCGCTTTGGTGAACACGGTCAAAATCATGTCGTCGAATTGAACGATGTGGACGTTGCCGTCGCGGCCTTCGATCATGCCTTCTTCGAATTGGCCGACGCCGAGTTTGACGGCGTTGTTGCTGGCGAGGCGGTAGACGTTGGTGATCATTGCGCCGGCGAGGCCTTCGTCGATCCCGGGCGCCAGATCGGCGGCGACGACCAAACCGTACTGATCGACCAGCACCGCGCCTTCGACGCCGGCAACGGCGCGCAAAGCGGCCAGGCCGTTAGCGTAAATTTGGTCCTTGGCGGGCCTGGGCATCGCGCCGGTACTGTTGTGCAAGCCAGAAATGCGGTTGATGCCGGACGCGCGCGCGACGTTGGGCGTACCTGAACGGCCCGTGCGCGGGACGGTCCGGCCGGCTTGGTAGCGGTTAGCGGCGACATCGGGAACGGAGAGGCTGGACTTGGGCATCTGCTCTTCGATCGCGTCCTTGGCTTTTTTCAGCAGCCCCATGATCACTTCGTCGCCCGGCGCAAAGAAAAGAATGTCTTCGAGGCGCTGTGCGGCGTCGGCGGGGCGGCCGAGTTCCAAGTAGACCGCGGAGAGCAATTTCAGCGCGAGGTAATTGTACTTGTCGAGCGCGGCGGATTTTTCAAGATGCGTGACGGCTTCCGGCCACTGCTTTTTGTCGGAGTAAATCTGGCCGAGCACGAGGTATGTGCCGCCGTATTTGGGAAACGCTTTGATCCCACGCTGGCAGATATCGATGGTCTTGCCGGTTTCGCCGTCGGCTTTGTAAAGTTCGGCCAGACGCGCGTACAAAATCGGGTTGGGATGTGTCTGAATGCGCTCGACGAGGCGTTTTTTCTCGAGTTCGCGTTCGAATTTCTCGGCTTCAGCCTGGCGGCGGACAATCTCCGGCGCGTTGGGATGGCGCGCCGCGCCGAGGCGCAGCACTTGCGCGGCCTTGGATTGGTTGCCGGCGTCGGTGTGCGCGTCCGCCAACTGCAAATACAGGACGGGCGTGGGCTTGGCAGCCAACTGCTGTTCCAGCGTATGAATACGTGTATTCGTGCGCCATTGAACAAGTCTGTCAAACAGCCACATGCCGGCCTTTCCGGGAGAACGGAGCGGCGCGCTCCATTTCACATCAGTTTCCTGCCCAAACTACGTCGCACACTAGCGGTGCTCACCATATATCGACTATGCACGTGGGGGAAACCATACAAAAAAACGGCTGAAAGGACGGCGTTTTGGGCAAAGGACCGTTCAATTCTCGAACGAGCTCAATGCGCTGTTAGATAGGGCAGCTAGGGCTATAGGGCTTATGGGGCCCATAGGGCCAATGGGCCAAAGGCAGCAGGATCAATTGGAGTTGCGGAAACAATAATGGTCATAAAAAAAGCACCCGCGCGCGGCGGGTGCTTTCATTCTTCCTTCTTCGTTCAGCGTTCATCGTTCGGCATTCGTCTTTGAATTTACTTCTCTTCCTTGATCGCTTCCTTGATCGTCGCGTTCAGCGGGTTTTCCTTTTCGGCCGGGGCTTCGGGGAGATCCTTGATCGCATCCGGTTCGCCGAGGATGTCCTTGAGCTGCTTGTCCAACTCCGGGCCACGCGCTTTCAGCGAGACGACCTTGCCGTCTTTGCCGATGAGAAACGTCGTCGGGAAGCCGGTGATGCCGTAGTATTCGAGCGCGGCGTTTTCGCCGTCTTTGTCATGCAGGTTGATCCACGGAATCTTGCTCTTGCCGAGGAACTCGTCCAGCGCCGCACGGTCCTGATCGGCGCTCACCGCCACCACTTCGAAGCCTTTGTTGTGATAGCCGAGGTAGTTCTTCTTGACGTTGGGGATTTCCTTCACGCACCAATGGCACCACGTCGCCCAGAAATCGACCAGCACCACTTTGCCTTTCAGCGACGAAATGTCGAAGGGCTTGCCTTCGACGGTCGTGCCCTTCAGCACCATTTCATTGCCGACGAGGCCGAGGCGCCGCGAGGTTGCGGCCATGCGCTTGCCAGCTTCGGCGACTTTCGGATCGGCGTTGTTTTCGTAGAGCTTGGCGAAGGTCTTGAAGTAATCGACGGCTTTCGCTTCATCGACTTCCGAAATCAGGTCGCCCAACTGCACGGCCAGCGCCACGTCTTCGAGCGTGAATTTGGGATCGGAGAGGAATTTCTTGAGTTCATCGGTCGCCGCGAGCAATTCTTTCTTGGCTTCCGGTGTGGGGTTCTCGCCGCCCTTTTCCATCACCTCCTGCAGCTTGAAGATGAGCAGGAAGCGGTTGGCGTAGCGGCTGTCGTCGGTCGGATTGCCCTTTTCAAGCGCCAGGATTTGTTCGCAGGCTTTCTTGAGCGCCGGCTTGACCTTCGTCTGCATTTCGTCGGCTTCGGCCTGCGACTGCGGTTCCTTGCCTTCGAGCTTTTTGCAGAAAGCGACCAGCGACTTCACGGTTGGGTTGTCGGGGAGTTTGTACTGATCGTCCTTTGGCGCATCGGGCGTCTTGGGCGGCTCTTCGACGCACAGCGCGCTGGCGCAAACGAGGGTGAACACGAAAGTGGCAGCGACGGCCACGGAAGAGAGCTTCATGAGAGACTTTCCTAAAAGGATTAAATCGACCACACGCCACCACGTACACCGTCGGGCGCTAACCAATAACAGACGCCCGAAACCGCACTTCACTGAAAAAAAAAGAGCACCCGCGCGCGGCGGATGCTGTTTAAAACAGCTTTATCCAAACGTCATTATTTGGTTGCCGAACTGGAATCGCCCTTTTGGGCCGCGCCGACTTTCGAATCCTTAGCTGGTTCCTTGGCCGGAGGCGCATCCTTCGCCGGTTCCTTTGGCGGTTCCGGCTCGCCCAATTGTGCCTTCAGCAATTCACCCAGTTTCGGGCCGCGCGCGTTCAACGCCACGACTTTGCCGTCTTTTCCGACCAGCAGCGTCGTCGGATACGCATTGATGCCGTATTTCTCCATCGAAGGATTCGGTTTCCACGCACCGTTTTCCATCTCGTGAATGGTGGTCCAGGGTAGCGGGTCGGCGGTGAGGAATTTCTCCAACGCCGCGCGATCGCGGTCGCCGCTGATGCCGACGACTTCAAAGCCTTTGCCGTGGTAGCCTTCGTAGTTCTTTTTGACGTTGGGTAATTCCGCACGGCAAGGGCCGCACCAGGTTGCCCAGTAATCGACGAGCACCACTTTGCCTTTGAGCGACTTCAGATCGAAATCTTTGCCGTCGAATGTTTTTCCGGTAAGCTCCATGACCTGGCCGGGGAGGTTCAGGCGGCGCAGCACGCCGGGGATTTCGGCCGCTTGTTGTTTCGCCGCTGGCAGAGCGCTCTTTCCGAAAATCGCCAGCAGTTTTTCATAGAAGCCCTTGGCCTTGTCGGCGTCCACGTACTGCAAGTTGCGCGCGACGGTCGAGAGCATGTTCACATCGCTGTTGTCCAGCTTGTCGGATTCCGCGAATTTCGCGGCGTCGTCGATGAATTTGGCGAAGGCCGGGCCTTTGGGATTGCTCATGGCTGCGCCGAGCTCAAGCTGCATTTGGATTCCGCGCGCGAAGTGCCCGTTGGCGGTGGCGTCGCCTTTTTCCAACGTCAGAATTTGGGTTGTGGCTGTTTTGAGCGCCGGAAGCAGCTTCGCGCGATGAGTCTGCGCTTCCGCGGCACTTGCCGGGCGATGGGTCATCAGCTTTTTGCAGAAAGCGACCAGCGCATCGGAGGTGGCGTCGGCTCCTTCGGGAACTTTGTAGATATCGATTTCGTCTTTTTTCTCGCCCTCTTTCGGCGCGTCGGCCGCTGCAGGCGTCTTCGGCGGATCTTTCTTCGGCTCCTCGGCTCGTGCTGTAAGGCTTGCCAGAAGCGCGGAAACGGAGAGCAGGGCGATCAAAAGAGACTTCATGAAATTTCCTTCGGAAGAGTTCAAACGCTAGAGCTACACCACAGGGCGCTTTGGGGAAACCATTATTCCGAGATTTCAGGAAAAGCAAGCATTATACTAACGGAATTATTGCGGGAGTGTGATGCCATGAGCGAGAGATACAAGTGGGGCATTTTGGGGACGGGGAAGATTGCGCACACGTACGCGCGCGGCGTGAAGGCGTCGCTCACGGGGGAACTGCTGGCGGTGGGGAGCCGTTCGCAGGAAACGGCGGATGCGTTTGGCGCGGAGTTTGGGATGGAGCGGCGCTATGCCAGCTATGAGGCGCTGCTGGCGGACAAGGACGTGCAGTGCGTTTATATTTCGATGCCGCATCCCTATCACGTGGAATGGTCGATCCGCGCGCTGGCGGCGGGGAAGCACGTGCTGTGCGAAAAACCGATGGCGCTCAATCAATACGAGGCGGCGGCGGTGTTCGACGCGGCGCGGCGCTACGATCGATTTTTCATGGAAGCGTTCATGTACCGCGTGCATCCGCAGACGATGCAACTGGCGCAGCTTGTGCGCGAAAAAGCGGCCGGCGAAACGCGGCTGATTCAGGCGACGTTCAGCTTCACGATGCCGTTCAATCCTGCGGGCCGGCATTTGGCGAACGAATTGGGCGGCGGTGGGATTCTGGACGTAGGGTGTTATCCGGCGAGCATGGCGAATCTGCTCGCGGGCGCGGCGCTAGGGAAGGATTTTTGCGAGCCGATTTCATTGAAAGCGGTGGGCCATCTGGGGCAGACGGGCGTGGATGAGTACACGTCGGCGGTCGCGAAATACCCGGGCGAGATTGTGGCGCAGATCGGCACAGGCGTGCAGCTTGAGCAGGAAAATGTCGTACGGATTTTTGGGACGGACGGGCAGATTTTCGTGCCAGCGCCGTGGCTGCCGTCGAAGGAAGGCGGTTCAACGAGGATTTATGTGCGGCGGCGGCATGAATTGGAACGCGAAATTGTCGTTGAGAACAAAATGCATTTGTACGCGCTCGAAGTAGATGCAGTGGGCAACAACATCGAGCGGCGCGAATGCCCGCAGGTGACGTGGGCCGATTCGATGGCGATTATGCGCACGCTGGACAAATGGCGCGAGGAAATTGGGCTGGTATACGAAATCGAACGCCCCGGCCGCGTGCCGATTGCGCATGGCGGACCACTGTCTGTGCGCGCGGATGCGCGGATGCGCTATGGCGAAGTGGCGGGCGTCGATAAGAAGATTTCGCGCGTCATTCTGGGCATGGACAATCAAAAGACGATGCCGCATCTCGCGGCGGTGTGCGACGATTTTATCGAACGCGGCGGCACGGCGTTCGACACGGCACATCAGTACGCACACGGCCTGATGGAAAAATTAATGGGGCAGTACATGAAGAACCGCGGCGTGCGCGAGAAGATTGTGCTGATCGGCAAAGGCGCGCACACGCCGGATTGTTTTCCGGACCGCGTCGGCAAACAGCTTGCGGAGAGTTTGGAGCGCTTGCAGACGGATGCGGTGGACATTTATTTTTTGCACCGCGACAATCCGTCGGTGCCCGTCGGGGAATTCGTCGAGGCATTGAACGAGCAGCATCGCGCGGGGCGCATCCGCTGCGTGTTTGGCGGATCGAATTGGACGCTGGCGCGCGTGGACGAAGCCAACGCGTACGCAAAAGCGCACGGCTTGCGCGGCTTCGGCGCGGTGAGCAACAATTTCAGCCTGGCGCGGCCCAACGAACCGGTGTGGGCCGGCTGCATTTCGTCGTCGGACGATGAATCGCGGGCTTGGTTTGAACGGACGCGGCTGCCGCTGTTTGCGTGGTCGAGCCAGGCACGCGGATTTTTTACGCGTGAGGGAAATAGGACGGATGGGACCCATAGGACCAATGGGGAGGAAATTGCGCGCGTGTGGGCGAGCGCGGCGAATTGGCAGCGCAAGCAGCGCGCGGAGGAGCTGGCTGCGAAGCGCTGCGTGGCGGCGATCAACATTGCGCTGGCGTATGTGCTCTGCCAGCGCTTTCCGGTGTTCGCGCTGATTGGGCCGCGCAGCATCGATGAAACGCGGGAGGCGATGGAGGGCGTGAATTTGGAATTGACGGCGGATGAGATGAAGTGGTTGAATTTGGAGTAAAATATTCGCGCCTGATAGGGCCTATGGGCTTAAAGGGCCTGTGAGGCCTATGGGATTTTGACTTCCGCGGGGGAGTTGGAGCGGCGCGGTTGTGAGATTGGATTGGAATGGGGAATGGGGCCGGCGGCTTCGAGGCGCGCGGCTAATTTGCGGTCCAACTCGCGTTGTTCGTCGTGGATCAGGATGTGGGCTTCGGTGACTTGCTCTTGAAGCGTTTCACATTTTTTTTCGAGCGCGGCGATGCGGGCGAGAAGATCGGCGTTGGGGTCGGCGGTTTGCTTCGCGCGGATTTCCGCCAGTTTGAGGCGGTAGCCCACGTACACAGGCAACCCAACGACGATCAGGAAAAATCCAAGAATGCCGAGGAGTCCCGAATCCATACCCTGCTCCGTTGCTCTGGACGGGCTTGGAAGCCCGTCCTACTTCAACTGCGTCTACGTTTAGCGGGAGCGTCGGGAATTTTCAAGGCCACAAGCAAGTCGGAGAGTTCCTGTTTGAGTTGGGCGTAGGTCAACTGCTTTTCGACTTCCTCGATCTGAGTGGCGAGTTGTTTTTTGTTGGCGGCGGCGATTTTGGGATTGTCGGCCGGCGCGGCGTCGAGGACTTTGGCGCTGTATTTCATGTTGGCGACCGTTTCAGCTTCGCGGAACCAACTGTCGGCGCTCGTGCCGCGGTAGCGCTTGCGCTGCGTGTCGAGGATGTTTCCGAATTCTTTCGGATCGAAATTCTTCAGCGCTTCGATCACGACTTTCTGATGCTGTTCCAATTCAACTCCGGCGTTGCCGGCAATCTCTTCGATTTTCTTCGCGCGCGCGGCGTCGAGCGAAAGGCCGCGCGTGTTGAGCCATAGCGCGAGGATGGCGTTGGTGTACGTCGAGGACTTCGTTTCCTTGATTTTCGCGACGTCGGCGAGCAACTGGTCGGCGCGGTCGAGCGCGATTTTTTCGGGGACGATCCAATCGAACTTGATGTTCTCCTTGCCGGCCTCGAAAGTTTTCGAGAAAGCCTGTCCGCCGTATTCAGCGGTGAGGGTCACCGGCCCGTCGCTTTTGAGATCCAATTCGAACGCGCCGCTTTTCCAGGTCGCGGTGGAGGCGCCGTCGCTGGATTTGATGGTCACGCCGCCGATGCCTTCGCCGATGCTGTAGAAATTGTCGCCGTCTTTGTCCATGTAAATCACGCCGCCGGCCATGCGGACTTTGCGGCTGCCGAAATCGTGGACCACGGAAAAGCCTTTGCCGTGCGGGACCGCCGAGCCGCCTACTTCCTTATAGCCGGCGTTGATCATGTTCATGCGGTGGCCGCGGCCGGGCTGCATCCCGCCGGGGCCTTCGCCGGAATCGGTGATGAAACCTTTGTGGCTGTTTTTGACGTTGCCCGGATCGCGGAATGCATTTTCGCCGCCGGCAAAACCTTTGTATCCGCTGTTTTTGCAGCGCTCGCCAAACCCCGCGCCGTAAAACGCGGGCTTGTTGGGGTCTTCGACGTGCGTCAGTTCATTTTGGATCATGTAATAGGCGTGTTTGCGGGAGGCGTCGAGCAGTTCAAGATTGAACACCAACGGTGGCGCGGCTTTGAGTTCATTCATTTCTTCGACGAACATTTTCCAATCGACGCCTTTGCCCGAATACGTCATGGTCGCGGCGCCGGCGGGCGCGATGCGCAGGGCTTCGGCTTTGGGATCGGCGCGGAAACGATTCATGAGTTCAAGGATAAGCGTTTCCTCGGGAGACGGTTCTCGGTCGGGCGGGACATAGACATCCGAGGCGCGAAGCGTGAGCGGAAACATCAGTGCACCGGACAGAATAAGCGCAGGAACCAATTTCATGAGTGTCGTATCTCTCGGAATGGATTCTCAATCGGTGGAGCCGCTAAAAAAGCGGCAATAAAGCACACGTGCACAGGCCTACCTGCGCACGCAATATACGACGCGCGCAGGGGGCCTGATGCTGCGTAAAAGAGGGAGATATTTTGGACGAATGAGAACGCTGAAGACAGACTATCGGTAACCGCCGCCACCGCCCCGTCCGCCTCCGCCACCGTAGCCGCCGCGTCCGCCGCCGCCGCCGCCACCGCCGCCGCCTCGCGGGCGGTCCTCACGCGGGCGAGCTTCGTTGACCGTCAACGGGCGGCCTCCGAAGTCCTTGCCATGCAGCCCCGCAATGGCGGCCTGCGCTTCCTGATCCGTTCCCATTTCGACGAAACCGAAGCCCTTGCTCCGCCCGCTGTCACGATCCTTCAACACCTCCGCGCTTACCACATTCCCGTACGTGGCGAAATACGTTCGTAATTCGTCGCTCGTGGTCTGGTAGCTCAGATTCCCGACGTAAATCTTCTTCCCCATCGCGCCCGCTCTCCTCTCGACTCGACAACACGCCCCAAACGCTTGCCGTCCCGACACGCAAACAGACATTACCCATACCCCAAAAAAAACGCAACAGGAGAAATTCCGATAATATTTTATGGGGTGTGTGTCAGTTTAGTGGCAAGCCCATTAGTTCGCCCCTTTGGGGCTTTTGGGACTTCGTGTGTTGCGTACCCAGGGCTGCGCGGGTACGCTTCGCCCTGGGCTTTAAAAGTTCGCGCCGTTGGCGCTGAGGGCAATGCCTATTATCGCTTGGCGCGCGTTCGAAGTTACGGACTCAATCTGATTCGTAGATCACAGCGAGCGAATCCTGGTACACAATTTTCCCATGAGCGGCGGCGGGCTTGAGGCGCTTGTTTTCGTCGAGGAGTTCGACGTATTTTGCGGCGCGGTATCGGCGGAGAATCGTATATTTTGATCCAAAGAGCGCTTTAATTTTGGCAAAATCGAGCGGACTTGCGCCGCGCACAAGTGCACCGCCGGGCGTTTCCTTCACCCTCATATCTTCCAGCGCTTTTGATTTCTCAGGATACGAGAGGCGCATGAAAGTGGGGTCGAGGCCGACGAGGTAGTACATCTCCGGCGTGCCGTAGAATAATTCGGGGAAATCGTCCCAGTAGAAATTGGCGACGACGGTGCCGGGCTTTAAATTCGCGCGCATCCAATTGCCCGCGCCGTCGAAGTAGCGTTCGCGAAGCAGAACCCATTGTCGCTCCTCTTTCTCCTTAGCGGATAGATCTCCTTTGTTCTGGTCATAGCGAACGGCGATTTCGGCGAATCTGTCGAACGATAGCTTGAAAAATTGAAACGTCACGTTGTAGGTGAATGAATGCAAGCCTGCCAAAATCATCACAAAAAGTCCCACACCGGCGAGCGCGATGAGGCGCGGTTTTTCGGCAAGCCTATTGAACGGCGGCAGCGGGCCGAGCATATCGCGCGCGACGAAACCGCAGGCGAGGCAAGCGATCGGCGCGGCGTATTCGATGAAGCGCTCGAACGAGATGAACATGCTGACGAACCACGCCGTGGAGAGCGCGACGATGGCGGCGGTTTCGGGCGCGAGTGTGCGATTCTTGACGACGCGCGTGAAAAGCAGCAGCGCGCCGATGAGTGCGGCGAGCGCGGCGACGGTCGTGCCGATTGAAACCGTGAACGCCGCCGCGCCGGTCATGTGCTGAAATTCGGAGCCGAGTTCCACGTCGCTGCCGAGTTGGCCGGAACGGATGATTTCGACGAACATCCAGATGGATTTGAGCGAGTAGGGCGTGTAAGGGTGAATCGCAAGACCGGCGAGCAGGCCGGCGGTGGTGGCAAGCGGCATGCGCGCGGATTGTTTCCAATCGCGCGAAATGCCGCTCCCTTGCGGTCGCGGTTCTTGGACAAAAAAGCGGCCGGCTTCGGCGACGCAGGCGGCGATCAGCATCGCCAGCGGGACGCTGTACGACCACGCATACAGAAACGCCATCGCGAAACAGGGCCAAAAACGGCGCTTCAAAATGACGTGCACGGCCACGATCATCAGCAGCACGGACAGGCAGTGCGAGCGGACCATGAACATGCGCGTGAGAAAATAAGCGCTCCCCACACCCAGCAGCGCGACCCACAAAACAGCGAACGGCACGTTCCATTTTCGCAGCACAAAATAAAGCGCCGTCAGCGCGCCGAGGAAAAGAACAAGCGTCCCCCATTTCGCGCCGGGCAGCGGTTCCGCGGCGTTGCGTGTGAATGGAACAAGATAAACATGATAAAGAAAATCCTTGTCGCAGAAATGCTCCTTCCAATCGGTAAACTGCATCCACGGCAATTCACGCGAAAGCCCGCGCTGCGGCAGCATCTGCGAATAGCGCGCGTGATAGAATCCGTCGCGCTCGGTGACGCCTTCGGTGAGGAAGAGGATGCCGCTGTAGACGTAGGCGAAATAGAGCAGGACGGCGGCGAAGGCGAGGTGGGAAAGCCAGGCGCTGGAATCGCGCAATGGATGGGGCGGCTCGGTTGGTGAAGCGTTCTGCACTGAATCGGCTCTCGAAAAATTGCCGATTGTATTTTCGGAAAATTGTTAGGGCAAAGCGAATCATTTCGCGCAAAATGTGTTTGGAGCTATTGAATGGTGCTGCCCAGATTTCAAATTCATCTTTCGACCGCGATTGTGTTGATGTTTGTCGCGGGCGGGCTGATTTGGGCGAATGTGCGGCTGCGGGTGGTCGACCCGAGGGACGTGGGTAAAGGAACCTGGATTTGCGATACCGGCTATGGGTATCCCCAACTTTCATTGCATATAATAACTGAGTTTTTCCCAGATTCGCCAAATCGGCAAGACGCTTTGAAGAATCTGCAAGTTTCAATCGATCGCCTTGAGTCGCTTGGCTGTCCACAATGTGTTTACCTTGAGGACAAACGAGGCGTGTTCAGCTATCCGCCGACTCGCGATTTCGTTCTGAACTTCGTCGCTATCGCAAACGACATCGTCTTTGCGCTTGCAATCCTTCTGCTTACCGCAATTCTTTCGGAGTACATTTCCCGTCGCGGCTCCAAGAGATCGGCGCGTAACCCATGAAAACTATCCGCCCCGGTGAACTCATCGATTTCCTGCTCCATGTCGCCAGTGTGCGCCCCGTCTTCATTTGGGGGCCGCCGGGGATTGGGAAGTCGAGTCTCGTCGAACAATTCGCGATCGAAGTCGGAATCGATGTCGTCACGCTGCTGGGGACGCAACTGGCGCCGGAAGACCTCATCGGCGTGCCGCAGATCGTCGGCGGCAAGAGCCGCTTTTGTCCGCCGGAGCAGATTGCGCGCGAGGAACCGTATCTGCTTTTTCTCGACGAATTGAACGCCTCGTCCACCGAAGTGCAGAAAGCGTTTTACAGCCTGATTCACGACCGGCGGCTGGGCAATTACAAGTTACACAAGAATTCGATTGTCATCGGCGCCGGCAATCGCGCGCACGATCAGGCCATCGTGCGGCAGATGTCCAGCGCGCTGATCAACCGCATGGTTCACGTGGAACTCAAAGCCGACGCGCAGGACTGGCTCAAGTGGGCCGCGCAGAATGACATTCACGCCGACGTGATGGATTACATCCGCATGAAGCCCGACCAACTGCACGCGCCGATTCCGAAAACACAGGAACCGTTCTCGACGCCGCGCAGTTGGCACATCCTCAGCGATTGCATGAAAAGCTACGGCGAGGCGCTGGACGTGACCAAGACATGGCTGCTGGCGCAGGGCGTGTTGAGTCCGTCGCACGCGGCGCAGTTCAAGACGTTCGCGCAGATGCGGCGCGAGAAATTCAACGTCGAGGAACTGCTGCGCGGCGAAAAAACATGGCCGCGCCCGCAGGACGGCGGTGCCGCAGCCGGAGGCGACACGAGTTTCCTGTACATGCTCGTGCAGATGGTTCGCGCGCAACTGCTGCGCCGCCTGCCGCAAGACTCCGCTCAGCGCGCGCAGGAAGGCGAACTGGTCCACAACGCCAAGCGGCTGATCAAGGATTTGGCGGAGATTAATTTGGAATTGGCGCAGGTGCTGATCGGCGACGATGAAACCTCGAACAAGCGGCTGCCGGATTGGTTCATGCTGGAGATTGTGCGGGATTTGCCGCGACTGGCTGCGGAAAAGTGAGGGAGCGATCGCGTGGCGGGTGGGTGTCAGTTGGGATGCGGCCTTATAGGCCCTATTAGGGCGTATTAAGCAACCCAAAGTGGCGCTCAAAATCACTCACAAATCGGAAAATAATCGCGGGCGGGATGCCTGCGCCACGGAGACTATGACTGATTCGCTGAAACGCTCTTTAAGCTGCGCGGCGCTGGCGTTGATCGCGGCGTGCGCGTGCGCGCAGGATTTTGCGCTGCAGCCAGCGGCGCCGGGGAATTTCCGCTTTAAGGATTACCTGGAGCAGGTCTTCAGTGCGGCGTACATTCAAAACTATTCGTATTCGAACGCGCAGGTGAACGTGTCGATGGACACGGCGGGCGCGGCGTACTTGTACGGTTCGATTCAGGCGACGGGATTGAAGCCGAATTTTGCGTATCAGATTAAACTCGGCGGGCGGCCTTCGAAGTTGTACACAGGCGGCGACGCCGACGACGCGACCAACGAGCGGCTGGGATTTATCGGGCGCTGGTGGCGGCAGTATCCGAATCCGGCGAATTCCAACGACGCGGATTACAACGCCAACAAGGACAATCCGAATTATGCGTATCAGGGCTATTTGAACATCGCGTTTTTTTTAACGGACGAAAACGGCAACGCGTCGATTCATTTCGACGGTAACAACAGTTATCACGTGCTTTGGCGTACGTCGCAGCGTTCGCCGACAAGCAACGACGGACCGATTTTCAACACCGTGCGGCCGGACACGACGGGCAATCCCGCGTATGACGTGAGCAGCCCGTCAACGGCGGTCGGGATTTACGGCGAATGGGAACCGACGCGCGCGCTGCCGGGGACATTGGCGATGCCGCAGGCGCATTACGCGTGTCAGTTCGTGCTGACGGAAGAATCGTTTCACGATGTCGGCACGAACGCGGGCAATTGGACCGAGGCGATGGTCGCGCCGGTGGAATTCGATATCGGCGACGGCGGAAAATACAATCTGCACTGGAGCGATCCCGCGAGCATCACATATCCGACGCCGCTGAGCGCAGTACAGCTCAATGCGACGGCGGGCGTGCCCGGGTATTTCACGTACGCGCCGACGTTTGGCACGGTGTTGGGCGCCGGGCCGCATTCGTTGTCGGTGGTGTTCACGCCGTACGATCCTGGGCCGGACTCGCTTCCGGTGACCGTGACGTTGAACGTGGCGAAAGGCACGCCGACGCTGACGTGGTACCCGCCTCAAAGCGTGCGCGCGGGCAAGGCGCTCGACGCGACAATCTTTAACGCGGAGTCGGATGTGCCGGGACAATTCGCGTACGATCCGCCGATGGGTACGGTGTTGAGCGACGGCACGCACACGCTGACGGCGCAATTTCTACCCGACGATCAGGCCAATTATTCGATTCCGCCGCAATTGAGTTTTCAAGTCGTGGCGGTGACGGGATTGCTCACGACCAGCGGGCCGTGGGTGACGCCCAATCCGGCCTACGCGGGATTTCCCGTGCAGTTTTCGGCGGCGTCGGAAGCGCGCGGGCTGATGTGGAATTGGGATTTCGGCGACGGGATCTTCACAATAAACCAAAACGTGTGCTCGCACACCTTCACGAATCCCGGCACGTATTCGGGGACGCTGACGGTGCAGGTGAAAGGCGGGCGCGCGGAGAGCCAGCCGCTGACGGTGCTGGTGCTGCCGGTGAATGCGGCGCAGTCGGGTCCGAACGGCGGCAACGACGACGACGGCGACGGTTTCGACAATGCGCTGGAGTTGGCGTGGGGGAGCGATCCGTCGTCCGCGGCAGCGACGCCGCTGGATGGGGCCAACGGTCTTTTGGCGGAGAGCGTGCAGCTTGGCGGCATCGCCGCGCAGATCAAGCAAGGCAAGACGCCCGCGCGCTGCAATTGCGCGGATACGTATTCGATCCGTTTGCGCGCGACCATAGCAGTGAATTTGGATTTTCAGCCGGCGGGAAAACGTCTCGGCGTCAGCGTCGCAGGTGTGGCGCGCGCGGTAGGCTTGGACGCGCGCGGCGTGGCGAAAGTGGACGGCGCGGCGGTGTCGGTGAAATCGCGGCTGGCGGCGGGAAGTCCGCGCACGGCGACGATCGATGTGACGATGAGCGGGAAGTATGGCGATTTGTCGAGCGCGTTCATGTCGCCGTATCAGGATGGCACCGCGCGCAGCGGGTGGGTGACAATTGTGTTGGATGGGCGGGTGTATCGGAGCGGGGTGACGTTTGGGATTAAGAGTTCGGGGCGGGCGGCGATGTTGAACGGGCTTTGACTATTGACGAGAGTGGATTGAGAATACCGATGATTGACCCATAGAGAGATGATCGAGGGTGATCAGCAATGCCCAAAAACTGGCCGGTCATCTTGCGCGACCCCATACACAATATCATTCCATTTGGGAACAATGAGTGCGACCAGCTGCTATTAAAACTGATCGACACGAGAGAATTTCAGCGTCTTCGGCGGATCAAACAGCTTGGTTTCACGGAATTTGTGTTTCCCGGGGCAAATCACAGCCGTTTTTCGCATTCAATTGGAGTCATGCAGACTGCGCGACGTTTTTTGATTCGGCTTGGCGACGTCATGGGCAGGAAACTCAAGCCCGAGCACAAGAAATTCGTGCTGGTCGCAGCGCTCCTCCACGATCTGGGGCATGGTCCATTTTCACACGCATTTGAAAAAATCACTGGAGACCCGCATGAAAACCGGACGCGCGAGATCATCGCGGATTCTTCGACTGAGGTGAATGCCGTTCTGCGTGAGAAGAAAGACGAGAATTTGCCTTCGAAGTTCGCACATTTTTTCGATGAGAACGCGGAAGATCGCAAATCAATGGAGGGAATTCCCAGCTATTTGTCGGGCATCATTTCAAGCCAGCTCGACGCTGACCGTTTCGATTATTTGTTGCGTGACAGTCACGCCACGGGAACGAATTACGGTGAATTCGATTTGGCGTGGATCGTCGAGCATCTCTTGCCCGATCCGGAGAAAGGCCGGTTGATTCTCGATTCCAAGGCGCTCTTTGCCGCGGAGACGTACGTTTTTGCCCGGCACCACATGTACCAAACGGTCTATTTCCACAAGGCAACTCGATCGGCCGAGGTGATGTTGCGTCTGCTTTTCAAGCGCTTTAAGGAATTGCTTGCGAAGTGCGACGGTGACGATGAGCGAAAAACGGTTGTTCCCGGCGCACCCGCCGCGCTGGTGCGGGCCTTTTCGGGGAAGATCGATTTGCAGACGTACCTTCAATTGGACGACGCGACAATTGTGGAATTTCTGAAGAGAACAGTTGACTGCGCCGATGAATTAGCTAAATCTTTGGGAGTTGCGCTGCTCAATCGCCGACTGTACAAAGGGCTGGATGTCACCGAAGTGCATCATGAATTGGAGGATTACAACAGTTTTGTCGCACGATGCAGAGAAATGGTTGCGTCAAAAGGGCACGATCCGGAAGTGGTGTTTTGTCTTGATAGCGCAGCAGACACGCCATACAAACCCTATGACCCAGACGCCGAAAAGCCCGCAAAGATGATCTACGTTCAGAATTCGGCAGGGGAACCGCGCGAGTTGAGCCAATTGACTGACTCAGTTGACGCGCTCAAAAAACGACGAGTATTGCACCGGCACTACTTCCCGGAAGGATTGCGCGGCGAGATCGAAAAGATCGCAAAGGAAACAATACAGAGGACACGAAAATGAATCCCCTTCGCTTTTTCTGGCTTTCCGCAGTCATTGCAGCGCATCCAAATCGGACGGTTGTAGGCCGTACACGCCTGCAAAAGACAATCAAACTCTTGCAAAGATTGGGCATGCCGACCGATTACGACTACTCAATCCACTTTTACGGCCCGTACAGCGAAGGACTACAGGCTGAGATTGGAATTGTCGAGCAATTCGGATTGGTCAAGGAGGAACTCAAAACGAATTCTGAAGGTTCGCCCTATTACGTCTTGACCGCTTCGGAAAAGGCAGTGCTTCCTGAAATTAAAAGATTTCAGTCCTCAATCAACACCATGGCAGATTCCAATCCCGTCGTATTGGAACTGGCCGCCACATACGACGCGTTTCGAGAGCAGGGGTCCGAACATGCTGAAGCAATGAAACGCGTCCGATTAAAGAAGGGCCCCAAGTGCGGGGCTGGAAAGTTGGAAGCGGCGCTAAAACTGCTCTGCAAACTCGGTCTTCCGAATGAATAATTGTGCCCCTCGTGTTTTCGAGCCGGGCATACGGTCGGCTTTTATGGATTCTACTTTTTCTCTTCCCTCCGAATGCCACTACGACGTCATCGTCGTCGGTGCCGGGCACGCCGGCTGCGAAGCGGCTCTAGCCGCGGCGCGCATGGGCTGTCGCACGCTGTTGACGACGATTGCGCTGGAGGCGGTTGCGCAGATGTCTTGCAATCCGGCTGTGGGCGGGACGGCGAAGGGGATTGCGGTGCGGGAAGTGGATGCGCTGGGCGGGGCGCAGGGGTTGATCACGGACCGGTCGGGGATTCAGTTTCGGATGCTGAACCGCTCGCGCGGGCCGGCGGTGCAGTCGCCGCGGGCGCAGTGCGACAAGCGGCTGTATGCGATTTTGATGAAGCAGCTTATTGAGCGCACGCCGAATTTGACGCTGCGGCAGGAGATGGTGGAGGAATTGATTGTCGAGGAGATGGGCGGCGGGACGGCGAATGTGGAGGCTTATCGGGAGCGGTTGAAGAGGCTGAGGGATGGGGCGAGTGTTGAGGATTTGGATCGGGCCGGCGGGACGCCGGCGGTACAGTCGCTACGCGTGGCGGGGATTCGCGGGGGGAGCGGGCTGACGTACACTGCGGACGCGGTGATTTTGACGACGGGGACTTTTCTGCGCGGGCTGATTCATCAGGGGACCAAGCAGAGCCGGGGCGGGCGGGCGGGCGAAGTCGCGGCGATGAGTTTGTCGGGGTCGCTGGAGGCGCTCGGTTTTGAACTGCGGCGCTTGAAGACGGGGACGCCGCCGCGCTTGAACGGGCGGACGCTGAATCTGCGCAACCTGGAAGAGCAGTGGGGCGACGATCCGCCGCCGGCGTTCAGTTATCGCACGAAGAAAATCGAGCGGCCGAGTCTATGCTGCTACCTCACGCACACGACGGCGCGCACGCATGAACTGATCCGCGCAAATCTGCATCGCGCGCCGTTGTATACGGGGCAGATCAAGAGTTTAGGGCCGCGCTATTGTCCGTCGGTGGAGGACAAGATTGTAAAATTCGCCGACAAGGCCAGCCACCAGATTTTCCTTGAACCGGAAGGCTCGGACACGGAAGAGTTTTACGTCAACGGACTTTCGACGAGTTTGCCGCCGGAAGTGCAGTTTGAATTGGTGCGGAGCGTGCCGGGCTGCGAAGACGCGGAAGTGCTGCGCTTTGGTTACGCGATTGAATACGACATGGTCCCGCCGCATCAGATCGTGCAAACGCTGGCGACTCGGCGCGTCGAGAATTTGTATCTGGCCGGGCAGATTAACGGGACGAGCGGCTATGAAGAGGCGGCGGGGCAGGGGATCATCGCGGGGATCAACGCGGCTTTGGCGGTGAAGACGAAGGGCGCGGATTCGTTCGTGCTGGGGCGCGACGAGGCGTACATCGGGATCATGATCGACGATCTGGTGACAAAGGAGATTGTCGAGCCGTATCGTCTCTTTACGTCGCGGAGCGAATATCGCTTGTTGCTGCGGCAGGACAATGCGGACCGGCGGCTGGCGGAACATGCGCGGCGGCTGGGGCTGTTGGATGCCGCGGCGCTTGGCGCGGTGGATGCGAAACGCGCGGCGATTGCGGAGGCGGAGAATTATTTGCGCGAACATCGGCCGGCTGGATCGGTGAAATCGTATTGGAACATGCTGCGCATGCCGGAGCATTCGCTGGAGACGCTGGGGAATTACATTGACGAGAGCGGCGCGGTGCAGATTGGCGCGGCACCGCACGCACTGAATGCCGTGGCGGAGGCGGTGCAGATTGAGGCGAAATACGAAGGGTATTTGAAGCGGCAGACGGATCAGGTCGAGCGGATGCGGCATTTGGAGAACCGGCTGATTCCGGAGGCGGTGGATTACAAAGCGGTGGGCGGGCTGGGGCGCGAGGCGATTGAGAAATTGAACAAGCATCGGCCGCGGACGTTCGGGCAGGCGCTGCGGCTGGACGGGGTGACGCCGGCGGATTTGTCGCTGCTGGCGGTGCATTTGAGGGAATGAATTTATTCTCACGCAAAGGCGCGAAGGCGCAAAGAGCGGGAGGAACAACGAATCGCGAGAATCCTCGCGAATTGGATTTTAGAAACGGCCCGCGCTGCGCGGGCCGTTTCGTTTGCGGCTGATTGCAAAGTCGATTTAACGCATCGGCGCTCATTTCTTTTCGACGATGTCGCCATTCGTGCCTCTGGCAGCGGTCATCATTAATTGTTCGTCGATGCCGAGTTCTTTTTTTTCGGCTGCGCGTTTTGTTCTCTTTTGCATCGCCTGCACTTTGGCTATTTCTTTTGCTCAAGTTTTGCTTTGATGTCGTCGAGCGTTAAATTTCGGTTCAACTTATGTCGGTCGCGCGAGTAGTCGCGCTTGCCGGAAAAATTCTGCGCCATGAAACGGACGAAGTCGCCCGGTCCGAGTTCTTTCATAAGCACTTTCATGGCGCGAGAATTTATCTCGGCGATCCTTTCACGCACTATAAACTGGTGAACTGCGGCGCCGCGCGACGCATCGTGCTTCGTAGGCCCGCGCGTGGATCTCTTTTTCACCGTTCCTCCTTTCGCACTTCGCGACTAAAGATGTACCGCTCGCAAATGTGAGCTAATAAAACCAACAGGAACAAACATGGGATACCATTGATTATGCCGGAAACAAGAAACGAGCCTTGCCGTTCAGGCTTAACTTCGATATCACCCTCGGTGCGCATCATCGTATAGATTGGCCAACCATACACCTTGTCTTGCCAAACGCCTCCGGTAAATGGGTTTTTTCCTTCGAACACTTTTTTTGGAACCGCGTTCGCCCAAATCATCGCTCCAGCCGCGAACATCAACACGATGGCAGTGGAGAGATGTATCTGAAACAGTGGCCGCTTCTTTGGCAGATCGCGCATTGACTTCATTCCAGATTTACCACCTTATTCCCCTTCTGCGATTCCAACGCCGCGGTGAAAAGCTTATGGCTCACGCGCGTCTCTTCCGGTGTGACGCACCCGAACGGCACGGCTTTCGCGCCTTCGGTCAGTTCCACGCAGAACGCGGCCCACATTTGCAGGATCGCGTCGGTGAAACCGAATTCGAAGATGTGGCCGGTGATTGATTTGAAGGGCGCGGCGTAGCCGAGTTCTTCGCTTTTCCAGGCCTGCTCGCCGCCAGGCGCGTACTCCATCCAGCGGATGGTCTTCGGTTCTTTCGTTGAAAATTCCATCGAGAGGCGCGTGCCGCGGACGCGCAGGAACCAGTTATCGGTGTCGCCCGGCGAAATGCGTTTGGTGGTGATCGTCAGCGGGAAGGTTCCGCCGCCGCCGGTGTCGAGCGTATCGCGGGCGTTGCATTGCAGGATCGCATTGTCCCAGGTTTCGCAGGGTTCGAGCTTGCCGTCTTTGCCGGGGCGTTCTTTGACGGCCTTCATCAGCAGCGCGCGCACGTCCAGCGGCATCCAGCCCAGGCGCAGCGGCACGTGCAGCGTGTGCATGCCCAGATCGCCCATGCAGCCGTATTCGCCGTTGAAGCGGATCATGCGCTTCCAATTAATGGGCTTGTTCGGATCGATGTCGGACGAATGATGAAATCCGGATTCCGCTTCGAGGATCATGCCAAATTTTTTCGCGCGCGCCGCGGCGACGATGCGCTGCACGGCGGGGAAATAAGGGAATTCCGACGAGCAGCGCACGAAGACGTTCGGATGCGCGGCGATGGCGGCGAGGATGCGATCGTTGGCGGCTTTGTCGATGCCAAACGGTTTTTCGCCGAGGAGATGCTTCCTTGCGCGGATGATGTCTTCGTAGATTTCGGCGTGGAGATTGTGCGGCACGGCGCAGTAGACGGCGGCCACATCGCTGCGCGCGAGGAGTTCCTTGTGTTCGCTCGTGTAGAATTGGATTGACGGGAAATTCTTTTTGTACCAACCGAAGAGTTCCGCGTTTTTGTCGCAAATGGCGACGATCTCCGGTCGGACGTTTAGGTCCAGTAGGTGGCACCAGCGCGCGGCGGCGGAGGCGAATTCGCGGCCCATGAGGCCGCAGCCGATGATTCCGAAACGAATAGTGTGCATGGAAGCAATACTCGCGAACGATGTTTACCGGGAGGAAGCGTGTGTGTTGTGCTCTACGATTTCCTTCGATTCTTCACCGAAGTATGTAAATGCTTCGTTGTAAGTTTGCTCCAGCGGCAGCATGACATGAAAGCCGCGTCGAAGGAATAGCGGCGTTTCGGGAATAAGGTCGCCAACGCCAAACGGATTTACAAACGCAGTAATTGTCTCGGTTGCTTCATATCCCGCGGCGCAGAGTTTTTTTGTGCGGGGGAGTTTCGGCGGCTCGTGACCGCTTTCGAAACAGATTTCACCGTGAATACCGCATGGGTCCAGCAAGCCCGGTGGGTGAACATCGACGTAGGAAAAGTGAATTCCCTGCTGCAAACACGACCAAGCTTTGGCAATGAACTCGTTCAAATTGCCGCGGCCCGACTTGTTTCCCCGTGACACGATCTCGAAGACGCCGACAACTTTTTTCCCCGACGCGTGCTGAATCACAATCCTGTTTTGTCTGTTTGCATACGACAGCATATCCAAGCTGGTTTTTAACACAGCTTTCGGCGGCGCCAGGACTGCCGTTCCGCCACTCAATTCGTCGATTGCTTTCCGCCCCTTCAGGGGGTTCATTTCCAAGGTGAGCACATCAGGAATAATCTGCGCGGACCGCTGCTCGGACTTCGCTTCAAAACCGCGGGGAAGCAGACCGGAATTGAGCGCCTTGCGAATTTGTTGAATCCACGCGCCGTGCAGGTCATGAAAAATCCCGTCTTCAATTCCTTTCCAATTGTGAACCGGCATAGTGCCCCCTTCGTTTGCGGACCATATTATACAACCTCAACATCACTTCGCGCTTACAATCCTCATCGCGTCCTCCACCCCCGCTCCGCGATGAACGATCGCCATGAATGCTTCCGTCATGCCCTTTGGATTCGCGTGCTGAATCACGTTGCGGCCGTAAACGATGCCGCTGGAGCCAAGCTTCATCAATTCGACAGTGCGTTCAAAGATTTCTCGGTCCGGCGCGCGGCCGCCGCCGCGCGGGAGCACCGGTACGCCGGCGGCTTCGATGACTTTGTGATACTGCGTCACGTCGTCGCAGGGGTCTGCTTTGATGATGTCGGCACCGAGTTCGCGCGCCTGGCGCACGAGCGGGAGAATTTTGTTGAGGTCGCCATCGACCATGTAGCCGCCCTTCTTTTCATTGGGCTGCATGACCAGCGGTTCGATCATCAGCGGCATGGCGTAGCGGTCGCAGGCGGGTTTGAGTTTGCAGATGTTTTCGATGCAGGCGTGATGCAGTTCGGGCTGATTGGGGAGCAGCAGCAGATTCACGACGACGCACGCGGCATCGAGGCGCAGCGCCTGTTCGACGGCGTCGTCGATGAGTTTGCTGAAGAGAAAGCGCGGCAGCACGCTGCCGTATACGTTAGCAACATCGGTACGCAGGACCAGCGAGGGTTTTTGTTTGCCGGGAATCCGCTGCAGAATTTCGGCTTGGCCAACGGTGAGTTGAATCGCGTCGGGATTGGCGGCGACGATGGTGGCGATGGCTTTTTCCATGCTTTCGATGCCGCTTAAGAAGGAGAGTTCGTTGAAAAAACCGTGGTCGATGGCGACGTCGAAACATTTGCCGCTGGCGGCGAAGAGGCGGTTGAGGCGGGGTTTTGGGGAAAGGGTGGACATGGATGCTCCTTCTTTGCGCTTGTTTGTGAACGTCTTTTATACACGAAATAGCGCTTCAATCAGGCAATTTCTTGGCACAAGTTATCGCAGATTTGTTGACTCCGCCTCGCCGCGCGCTAAGATTATTTGCGGCTTTATCACAGACACGCCGCCCCTTCCTTCGGCATTGGCGCTGAATCTGGTGCGGCTTTTTGTTGGGAGAATTGCAATGGGAATTCGAGTGGGTATCAACGGCTTCGGCCGCATCGGACGGTTGTTCTTCAGAGTGCTGGCGACGCGCCCGAAGGATTTTGACGTGGTCGGGATCAACGACCTGACGGACGCCAGGCACCTGGCTCATTTATTGAAATACGATTCCGTGCACGGGCGTTTCCCGGGCGAAGTGGCCGCGGAAGGCGATCATTTGATTGTCAACGGGCACAAGATTGCCGTGAGCAAAATTCGCGCGCCGAAGGATTTGCCGTGGGGCAAGCTTGAAGTCGCCATCTGCGCCGAATGCACGGGGCTGTTCACGGCTCGGCATAGCGACAAGGGCGGATTCGGCGATCACCTCACCGCCGGCGCCAAGAAAGTGCTGCTGAGCGCGCCGTCCAAAGAAGGCGTGGACGCGACGATCGTCTTCGGCGTCAACGAGAAAGATCTCAAGCCCGAGCACCTCACGTTTTCAAACGCGAGCTGCACGACCAACTGCACCGCGCCGGTGATGAAGGTGCTCAACGACAGCTTCGGCATCGTCAAAGGCTACGTGAGCACGATCCATGCGTACACGAACGACCAAAAAGTCAACGATTTGATTCACGAAGACCTGCGCAGGGCGCGCGCCGCCGGGGTCAACATCATTCCCACGACGACGGGGATGAGCAAGGCGATCAGCGAAGTGATTCCGGAATTGAAAGGAAAGATCGAAGGCGTGGCGTTCCGCGTGCCGGTGCCGACGGGTTCGCTGATCGACTGTGCGATCGAAGTCGCGAAAGACGTGACGAAAGAAGAAGTCAACGCGGCGCTCAAAGCGGCCAGCGATGGGCCGATGAAGGGGATTCTGGGCTACACGGCGGACCCGATCGTCAGCAGCGATATCGTGCACGATTCGCACAGTTCGATTGTGGACAGTTTGCTGACCAACGTGGTCCAGAAGCGCGTGGTGAAAGTGGTGAGCTGGTACGACAACGAATGGGGCTTCAGCAACCGCATGGCGGATTTGGCGGCGCTGGCGGCGAGAATGTAAACGACTGGACATTGGCGATTAGAACGGCCTCGCGCAAGAGCTGCGCGGGGCCGTTTTTTTTCTCACGCGGAGGCGCGGGGGCGCGGAAAAAAAGCTTGAATGCATAACTCTCCCCTGCCCCGGCTCGATACGGCGCCTGAATTGCGCGCTCACTTGCTGCCCCATTGCCGCTTGAAGCCCGGTGAAATTTGGCGCGATCCATTGGGAAAGCACGGCGTCGGATGCGTGGATGCGACGGACGCGAGCGCGGTGGCGGCACTGATGAGCGGGCGCGCGGCTACTCTGGCGATTCACGATCCGCCGTACAATCTCGCGGTTTTCGAACGGCGTTCGGTCGAGGCGTACATTGAGTGGTGCCGGCGCTGGATCGAGACGACCCAGGCGGCGCTCGCGCCGGATGCGGCGCTGTATGTGTGGCTGGGCGCGGACCAGAACGACGACTTTCAGCCGCTGCCGGATTTCATGCTGATGATGCGCGGCTTCGATTTTCGCCCGCGATCATTCATTACCATGCGCAACCAGCGCGGTTTCGGCACGCAGAAGAATTGGATGGCGGTGCGCCAGGAGCTGCTCTACTACGAGCGCGGCAATGCGGCGTTCAACATTGAGGCCGAATACACGGATATTCCCAAAATTCTGCGCGGCTATTACAAAAATGTCGGCGGCGAGCTCACCGAAAATATCGAGCGCGGAAAAAACGAAAACATCCGCGCGGGGAACGTGTGGGTGGACATTCAGCAGGTCTTCTACCGAATGCAGGAAAACGTGAGCGGCTGCTACGCGCAGAAGCCGTTGAAATGCATCGAGCGAATCGTGCGCGCGAGTTCCAACGCCGGCGACGCGGTGATCGACTTTTTCGCGCATTCAGGCACGACGCTGCTGGCCTGCGAGCGGCTCGGACGGGAGTGTTTCACGCTCGACACCGATCCGATTTTCTGCGAATTGGCGATCCGGCGGCTGGAACATTTTCGCGTGACGGGGAAAACGGGGTGGCAGAATGGGAATGCGTTTGCGTGACAAAACAAGTTCAGCTTGCCAGCGCGTGTGAAGGGTTAAAGTAGCGCTTCGTGTTTTTACCGTTGACTTGCTCAACAGTCTCCCACTCCGTCCCATTGAACCGCAATACAAACTTGAGCGGATTACCGACACGCGATGAAATTCGCGAGAATTTTTCGGCCGGGAAACCCGCATTCGGCTTCGCACAATAAACGAGCATGCGGAGCAACCGGTCCGCGACGATGCCAATACGCTCGCTATTTCTTTCCCACCGCGAGATCGTGCCCCGCTTGACGCCAATTTGCTTCGCAAGCTCGTCTGCCGTCATGTCAAGGTATTTGCGCAAATATGCGATTTCGTTGCCGGCGAAGCGCGAGGGCTTCTCAAGTAATTTATGCGCAATGAAGCGCAGCAACCCGCTATGGCATGGGATGACGATTTCGTATTCACCGCAATTTGGACAGCGGTAGATCTCGATACCAAGAAGAAGCGCAGGCACGCCAAGCAAACTGTCTTTGTAATTTTCGATGTGTACAATCATAGCCGTACCGCACTGCAGGCAACGATTCATCTGCGTAGCCTCCACGCCGTTACGACGGTCGCCTCCGTTTCGGATCGCAGCGCCGCCACGACCACGATCCGCTGATTTCGAATCCGATAACGCCATGTTCCGTTCTCCATCTCTGCCGGCTCGTACATTCTACCGGCGCGAAGTACATACTCTACATCAGTTCTTGTAAGCAAATCCTTTTGGGTGCATCACCGGAGTTGCGGCTCATTCCCCCTCTCCCACGGGGAGAGGGGGAATGAGCGTACTCGCTCGCGGGGTGAGGGGAAGCGCGGGAATCTTATTCGAGCGCCGAATTCCCCTCACCCCGCGCATGAGTACATGCGTCGGCCCTCTCCCGAAGGGAGAGGGCAACTGCAAGTCCGGTGCTGCACCCAATCCTTTTGCATTTCCCGTTCTGCGTGTATTGAGTAGCGCACCTTTACGGCAGCAAGTGCCCTGATAAGAACTTCCTTTAGCTGCGCGTTGTTTAATGGTTCTGCGAGCATTGATATTAACTCCGGTTTTCAAATCGGCAGGAATGTCACATTTCTCACCCCGCCTTCTTATCCACCTCCATCCCATCCACAATCGCCATCACCGCCGCATCGATCGGGGCTTCGTCCGCGGCGCCGACGGCAATGCGCGCAGCGCGGCCAGTCGCCAGCAGCACATCTTCACCGGGGCCGGCGCCGAGTGTGTCGGCGGCGACGAGCAGGCCCGCGGTGGGCGCGACGCCGGGTTGCGCGTAGGGGCGCGCGAGCAGAAAGCGCATGCCGTCGAGGCGTTCGGCTTTGCGCGTGGCGGTGACGTTTCCGACGATGCGGGCCAGGAGCATGATTTAAGTCCTCCAAAAAATGCCGCTTACTGACGTGCGCGGCGCTGTCGGTCAATCGATGTCCGCCGAAAAACGCGTGGGACGGCGCGGGGTTTTTGGATCGGCGGTTTGCTTTGGTTCAATCGCCGGAAGATGCGGCGGCGATGGCGGTGTGAGCGTGGCTGGTGGTTTCACATCTGTCTTGTCGGCGTTCTTGCGGTTTGCGAAATCGATGAATTTTCCCGCCGACGACCACGCGCCGCTTTCGAGAAAGGCGTCGAGCACCGATTTTTTGAAGCGGATCGTTCGGCCGATGCGGCTGACCGGCAGCGTTCCCGCGCGCACGTGCCGGTAGACGACCTGCGGATGCAACTGCAAGTATTCGGCGACCTGTTCGATGGTCATGACTTCAGGATAATCGCGGGATTGGGCCATGTCGTGTTCTTCATCGTCAAAATTGCGCCGATTGTACTGTTAATCGCGACCCGTTTCTGGTAGAAACTCGCGCTTCAATTTCGATTAGAAAGGATAATGCGACATGGCACAGAAGAAGCACACGGGTTGGGAACGCAAGAAAGCGCGCCGCGCGGAGCACCGCGCGAAACGGCGCGAAGCGGTGAAGAAGGTAGCGTAGAACGGAGCTCCGCTCCGTTCAATTTCGCGCCCAACAATTCGCCGCCTCGCTCTATTTTCGTGCTGAACGGAGCGGAGCTCCGTTCTACATTTCTACATTTCGTGCTGAACCGAGCGGAGCTCCGTTCTACGGTTATACAATGCAAACGGGCTGAAGACGCCTTGGCGCTTCAGCCCGTTTTGTCGTTGAAGATGCTCGCTCCCTTGCGGTCGCGGTTCTTGATTATTTCTTCATGTAGACAACTCGCTCAATCGATGCGACTTCAATGTTGTCGCCCGTGACTTTGCCGGTGACTTTGACGCGGTCGCCGTTTTCGCGCATGGATTGAATCTTGGTTGCCAATTCGCCGGTGGCGACGAGGTTGTAGACTGGGTCCATCTTCTGGTTGCCGGAGGTCATGCGACAGACGATGTCGGCTTTGGCGTCTTTGGCTTTGACGGCCATCATTCCCGTGATCGTGATGGTCGAACCGTCGGCGGGCGGGTCCTTCTTGCCCTTCTTGGCGTCGTCGGCGCCCAAAGCGCTCACGCTGCAGCCAAACGCGAAGAGCAGACAGACAGCAATCCAAGCTTTCTTCATGAATGTGATCTCCAAAAACGGGTTGAGCGTCATTTAATGTGCGGACGTGTATACACCGGCTCGCCGCGCCAAACTCTTAATAAAGAGGGACGATTCCGCGCGGATTTTGCTGCAAGAAAACAGGGAGCGGCGGCACTCTTGCCGCCGTTGATCTCAATCTTGACTTTCGGCGGCAGGAGTGCCGCCGCTCCGTTCTACAGGAATCCCAACGGCGTGTACGCGGTGTAGCTGTTGCCGTCTTGATCCGCGACGGACGTGGGCGTGAGAATCTTGCCCGTGCCCGGACCCAAATCGGCGACCGGGACATTCAGCCACTTGTCCAACATCGTACCAAACACATCTCGGAAATCGGTCGTCAATTTCAAATCGTCCTGCGCTTCGGCGCCCGGATCGTCCAATTGCGGATACACGCCGTATTGTCCGCCGAGCACTTTTCCGCCCAGCACCAACTGCGGCGCGCTGGCGGCATGATCGGTGCCGGCTTTGTTGGGATCGGTCGCGTTCTGCGTGATCGTGCGGCCAAATTCGGAGAACGAAACCAGCGCCACGTTGTTGGTCAGATCGCCGGTCTGATAGCCGGTCAATGCGGCGGGCAACGTTACGGCCTGGCCCAACTCGGCGTAGAATGCGGCCAGTGCTTCGCTCAGTTGATTCAGCAAGCTTGAATGATACAGGCCCTTCTCCTGTTCGGAATGCGTGTCGAATCCGCCGATGGTCACGTGGAAGAAACGCGCGCCGACATCGGCCCGGATGATCGCGGCGACGTGTTTGAGATCGGTGGCGAGATCGTTGCCCTGAATGGCGGGATTCACGTCCGTGTTCAGCGGCGACGAATAAATCAGCGGGTTGTCGCGGCTGTAGTTGCCGTCCTTGTCGAGCAGCAGCGCCTGCACTTTGGCGGGGATCAACATTCCGTCGGCGCCCGCCGGATTGTAGAATTCGGTCAGATGCGTCACGGTCGCGTGCGCGGTCTGCGCGATTTTTACCATCTCCGGAAACGCGTTCCCGTCGCGGCCGCTGGCCATGGCGCAATAATCGTTGAAGATCATCGCCTTCAATTGCCCGTCATCATTCGCGGGAAATTGCAGCGCGTCCAAATTGCTGAACGTAAAAATGCCGGGCACAGACGGCGTAAAGAGCGGCGATTGTGAATCGCCCATGATCACGGTCGGCACATCGGATGCGCTGTAACCGGAATCCAAGTTCAGGAATTTGCCGAACCAGCCGTCCGCGTTGTTGCCGCTGGGATCGGCGCTGGTGTAAATGTTGGTGCTTTCGAAATGCGAGTGATTCGCCGCCGGATAATGCACGCCCGGCAGCACGGCCAGTTTGCCTTGCGTGAAGAGATTATGCAATGCGCCCATCGCCGGGTTGAAAGCGTAATTATTGCCGTCCACATTCTGGCCGATGTCGAGCACCGCCGTTCCGCCGATTTTTGCGTCCACCCATGGCTGCATGGTGGTTGTGTCGATGGGCAGCGCCAGCGTCGGGCGCGCCATTTCGTAGTTGCTGCGCTGCTTTCCGTTGAGCGGGTAAACCATGTTGATGCCGTCGTTGCCGCCGGAGAGCTGCACAAAAACCACGATATTTCCGCCCGGCATGCCGCGCGGCGCCGCGGAAAAACTCACGTGCGTACCGCGCAGTTTGAAGATGCCGCCGCCGCGGCCCATCACGCCGCCGGCGAAACACGCGGCCATGCCTTTTAAGAAATCGCGACGATTGCAGCTCATAAAACCTCGGAATGTAGAAGGTGGAATGTGGAATGCAGAATTTATGAACTCGGACGGTCAGGGTTCCTTTGAGTGTCTTGCTCATTCACATTGGCATGATCGAATGCGCGTAATTTACGAGCTTTTTAGCAATGACGTCTATGTCCTCTTTCAACGTGGTCGCGGTGTAGCCTAAGTCGCGGGAAAGAATGAGCAGATATCTTGTTTCTTCCAATGAACCTTGCGCGATGTTCAAGAATCGGACTTTGTCGGGCTTACTTCTCCTCTTGAATCCTTCCGCAATGTTCGATGGCACCGATACCATTGCGCGTCGTAACTGAGATGTGACTCCATAGAGTTCGTGTTTTGGAAACGACGCCGTGAGTCGATAGCCATTGAGGACTAACTGATGGCTTAATTTCCAAATATCCAAATCCTCAAAACTTTGCGCCGGCGGTCTCGTGTTCATCGCCCCTCCTTTAGATAAGAGTCAGACATTCCAAATTCCGCATTCCACATTCCACATTCCACATTCCGTCAATGCATCATGTATTCCGGCGTTTGCATCGCTAACGACAACAAGCCTCGCACTTTGATTCGCGCATCGTCGGTGGTTGTGGACGAGAGGTCCAGCGTGGGGCCGCCTGAGGTTGCGTACGTCAGCAGTTCGTTGCGTTCGTCGGCGGTGATCGCCAGCGGGCCGCTGTTGAGGCCGAGGTAACTGAGAATTGCGTCCACCACTACTTGCGGATCGGCGGCGGCGCTTTTAGGCAGGCCGGGGATCACGTCGAGTTTGAAGCTGTTCTTGCCTTTGTCAGACGCGGCGAGATTGCGCGCGAAATCGAGGCGCGCCAGCAGCGTGCTGCTGTTGATCCAAGTCAAACCGCCCTTGAATCCCGCGACGTTCGGCGGATCGAACAGGCGCATGCCCATGTCGGACGCGGCGTCGCCGAGTTCCGGACTGCCACCGACGTTTTTGCCGTCGGTGTTGATGCCCAGCAATTTCATCGACGCGGCGATGTATTCGACGGGGTTTTTCACGGTCCTCGATTTGGCTTGATCGCTATAGAATTCGTCGTGTGTGAAAATCGCGCGCAGCAGCGGTTCGACCTCGAATTTGGCATCGACAAATGTCTGCGCCAGCGGCGCGAGGATGCTTTTGAGGCCGGGCGAAGGCCACGCGTAGACGTACGCCGTCCAGAATTTTCGCGCCAGAAACATCGCCGTCTGGGTGTTTCCTTCAAAATCCGGCTGCGAAAAAATCAGGCCCAGCACGTCGTCCGGCGTGCCGGCGACGGCGTCGTCGATGCGGAAATTGTTGTTGGTCACGCCGAAAATCGTGACGTCATCGGGCTTGCCGTCGCCGTTGTCGTCGCAGCGCCCGCCGTCCCAATAGGGCAAATCCTGGCTCCATTCGCCCACGCCTTTTTTCGAGACGTTGACCCATCCGGTCAGCGCGCGCGCGAGTTGGTGGACATCGTTTTCGGTATAATTCGGATGCGAATCGTCGAAGCCGGCATCGGCGTCGAACTGATAAACGCCCAACGTGAACAGTTCCATGACCTCGCGGCCGAAATTCTCGTTCGGCTCGGCTTTCGGCACGTCTTTATCGGTTTCCGACGTGGCTTGATTGGTGATGCCGTCCAGATAAAAGAGGTTGGCCTCGTCTTTATTGAACGCGCGCACGAGGCTCTTGAAATTGCCTTTTGCGAACGAACGGAACAGCGCGTTTTGAACGGACATCGCGAAGCCGTCCTGCTGCTTCGACACGCCGCTGACCAAGTGGTTATGCCAGAACAGCACGAGCTTTTCGCGGCAGGCATCGGCGGGTTTTTTGGCGTTAATGATTTGCTGGAAAGTAAAGCGATGCAGTTTGCGCAGGTCCTGCGGGTCGCTCGAGAACGGCGGCTTGGGGCCACCGGATTTGAAGCTCAACAATTCGCTGACCGCTGAATCGACGCTTTTGTTTCGGCTGAAGAACGCCTGCACATCTTTCAGCGATCCGCCAAATGCCGCACGCTTCAGGAGATGCGCGGCATTCTCCAGATTCCAGGTGACTGCCATGTGGAAAGTCCCCGATAAAATATTCTTGTGGCGAATATTGATTAACTATGCGCGTAGTGCATAGTACCCGATTAGTGTGGTTCAACGCAAATTCGGCGAGCGGATTTTTTGGATTTTTCTGTATCAATTGCTGAAAAATCACAAAAGGATTTATTTGAACCCGCGAAAAAAGGCGCTAAACTCTGTGAATTCAATTGTCTCAATTCGTGAGTGCCACTTTGAGTGCGGGGGATGCCGTGCGGAAACGATCTATTTTGTTGACCCTTTTGGGTGTAACCATTTGTTTGTTCATGATGTCGGGCTGTTCGAAGTCCAAGCGCAGCGGCTATACGGAAGTGCGCGGCGTGCCGGCAAATCAGGCGGTATAAGCCATTGCGTCGCGCGCTTTGCGCGGCCACGATGTTTGCGCACCGCTTCGGTCGTATATTTATTGCAAAAAGGACTGCCTATTTTGCCGGAAGGCCGCGCGACGATTCGCGCCGCGATCAGAGCATCGCAGCCGCTTAATTCTCGCTAACGTGAAGATATTTTCATCCGGTTTTTGCGCGTGCAGCCGTCTGTCATTCGTGTTATGAAATCACTAATATCTTAGTTTTGCGTTAATGCACAGGGAGAACTCCATGAAACTTCTCGTGGTGGAAGACGAAGCCAAGGCTGCGGCGTATCTGCAGAAGGGGCTCGGCGAAAACGGCTACGTGGTGGATGTGGCCAACGACGGCCAGGTCGGTTTATCGCAAGCGCTTTCCACCAATTATGATCTGATCATCCTCGACGTGATGCTGCCCGGCCTCGATGGCTGGACCGTCCTGCAGAAACTGCGCGAGTCGAAAGTCAACACGCCGGTGCTGGTACTCACCGCGCGCGACGCGGTGCATGATCGCGTTAAAGGCCTCGAACTGGGCGCCGACGACTATCTGGTGAAGCCATTTGCCTTCTCCGAACTGCTGGCGCGAGTGCGTTCGCTGCTGCGGCGCGGCAAAACGCTCGCCGACACTATTCTGCGCATCGCCGATCTTGAAATCGATTTCGTGCGCCACAAAGCTCACCGCGCCACGCGCCGCATGGAACTGACGCCCAAGGAATTTGCGCTGCTGTCGTTGATGGCGCGCCGCGCCGGCGAAGTGCTCTCGCGCACACTCATCGCCGAACAGGTCTGGGACATGAACTTCGACTGCGGCACCAACATCGTCGATGTCCACATGCGCCGCCTGCGCTCGAAGGTGGACGACCCCTTCGATCACAAACTCATCCATACGGTCCGCGGCGTCGGGTATGTGCTGGAGGACCGGAAGGATAACTGAGGGGTCAGGGGTCAGGGGTCAGAGGTCAGAGGTCAGAGGTCAGAGGTCAGGAGTCAGAAACAGCGGCGAAAAGCCGCTGCGCGGTTTTGTTTTCTCTGAATCTGATCGCTGATTATTGGCTTCTGACGTCTGACTTCTGACCCCTGATGCCTGACTCCTGACCTCTGATCCCCTTGCATTTCGTCGCAATCGTCTTATGACGGCGTGCGCTTATGGATGCATTGCATCTTTATCCGTCGGTGCTTGCGCGCGACGCGGCGCTGGATGCGCTGCCGGATGCGGCATGGACTGGCGGGCATCTGACATTCCCTGAATTCATGGCGCAACTGGATCGCGTGCTGCCTGCCACGGGTGCGGATTTGGCTGCGCTCGCGGCGAGTAGTGCGGCGCGACAGGCGCTGCTGAAGCTCGCGGCGCGGGGTAGCGAGGCGGCGGAACTGGAGCGCGTGGCGGGGTCGGAGCGCGCGCTGCGCGCGGCGGAGACGCTGATCGGAGCGTGGAAAGAACTCAGTTTGCGGCCGGAGGATTTGCGCGCGGCCGCGGCGGAGTTGGAAGCGCGGCCTGAAACGGCGGGCGCGGCGCGGACGGTGATGCGCCTGGCGCGGCTGTACGAATTGTACGAACAGCGACTCGGACGAAACGCGACGGATCGCGAGGGATTCGAGCGCGACTTGCTGCGGCGGCTCAATGCGTGCGGACGGATTCCGCCGCGGCTGTTGCGCGCGGGCGCGCGCGTGGAATTGCATGACTTTCACCGCCTGGCGTACGTTCAATTTCGCATTGTTGAATCGTTGATCCGCTTTGGGCATGACGTGCGCGTGGACTCGCCGCTGTTTGGCGATGAGGCGCGGCGCGCAAAATTTGAGGGTTTGGCGAAGACATTTGGGGCAGTGAAATTCAGCGCGGCAGACAGGAGTGCCGGCGCCGCCTCGCGCGCAAACATCACGCGGCGCATGGAGAGCGCGGGGCCTTACGCGGAAGTGTACGAGATTGGGCGGCGCGTAGCGCGCTGGATATCGGAAGAGAAAATAGCGCCGCACGAGATCGGCGTGTCGTTCCGCGACCTGGGTTTGTACAGCCAGGCGCTTCACGACGTCTTTCGGCGGCTGGGGATTCCATTCTATGAACGGCGCGGCGAGCCGGCGCAGTTTCAGCCGATGGTGCGCGCGGCGTTGAGCGCCGTTGATGCGTGCGTCAACGGGTTGGACCGGCGCAGCGTGTTTCGATTTTTGTGCGCGGGGCCGCTGGACGTGGCGGCGCTGGCGGGAAGCATGGACCGTGCAGGCGGGACGCCTGCACCACGGGGTTGCGATGCCGCTGCGCTGCATGATCTGGCTTTGGAGGCGGGAATCGACCGCGCGCATGGCGCTACGGCGAATGCGGACGTCGCACATTATTGGAATAAGCGGCTCGAACGATTTTTGGCGCCCAACACGAAACACGCGCGAGCGGCTGACGCGCGAAATCTTCTCTCCATTATTGAGCGCCTCAACGCCATGCGCGTGGAACGGACAGCGTACGCGCATGCGCAGGCGTGGCGCGCATTCTTTGAAGCGTGCGGCTTGAGCTCGGCGCGCGTCGCCGCGGAATTCACCGACGAAAGGCGCGATGCGAGCGAGACGACTGCGCTGCTGAAGCAGCGTTTGGCGATGAGCGCGCTCGAAGCAGCGCTGAACGATGTCGCGGCAATTCCGGGCGCGGCGGCGGAGACGATGCCGCTGGAAACGTTCGCGGAATTTTTGGCGCTCGCGATTCAAGAACGTTCGGTGCGCGCTGAGGGCGCGGAACGCGCGGGCGTGCGCGTGCTGAATTATTACGATCTGCGCGGTTTGAGCTTCAAGCGGCTGGCGATTGGCGGATTGGCGGAGGGCTGGTGCCCCGCGCGGCCGGGGCCGGATGCGCTGTTGGGCAAGGGCGCGGAGGGCGCGCTGCGGCAGGCGTTGGGCAAGCGCTTGGCCGACCGTGACGCGCGCCTGTTTCTCGCGCCGCGGCTGGCGGATGAGCACGATCTTGAAGAGCGCGCGCTGTTTGAGGGCGCGCTTGCGGCGGCCGGCGATATGCTGCTGCTTTCGCGGCCCAGATGCGACTTCGATGGAAAGGCGCTGGGGCCGTCGGAATATTGGGAGGAATTCGACGCCGAAGTGGAAGTAGCCATGCCGATACATCCGGCGCCCAAATTGGGGGAGTGTTTCACAGCGGAAGAAGCGGAATTGCGCGCGGCGTGGATTCTTGGCGGCGCGACACCGGCGACGGAAACGGCGGCGGCAAATGCATCGGCCGTCGAATCGGCGGCGGCGCTGGCGGCGTATCATTCATCGCCGCGTTTGCAAGCGATTGCGCGGCGCGCGGCGGTGGAACGATCGCGCTACCAATATTTTCTGGATCAAGCATTGGCCGCGGCGAAGGGCGAAAACGCGCCGGCTCGCGAGTCCGTGAGCGCGAGCGTTTTCGACGGTGTTGTCGCGTCAGTGGAGCAACTGGCCGGCGAGACGCCGGCGGTACAGGCCACGCCGCCGCAGATGGTTTTTGCGGAGATTCACGCGGCGGTGGCGAAGAAGCTGGCGCCGGGCGGCATTGGCGATCCGATGCTTTCGCCCAGCGACATCGAGAAACTGGCGCAGTGTCCGTTCCGATTTTTTGCGGAGCGCGTGTGCCGGCTCGATAGTTCCGAAGAACCCGGCGAGGAGATTTCGCCGCTCGATCTGGGCGAATTAACGCACCGCGTGCTCAATCGTTTTTATCGCGAGGAACTGGCGCGCGCGGAGAAGGACGGGCATCTCACCGCGCGGCTGGATTGCTCGAAACGCAGCGCGTACCTCAACCGTCTGCTCTTTTTTGCCGGCGAAGAGATGGCGCGCACGTCGCTGGAAAAATTCACCGGCCATCCGGGCTTCTGGAAATTCCAGGAGCAGCGGCTTCGCGCGCTGCTGGGGAAGTGGCTGGATTGCGAACTGCTCGAACCGGCGGATGGGTTTTTTCCGGCGCGCGTGGAATTTCCGTTTGGGCCGGACAACGACAATGGGACGCGGGAGATTGTGGTGCCGCTGAGTGCGGAGGCCAGAGGTCAGAAGTCAGAATTTCGACATCAGGATGAAGGCGAACGGCTTCCCCTCACCCCGCGGGCGGGTACGCCCGTCGGCCCTCTCCCGGAGGGAGAGGGGAAGACGGCGCTGCGCATCAAAGGGCGCATCGACCGGATCGATTTTAAAATCGAAGAGCGCGGCGGCGTGGCGACCGTTGTGGGTCTGCGCGTGATCGATTACAAGTCGGGGCGCGGGACCTCGTATCGCGAGAAGACGAAAGAGGAGCAGATCGAACAATTGTTGTCGGCGCAGCTTCCCATTTACGCCGCGGCGGCCGTGTCGCTGTTGATGGATTTGAAAGAAGAAAAAAAGATCGACGTGGACATGGATAGTGTTTGGACGAATTCCGCGGCGGGATTTTACGCGCTGCGCGACACGCCCTTCCGCAGCCGCGACGGAAAAGCAAAAGTGATCGCGGTGCAGAGCTGGCCGCTGGGCGACTTGCGCACGTTTCTGGATGTGTCGGCGCCGGCGGGCGGATTGTTCGATGTGGCGCGCGGGCGCGTGAGTGAAATTTTAAGCGGGAATTTTGCCGTTCGTCCGCTCGATTGCGGCGGAGCGCGCTGCCCGGCGCGGTACGTGTGCCGGTTTCAGGCGATTCCGGCGATGGGCGACGAGGAATAGGGGTCAGGGGTCAGGAGTCAGGGGTCAGGGGTCAGGGGTCAGGGGTCAGGAGTCAGGGGTCAGGCGTCAGGGGTCAGGGGTCAGATATAAGCGCAATCGGTTCTCACGCAAAGGCGCGGAGGCGCGGAGAACGGCAAGGCGCGCGACAACAGAGTGAACAACGAACGTCACTATCCAATTCGCGAATTAACGCACCAACGCAAACACACGGCTCGGCCCGCCGGTGCATCCAGCAATTTTCGGCGCGCCGACAACGATTGTTGCGCCTGCGGCGGGAAGCTGGCCTAAGTTTGCGACATTCTCAAGACCCCATTTTCCGTGTCCTAACCAATAATGATGCACTGGAAAATCGCCGGCGTTGGAGGCGTCGAGGTTGAGCGTGTCGGTCGCGATGCCGATGACTTTGCGGTCTTCGTGCAGGAATTGAACGGCGGCGAGATCGAAGCCGGGCAGGTGGTAGTTTCCTTTTTCGTCCTGGCCGAGAAACTTCTTCGGCTGGCTGACGTAGGAATCCCAGCCGCTGTTGAGCGCCACCACGGCTCCATTGGGAATGGGGCCGTTTTTTTTCTCCCAGGCTTTGAGGTCTTCGAGCGTCAGGTGCGCGTCGGGATTTTGGGCGACGCGGTCGCGGATGTCGATCACGGCCAGTGGGCCGACAAGGCGTTCGGCGGAGATTTTGTCGACGCTTTCACCGTCGGTGCAATGCAGCGGCGCGTCGATGTGCGTGCCGATGTGTTCGATCAAATGCCAGCGGAAGATGTTCCATTTGTCTTTGCCGAGCTTGCTGATTTGTTCGAGCGTGAGGGGGTCTTTGAAGGGCGTTGGGAAGTTGGGCGTGAGGGTATGGGTGAGGTCGATGACGCGGTTGAAAGAGGTGCGCGGGGGCGGGTCGTCGGCTTTGATGGCGAGCGGGGCGACGGTTGCGGCGGCGGCGGCGATGCCGAGGGAGCGGAGCATTTGTCGCCGCGAGTGGGCTTCGGCGAGTTGGAGGGTGCAGGCGGGGAGGCACATGAGGGAAAATTCAAAATTCAAAATGCAAAACTCAACGTTTCAAGGTTTAATCGTTTTCACTCCATTCGCCACTCGTTTCAACTGTTCGAATCCGAAATCTTTGAGCAAGCCTGTCTTCGGATCGAAGGGCCAATCCAACGTGCAGATGCCGCCTTGGGCGTTGCAGGCGGCGATCCAGTCGATGAGTTCTTCGTCTTTGAATTGGTTGGCGTCGCCTTGGCCGTGATAGACGTTTCCGCAGTAGATTTTGCCGTGCCAGAGGATGCCTTCTTTGGGCGGGAGATTTTTGGGCGTGAGGCGCTTGAGGTCCTGCTTGGTCCAAGTGTCGCCACCGGTGTAGTCGTCGGCGCCTTTGTGGAGGCAGGCTTGTTCGTTGTGGCCGTAGCTGAAGGCGATCACGGCGTTCGGGTTTGGCGCGCGGACGATTGCTGAGATGGCGTCCCAGTTGTCGGTGTCGCTGTCGTAGGTGTTGGGTTCCATGCCGTCAAACCACCAGCCGGCGATTTTGTCTTTGTAGCGGTCGGCGTATTCTTTCAGGATCGCGAGGCGGCGCTTGCGCGTTTCGGGGGACGGCGGCGATTTTTCGTTGAGGCCGCCGCGGCCTTTGGGCGGTTCGGCAAGGCCGGCAAGGACTTTCGGCTCGAACATGTAGCCGTTCAAGCCGGCGAAATAGACGATGAGTTTCACGCCTTTGGCGTTGAGCGCGTCGGCGACATCGAGGATCAAATCGCGGCGCGAACATTTTTCGCCGGGTGCGAAGCCGGTGAAGGCGTCGAAGGATTTGTTGGGCGCACAAGGCCAGGCGAAGTAGTGGTCGTCGAGACAAAAGAGCACCCAGCCGGCGCGGGCTTGGGCCATCTGCTCGGCGAAGACTTTGGCGTCGAAGCCATCGACGAAGCGGTTCCATTCCTCTGCGTTCATCTGCTCGAGTTTTGGGAACTGGGGTTTGGTGCGGACGGAGAGGCCGAGGAGGATGCGGTATTGGTAGTGCACGAAGAGGCCGAATTTGGCGTCGGACATCCACTTTGTTTCGGGCGGGGAGTCGAGGGCGGGCGCGACGGTGGTGGCGAAGAGGAGTGTGAGAAGGGCTAGGCGCATTTTGATTTCAGCCTGTCCGCTAATAGACTTCGTCGTGCATTCCCACCGCTTCAAGCAAGATAGCTTCACGGCCCTCGTGCATCACCAGTTGGAAAACGACGCGCAGATCATAACCCGCGGAGCAGGCCCAGGACGGAGCCAGTTTGCCTTTCAATTTATGAGCGCGTAAGGCGGGATGAAAGACGTCTACCGCCATCAATTCCATGGCGGCAAGCAAATCTTGGGCGTCGCCCGGACGCTTCTTCGAAAGCCTTCGCGACATGCGCACAAAGGCCGCGCTGGGCAATAGTTCCCGCTTCACTTTAGCAGCCTGTTAAAAATGGCTCTTGCTGTCGCCGGTTTAAGCTTGCCTGCCGCAAACTCAGCCCGCGCTTCTTTAACCGCGGCGACGATCTCCGCGCGCCGTTTCTCCGCGATGCGGTGACGAAGGATTTCCGCAAGTTCAGCTTGTTCATCCAAGGAAAGGTTGTCGGCGGAATCCAAAACTGTGGAGAAATGTTTCATAAATGAAATCTATCCGGCGCGCAATCAATCTCAACTGCGGATTTCAATCAATTAAAAATCGGGAGTAATTGTTTACCGCCATCCAGGTCAAGTTGAATTGAACGGTGCTTCGGGCGGTGTGTCAAGTGGCTTGGAGTAGCAGGCGCGGTGCTTTTCCCGGTGGGGCTCGAAGCGTTTGGGCGAGGTAGTCCAGAGCGTAGCGGCTTTTTTGCGCGAGCGTTCGCAGCACCGAGATCAGCACGCCTTGGGCATTCGCGCCGTTTTGTGTCCGGTTGCCGCCCCACACTTTCCGGTTCACTACCGCCGGCCTCAAGGCTTGCTCGGCCAGCCAATTGGTCGCTTTCAAGTTCGGACGGCTCAAATAGCGGAACACATCGTATCGGTTCCAATGCAGGAATTTCGCCAGCCGCTCGTTACCGGGATGCGCCTTGGGTCCGCACAACTTTTCAAGACGCTCGGTCAACTTGCCTGCTTTCGCCGAGGCTTGCTCCAGCGAGATTTCGCCGGCCTCGCGCGCGTTGCGGATGGCCAGGCCTTTGTGCAGCAGCGCCTTGACCGCGCGCGGAAAAATCACCGCGCCGCCGCTGGCCGTCTCCAGCAGCCGGTTGCTGCGCGTGAACAAGTGGCCGTTGCACGCGCCGTGATGCGCGGCATAAAACTGTTCGTAGACGGGCCAGCCATCGTGGGTCATGTCGCCGGAATAATCGGCTCCGAGCGCTTCTTCGGGGACATCGAACCCGCGGCTGGGGCGGATCACATACAGCGTCGCGTGCTCGGTGACGAAGGCATGCAGCCACTGCAAAAGTCCGCCAACTTTCCAGCCGGTTTCGTCGGGCACGACCCAGTCGCTGTGTTTGACGGCGATCTGAATTTCGCCATAGGCCGGCAGCACGCGTTGCGCCGCGCGCAGCATCGTTCGCGCGGGCGTGGCACGCACGATGCCGATGCCGAACGCGAACTGAAAAAAGCGGCTGATTTTGCCGTGCGAAAGGCCGGCCTCCTTATTGAGAATCGTGGCGAGTGCCTGCGCGTCGGGACCCAGTTGGCTGCGTGCGGCGCCGAGCGCGTTGGAGGTTTGCAGCGAATGACGGCCTTGAACGCGCTTGCCGCAGCACGAGCAGCGGCCGATGTGGACCTTGAACTGGCGATGGATGGGTTTGCGCGGAATCTCAGTTTGGTACTGGGGTTCGATTTTTTCGAACACCACATCGCCGTGGCAGAAAGGGCAGTCAAACGGAAGCGGGGCTTCGTAAGTCTCGTCGATGACCGGCGGGATCGCACGATTGGCTTGACGGCCGTAGGCGTCGCCGGGCTTGCGTCCGGGCGGTTTGGGATCGGGTTTGGGCGGACCCTTTGAAAATGGCGCGGCCTGGCGTTTGTGGCCGCGCTGAAGGGACTCGACGATCCCCAGCAATTTCTCGACGCGGGCTTCAAGTTCGGAGACTTTGTTGCGCAACTGCGCATTCTCGGGTCGCAACCGCTCGATTTCGGCTTGAAGGCTCCGTTCGTCCATGCCACTATTATCGGAGCGTCGCGGCCGAAAAATAGTGAAAAATGAATGGGGTCAAATTAATAACAATTCAAGGCGGTAAACAAGTACAATCGGGATTGCATCACGCGCAGCGCCAGCGCCTCCGCACGCGCGACCGCATCCTGCCGCGTGGCGCCATAGGCCATGACTCCCGACAATTCAGGAATTTCTGCGATCCATCGCCGGTCCACTTCTTGCTCGGTTTCGACGCTTAAATTCATGCCAGTACGTTATCTCAATTACTGCTTAAAGCAACACAAACGCTTCATCTGCACAGGCGCATCGCGATGGAATTCTACGGGCAGGACAGGCACACTCGAAAGCCGATGCCGTGATGCACTTGGCCGGCGGGGTAGGAATCGCTGAAGGCACTGCGGCAGAGTTTCGGGTCGGCTCCCCAGCAGCCGCCACGGACGGGGCAGGATTCGGAGCGTGACGTGTACGAATTGAGCTGGCACCATTGATACACATTTCCGTGCATGTCGTAGAGTCCGAAGGCGTTTGGCTTAAAGGAGCCGACGGGTGTGGTTTTGTCTCGGAAGATTCCTTTGCCACGCAAATAGAGGGATGGGCCGCTTCCGTTGAAATTCGCTTCGTCGGTGGAGATGGTGTTGCCGGTGTTAAAGGTATTGGTAGTGCCGGCGCGACAGGCGAATTCCCATTGTGGCTCGGTGGGAAGTTGGAAGGATGCGTGCGCGGGGAGTTGCGACTTGAATTGTGCGGTGAGGAAATAGCAGAAATTGCTGGCGTGCAGCCACGTCACTTGCTCGACGGGTTGTTGCGCGCCTTTGAAACGGCTGGGGTTTATGCCGACGAGTGCTTCGAACTGAGCTTGTGTCACGGTGAATTTGCCCATGTAAAACGGTTTGGCGATGGTTTCAGTGTGGGCGG
>DATGGK010000055.1:0-75868 GCA_035308565.1 Planctomycetota bacterium | reverse complement strand
AGAGCGACAGGTTATCATTGCCGCTTTTCACGAAGCTAAACCCAAGCCTGATTTTCGTCACGGCAAAAACGTCCTGCGACGCTTGAGCGTTGACGACCAGATCGACGCTTTGCGTGGCGCTGGCCTGACCGTCGGACACCGTCACCGTCACGGCGTACACGCCCGGGGCGGTGAAAATCTTCGAGACACTTGCGCCGTCCGCGACTGTACCGTCGCCAAAATCCCACGCGTAATCGAGCGCGTCGCCGTCTGCATCCGTCGCTTGTGCGGAGAAGAAAAGCGCAGTGCCGACAACCGAGGGATTAGCCGATGCCATCGGCGGCGACGCGATCACCGGCGCGTGATTTGTGCCGCTGCCGATGACGGTGAGCTTTAAGATCTTCGAATCGCTGCCGCCATAATTGGTGGCCGTGAGCGTCACGTTGAACACGCCACTTGATGTCGGATTGCCGCCGATGTCGGCGCCGTTTAACATCAGGCCATCAGGCAAGCCTGTTGCGCTGAACGCCAGAGGCGTGCTGCCGTCGGCGGTGATCGTATACGCGAACGCCGCATTCAGAGAGGTGGACGCGCCGAGCGCGCTCGTGATCGCCGGCGCAATCGCGGGATCGACATCGATGCTCGTCTGCGCCGATGCGCTCGTGTAATCGACCGCGTCGTTGGGCGTAAACGTCACGCTCAATACCTGCGCCAAACCGGGCGCGAGCACCGTGCCGGGCGCGGGCGTATAGGTGAACGTGCCCGGAATTGTTGCGCTCGAAATCGCATCGGTCGCGCTCGCCGCTAATTGCGTTTGGTCCAGCGGCACGCCCGCGAAAATGCGCGCGGGCGCCGGCCACGTCAGCAGCGGCGTCGCCTGCGAGATCGTCAGCGTGCCGTCGGTTTCCGCGAGCGTGTAATTGCCCAATTTGCTGCCCGGATCAGCCAGCGTCGCCGTGATGGCGTACGTGCCCGCCGACGATGCCGCCGTCGCTTTGGACGAATAGGCCGCGGTAATGTTGTCGCCGTTCACGACGCCGCTGAGCGTGCCGGTAAACACCGGATTCGCCGCGCCAAATACGCGCGCAGCGCTATCCACAACCACGCTCAACCCCGCGGGATTGATCGTCAGCGTGCCCGCGTTAAGCGTCAGCGCATAATTGGGCAGCGCGTTACCGGGATCGTTCACCGTCGCGGTGATCGCGTACGCCCCCACCCCGCTGCCCGCCGCCGCCTGCGTCGAATAACTCGCCGAAATCGCATCGCCATTCTGCGCGCCGCTGACCGCCCCGCTCAACACGGGATTGGCATCGCCATACGTTCTGCTCACATTCGCCGGCGTCACTACCAACGGCGCTTTGCCCACCATTAACGTACCATTGGTCACCGTGAGCGAATAATTTCCAAGCTTCGACGACGGATCAGCCACAGTCGGCGTAATGCTGTAGTTTCCAACCGGACTCGACGGCGTGGCGCTCGTCGCATACGTTGCTGAAATGTTGTCGCTGTTCTGAATGCCGGTGATGACGCCGGTGAGCGTGGGATTGGCTGCGCCGTAGGTGCGCGATAAATTGTCTGCAGAAATTGAAAGAGGTGCGACGTCAATCGTCAGTTGCTTCGTATTATCGGTGCTGCTAATGAAAGTGCTGTTTCCGCTATAGCTTGCCACAATTGTATAACTACCGGCAGGCGTCCCCATGGGAATAGCATAATCCACGCTGGCAACTCCATTTGTAACCGTGCCGGAAACCACCGCTGATCCGACGGTGCTTGCGCCGTTCATGAGCTGAAATGTAATCGCGCCAGAATTAACGACTTGGTTGGCACTTACCGTCGCTGACAGCGCGGCTGTTGCGTCGCCGTAAACGATTGCCGCTGGAGCATTGCATGCCGTTACGGTAGTAGAAATACCCATCACCGCCAAAACATTCGAATCTGCCCCAACGATGCCGCCGCCTCCTAGCGCAACTACTTTGTAATAATAGGTACTGCCGCCAACCATTGTGGAGTCGGTAAAACTCGATGTCGTATTGTCCGAGAAACTCTGCAACAGAGTAAACGGCCCAGCCGACGACGACGCGCGATAGAGTTGTTGAGCAATGGCCGCATTGGCGGGAGAGGGCGTCCAAGTGAGCGTGTTTTGTGACGCTCCTTGCATCACCGCGCCAGGCATATGAATGCAGGTAATGTCTGCTAAAACGCTGAGATTGCTTATGAGCGGTCCAGGATGGCCGTCTCCGCGATTGAACCAGCATCGGGCGTAAAGTGTTTCCGTGTTGTCAAAAGCCAAAGGCTTCCTGCTTTGAATAATAAATGTGCCTGATCCAGGCGTCGAAGTTGAGAAGGTTGCGGTCTCAAAATCATACTTCGCATAGAAAGTCATAATATCAGGATACCCGCTTGTATTCCGGCCGATCTGCCCGGCACCCGCCTGTCCTGTAAATAGGGTGTTATGGTCAATCGTTGACGATGTATGCAAAAGCGCTTCACAGTCATAGTCCCTGCCTCCGGCTTGGTCGTCCGTATCGGTAATCTCCATGAAATTAATCGTGCCCGACGGATCGCCGAATGTTGAGATGGCATAAACGGGCGTGTAAATGGAGCCACTCGGAACTTGGTAGCTTCCCGCAATCGGAATCGTAAGGTGCCATCGCGTCACGATCGGCAGCGAAACTGTAACCGGGGCTGAGGTCTGATTCTTGGAATTAACAACATGGTAAGTAAACGAGTCAATACCGACGAATCCAGCCGCCGGAGTATAGGTGAATGAACCGTTCGAATTGAGCGCCAATGTTCCATGCGACACGGTGCCATCAAGAACGGCGTTCAATCCAAATGCCTGCGGATCAATGTCATTCCCAAGCACACCTGGAACGGCAACCGACAATTGTGTATTGACCTGTGTCTGGAACGAATCCGCGACAGCGGTCGGCGGCGCCGTTGCGAGCGCAGTGATCTCCGCCGCTGATAATGCGCGGTTGTATATCCTGACATCGTCAATCGAGCCGCTCCAATAATCGCCCCCCGTCGCCTTGCGCCCGATATTCATCTCCATGTTGACGTTTCGTATCGTCCCGTCCCAGGAAGTTTGCGATTGCAGTGTTTCCAGTACGCCATTGACATAGAGACTAACCTGACCGGTACTTGCGTCGGCCACCGCGGCTACATGATACCATTGATTCAGGTTGATCACCGTGGTGCCTTGCCAAACGAGGCCCACATTCGCACCATTCTGTAATTGAAACCAGAGTTTTGAATCCGTGTAAACTTGAAAATCGAACTGGTAGTTGCCGGTGTTGTCGTCCCATTTGGAAACAAACTTTTTCTGAACACCGCTTTGCCGGTAAATCCAAGCCGCCACGGTGACACTTCCTCCCGTAAGATTGGGTGAATTTGGAATGCTGACATATCCGGTGGATCCGTCAAAAGCCAAGGCGCCATTGAGAACGCCTTGCACCCGGGTCACGCCACCGGTGAGCGTTCCATTGTATCCATTTCCCGATGAATCTTGGGCTACAGTTCCGGACACTTCGTCAAAAGTATAGTAGGCGACGGGTCCTGACGCCGCTCGCACCGAACAAACGCAAGTCAGCGTTAAAATGCAAGCAGCACCGCGTAGCGCGCGCCCAAAAAGAAATCGTCTCATGCGCCATCCTCCCCGGCATGATTCAAGCGAGGTATTATACCCCCCCCCCATAAATTTCCACCTTTTTGTCAAGAATAAAGCATAATTCGCGCGCAGCGACCGCTGATTCAGTTTGCCGCGGATCGCCGCATTCAAATCGCATTCATTATAGACGCGAATTTGCGAAAACGCGCGGCGAAAAATAGTTCGTTTTCTCGGGCGCATTTGCGAGCTGAAGCCCTTCCGCCGCAGTGTCCTCAAATCCGCGTTTCATTGTAGTGAGCTGCGATTGGGCGCATTCCCGTTTAGCAACGGCGAGCTACTGCGCGTCTGCAAGTCTTGCAAATATCGATAGGACCCATCACGGAAATTTATTGGAACTGCGCGCCGCCGGGTGTACTCCAAGACTGGCGATCGCGCCGTGGTGAAGACCTCTTCTGAGGCACGAACACAGCATGACGTTATCCAATGTCCCTCGTAGCGGGCTGATGACCGTCGCCATCGTGAGCATGGCGCTTGGCGCGCTGGGGCGCTCTTTCGCGGCTTCTTTGGACGACTCCGAGGCGGACGGGCGCCGAACGGCGGCGGTGAAGACGTTTAAAACCGAAGTGACTCCGTTCATCAAAACTTATTGCTACGAGTGCCACGGCGAAAACAAACGGAAGGGCGGCGTGACGTTTTCGTACGCCGTCAACCGTCCCGAAGGCGGCGAGTTTCGCAGAAATTGGCAGCTCGCTGTTGCCAATGTGAAGACGCACGACATGCCGCCGGAAGACAAGAAGCAGCCGACGGACGAGGAACGGCAGAAATTCGCGGCGGCGATGGAGCAGCTTAAATACCTCAGCGTGAGGGATCCCGGACAATTCGTGATCCGGCGGCTGACGAAGGCGGAGTTTGGCAACACGCTGCATGATTTCCTCGGCGTCGATCCGTCGGTCGTCTCGGATCTGCCCGACGATGTGGCGGGCGCGGGGTATCTCAACGCGCTTTCGCCGATGCAGACGGAACAGTACCTCGCCATTGCGAACGCCGTGCTGGAGCGCGTGCTCGGGCCGAAGGATGGGCCTCCGGCGGAAGCGCAGACGCGGCTATTCGGCAAGGCGACGCGCGGAGATCGGGATACGGCGAAGATGGTGGCTCGGTCGCTGGCGCAGCGCGCGTATCGCCGGCCGGCGTCGGAAGAGGAAGTTGAGACGCTGGCGAAGGTCTTCGACTTGGGACAGGCGAACAAGCTTTCGTACACGGCGTCGCTGCGGCTGATGCTTAAAGCGATCCTGGTATCGCCGCAGTTTCTATTCATCACTCCCGGAAAAGAACCCGAGAAGGGCAAGGCCGTCGTTCCGCTGGATGATTATCAACTCGCATCGCGCCTGTCCTATTTTCTCTGGGCCACGATGCCGGATGCGGAACTTTTGGCTCTTGCGGACAGCGGGAAGCTTCACGAACCGCCCGTGCTCCGGGCGCAAGTGAAGCGCATGCTCAATGATGGCCGGTCGCGCGCGTTGTTCGACGGTTTCGGCGTGCAGTGGCTGGGGATTGGCGGCCTGGAAAGCAAGACGTTCGATCTGGTGAAGTTCCCGCAGATGACGCCCGTGATGCGCGCGGCGATGAACGACGAGGTGCGGCTGTTCTTCGAGAGCATCGTGCGCGAGAACCGGAGCGTCGTCGATCTGGTGGACTGCGATTACACGTACCTCAACGGCCCGCTCGCCGCGCTCTACGGCCTGCAAGATCGGATCAGCGGTCCGGAGATGCGCCGGGTGGAATTGGCGGATGCGAATCGCGGCGGCATCCTCGCCATGCCCGCCGTTCTCGCGATGACCTCGTTTCCGGAACGCACCAGCGCTGTGAAGCGCGGCGTGTGGGTGCTCGAGCAGGTTCTCGGCGAGCATATCCCCCCGCCGCCGCCGAACGTCCCGGCCCTGGACAAGCAGGACCAGAAAAAAGTGGCGGACCTGACGCTGCGCCAGCGCACGGAACTGCACCGCACCAATGCCGTCTGCGCCAACTGCCACAAGATTCTCGACCCGATCGGCTTCGGCCTCGAGAATTTCGACGCCATCGGGCGCTGGCGGGACAAGGACGACTCGGGCGGGCCGATCGACGCCGCGGGCGAGCTGCCGGGCGGTAAGCAATTCAGGTCGCCACGCGAGTTGAAAGCCATCATCGCCGGACGCAAGGAAGAACTCGCGCGCAATCTCACCGAGAAGCTGCTGGCCTACGCGTTGTGCCGCCAGCTCGAAGGCTACGATGAAATCGTGGTGGACGGCATGGTGGAGAATCTCGCGCGCGACGGCTATCACATGCAGACGCTAATCACGGAGGTTGTCACGAGTTATCCGTTCTTGAATCGGCGCGTCGAACAACTGCCGCAGCCGAAGAAACCGGAACCTGAGAAGAAGCCAGACGCAGCCGCGAAGAAGGCGGATGAGGCCGCGAAGAAAACGGACGGGACTCAGAAAAAAGCGGACGCATCCGACCAGAAGAATTAGGTAAGATTCACTGGTGGCTTGGAGCACGACGAAATGGAAACCGATCTCGAATATATCCTTGTTACCAAAGCTAAAGAATTTGTGCGACAACATCAGCCGCAGTGGACTCATTTTCTCGAGCAGCCCTGTGTGATCATGCTTCACGCCAGCGATGGTGAGATTACTGGAATTGACGGCACGTCGTATGGCAAAGTACAGAGCTACGATCCAAAGACCCGTGTATACCAAGTGGTGACATATCCAGAGCCGTATTGGGGCGTTTCGTTTTCTCCGCCAGCCCCACCCGGATTTGTCAGATTTGGAGGCGGCATGGTCGTGCATATTGACGAAGCCACGGGGGAACCCACGGGGGCTTGGTTGACTCAGTGAAGGGAGGTTGAACTTATTTCGCTGTTGCTTGCCACCACTGAAGGTGGTGGCAAGCAACAGCAAGGCTCTCGGAGAATGAACATGGCCGCGAAGACGAAGGCTCGCAAACCCGGCAAGCGCACGGCCGCGCAAGGCAAAGTCGCCACGGCGCTGCCGGCCGCCATGACTGGCAGGGCAAGCCCCGCGAAGGCCGCGGACGGCGACGAGCCGGTCTTCGCCTACATCCGCTGGCTGCCGCAGCCGCAACGCGCCATCGCCGAACGCGTCGATGCCCTGGCGGCCAAGACGCTGCCGGGCTTGCAGCGCTGCGTGAAGTGGGGCATGGCGTGGTATGGCGTCGGCGACGGCTGGTGCTTCTGTTGCGGCGGCTTCGCGGGCCACGTCAAGCTCACGTTCGGGCGCGGCACGTCACTCACCCCCGTACCGCCGGTTACGCCGATCGGGATGGGCAAGGACTCGCGCGGCGTGGACCTCGCATCCGTGGACGACCTCGACGAACGCCAGGCCGCGTCGTGGATGAAACAGGCCGCGGCCATCCCCGGCTTCGGGGGGAAGAAGCGATGAGCCTGGCAAGGTCGGCAGCCGTGCGAATACCGCATGAGCTTCTGGGACGGCGGCGAGGCGAACGGGGATTGGACGGCGGTGGCGAAAGTGACGGTGGGAGCGTAGTTTCGTGCCTGCTCTGGTATTTTTTTCGTAAACATTTAAGCTCCCCACCAAGGAGACTTCAAAATGACACAGTTGCTTGAACAAGCATTCAAAAAGGTGAAGTCGTTACCTGATACCGAACAGGACGGTATTGCATCGTTAATCCTGGACGAACTTGAGGATGAGCGTCGCTGGGATGAAGCCTTCGCCAAATCGCAGGACAAACTTGCGAGATTATCGGCGCAAGTCGATGAGGATCTCAAAGCCGGACGCGTGCGCGACCTCGGAATCGATCAATTGTGAATTCGAAAATCACCGATGCCTTTCGCGAACGCTTCGCCACATTGCCTGACGATGTGAAGGATTTGGCGCGTAAGGCGTATCGCTTATGGCGCGACAATCCGCGTCATCCCAGCCTGCGTTTTAAGAAAGTGCATCAAAAGGAACCTGTTTACTCCGTACGCGTGTCGCGTGGTTGGCGAGTGCTCGGTAAATTGCGCGACGATACGATGACCTGGTTTTGGATTGGTTCGCACGCAGAATACGACAAAATCCTGAGTTGAATTCGTGTCGAGTGCATGAGCTTCTGGGACGGCGGCGAGCCGAATGGGGATTGGACGGCGGTGACGAAGGTGATGGTAGGGGCGTAGCAGGGGATGTATGAGTATGGGCATGAGCCTGACAGTTTACCGCGTGGACATGAACGAATTGTTGAGTTGCTTTGGTTGCGGCGACACCGCAGGGTTGCAGGAATTGTTCGAGACCAACGCCGATATTATCGAAGACGATGACGATCCGATGAATCGCGAAGACGATCCGGACGCGCCCACGCTTCGAGAGGTGCTGACCGCCCTGATTATGACCGGCAAGATCGCGGACAAACAGAAGTATGTATTTGCGCTCGAAGCCTTGATACGTCATTTGGGAGAGCAAATTGACTTCATTGAAAAGATTGACTACAGCGAGCACGACGCCTCGGCACAGGTCAATCGAGCTTTGAAGAAAAAAGGTGTGCCGCCGGGCGTCCGCCTTGACAGCAGAGTGCCGTGTACCTTGCCATCAGGCTTTCCCGCTCCCTCTCCAAACACCCCCATAAACGTCATGGAGCCTGCGGAGATCGAGGCCGCCATTGAACGCTTACAGCCGCTGGATGTGATGGGTTTCAAGCCGGGTGGCGCGTCATATATGGTGCGATTCTTCAATTGGCTCCAGGCCGCAAAGGGGCAAAGTTTGGTATTGTTTTTCGGATAAACCGAATTCCGGGTCAGACGGCGCATTCTTTTGGCTTAGCGGTGTAAGAGGGGACGTTGCGTGGGTGGGCCACCGGCGAAGGATTGGAAAAAATGAATAATCAGAACCCTTCGAAAGCGTCCGCGATCATCAATCGCCTGCTCTCAGACCGAATTATTATGCTCATGGGCGAGATCAATGACGAGGTCGCAAGCGCCGTAATCGCTCAAATGCTCTATCTTCAGCAATTGGATGCAAGGACGCCAATTAGCCTCTACATCGACTCGCCTGGGGGAGCAGTTGCGGCGTCGTTTGCCATTCTCGACGTTATGGAACATTTCGTGCCCAAGATTGAAACTGTTTGCATACGGAATGCCACCGGAACTGGCGCAGTCATTTTAGCGTCAGGAAGCAAAGGACTGCGCAGCGCCCTTCCAGGCGCAATCATGAAACTCACCTCCGTTTGGGGAAATGGGACGCCGAACGAAATTCAGCGATTTACAAACGATCTGGCCATGCTACTCGCAAACGCAACCGGGCAAAAGCTTGAAGTGTTGCTCAGTGATATGGAGCAGGAACGAGAGTTCACACCGTTCAGTGCGCAACAATACGGATTGATCGATGATGTCTTGAGCTAGAATTCTGTGATAGAATTCCGTGACAGAAGGCGCATTCTTTTAGCCTGCCGGTGTAGAGGGGAGATGAGCCAAGAAAGGTAACCCCACGCCATGCCAAACCACTCTCTGATGAATCGCCGCACGCTGCTGAAGGGCGCCGGAGCCGCGCTCGCCTTGCCGCTTCTGGAAAGCGTGGGCTGGGCCGACGAGAAGGGCGCCAAGCCGCCGGTTCGCCTGGGATTCATGTACATGCCTCACGGCGTCATCATGGACCAGTTCTGGCCCAAGTCGCCGGAGAGCTTTCTGACCGCGCCGCCGGCGAACATCGAGTCGCTGAAGCCCGTGCTGGAGAAGTGCCTGATGGTGAAGGGCATCTCGGGCGTGCCGATCGCGCCCTTCAACGGCGCGCCGCATGCGTTGGAGCTTTCCACGTGGCTGACCGCGAAATTGCCGGACGCCAACCACCGCAACCGGATCGACATTGGCATCTCCGCCGACCAGATCGCCGCGAACTACATCGGCAGCTTCACCTCGCTGCCGTCGCTGGAATTGGCCACCATGCCGCAGACGCATAAGGAGAACCAGGAGGGCTTGCACGAAGGGTATTACTCGCACTGCAGCTACCGCAATTCGACCCAGGCGCTGCCGGCGGAGATCAATCCGCGCGCGGTGCTCAACCGGCTCTTTGGCAAATCGGACAAACCCGGCACGCTTGCGCAGCGCGATCCGCTGGACCGCGGCATGTTGGATCTGGTCATCGGCGGCGCGCGCGACTTGCGCAAAAAGCTCGCGCAGGACGACCAGCAAAAGCTCGACGAATACATGGACGCGGTGCGGTCCGTGGAGCGGCGCATCGCCGGGATCGAATTCCGGCAAAAGGAGGCGGCGTTGGAAAAGGCCGGCGTCAGCGCGAGCAAACGCAATGATAAGGACTCACCGCCGATCGAAGTCAAAATCCCCGAGGGCGACAAGCGCAGCGAATACATGCAGGTGATGTGCGAATTGAACGTGCTGGCTTTCCAAACGGACACGACGCGCGTGAGCACCTACATCGGTTCTACGCCCAACGGCGTGTCCTATCCGGAACTCGGTTTCAAAGACGAGCATCATTCGCAGACGCACCACAACAACCAGCCGGAAATGATGCGCAAGGTCTCCGCGATCGCCGCCTTCAACATCGCGCAATTCGCGTACATGGTGAAGAAGATGGACAGCCTGCGCGAAGGCGACGGCACGCTGCTCGACAATTGCATCATGATGTGGGGTTCGGGGCTTGAGGACGGCAACAAACACGAACGCGCGAATCTGCCGTTCATCGTCGCCGGCAAGGGCGGCGGAACGCTGAAGACCGGGCGCTTTATTGATAAAGTCAAAGGGAACCAGGGCGACTTGTTGACCACGCTGCTGGCGTGCGCGGGTGTGCCGACGGAACGGCCGCTCGGCATTGCGAACGGGAAGATCAAGGAGATGATGGCGATTTAGCGCCGAGGGCGTGCGGAGCGGCAGCGCCACTTCGCGCAGCCTGAGTGCACCGTCCTGCGGCCGGCGGGAAAAATCAAAGGGTCCGCCACTGGCGGCTTGCGTCAGTGCTTACCGCTTCCGCTTTGCGGTCCGAGCTTGTTCACTTTCACTGTGTAAACAAGCGCCGGACTTGCGAAATGCGAGGTGCCGTCCAGCACCACGATCACCGGGAAAATCAGCGAGGGATTCGATGCTGTCTTGCTAAAGCCCAGCCCTTGCAGGGGCGTAAACAGATTCCGGTTTTTCACCGTGAAGGAGAAGCTCGCCGTCGCACTGCCCTTCTTCGAGCGCAGCGAGAAGGATTTGTCGCCCGACGTTCCTTTGCTGTTTAGCGTCCCGCTCGTGTCGAATCCTCCAATGAGAATCCGCACGATTTTCCCCGCCGGAAAAAATCCCGGTGGCAGCGGAATTTGTCCGGACAGTGACAAGTTATCGTTGCCGCTTTTCGTAAAGCTGAACCCAAGTTTGATTTTCGTCACTGCAAATGTGTCCTGCGACGCTTGGGCGTTGATGACGAGATCGACGCTTTGCGTCGCGCTGGCTTGGCCGTCAGAAACCGTCACCGTCACGATGTACACACCCGGCGCGGCGAAGATTTTTGAGACGCTCGCACCGTCCGCCGCTGTTCCGTCGCCGAAATCCCAATTGTAATCTAGCGCGTCGCCGTCTGCATCCGTCGCTTGTGCGGAGAAGAAAAGCGCAGTGCCGACAACCGAGGGATTAGCCGATGCCGTCGGCGGCGACGCGATCACCGGCGCGTGATTCGTGCCGCTGGCGACGACGATAAGCTTCAAATTCTTCGAATCGCTCCCGCCGTAATTTGTAGCCGTCAGCGTTACGTTGAACACGCCACTGGCCGTCGGATTGCCGCCGATGTCTGCGCCGTTCAACATCAGGCCATCAGGCAAGCCTGTTGCGCTGAACGCCAGAGGCGTGCTGCCGTCGGCGGTGATTGTGTACGCGAAGTCCGCGTTGATCGCGGTTGAAGCGCTCAACGCGCTGGTGATCGCGGGCGGAATGGCGGGCGCAACGTCGATGCTCGTCTGCGCCGTCGCGATCGTGTAATTGGTTGCATCGTCGGGCGTGAAGGTGACGCTCAGCGTCTGTCCCAAACCCGGCGCCAAAACCGTGCCGGTGTCCGGAGCGTACGCGAACGTGCCCGTCACTGCCGTATTGGTAAACGCATCGCTAGCGGCGGCGTTGAGCTGCGTCGTGTCCAGCGGCACGCCCGCGAAAATTTGCGCGGGTTGCAGCCACACTATCGCCGGCGTCGCCTTCTTGATTGTCAGCGTTCCGTTGGCGCTTGTCACGGAATAGTTTCCAAGCAAACCGTTTGGATCGACGAGGGCTGGAGAGATCGGGTATGCGCCCACGGCGCTAGTCTGCGTGGCTGTCGAGGAGTATGTCGCCGAGATCGCGTCGTTGTTCTGAATGCCGGCGAGCGTGCCGGTGAAGACGGGATCGGGCGCGTGGTAGAAGCGTGTGGCGTTCGTGGCGCTCACCGACAACGCCGCCGTCGTAATGGTCAGCGTCCCATTGGCGGAAGTCAGCGCATAATTACCCAGCTTGTTGCCGGGATCGACCAGAGTAGGTACAATCGGATACGTCGCCACCGGGCTGGCCGCCGTCGTGCCCGCCGAGTACGTCGCCGTAATGTTGTCCGCATTAACCACGCCAGTAAGCGTGCCGGCAAAAATTGGATCGGCCGCGCCATACGTACGGCTGGCGTTATTCGCAGTGACGCTCAACGCGGCTTTATTAATGGTCAGCGTCCCATTGGTGGAAGTCAGCGCATAATTACCCAGTTTCCCGCCCGGATCGTTAAGCATGGGTACAATCGAGTATGCCCCCGCCGCGCTGCCGGGCGTCGTGCTCGTCGAGTAACTCGCGGTAATCGCATCGCCATTGACCACGCCGCTCAGCGTGCCGGTAAACGCCGGATTTGGATCGCCATAAGTTTTGCTCTTGTTGTCAGCACTGACGCTCAATGGCGCAGTATTGATCGTCAACGTGCCAGTATTGAGCGTCACCGCATAATTCGGCAGCTTATTGCCAGGGTCGCTCAGCATCGCTGTAATCGAGTACGGCCCTACCGCGCTGCCCGGCGCGGCCAAAGTGGAATACGATGCCGTGATGTTGTCGCCGTTCTGCACGCCGCTGACCGTGCCGCCCAACACCGGAATGGCGTCGCCATACGTTTTACTCACGTTGGTAGGAGTGACCGTCAACGCCGCTGTGCCGACAGTCAGTGTGCCATTCGTGGACGTGACCGAGTAGTTGCTCAATTTGCTGCCTGGATCGACCAGCGTGGGCACGATGTTGTAATTGCCAATCAAACTCTGCGGCGTCGCACTTGTGGCGTACGTCGCCGTGATGTTGTCGTTGTTTTGAATGCCGGTGATTGTGCCCGTCAGCGTTGGATTTGCCGCCCCATAAGGGCGCGAGACATTTGCCGCAGCAACAGACAAAGGCGCCGTGGTCACATTTAAGGTGCCGTTGGACAAAGTCACCGAATAGTTGCTCTGCTTGCCGTCCGGGTCGAGCAACGAGGGAGTAATCGCATAATTTCCGATGCTGCTCGCCGGAGTTGCCGTGGTGTTGTACGCCGCCAGAATGTTGTCGCCATTCAACACGCCGGAAAGTATTCCGCTGAAGGTGGGATTGGCCGCGCCGTAGGCGCGGCTGGCGTTGAAGGCCACCGCTGTCAACCCGGCTTGAGTTACCGTCAATGTACCATTGTTGGAGGTCACTGAGTAGTTGCTCAACTTATTACTTGGGTCAATGAGCGTGGGAACGATGGAATAGTTGGCAACCGCGCTCAACACTGTGGCGCTCGTGGCATACGTCGCCGTGATGTTATCGCTATTTTTAATTCCGGTGATCGTACCACTCAATGTGGGATTCGCCGCGCCATAAGCCCGGCTAAGGTTTGCGGGCGTCACCGACAACGGCGCAGCGGAAACAGTCAGCGTGCCATTGTTCGACGTGACAGTGTAATTAACGAGCCTATTGCCTGGGTCAACCAGCGTCGGAACGATGGAATAACCGCCCACGATGCTCGTAAGACCGGCGCTCGTCGCGTACGTGGCGGTGATGTTATCGCTGTTCTGGATACCCACGATTGAACCCGTCAGCGTGGGATTCGCCGATCCATACGCGCGAATTACGTTGTTAGCGTTTACCGTCAACGATACTTTGTTAATTGTCAACGTATCGGTATTGTCGCTGCTTGGAGCGTATGTCGCTCCGCCGCTATAGGACGCTGAGATTGTATAACTGCCAACGGATGTTCCCGATGGCAAAGCGTAGGAGACGCTTGCATTGCCATTGGATACCGTTCCCGAGGTCGCGGCGTTGCCAATTGCCGTTGCGCCGTTCATGATTTGGAAAGTCACCGTTCCTTCGTTCACAGCCGCACTCGCCGTTATATTGGCGTCCAACGTAATTGTCTGCGTTCCGCCATACGATGCGACGGCACTCACTGCGGCAACTGTCGTAGGGGATGAGCCCGTTGTAAGACTTTGAATTTCGTATGCAGAAAGAACACGGTTGTAGATTTGAAAATCGTCAATTATGCCGTGATGGTGCGTCGAGCCAACCGGATCAGCCGCCGAATGGCCCACCTGTAGGATCGAAATCGGAACCTGGGGACCGTCAGAAGAGGAGGCTGAAGCGACCAGTTGGCCATTAAGGTAAATAGCTTTAAAATTTCCTCCCACTCCAGCAGAAACCAGCGCTACATGCGTCCATTTGTCTAAATAAGGCGCGTAGTTGGCCATAATTCGCCCCGCACCCTGAATATTTCCATAGTCCCAATAAATATTGGAGTCACTATTCGGCGCGTGTGCCTGAAAGCGATTCGGATCGCCGGTCCCGGCGCCAAATGCGCAGGAGCCTTGAACTTGGGAAGCGGCCACATAGTTCCAAAACGCAACCGTGACTGGGCCGCCCGATGGCCAATTGAAACTGGCGTCATTTATATATTGGTTGATACCATTAAAACTGAGTGCGGTGCCCTCAACTCCAGCAACCCAGACCGGTCCGTTTGTCAGCGCTCCGTCATTGCCATTGCCGGACGAATCGTGCGCGGCTGTGCCCGCCCCCTCGTCAAACGAGTATAGAACGACTGTTCCTGATCTTAATGTTCCAACGTTGAACGTTACAGGTGTCGAGGCAGACAAACCCCCACTTCCATTGTCGGTATGATAAGTAAATGAATCCGCACCGGTATAGCCGTTGGCTGGCGTATACACAAAAGAGCCGTCTGCGTTGAAATTCAAAGTCCCGTGCGAAACATCAGTATCGCGTACCGCCGACAAAATATTTCCATTGAAGCTGATATCGTTAGCCATTACTCCCGGTGCGGCGACTGTCAGCGTTTGACTGGCTACCATACTGTAGGTGTCCGGAAGTGTAACTGATGCGGGAAGCGCTTGAGCAATTTCGGCGGCGGAAAGCGCGCGATTATAAACGCGCACATCGTCAATCAATCCGGGAAAGAAGAATTGTGGTGTGCCTTCCGTCGCGCCCGCCCCAATACGCAACGGTTTATTAACGTTTACGGTATACGGCGCTGTTAACGAATTACTCAGCACTCCGTTTTGATATAGCCGCATCGTGGTGCCATCATAAGTTGCGGACAAAAATGTCCAAGTATTGAGCGTGACATTCTGCCCAACGAGATAGTTCCAAGTGACGTTTGAATTAGCGCCCGTCCAAAACTGCCACTGATTGGTATCTGTCGCGTAAATAACGAAGCCAAGCGTCGGCGAGGAGTTGCGAGACGTTATTACGGACCGGTTTGTTCCTTGCCCTCCAGTAAGCTTGACCGCTACCGAAATCGTAAATTGCGGGGTGTTCAGCGCTGCGGAATAGGGCACTTCCACGTATCCGGTCGATCCATCGAAATTCAGCGCGTTCCCATTTATTCCGGGTACTCGAGTCACGCCGCCTGTCAACGCACCATTGTATCCGTTGCCTGAGGAGTCCAGCGCGACGGTTCCCGAGGCTTCGTCAAAAGTATAGTAAGCAACCGGCCCGGAAGCCGCTCGCACCGAGCAAACGAAAATCAGCGTTAATATGCAAACGGCGGCGCGCAGATCGCGCCCGAAAAGAAATCGTCTCATGCGTGACCCTCCCCGGCATGATTTAAGTAAGGTATTATACCCCCCCCCTAAAATTTCCACCTTTTTGTCGTCGATTCTCGTTCATCGCGCACCCCCAGCATTCCGCCGCCGTGTCGAAGCCGCAATCGCTCAATCAATTCCCGCGTCGATTATAGACGCAAATCCGCGGCAATGCACGGCTGAAAAAATGAAATTCTCTCCGCCCCGTGGTTCAGGCGTCCGGCCCGCATTTGTCTTGCGAAGCAAGACGCCGCTGTTCAGCCCCAAAGGGGCGAACTTTTAAAGCCCAGGGCGCAGCCCTGGGTGAAAACGCAAAGGAATACCCAAAGCCCCAAAGGGGCGGACTACCGGCGGCGAATTTCCGCGCAAGCCTCCGATGTAGCCGTGAGTTCGCCCCTTCAGGGCTTTGGATCGCACAGGCGTTTCGACCCAGGGCTTCGCGTTGCTGCGCCCTGGGCTTTAGAAGTTCGGCCCTTCGGGCCTGAAAAACGGCGCTCGCCGCAGCGGCGAGAAGCCGCCCCGGTATGTTGCCCCACAGCAGGCCGGAGATAAACAGATTCGTGTCAATGACCGCTATCACGCCTTCTTCCTCGCCGCTCGTGCCGCATCGATCTCGTTTTGAGTTTCTTCAGGCGTCATCGGTTCGCCGGGAAGAGAGTGCAGCGCGCCGAGCATCTGTCCAAATTCCTTCCGAGCGCGGTCGCGGCGCAGCGCTTTGTTGAGCAATTCCGCAAGGCGGCGGGATTCCAGCAGCCCGCACGCTTTGGCCTCCTGCGCCAGCAACTCCGGCAGCTCCACTTCAATGGTCATGTTCATCGTTTTCTTCATTCAACGGCGTTCGCACCCCGCAGCATTCCGCCGCCGTTTCGAAGCCGCAATCGCTCTATCAATTCCCGCGTCGATTATAGACGCGAATTCGCGGCAATACACGGCTGAAAAAATTGAATTGGGACCCGTGCAGCCCGCCGAGCCGCATGAACGGCAACGATTTCTTTGAGTTCTTTCACTATTTTTCGCAAATCGGTGTAGCTGCATAACAAGGCAATTACTCCACATTCGCAAGAAAGAGATTTGGGTCTAAAATAATTTTTTTTCCTTTTGATAATCGCTTTAACGAGAGGGAATTGGATATCGGATATGCTTTTTTAGCCATAAAGCAAGTCGTCGGGCTTGCAGGCAATTCAGCATTGTCATGCGCGAAGTCTCTTTTTTCTCTTTTAGAAATCCGAAATAGGGCACCCTGAGGAAATTCCAATGCAAATTTTGGCTCACAACGCATTTTTTCAGAAGGCGATCTTCGGCCTGGCTGCACGGAACATTGTCAAATCGGCGCTGCTGCCAGCGCTTTTCCTGCTTGCGGCGTGCGCGCACGCGGACGTGGCCAGCGTAAAGACTGTGCAAACCGGCTCGGTTGACATGGCGGCGGGCGGGGGGACGGTGCAGATTGTCACACTGCCGACGGCAGTCAATGCCGCCATGGCTTACGTCGTCGGATACGTCGAGGGCAACGCCGACTCCAACGCGCAAATGTTATGTACTTTTGAACTCAACCCCGCAGGCACACAGGTTACGATCACTCCCGGAGCAAATGCCGGTATCACTGCGTGGATTGCCAAATACCAGGTGATCGAATTTGCCAACGGCGTCTCGGTGCAGCGCGGTCTTGATTCGACGGACTTTCCAGGCGGAGAGGCCGCTGGAGTCGCGAAAAATATCGTTATCAGCGGTGCGACGGCGGGCAAGTCCTTTGCGCTATTGACTGTGCGCACGCCTACAAACAACGGCGGCCAAAACGATTCGTTGAATGTTGCGGCGACGATCACCAGCACAACAAACTTAGCGCTTCAACGCGACACAAGTAATTATGCGTTGGCGGTGGCTTGGCAGGTGGTTACGTTTACGGATAGCACGACGCTCGTACAATCCGGAAGCGTGGCGAAGGGCGGCAATAACGGCAACAACACTCCCTTTAACGCGACGCTTAGTCCGGCTGTAAACCTCAGCCAGTCCTTTCTTGTATTCAGCTTGCGCACGGGCAATACCGGAACGGCGGGCGCTGAAGATAAAATGTGCGTCCGGGGAATAATCTCCACAACGACAAATGTTGCATTTCAGGAAGCCCAAGGGACCAGCAAGACCATAACTTGCTCTTGGTTTGTCATCAGCAATCCAAATTTTACGGTCCTGACCGGAACGCCGATCATGGCCTCTGGAACTACCTCCTCTGATATTACAATCGCAAACACGACGCTTTCTGCGAGCATGGCGCTCATCAATGTGGGAATCGGCTTTAACCTCGCAGCAAACGGCGACATCACTGCATTGGATGATGCGTCAATCGTTCCTTCATTTACAAACGCGACAACGTTGCACTTGGAACGCAAATTGCAAACGGCCGCGACCAATGAAGGCGACATATCGTACTTTGTAGTGACGTTTCCTGTGGCGGTCGCCGCCGCGCCCACGATTACCGGCGTTTCTCCAACTACTGGCCCCAATACCGGCGCATTCAACTTTACGATCAACGGCACCAACCTGAGTGCGGCCACATTGGTTCAATTCACGTATCCGACGGGGGGAACGACGGTCACTGCGACCAATGTTCAAGCAATCAGCGGCACCCAACTCACCTGCAATTTGCCTGCCGCCTATCCTTATACGGGTCCAGCGGATATCACGTTGACCAACACGGGATTCCCGCCAGTCACTCTGCCGGGCACCTCTTCGTCGCCTCAAGGCTTCAGTTACACGTCGGCATCCGCTCCCACGGTGAGCGCCATATCGCCGCCCAGCGGACCGACTGCCGGCGGCGAGGGTGTCATGATCACGGGAACTGGTTTTGCGCCGACCGCCACGGTGTCGATCGGCGGCGTGGCCGCAACGGGCGTAAATGTCAACAGCAACACGAGTTTAACTGCAACGGTTCCGGCTGGGACTGCCGGTTACCAAAACGTAACCGTCACAAATCCGGATGCTCAAACGGGAACGCTCATTAACAGTTACTTATACGTAACCAGCGCCACGGTTGTCACGACGGCTCAAAGTTCCAATGCGCAGCTTGCCAGCTTTTTCCCGGCAGGCAACAACTTGATCGCTGGAAAATCCCCGTCGGTCAATACGAATGGATCGGCCGGATCTGGAGGAAGCGGCGCGGCAGTCACTCTTTTAACCGATAAGCTTGTGGTGGCGAACACTGTGGGCTCGTCGTACACCATCGGCAGCAACGCCTCGATTACATACTCCTTGGGAGCCAATGCGGCCGGTTACGATGTCACGGCAATAAACGCGTATACGAGTTGGAACAGCAACGCGCAAACAAGCCCCAATTTCACCGTCTCTTATTCTACCGCGGCGGCTCCGAACACGTTTGCCGCGATACCTGGAGCCACGGTGAATGTGGCCGCGACGGCGGGAACACTGAGCGTAGCGGTGAACATGGCCGTGTCGGGCCTGACTGGCGTTGCCAATATCAGATTTAATTTTGGGACACAAACGAATGCTTATACCGGATTTGGCGAACTGGAAGCCGTGGGCGTACCCACTATAAGCGCGACCACGCTGACATGGAATGGCAGCACGAGTCTAAACTGGGGCGACGCGGGAAATTGGAATATCAATGGCACGGCGGCGGGGCGCGCGCCTCAAAATGGGGACATCGTGGTTTTGACCGGCAGCGGCACTTTTCAGCCTACGAACATGAATATTGCCGGCCTGTCCATTCCGAATCTGGTGTTCGACGCGACAACTACCACTCCCATCATAGTGGCAACGCTTAACGCCAGCAGTCTGACCGTCACGAATGTGATTACGGTCGATCCCGCCGCGGCCAATCACACGCTCGATACAACGCTGGGGCTGATTTTGGGCGGCGCGCCAGTCTCAATCAATGTCGGGCCTTCCGGAGCGGGCAAGAGTTTCACCATCGCCGGCGTCATCAGCGGTGTGGCGGCAAACGCGCTAACCTCGTACGGGCCGGGCACACTATCGCTTCTGAACGTGGCGAATACTTATTTGGGCGCGACGATCGTTGGCGGCCCCAGCACACTTCAGCCTGTTTTCCTGGCCAACGGCGGGCTTCCGAGCAGCATTGGGCAGTCCAGCAATGCCTCAGCCAGCTTGGTGCTTCTGGGCGGCACGCTTAGCTATACTGGCGCCAGTGTGACCATTGACCGCGGTTTCAGTGTCACCAGTGACGCCAGGCTGAACATTACCACGGCTGGCACGACCCTTGAAACGACCGGCACGGGCATTGGCACTGCCGGCGTTAACGCGGTGCTCAGCTTTGTCGGGCCTGGCACATTCAAGATTTCCGGCACCAACGACAATGTCGCGTTGGATGCCAACGTCATCGCTGGAACCGTTCTGCTGAACAAGACCAGCAATGGCGGCGTGCATTCGTTGGCCATACTCGTCATCGTGGGCGGCACTGGAACCATCCAGATAACCGGAACGGGCGGCGATCAGATTTACGATAACACCGTTGTGCTGGTCAACACCGGCGGCACTTTCGATTTGAACGGCGCCAATGAATCGATTGCGGCATTGGGCGGTTCGGGCGGAACGGTCACAAACTCCAGCGCCACTTCCAACAGCTTTTTCACGATTGGCAACGCCACCGGCAGCAGTGCGAACACGTTTCCCGGAGTCATACAGGACGGCGCCACCATGAAAGTTTCATTGGCCAAGGCGGGCGCCGCGACCCAAACCTTGACGGGTGCGAACACCTTTACGGGCGGCACGCAGATCAGCGCCGGCATTTTGAGTGTCAATACGATCTCCGACAGCGGGACCAGCGCGCTGGGGCCGGCGGCATCCGGTGTCACGCTAACTGGCGGGACGCTGCAATATACGGGTACGGCTGCGGTCACCACGACGCGGTCGTTCAACGCGCTGGGGACCGGCACCGGCGGCACCCTCGACGTCAACAACGCGGCGGGAGTGCTGAACATCAACAGCCAGTTTTCATTTACGGCCCAGGCCACTGTAAATAAAGTGGGAGCCGGTACGCTGAGTTTGCAGGGCGCTACGGGAAATACGAACCTCATCGCCAACGTACAGGCCGGCACGCTGGCTTTGGCGAAAACATCGTCGGCCACTGTTCATGCCGTGGATGGAATCAGTGCGATCGTGGCTGGCGCCACCGTTAAAATCACGGGCACCGGCGGAGACCAGATTCTGGGCTCAGGGCCGACGGGTCCGGCGGGTTTGGTGAACATGGGCGGCGGCACGTTCGATCTTGGCGGGCAGAGCGAAAGCATCGATAGGCTTTTTGGAACCGGAGTCGTGACCAACTCCGTGTCGAGCAGCACCTCGACTTTAACCCTTGGTGAAAGCAACGGCGGCGGAACCACTTTTGGAACCACGTATACCGGCACGATCGTTAACGGTGGCGGCGGAACGGGAATCGTCAATTTGGCTAAAGTTGGAACTGGAACCGTTGTGCTTTCCAATACCGCCAATTCTTATGGAACGACATCGGTGACCAATGCAGGCACATTGGCGAGCACCGTTCCCGGCGCGCTGGGGAACGGCGCAATCACGCTCAACGCCAATGCGACATTGGACGCCGGCACGCTGATTCCGCCGACCCTCGGAGGATTTGGGGTAAGCGGCACCGGCTGGAGCAAAAACGGAGGCGCTGCAATTGCATCCGATGTAGCCACGTTGACGGATAACAACGGCAATGAAGCACGCAGTGTATTTCCCACGTCGAAGGTTGCGTACTCAGGCGGGTTTACTGCAAGCTTCGTTTATACACTGGTCAATCCCAACAATACTCCGGCCGATGGCGTCACTTTTTGCCTGCAAAACGTCGCAGCTACGACTGTCGGCAACAATGGCGGCGGATTGGGTTATGTCGGAATGTTGACCAGTTATGCAATCACGATTAATGTCTATAACGCCACACAAGCTGGCGGGAGTCAAATCGGCACAGGCGTCAATGGCGTACAACAACCCCAGGTAACAACTACGGGTGTGAACCTTGCGTCAGGGGATCCAATACAGTTCACAGTGACTTACAATTCGACGGCCCAGACTGTCGTAGTCAATCTAAAAGATTTGACGACTAATGGAACGTTTACAAATACCTACACCGCGCAGAATATTGCGACATCGGTCACGGGCACAACTTGTTACGTCGGATTCACGGGCGGCACAGGAGGTGCGAACTGTACCGAGACGATCAGCAATTTTGCCTATAATTCAGGCACGCCGAATACGCCGGTCACTGTTTATCCCAACAATGTCAGCATACAAGGCCCGGCGAGCAACATTAAGGTGACTGTGCCCGTGGGAACAACGACCTTGACCCTGGGGACGCTGGCGCTGGCTTCGGGAGCGACCTTTAATGTGCTTCCCAGTGCGAACACGGCGTCCGGCCAATCTTACGGCTTGACCTTCGGCGCGACGACGCTCGCGGGGCCGACCGTGAATGTTGCAAACAATGGCGCGGGAACCGGAGTGTTGACTCTGGGGGCGCTCAACGACGGCGGAACAGTTCAGGCTATCACCTTGAATGCCGGCGGCACGACAACGGGCTCTCTGGTCTTGAGTGCGCCGGCGAATACGCTTTCCAATTCGACTGGCATTTCTGTAGCGGGCGGGACGTTGAAACTTGGAGCGGCAACGGTATTGGGGGCAACTCCCAATGTAACCGTGGCGTCCGGCGCGACGCTGGATGGCAACGGGCAAACGATCGGCGGCACCGTTCGCGGCTTGGGTTCGATGATCAATGCGCTTGCGTTTACTCCGGCGGGCGCGCGCCTCTGGCCGGGGACTACGAGCTCGGTCGCAAGCCTCAATGCCAATGAACTCTTGACCGGTGCGAACGTCGATTTGTCCGGCGGCGGCAAACTGTCGCTCATTCTTCACAATGCAAACTCGCACAGCCAGTCGCTGAACTTGTCCGGCGCGCTGACGCTTGGCGGCACGAGCAGCTTGTCGCTGGGGTTTGATGCGCCTTCGACGGTTCCCGTGCAGTACACGGTTGTGACGACCGCGGCGGGCGGCATCGCCAATGCGTTTAATGGTGTGCTCGCGGGCACGATGCAATATGGAAACGACTACGATGTGATTTATACCGACGGCACGACGCCGACCGTCAGCCCGGCACCTGGCGCGACGATTACGCCCGCCGCGAATCAAATCATCGTCAAATTCAAGAGTTCAGCCGTGACCCCTGTGAAGATTGAATCGTTCGCGGCGATGGCGCAGGGTGCTGGAGCGATGCTCGAATGGACGGCCATTTCCGAATACCAGAACCTGGGCTTCAACGTGTATCGCCGCGCCGTTCAAGAGCCGCGCACGCCAGTAAGTGGCTGGCAGCGCGTGAATTCCGCGCTGATCTCCGGACGCATCACCAACGCCGACGCGAAGACCTACCGCGTCTACGATTGGGCCGCGCCCGGTATGTACGAATACAAGCTTGAATCGGTCAGCGTGCGCGGTGTGAGCGAAACGTACGCGAAGGTTGCATCGGCGGTGATCGAGGCATTTGGCGCGGAACTAAGCGCTGAAGGCTTCGACGCGGCGGTGTCCAGCGTGGGGACGGCGAAAGAATTAAAGCTCGGCGCGACGCTGAGCGCGAAGTTCGCGAGCGAGCCGCGCACGTCGGTAGGCGGCCAAAGCAGCGTTACGGAAAGCCACGAGCCGCGACTGCACGGGAGCGGGAACGCCGCGCTCGCCTTCGACGCGCAAGGCAAACTCACGTTGCCCGCGGCAAGCGTGCGCGCGCTGAATCCGAACGATGCGCCACCAGGACAGGCTGCCAAGCCCGTCGCATCCGGCACGAATTTGGACGGGCTCGGAGGCCCGTCCTACGCGGCCAGCGCGCGGTGGTTCAGCACTGGAACGAGCAAGCCTGCCAGCTACACGGGCGCGAAAGTCGTGTACAATGCTCCGGGTGTGCTGCTGATTCCGCAGGCGATGTTGCCGGCGGGTTTCAATGCGAAGCACCTCAGCATTGTACGCGAAGGCGTTTCGATGACAGCGCTCGCGGTCACGAGCGACGGCTTGGTCGTGTTCGCGCCGGGCTATCAGGACGATTACACCGACAAGGACGCGATTTTCCTGCGCAACACCAGCGGCGCGACAGCAGCCGGACAAATTCCGCACGCAAACGGTTTGTTCGCGGGCACTCAGGCGGTGAACACCCAAACGCCGGCGGCGGTCACGAGCACCTACCACGATGTGTATTTCGATTTCAGCCTGCGGCCGTTCACGTTCGCGCCGTGGTTCTCAAGCCAGTATTTGACCGACGGCACGGATCAGAGCTTCAGCGTTTCGACGCCCAACGCCAGCAGCGGCGCGGCTTCGCTGACGGTGAATCTGTGGAGCTTGACCCAGGTCGATGGCGTATCGCCGGATCACGCGCTCCAAGTGCTGGTGAACGGGCAGCCTGTGGGACAGGCGACATGGAGTGGTGGCAATACAATGATGCAGATCGCGTTCCAGATTCCGTCGGGCGTGCTCACTAATGGAGCGAATCAGATCGACTTGGTGACGCCCACGCTTGACGGAGTGGCCAGCCAGATTTCGTTCCTGCATTCGATGACCATCGGCTACACGAAATCGCTCGACGGTTCAACGCCGCTGGACGTGTACAATTTGAGCGCGTATTCGAAGCTGTTCGAAATCCGCAATGTACCGAGCAACATTGTTTGGGTCGTTGACGCGCGCTACCCGGATCGCGCGGCGCTGGCCGCGTACGAATCGCAGGCGCAGGCAAACGGCACGTACACGTTGCGCTTCAACGCGGCGTCGGGCGGCACGGGACACTACCTTGTGGTGCCGGCGGCCCAGGAGAATCTGCCGATTTCCGTAACCAAGCGGCAGGTCGCGCCGGTGAAGGCGATGACGTACATGCCGGTTGGCCCGGCGCAATTCAGTTCAGCGGTCCAGCCGCTCTTAATGCAGCGCGCGAAAGAAGGCTTGCGCGGCTCGTTCGTCGATCAGGAGCAGATCTTCGATTACTACAATTACGGGCGCTACGGTCCGGCGGGTATTCAGAACGCCGTGCGCTCGGTGCGTCCGCAATACCTGCTGTTGCTGGGCCGCACGACCTACGATTACCGCAACTACAGCGGCTTGGGCGTCGATCCGCTCTGTCCGACATTCCTGGTGTCCACGACGTTCTGGGCACAGGCGACGAGCGACTCGATGTTCGGCGACCTCGGCCGCGGTTATCCGGAAATTGCAGTGGGTCGCTTGCCGGTGAACGACGCCGGCGAATTGAGCAACGCCGTCACGCACGTGCTTAGCAACACCGGATTGACCACTGGCTATCGCGTGCACGCCGCCGCCGACCGCGCAGATCCAGACGCGGGCGATTTCGCCGGGGAAGCCGACGCCATCGCCCAGGCGCATCCAGACCTGATGTGGCAGCCGAATTACCTTGGTGTGACGTATCAGACTTCGCCCGAAGTGACTGCGGCGTTGACGGCCGCGGCCAACGGCGGGGCGGATTTGCTGATGTACATCGGGCACGGCAACGCCGTGCGCCTCGGAAACGAAGTCCCGCGCATCCTCGACAACGACATGGTTTCGGCATGGACCGGCTCCGCGGTCTTCCTGCAGTCAACCTGCACGGCGAATTGGATGGCGAAAAATGAGACCGGCTACCAGAGCATCGCGATTCAGGCGTTGACGCAGCCGCAAGGCGGCATCAGCGCAAGCATCGCGAGTTCGACGTACATGAATTCGCAGAACGCGACTGAATTCATGAGCCAGTTGCTCACCAATGCCGGCACGACACAACGCTGGGGCAATGCGCTACTGAAGACGCAGCAATGGGCCTACGCAAAAGGCGGCGGCTTCTACATTGACCTCAGCAACACCGAGCAAATCTTCGGCGATCCGGCGATGCCGGTGCTGTCGAAGGCTGCGGCAGCGCCCGCCGGCGGACCAACCGGCGCAAAGACCGGCGGTTCCAGCGGCAGCGTTCCGGGGCAGTTCTAGCCAGAACGCGGCGAGAGTCCGGCAATCGCGCGCTGCTCTCCGCCAAACTTCCCCCGCCCGGTGTATTTGAAGGATTAGTGCGCACGTTTCGCGATTATTGACGCGCGCGTTCGCAATGCCACACCCTCCCCTCACCCCGCGCAGGAGTACCTGCGTCGGCCCTCTCCCGGAGGGAGAGGGGAAACGGCAACTGCTCGCCGCGGTCACATGAGGCATTGATTATGCGCGGATCAATAGGGTGCAGCCTTTTGCGTGTCGAATTCACGGAATTCCTCATGGCTTTCGCATGTCTTGCCGCGTCGCTCCTCCACGCGGGTGAGGTTCAGCCTCACGATCTGGGTCCGACGCTTGCTCCGCTTATAAACGATTCAAAACTTCCGGGCGCGGTCGGCGCCATTGTTCGCGGCAACGACATTGTCGCCTTGGGCAGCGCCGGCATTCGCAAAGTCGGCGACTCCGCGCCTTTTCTTGCTACCGATACGATCCACCTTGGCTCCGACACGAAAGCCATGACGGCGATTTTGATCGGGCAACTGATTGACAAAAAGCAGTTCAAATTCGACACGCCGATGCGCGAGATTTTTCCCGATCTTGCCGCCGGCATGAATCCAGAGAAAGCCAAAGTAACAGTGCGCGATTTACTGGATCACAACGCCGGATTCCCTCACGATCTGAATTGGTGGACGCTGGATGCGACTCACGCCAAACTGCCAGCGCAGCGCCGCAAAGCGGTCGCAGAGGCGCTTGCCGCTCCGCCCGCGCAACCCATCGGTGCCTTTTTCTACTCGAATGTCAGCTACGTCGTGCTGGGCGCGATCGTCGAATCCAAAACGGGCAAAGCCTGGGAAGAGGTCATCCAATCCGAAATCTTCGCTCCGTTGAAGATGACCAGCGCCGGATTTGGACCTCCGGGAACTCCCGGTAAAGTGGATCAGCCGTGGGGACATTCGCTTAAAAACAGTACTCTCCAGCCGTCGCAATTCGACAACGCGCCGGTGCTGGGTCCCGCGGGAACCGTTCATTGTTCGATGAGCGATTGGTGTAAATTTGTCTCTCAAATACTGCTCGCCGCGCAAGGCAAGCCCGCGTTTATTTCAGAGGCCACCTTCAAAGAGCTGACCACGCCGAAGCCGAAACAGGACTACGCCGGCGGCTGGATCATCGCGCAGCGCCCCTGGGCCGGCGGCCTCGCGCTCACGCACGCCGGCTCGAACACGACGTGGTTCTGCACAGTTTGGATTGCCCCACAGAAAAACTTCGCAGCCTTGATCGCGATCAACGACGGCAGCGATCCAGCCCCAAAAGTTGCGGACGATGGGATCGGTAAATTGATCGAGTTCAGTGGACACTTGCCGTAGGGCCGCTGAAACTGCAATGCCACATAAGTCTTGGGCAGGTGAACGAACTTGCGTGGAAAGCTCAGTGCAAATCCCTTTTTCCGGGGCCGGGGATGAGGGGTGCTTGCGATTTTCGCCGCCCTTGTACATTTCCGGGCACCGTTTACACTTTGCCGAATGCCCCAAGACTTCGACATTGCCTTCGAAAAGGTCAAGCGCCTCGTCGCCGATTTCCGCGCCAATCAATCCTATTATCTCTCCCCAGCCTATCAGGAAGCCGAAGCGCGCAAGGATTTCATCGACAAGTTTTTCATCGCGCTCGGCTGGGACGTCAACCACGACATTCAGAAAAATCCGTACGAGCAGGAAGTCAAAGTCGAGCGGGGCGTAGCAATGGGCCGGGCGCAGCGCCGAGCCGATTGGGCTTTCACGCCGTGCGCGGTTTCTGAATTTTCTTGAATTTTGGCACAAGGGTTGTATTCTCAAATTTTGTCCTAAATAACAGAGCCGTTCGGTGAGACATGACTCCCAAGGACTTTCTTCCACATCTTGAGCGCGTCGGATTCTCACGAGCCCTGTGCGTTTTTGACGCGCGTTTGTGGGAAGAGCGCGCGCGTTCCGTTCCCCTTTTGGCTCATAGTCGACTTCCGAAAGATGTTCGGACTTCAGCGGTTGCCGTGATATCTTCAGTTGGCGACAATTTTCAGGCGGTTCGTGCGATCAAAGCGTGTGGCGCGCCGGTTGTGTTTGTCGTATTTGGCCCGCGCTGGGAGTGCTGGCGACAGGAGGAGACTGCTGCGAAGCCGCTCGATTCCGGAAATCCAAGTGAGCTCGCTCGGTTCTTTCAAAAACACAAAGCAGCACTCAATCCAAACGCCATTTACCGCGCGAAAATTTGGGGGCGTCTTGATCCGACTGCGCGGCAGCTTGAATTCGTTGACATTGGTCTGATGCCCTTGGTGGAAGGAGAGATCGGAAAGAAAGTCTCGGAACTGCTCGAAAGCGCCGTACGGAATTTGGCAGATGAACTTGGATGGAGTAATGCGGAGAAGATTACCGACGATCAAGGAAAATGGCTGATTCAAGCGCCGTTTTGGTTGCTTGCGGCAAAAATTCTTCAGGACAAGAAGGTTTCCAAATTCGCCCGCATTGATTTGCTGAAACCTGAGGAGGTCTATGAAAAACTTGCGCATCATTATAATTCCGAATGCCCCGATCCAATTTCAGTTCCGAAATCGCGGCTGAACGCGCTGCTTCGCGTCGCGAAGAAGATTCGCGAATTCGCCGCGTTGGATCTGATGACGACAGAGGCGTTGGGGCATGTGTACGAAAGCGCGCTCATCAACGAAGCGACGCGAAAAAGATTGGGCACGCATTGTACTCCGTCGTGGTTGATCGATTATATGGTGGGTCGCCTGCGACCTTTGATCGCGAATTTGTCGCCAGACGGCCGACGTGTTTTCGAGCCGGCGTGTGGTCACGCGGGTTTTCTTGTCGCCGCATTACGCTTGCTGGACGAATTGCGCCCTTCGAATTTTCCGGAGAAGCGCGAATCGTATCTTCGCAAGCGCCTGCGTGGCGTGGATGTCGATGACTTTTCTCAAGACGTAGCGCGTCTGGCACTCACGCTTGCGGACGTTCCAAATCCAAACGGATGGAAACTGGATATCGCCGATCTCTTTAAGGGAACACGGCTCGCGGAGGAATCCGCGAAGGCAGATATCGTGCTGGCTAATCCTCCCTTTGAGGATTTTTCGGCTGACGAGCGCCGCCGTTTTTCGCTTTTCAACAGAGCAGCCGAGATATTCCGCCGCACCATAGAGAACTTAAAAGAATTTAGTGTTTTCGGCTTTGTCCTGCCCCAAGGTTTTCTCACTCGCCAAGAGAGTAGGGAGTGCCGCCGTTACCTCCTGGAGCATTGTGAGATCCATGAGATCACCTTGTTTGCCGACAAGGTCTTTGAATATGGGGAGGCCGAATCAGCGATAATCATCGGACGAAAGAAGAAAATTGAACCGGGGTGGCGCGTTAGCTATCAGCGGGTGCGTGAAGGGCAGATTGCTGCGTTTAGTAGGACATTGAAACCTTCAACCATCGAGGCAGTAAATCAGTCTGACTTGGGAACCAGCGAATCTTCGACTCTAATTGTCCCTGAGGTTAGCGATGTTTGGTCCGCATTGAAAGCGTATCCGCGGCTCCGAGAATTAGCGCGAATTGGCCAAGGGCTAATCCATCATGGTTCGCTAAAAAGCGGATTGAAACGAAAGGCGAAGCTGTATGAACTCGATTCGCCCAAAGAGGGTTTTGTGCCCGCGTTTACGCTTCGTTCGAAAAATCAAATGACGCACCAACTGCCGCGCGTTTGCTATATTTCGATAAAGAACGAACACATAAAGAGCAACCTGATTGGCAAGGAAAGCGGCGTTCCGCAAGTTTTGCTAAATTACTCGCGAGTCAGCCGCGGAAGTTGGCGTCTGAAGGCAATGCTTGACCCGATCGGACAACCAGCGATGAGCCGTTTACTGGTAGTTCGACCAACAAGTGCATTGATTTCGATAAACGTGCTTTGGGGCGTACTCAATTCTCCCATAGCAAATGCTTTTGCACATAGCTATTCTGGCAAACGAGATATTCAAACGGGCCAAATGAGAGAAATGCCCATCCCCGATTTAACGCGCGCCGATTTACGCCCGCTCGAAAGTGCAGTTAAAAATTATTTTGCCGCTGCGCGTACTTGGTCAGGTGCGAAAGCAAAGGAGAAGGCTGCCAGCGAAAACAATATGCCGCTGTTCGGGGAGGGCGAGAAATCGATAGAAAGTGAAACGGATACTGGTGAGTCGCTCATGTATTTGCATTGGCGAGTTGATTGCGAAGTCATGAAATTGTATGGCCTTCCGCCGACATTGGAACGACGCGTCTTGGACCTTTTTACCGGCGTTCGTCGCCGCGGCGTGCCCTTCGATCAACAATGTTATTTCCCTCCGCATTTCAAGGACTTGAATACGCTCGAAGAGCTTTTGTCGATCACGGCGGAATGGGAGAAGAATTCCGAACGGAAATTGGAACTTATCGAGAAAAAGATAAGGAAGGACGCGAGCGCCTCGGAACTTGCAGAATTGTCGCGGCTGAAGTTACTGACCGAAGCGCGCGGAGAGTATTTCGCGCCACTGCCTCTTCCTCAGCTTCGCAAAATGCGTGACGACATGATTAAAATGGGGACGTGGATTGGGTCATGAATTCTCCAAATCCGTTTCGGTATCCAACAACCGTTCATGTTCGCAAACATGGCCCCCATGGGTACGCAAAGTACGGGCACTTCCGGCCATGGCTTCGCGATGAGTTCGATTTTCGGTGTGTGTATTGTCTGTGGCGCGAGATGTGGTTGCCGGCGTTGAGTATTTTTGAGGTCGATCATTTTATCGCGATTGCTGTGGATAAGACGCTCGAAAAGAGGTACGAGAATTTGGTCTATGCCTGTCGCAATTGCAATAACCGCAAGTCGAGTAAATCCGTAATTAATCCCGAGGCGATTGCTTTTGGCTCGTGCGTGCGGGTTCTTGATTCAGGAGAAATTGAGGCGTTGAACGACGATGGCATTCGGCTTATCGACGATCTTGGCCTGGACCAGCCAAAAATATGCGAGACTCGAAGAAATTTCATTGGGTGGGCGCATTCATTTGCAAAAAACGACTGGCCCGAATTCTTGCGGTTCATGGGGTTTCCGAGCGATTTGCCCGACCTAGAGAATTTGGAGCATCCACCGAATGGGAACACGCGGAAAGAGGGAATAGCTCAGTCCTGGTTTCAGAGGAAAAGACGCGGCGAATTACCAGAGTTTTACGAATAGATCAAACTCGTCGAAGGAACCGCATGAACCGCCGCCACCGCCTCGAATCCGAAACGCCCCTCCTTCCGGAACTCGTCGCCCAACGCGTCCTGGGCGAGGCCGAGCGCTGGCTGGAGGTGCGCCTGCCCGATGAATGGACGCGCTCGCTCGCCCGCCGCGCCGCCGCCTGCTACCAGCGCAACCCGCGCTTTCGCTACTGGCTGCGCCGCCCGGGGAACGCGGGGCGCGAATGGTTGTATGCGTTTATGCGGCACTGGCTTTCGGCGCTGATCCTCCGAAACCGTCCCCATCTTTACCGCGCGCTGCCGTTCGACTATTGTGTCGGCGCGCCGTTAAAGGGACGACTGCTGGAATTGAATAAATAGACGCAGTAAATAAGGGTCAGCGCCTACTTCCCCTCACCCCCCGCCCCACCCCCGCTCAGCGCCTCCTTAATCCGATTCGCAATCATCTCCCGCCGCATCGCCCCCACGTCCGCGGTCGTCTTCGCGACGTAATTCACGAAGACCAGCGCCATCTCGTCCTTGGTCTGCTCGCCAAAATGCACCCGCTGCGGCGGGTTGCTCGGGTTGCGCGGGTTCTCCACCGAATTGTCGTACGTGTACTCCATCGTCAGCTTGGTGCCCTTCGGAAATTTCTGCGGCGTCTTGTACAAATACGTGTCCTGCCAACTGAAATCCCAATCTTTGATCCAGATCATCGGCTGGGTCTTGCCGTCCGGAAACACCGCGTTGACCTTCATGTCTTTGCACAGGTAATGCGCGTGCGGCGTGATGCCCACGACTTCCGCGTCCACCGGCGTCACGAATTCCTTCGTGACTTTGTACGTTTTGTCGCCCGGAGCGATGTCGATCTTGCGGTTGCCGATCATCAGCGACGCGATCACTTTCTCGGCGGGCTTCTTCGAAAAATACAAACCCACCGTCGATTGCTCCGGCTCTTCCTTGCCCGACGGATGAAAGTGAACTTGCAGCACCAGATCGCTGCCTTTGCGCAGCAGTTTGCCCATGCCTTCCGGCAGCCGATGCGCCTGATACCCCGGCGCCCATCCGCCCAACCCGCCCGTGGGCGTGAACCCCGGCCCGCCGAAACTCGCGAACCCCGGCGCTTTGTCCTGCCCTTCCTTCTTTTTCGCGACGCCCAGCGCATCGAGGAAAAACAGCGCGTGATGCACGATCTTGCGGTTGCTCGGCCGGAAATCCACCGCCGTGACGTATTTGTCTTCGTCGATTTTGATCGGAATCACAAAGCAGCGGAACACATCGCGCCCTTCCGCTTGCAGCGTGTACGCCTGCGGCATTTTCACCACCATATCCGGCTCGCCCAACGCCCAGCCTTCCGGAAATTTCGGCAGCGGCGGCAGATCGGCCGCGACGCCTTCCGCCGCGCCTTCCTCAGCCCACTGCGCAATCATCCCAATCTGATCGTTCGTCAGCCGCCGCTCGTCAAGAAATTCGCCGAACCCATTCTCCGGCTTCCACGGCGGCATGTATTTGCTGTGCGTCACGCGAGTGATCTGCTTGGCGCGCTTGGAAACATCCTGATACGTCTGCAGCGCGAACGGCGCCACTTCGCCCGCGCGATGGCAACCCGTGCAATTGTTGAAGACAATCGGCGCGATGTCCTTATTAAAGGTGAGCGTCCCCTTCGCGTGCGGCGAGTAAGCGGAATCTTCAGCATGAATCGCCGCCATCACAAAAACGCCCGCAAGAATCCACGCCATTCCAAATCGCTTCATCGCCGTCTCCCAAGAATCCTGTTCCGCGCAGCAATTCACGACACGAAAGTGCCGGATGATCCGCCAACCTGAACGCCGCAACATCATATACGGCAAAAATGCAAAGTGAATGCCGAAATTCTGGGTGGGACGGCTCTCCGAGCCGTCGAATTCTTGCAACGTCGCATAAAATATAAGCCCGGCGCACTGGGTCGATCACGCCGCATCCGCCGCCGTATAGACTTTGCCATGCTGCTTGAGCCAATTCAGATCGCCCCGCTTCGCATGCTCGCTTACCTCGCGCAATAACTGAACGGTTTCGGATTCGTAGCACGGTTCGCTGGGGTCATCGACCGGGTAAACCATTTCCACTTGGACGGCGACGACATAAGCATCCGTCTGAATGAAGCGCGTGCGTTTGATTCGGTCACCGGGAATGCGCATGTCTATCTCCTGTCGAAAAAATGCACCGTCACCAATTTAGCAACGCCACTTTGCCGCAATAGTGACCATACAGCTTTAAATTCTGTGCCATCTGGAAGACATTCGCGAACTTCGACAGCGGAATTGGGAAGTGCGTCGGGTCGCTCGATCAGAAGCACTCCGTCTGCCAGTCCTGCCACAGCCTGCCATTCCATTATGCCACGCTCTTCGAGACGCTCGGCAGCATGATCTCCAATTACGTATTTTTCGGCGGCAACCAATTCGCGAATCTGGTCAAAGAGTAACCCCATGCTTGCCCTCCGAATATCGCAAAATAATAAGCGTTGGAGATTGAACCGTCAAACACGAAGCCCATTCATTCCGCCTGATGCATCATCGCGAATCCTTCATTGACCCCAGTCATTTTGACCAACGCCCTCCCCGCATCTCGCGCCGCTCCCCCGCCAATTGGCCGCCCGTGTCTCAAAAAATTCTTGCCCCTCAAGAACTTGCGATTGTCAGTTGATAATTTGAAGAATTTGTCCGATATTTGCGTCCGCATTTTGGACACGACTTTTGCCGAATCATCCTTGTGGTCAACAAGACAGGAGCACTATGTCCGCCGATTCAGTTTTGGTCGAAACGCAAAATCTAGTCAAGACCTATGGCCCGCTGCGCGCCGTGGACGACCTCAGCTTTCAAATCAAAGCGGGCGAAATCGTCGGCCTGCTTGGCCCCAACGGCGCCGGTAAATCCACCACCATGAAACTGCTCACCTGCTACCTCGCGCCCACTTCGGGTTCCGCGAAAGTGGCAGGCATCGACGTCACCGGCGACGCCGTCGAAGTGCGCAAGCACATCGGCTATCTGCCGGAACACGCGCCGCTCTACACCGACATGCGCGTCAACGAGTACCTCGATTTCGCCGGCCGCGTGCGCGGGTTGAACAGCTTCAAACGCCGCGAACGCATCGACTGGGCCGTGAAAGCCTGCGGCCTCGAAGCCAAATTCAAAGCCACCATCGGCACACTTTCGCGCGGCTATCGGCAGCGCTGCGGGCTGGCTCAAGCCGTCCTGCACGATCCCGATTTGCTGATCCTCGACGAACCCACCAGCGGCCTCGACCCGATCCAGCTCATCGAAATCCGCAAGCTCATTCAAGAAGTCGGCCAAAAGAAAACTGTGCTCTTCTCGACCCACATCATGCAGGAAGTCGAAGCCGTCTGCAATCGCGCCATGATCGTCAACCGCGGCAAGCTCGTCGCCGACGGCCCGCCGGCGGAATTGAAAGCGCGTCTCGGCACCAATCAAAAAATCGTCGCGCGCATCCGCGGGCCTGAAGCCGCCGCCGCGGAGAAGCAGTTGTACGCGCTGCGCGACGTCACCGGCATCGACGTGCAGCAGATTCCCAATGGCAACTGGCTCGAATGCACGCTCAAACTCAACGATGGCGCCAACGTCAACCCAATGAACACCGGCGAACAAGTCGCGAAGATATGCAAAGACAACGCTTGGGACATTCAGGAACTGAAAGTGGACGCGGTGACGTTGGAAGACGCATTTTTGAAAGTCACCGGGCATGAGAAACTGAAGTAAGAATCGTTAAATGTTACACGTTAAACGCCGTTTGAAAAGGGACTCAGATGAATGCAACTTACAGTGTATTCCGGCGGGAACTTTTGGCGTATTTCAAGACGCCGATCGGCTACGTCTTCATGGCGTTTTTTCTGCTGGTGACGAACGCATTCTATTCCATGGAATTGTTCAGCAGCGGGACAGCCGACATGCGCGGTTTTTTTGGGCTGCTGCCGCTCTTCTTTTTGTTTTTTGTGCCGGCGATTTCAATGCGGCTGTGGTCGGAGGAACGCAAACTCGGCACGCTGGAGTGGCTGTTGACGCTGCCGATGAACGCGTGGAATGCCGTGCTTGGAAAATATTTCGCTGGGCTTGCCTTTATCGCGATTACCCTGCTTCTGTCGTTTCCCATTCCTTTGTTTTTGAAAATCTACGGCAATCCCGATTTCGGCCCGATCATCGGCGGCTACATGGGCGCGATGGTGCTGGGCATGATTTATCTGGCGATTGGCTCGTTTGCGTCAAGCCTGACTTCCGACCAAATTATCGCGTTTGTGGTCGGCGTGACCATCGGACTGATCTTTTTCCTGATGGGCATTCCGCAGATCCTCGACACAATCAAGGAGCACGTCGGAGCCGGCTTCGCCTCGAAAGTGCAGCTCTTTGGAATCAATTCTCATTTTGAGAGCATCAGCCGCGGAGTGGTGGATATTCGAGACGTGCTGTTTGCCGTGTCGTTGTCGGGAGTCTTTTTGTTTTTGAATTACCTGGTGGTTGACCGCAGGAGATAATCATGCTGTACGTCCTTATTTGCGCGGTGGTGCTGCTGGCCGCGTGCCTGATTCCGCTGATCATCTACGGCGACCCGGCGGCGTTTTTCAAACGCGACGCGGTCCTGTGGGGCATGGGCGGCGTGGCGGTGCTTGTGGCGATTCTGGTTAATTTGATGGCGGACAAGTTTCCGCGCCGCTTTGACTTGACCGCCGAACGGAAATACAGCGTCAGCCCCGAAATGAAGCACATCATCAGCAAGCTCGACGATCAGGCGAAGATCACGTACTACGTGTTTTCAACGGTCCAGCAGTTTGTGCCGATGAAGCGCGATTTGATCGACAAGCTCAACGAAATCAAAAACGCATCGGGCGGCAAAATCGATGTCGAAGTTGTGGACGTGAACATGGAGGACGCGGAGCTGGTGAAGGAATTGGACCAGAAGGGATTCGCGATTCAGATCAACGAGAGCAAGCAAAGCGAGATGAGTTTCTCGAAACTCTACAGCGGCTTGAAGATCACTTATAAGGACAAAGAGGCTGAGTACATCCCAAAAATCATCTATGCCGACGATCTCGAAGTTGAGCTGGCCCCGAAGCTGATCCCGTGGACGCTGAGCGCCAAGCCGATTGTGGCGGTCGATGCGCCAAAGGCGGAGCACCCGCAGATGCAGGGACAGCGCCCGCGCCCTGGGCCCTTCGACTGGCTCGCGCAGCAGGGCTTCGATCCCAAGCGATTCGAAGTGAAAGCGATCGATTTAACCGAGAACAATTCCATTCCGAAGGGCACGCGGCTGCTGGTGTTGATGCGCCCGAAGGATTTGAACGACCGGCAGCGCTACGAAGTCATCAAATACCTGGCCGAAGGCGGGTCGATTTTGTACGTGGAAGCGGCCTATAAGGCGACGGCGGAATTCGGCACGCTGCGCGCGGAGAAGATGTCGTCGGGGCTTGAGGATTATCTCAAGGAAATCGGCATTTCGATGGGACAGGATTTCATTGCGGACAAATCGCATTTGGAGCAGACCTTTGTCAACCCCTTCACCGGGGAAGTCATGCAAAAAATTGAGGATCCGTTTTTCCTGAGAATTCTGCCGGAATACATCGATCAGGAATCGGTGCTGACGCGCTTGATGCCCAATCTCGTCATGCCGCATGCGTCGGAGTTGATTCTGGATGACAAACTTCTGGCCGGCGCGAAGATGAATGTGTCGCGCCTGGCGCGCACCACCAACCAGACCTGGGTGGTCCCTTTTCGCGAGGACATGAAGCCGGAATTGGAACTCGACAAGGAAGGCGAAACGAAGACGCACAACTACGTGTCGTCGAAGACCGTCTTCGCCATGATCAAAGGCCAATTCCCATTCCCGTTTGCCGGCAAACCGGCGCCTCAATGGGCCACATCCGCTGACGATAAAGACAAAGACAAGGATAAAGATAAAGACAAGAAGCCATCCAGCGAAACGGCAAGCGCGAGCTTGCAAGAGGGCACGCTGGTGATCTGCACGGCGCCGGATGCGTTCAACTTTGATTACCTGACCAACCAGCAGCTCAGCCGATTTATGCAGAGCAACGCGCAATTGCTGGCGAACATTTCCGAGAGCATCAGCCTGGGCGACGACTTGGTCAAGCTGCGCGCGCGGCGCTATGAAACGCGCACGATATCGGGACTAACGGGCGACAAGCACAAGGAAATGCGCGATTTTTGGAATGTGCTGCTGATTGCCGGAGTGCCGCTGTTGACTTTGATTCTGGCCGTTTACTATTTTGTCTTCCGCCGCGTGAACCAACTTCGCTACGAACGTAATTACGCTGAAACCACTGGACCTTCGAGTTTCTCCAAATGAACACTAAGTTGACGCAACTGCTGGTTTTGCTGGTCGTCTGCCTGCTCCTCGTGCTGGGCTATTTCTTTGTTCAGCCGGACCGGCTCAAAGAGCAGCCCAGCGAAAAAGAACGCGGTCCGCTGATGAGCGACTTCAGCCCGGACGCCGTGCACACCGTCACGCTCAAACGCGGCGACCAGACGATTGAATTGAAGAAGAAAGACAAGGCCTGGACCTTGCCGCTGAACAAGAACCGCGCGGCGCTCGCCAGCCGCGTCACTGAGATGCTCAACGCCTTGAAGGATGCCAAGACCACGGGTTCGCGTTCGGGCAAAAACCTGGCGGATTTCGATTTGAATCCCGAGAAACGCACCGAAGTCACGCTTGAACGCGAAACGGGCAAGAGCACCGTGTACCTCGGCAAAGCGATGGGCTACGGCGAGTGCTGCGCGCAACGCACTCCCGAAGGGCCGGTGCTCGAAGTCGATAAGAATCTCCTCGATAGCGTCAACGTCAAGGAGGTCAACTCGGTCTGGAAACTTGACGTGTCGATGTTCTACGACTTGAAGATCTTCACCGACAACATCGACGATGCGATCGAAGTCATCATCAAGAAAGGCAACGACATCACGCGCGTCCAAAAAGTCATTCCGGGAAAAGGACCCGTTGCGCCCAAACAGGAAATCGGCAAAGACGAGAAGCCCGTCTGGTGGCTCACCGAGCCGGAAGGCGCGGCGGCGGACGAAGGAAAAGTGCGCAACGTCATTTCGCAAATCTTGAATCTTAACGCCAAGGATTACGCCGACGACGTGCCGGAAAAAGAAACCGGCTTCGACAAACCCGCGGCGAAAGTCGCGATTCGCTTGAAAGACGGCACGGAACGGCTGGTGACGTTCGGCAAGAAAGTCATCATGCACGGGAATGAAGTGAAGACGATTCCGATCGACGCCGAAGTCGATGCCGCGGACAAGGAAAAGAACTCCGACCCGCCGGTGTTGATGAGCGTGGCCGGAAAAGCGGACGCGTACAAAGTGTACAAGTACGTCTACGAAACCTGCGTGAAGACGGATGAATTGAAGGCGAAGGAAGAGAAGAAGGAGGAGACGCCGTCCACGCCGCCCGTGACTCCGCCGACGACGAATCAGAATCCGCCGCCGCAGATTAAACCGGTGCCGCCCGTAATCCCCGCGCCGCCGCCAGCGAAGTTGCCCGAAAAGCCCGCAACCATCCCAGCTCCGCCCGAGAAGAAAGACATTCCGCCGCCGGAGAAAAAGTAACAAGGGCTTTCGATCGGAGCGCCGGCTTCCAGCCGGCCCGCATCGGAACAGCGCGATTAAATAAAAGAAAAACTCTCGCTGGCAGTTTAGAGCGACGTTTCCTTCGTGAAAATTCGCGCGATTCGTTGTTCAAGAAATTCGCGTGTCCTAATCGTTCCGCCTTCGCCCGCCCAACAACCCCGCCTGCATCAAAAAATACAACAACTGCAGCGCGCTCATCAGTGTCGCCGCCACATACGTCAGCGCCGCCGCCGACAACACGCGCGCCACGGGCTTCTTCTCTTCCGCCGTGATCAACCCAAGCTGCGGCAGCAGCCGTTTCGCCCGCGCGCTCGCGTCGAATTCCACCGGCAAATTAATGAGCTGAAAAATCACCGTCATCGAAAACGCCGCGATGCCCACCAGCACCAAATTGAAGCTGTGCAGCACGAATCCCAGAATCAGCAAAATCCACGACAGATTCCCGCCCACCGACGCCAGCGGCACCAGCCCGTTGCGCATTGCCAGCAGCGGATAGCGTTCGCCGTCCTGCAATGCGTGCCCGGCTTCGTGTGCCGCGATTCCCAGCGCCGCCAGAGTCCGACCGTTGTAAACGTCGGGGCTTAGCCGCAGCACTTTCGCGCGCGGATCGTAATGGTCCGAGAGAAATCCGTCAGTCTGATCGACCTCCACACCCGGCACGCCCGAATGCCGCAAAATCACCGCCGCCGCTTCCGCGCCGCTCAAGCCGCTTGCGGGTACGATCTCGCTCGCCGCGCTGTACGCCGAATGCACGCGCCACTGCGCCCACATCCCCAGCAAAATCGCGGGGGCCACCATCAACAGATACATCGGATCGAAAAACATTTTGTCGTCTCTCTCCTGAGCATTAGACGGCTGAGTCGCGCTTGACTTCATTCAACACACACTCATGAGCATATGGCTTTGAATGGCGGTGCGAAAGCACTCCCTTGTGATTTTTGATACTTTGTCGTATCATGCATGCTCAGAGTTATTCGCACCGCAACCATTTTCAGGACCTGCTCCCATGCCCGAACTCGACGAAAAATCCAAACTGCTCCTCAACGTCATCCAGGACGAACTTCCGCTCGTTGAGCGCCCCTTCAAAGCGCTCGGCGAAAAAATCGGCGCGTCCGAAGACGAGGTGCTCGAACGAGTGCGCACCTTGAAAGCGCAAAAAATCCTGCGCCAAATCTCCACGATCTTCGACACGCGCAGCCTCGGCTGGCAATCCAGTTTGGTCGCGTGCAAGGCGCCCGAAGGAAAAGCAGACGACGTGGCCGAAGTGCTTAACCAGCATCCCGGCGTCTCGCACAATTATGCGCGCAAACACGATTTCAGCATCTGGTTCACCATCGCCGTGCCCGGCGAAAATCCCGAGCGCATGCAGGCGCACATGGACGTGCTGCAAAAACTCAGCGGCGCGCAATCCATTCGTCTCATGCCCACGTTGCGCTTGTTCAAAATCGGCATGAAAATCGACATGACCGGCGGGCAGGCCAAAAAAATGGGCCTCGACGACGATAGCCCGATGTACTCCGAAAAGCAGCGCAACCTCGAAAAACCGCCGCTCACCGAAAAAGACATCCGCTACGTGCTCGCGCTTCAAAACGACATGGAAGTCCGCCCCGATCCTTATGCGCCCATCGCCGAAAAACTCGGCACAACCGTGGACGAAATGTTCGACTGGTGCCGCGAATTCATCAAAGTCGGCCGCATGAGGCGCGTCGCCGGCATCATGAACCACCGCCACGCGGGCTTCCGCGCCAACGGCATGGGCGTCTGGAACGTGCCCAAGGAACGCGTCGAAGAAGTCGGCATGTTCTTCGGCACGCAAGGCCCCATCACGCACTGCTACCTGCGCCCGCAATATCCTGACTGGCGCTTCAACGTCTTCACGATGGTCCACAGCCAGAAAGTCGCGTCGTGCGACGAATACCTCGCCGGATTGTCGAAACAGACCGGCGTCCCCGACTACGCGATTCTGTATTCGTACAAGGAGTACAAGAAGATTCGCCTGCTCTATTTCACGGGCGAAATCGAAGCGTGGGAAAAGCAAAACGGCATCGACGCCAGCCGCTATCAATAAATGGATTCAAATTCAAGTTGACGCGTTTGAATCTTGAATCAGTCTTGACCAAAACGATTGTAAAATCATGGGCAAATCGAACACGAAATCGCGAATCTATGTGACGCCCTTTCAGGGCTTGGCGCTTCGCGCGCCCATTTTGGACAGCATTGATCTTGAATTTTGGGCTCATGGGGCAAATTGAGTGAAAGTCACAACATGCGCGTGAAACTCTTATCACGCCTTCACTTGCTTCGCCCCATGAGCCGAATTTTGAACTTTAAATTCTGAGTTTTGAATTCCGCCGTTACCGGCTGCGCGCGGTTCCGGTTTTCCCCTTCTTCGCGGTATACATCAGCGGCACTGTCGCGGTGAACGACTCACCCCCGATTGTCAGCGCGACCGGCAGCGTCACCGGCAGCGCATTCACGTTGGCGTCCACGAATCCGAACTCCTGCAGCGCGCTGAACAACGCCTGCTTTTTCACGGTGAAGATGAACGGCGCCACACTGCCGGCGAACGCGCCATTTTTAACATAGGAGAACTTCAGCCCGAATTGCGGGTTGCCGCCCTTGCCGTGCGCATCCAGCGTGATCGCATACGATTTCGCGCCCACCCACACGGTTGCGCCCACGCCCGCCGTCTTGCTTCCCGCAACCACTGGCACAAGACCCGTGAAGGCCAGTTTGTCGTTCGCGCTGCCGGGTTTGATGAAGTTGAATCCCAACTGCGCCTTCAATACTGTCAGCGACGTTGATGCGACAATGCCGGCGTCGTTCACTGCGACGAGAATCGTGTGCGCATCGCTTGCCGCTCCGTCGCTCACGGTCAGCGTAACGACGTTCGTGCCCGGCACGCTGTACGTGTGTGGAATCTGCTCGCCAACTCCCGTCGTGCCATCGCCAAAATCCCACGTGAAGGTGAGTTGGTCGTTGTTGGCGTCGGTCGCCACGGCGCTGAACGTCACGGCTTCGTTCACCGTCGCCGGATTCTTCGACACGCTCGGCCCCGAGACGATGTGCGGCGGCTGATTGCCCGGCCCGCCGGTGTTGACGATGGTGATGGTCAGATTTTGTGTTTGCGTTCCGCCAACGTTGGCCGCCGTGACCACGACGCTGTACACGCCGGATGCCGTCGGCATGCCCGTGATCGTGTTGCCGGTGAGAGTCAATCCCGGCGGCAAACCGGTCACGCTGAATTGAATCGGCGCCGTGCCGCTGGCGCTCAGCGCGAAGTTGAAATTCTCGTTCACGTTGCTCGACACGCTTCCCGTTGACGTGACCGCGACGGGCGTGGGTTGCAGCGTCACCGTAATCGTCACCGGCGCGGAATCGGCTGTTCCGTCGTTGGCCACGACCGTGAACGAATCCGTGCCAGTCCCGCCGCTGGGCGTGTACGTAAACGCGCCCGTGGCCGGGTCGATGACCGCGCTGCCTTTCGATCCGTTCGTCACGATGCGATAGGTCAGCGTGTCGCCGTCGATGTCCGCGGCCGCCACCGTCCCGGTAACGCTTTGCGAATCGAGCGTCGTGATGGTTTGATTCGGCGCGGCCGGCGCGTGGTTAAACGCCGCGACGCTGATCGAAATCGCCGCCGCGTTCGAATCGGCGGTGCCATCGTTGACTTTGAACGTGAAGCTGTCCGAACCGCTGAAATGCAGCACTGGCACGTAACTGTACGCGCCCGTCGCGGCATTCAGCAACGTGAGCGTGCCGCTTGAGGGCTGCGTGACAATCGAAAATGTGAGCGTATCGTTGTCCAAATCGGTAGCGCTCAGCGTGCTTTGCACGGACTCGTTCTCGTTGACATTGATCGTGCCCGCCTGCGCGACCGGCGCATGATTGACGTGCGCCACCGTCACCGACAGTGTGGCCGTGTTCGAATCCACCGTGCCGTCGTTGACTTTGAACGTGAACGAATCGGAGCCGTAATACAACGAATTGGGCGTGAAGGTGAACGCGCCCGTGGCGGTATTCGTAATCGTCACGCCGCCATTCGCCGGCTGCGAAACTATCGAGAACGTCAGCGCATCGTTGTCGAGATCGGATGCAAGGAGCGCCCCCGTGGCAAAACTGTCTTCGTTGACGTTGAGCGTGCCGTCCTGCGCGGTCGGCGCATGATTGACGTGCGCCACCGTAACCGACACGCTCGCCGTGTTCGAATCGACAGTGCCGTCGTTGACTTTGAACGAGAACGTATCCGAACCAAAATACAACGCGTTCGGCGTGTACTTGTACGCGCCCGTGGCCGAATCCACAATCGTCACTGCGCCATAAGACGGCTGCGTCACAACGGAATAGAGCAGCGCGTCGTTATCGACGTCGGCGGCTTGCAGCGTCCCTTGCGCGAAGCTGTCTTCGTTGACATTGAGCGTCCCGTTCTGAGCGGTCGGCGCATGATTGACCGGCGTGATCGTCACGCTGATCGTCGCTGGCGCCGAATCGATGTTGCCGTCGTTGGCTTTGAACGTGAACGAATCCGAACCGTTGACGTACAGCGCCGGCGTGTAGGTGTAGGCGCCGGTCGCGGCATTCGTGATCGTGACGCTGCCTTTCGCCGGCTGCGAGACGACCGAATAAGTCAGCGCATCGTTGTCCGCATCCGTCGCGGACAGCGTGCCGTTCTGCGGCAAATCCTCAGTGACGGTCAGTGCTCCATTGCCAGCCACAGGCGTCGAATTCGGAACGAACGTCAGCGGGATGTCCACGGTGCTGCCTTCCATCGGCTGCCCGCTCGCGTCCAGAATCGCGCGCGCCGTCGGCGTGTCGCCGAAGATCGCCGTGGAGCTCGACGCCGTGCCCGTGATCAGCGCGTCGAAGCGGATTTCGACCAGGCCTTTTACGCCGACGGGGAACGTCGATCCGTCATTGAATCCGACCGTCACGCCCACCGCCGCGCCGGCAAGGTTCGGCGTGATCGTTACGTTCGATCCAATCCCAGCCGCGGGCAGCACAACCGGATTGGCCAGCAACACCGTGTTGTAATTCAAGCTGAACGCGATCGTCTGCTCGTTGCCGGGCGAATCGAGATCGACAAAAACCGAGGCCTTGTGCCCACGAATGAAATTCCCGTTCGTGTGCCCCTTCACGAAACGCGGCGCCTCCGTGGAACCTTGCGCCACATTCGTGTAGGCGGAATAGCCGTAGGCGTTGAAGGCCCGCACGCGGTAATAATAGATCGTGTTCGGCGCGAGATTCTGCTCGTAATAAACGGTGGTGTCCGTCGGCGTCGATCCGATTTCGGTCCAATTATTGATGCCATCCTGACTGCGCTCGACTTTAAATCCATCTTCGTTGTCGCTCCCGTCGCTCCACTCCAAACGCAGTTTGCTTTGCGTCATGGTGATCGCCACCAGCACCGTCGGCGCATTGGGCGGCGGCGGCGCGGGCGTCGAGGCCGTGACCACATTCGAAAATCCCGAATCGCCAAACGAATTGCTGGCGTAAACGCGGTAATAAAATTGAGTGGACGCCGTCAACCCCGTGTCCTGGAAAAACGTCACGTTCGCGCCCAGCGGATTCAGCGAAGACCAGTTAGTTCCGTCAAGACTGCGCTGCAGCGTGAAACTCGTTTCGTTGCCGGACGTGGCAGTCCATGTCAAATTAATGGTCTTGTACGACTGGACCGCCGCCGCCAGATTCGCCGGCGCCGACGGAATCAACTGATCGGACGTGCCCGGCGAACCGCCGTTGGTCGAACTCTTCTTCCAATTGATCGGATCGTTGCTGTAGGTGAGCGGATTGATGCGCACCAGCGACGGCCCAGTTCCCGCCGCTTCCAGCGGCCACGGCGCGGTGTTGGCGTAGTCGAGCGCCTCGACGGCAACATACGGCACATACACGCCGCCGCCCTGCACGGGATCGGGATTGTCGGGCTTCTGCAATTCGATGTGTTCGCCGCTCGTCGAAAGCGTTCCGGTCCAAGGCCCGTAGATTGGAATGCCCGCCGGGACACTGTATTTGGCGCGGAAGACCGTTGGATCGATGCCCGTCACCAGGAACAAACCGTTCGCCGCCACCGTGATGTTCTGTGGAAAAGTAAATCCGATGCCGTCAATCAGCCACGTGTTCGCGGGATTTGCCGGGTCGTAGAGCGGCACGGGACTGTTGGTGATGTTCAGGATTTCGATGAATTGGTCGCCGCCCGCCGCGGGCTGATACATCACTTCGCTGAACACCAACGGCCCCACCGCCGGCCCGGAATTCACCTGCCCCGGCGTGTTCGATGCTTGTCTCACGAATTGGTCCGCGCCCGTGCTGATCGTGTAGCGCCCAAACGCCACCGGATTCTGCGCCGCGCCAAAGGTAAATCCGTGCGAGTAGCCGGTGAGCGCGCCGGTCGAATCCGCCGAGAAGACGAACACTTCCTCGCCGTGCGAGTCCAGCGCGAAACTCGTGCCTACTCCGGGCGTCGGATTGTATTGAGCGTCCGTGAAATAAATGTACGAGTTTGCGTTGAGGATCGTGCCGCTGGGGATTTTGAATTTCTGCGGGGTGTGCCGGTCGTCGGTCAAATACCAGCCGCTGATGTCCACCGTGGTCGTGCCCGCGTTGTACAATTCGATGTACTCCTGCGCGGGCGGCGTCACGTGCGTCAGCGCTTCGTTGATCAGAACTTTGCCAAAGGTGCTGGCCGGATCGTCCGCGCCCGGCGACCCGCCCATGTTGGTGCTGGCGCGCCAATAATTGTAATCGCCATAGCCGGCGCTCACCGCACCCTCTTTAGGCACGAGTGAGAATCCCAGTCCATCGGCAACGACCGGCCACGGAGCGGCGTCGTTGTACGAGAACGAGAAGATCGTGGCGCCGGTCGAGTATTGGAGCGTGATGGTGCCGCCGGAATTGCTCAATTGCCCGCTGTACGCAGCATAAGGCGTGATGCCCGGATATTTGATCGCAAATTGCTGCGGGTTGGAGGCGAGAACGATAAACTGGCCGGGGTTGATCACCGCGCCGCTGGGGAAGGTGTACACAATGCCGGACGTGAATTGCGCGCCGCTCAAATTCAGCGCCACGGAACCGGTGTTCTTCAATTCGATGAATTCGAACTGCTGCCCGTCCACGCCATCGAAATCCGGCGGGTTGTACATGATCTCGGTCACCTTCAGCGTCGAGAAATCCTGCGGCGCGGTAAACGTGTTGTCTTGCAGCGCGCTCCAGTTGGTCCCGTCGTAAATCCGCGCGCGCAGCGTCACTGTGCCGTTCATCGTGACATTCTTGGAAACCGTCCCGCCCGCAACGGCCGTCGAATTAATAGACCCGCCGACTTTGCGCGGATCAGAACCATCGGTCGTGTAGTAGATCGTGCCCGTTGCGTTCGGGTTGCTGATCGTGCACACAAAGCCGCTCGTGATGTTCCCGCCGTACTGCGAATAATTCGGCGCGCTCAGCGAGGGATACAATCCCGCTGCGATGAACTGGTTGATCACGACTTGGGTGCGCCCGGGGAAGAAATTGTTGAGGACAGTGTTGCAGGCGGCGACCCAATCGTCGCGCGTGCAGGCCGGCGTGGTCTTGGAATCGCCCCAGCGCGCCGATTCGCCAACCACGGCGCGGTCAAGCTGCGCTTTGCGCGCATTAAAGCGCGCGATGCACGGCGCCGGCGTGAACGCGCCGCCGTTGAAGAAATGTTTGCGCATGTGGTCGGCGACTCTCATGCGGAATTCGGCGTTCACCTCGCACTGCTGGAACATCCACTGCGGATTGCTATACTGGACCGTGTCGCCCGCCGGCCACGGGCCGAGGCGATTGGCGTTCACATCCAACAGTGTGTGCTCCGCGTCGTGGATGGTGAACCGGAAGCCGGCATTTCCATTTCGATTGCGCTGTCCGAAGAAGTTATTCGGCTCCTGGTTGTTCAGGAATTGCGAAATCGGCGAATCCAGATTCCCGCCATAATAAATCACCAGCATGTAGTCGATCAAGTCGTCGATTTCGAGCAGGTTTTCGTACGTTGGATTAGGCGTGCCGTCGGGATTCTTTCCCTGAATTTTGTAGTAGGCGGCGTTCGTGGAGAGACCATCTTTGCACGCCTTCCACAGCCGGTTCCAGGCGTTCATGTCGCCGTTTGATGCGAAGATGGTATAGCCTGTGTCCGTCTGCGACTTGATGATGTCGTAATCCGCTTTGTTGCCGCCGAAATAATTCGCCGCCCAGCCCTGTTCGCCGCGTTCGTCTGAATTGTACAGGCCCCAATAAATGCCATCGATGTAAAGATGATAATAATCGCCGCGGCAGCCAAACCCGCTGATCGCCAACTGCGAATCGCGCGAGAAATTGTCGCGCATGAAGCACTCCTGGGCCCGGTTGCCTTCGAAACTCCACGAATAATTCTGGTCGCAGCGGATGTCGAACGCATCGATCTTCTGCTGCGCCGGCGGCGGGCCGAAGATGGGTTGCTGCAGCGTGCCCTTGTTGTAATCGCTGCGGAAAAAGATGCGGAACGCATGTTTGGGATTGCCCGGATTGCGGCTGTAACCGCCACGGATGCGGATCCCGCACAACTCGCCCCAATTGTTGGCTGAGTTGTTGGGATCGACCAGTTCAAGCGCGCAGGGGCGTTCCCAAACGAAGCTGTCGCCCGATGGATTGGCGTAAATGCCAGTGGTGGAATCGAACAAATCCCCCAACTTCATCGACACGCAGAACGAAGGGATTGTCTTCAAGTCGTTTTGAATCGTGCCGCTCCACTCGGCGTTGTTCACAATATTTGGATCCATGCCGTAATTAATGGTCTGGCCGACGGGCGGAATCGTGCCTGCCGCCGGCCAGTTCGCATTCGGCGCCGCGCCCGTCGGGCACTGCGTGATGATGTCGGCTGTGTACAAATACGTTTGCGTGTCCACATTGGTCGGGTTCATCCCGGCTTTGTAGGCCATCGCGCGCAGCGTCGTGGTGCCGGTGATGTGAATCGGTCCAGTGTAGACTATGCCGTACACGGGTGTGGGCATCGTGCCGTCCAGCGTGTAGCGAATGGACGCGCCCGCGGTTGCGGTGGTAATCGCCACGTCAATCGGTGCAGTATAAAACCCGCGTTTGACACTGAAGCTTGTGTCTTTGACCGTGCCGGACGTCGCCGTTTCGTTGTCCGCAATGGTGACCGTCGCCGTGGCTTGAGCCGGATTCACTTCGAAATAATCGCTGGGTAAAAAACTCAACACAACCGTGACGGGGCCTTGGTACATGAAATTATCAACCGGGGTGATGGTCACCGTGGCAGACGTTTGCCCCGCGGAAAATGCGATGAAATCATCCACCGGGCGCAAGTAATCGATGCTTTTGATCGCCGTTCCGTCCAGACTGAAATTGCAATAGAACGCGGCGCTGGTGTTGCCCGTGCGCGTAATGGTGAACACGCCGCTGACCGGCCCGGTTTCGCTGGCATTGGGCGTGGTGGCCACGACCGAAAGCACCGCGCCCGCCGAAATGCTCAGTGTTGTGTTCCCTTGAGCGCCTTGCAATCCGTCGATGGCAATGTAATAAGTCGTGCCGGCGGCCGCCTGTATCGCGACCAGACTGGTTGAACCCGTGCCCGGGTTGGGATTGTCGCCGATCGCATCGTCGTTTTGCCCTACCAACGTCAGCGCGTTCACCGCCGTGCCCGTATAAACAGCCAGCGTCGTATCGAACGCGCTGCCCGCCGTTGAAATATAAACGCTGCCCGTTGACGGCGCGATCCACTTGTACCAAATCGAACTCTGCCCGTCACCGTTGCCATGATTGGGCTCGCCTGCTTCCCAGGTCGCGTTCAAATTCGTTCCGTTGACCGTGAGCGGCATTGAACTGCCAAGGTTGACCGCGTTGGCGAAATTATCGTTGGCCGGCGCTGCCGACGTGACAAAGCTGGTCGTCGCGACAAAGCTATTATCGTAATTGGCCGCCTTTGCAATCGCATTGACCGTCACTGGTATGGACAACGTCACCGGCCCGGTGTAAAGCGTGGACGCGGTCGTCGGCGTTGTGCCGTTGGTCGTGTAGTACATCGCCGCGCCCGGCGTGGTGTCGGCCAGCGACATTTGGAAAGTGGGCGTGCCAATTTTGTTATTGGCGGGCGAGATGGTTGGAGTGGCCGTCGGCGGAATGTAATACAGCGCCGTATTCGGAATCGCAACTTCGCTCGGAACGCTTGAACCCGCCGGGCCTATGTACGTGACCGCAAGGCTGTACGCGCCGCCGCCCTGCCCATATTGAACTTTGATCGCGTGCAAGCCCGCGCCGATGTCGATGGTCCCCGATCTTCTTGTCGCGCCTTGCGAATAGTTATTCGCGACGACTTGAATTCCGCTGATGTACAGCACGGTGCCGTCGTCGGAATTCGTCGCGAACGTCCACACGCCCGCCGTGGGAATGTTGACATACCCCGTGTACTCGAAGCTGAAATTGGTTGTGACCGATCCGCGCGGATCGAGCAGAAAATTGCTCACCACGCCGCTGCTGGTTGCCGTGAGCGCCTCCATCGCGGTAGGCGTGGGCGTTGGCAGCGTGCCGTCGGTGCTGGTGTTTGTGTAGAATTTGTAAAGCAGGCCCTGACTTTGAAGCGCGCCCGACGGATACTCCGCGGGAGTCTGTCCAAATAGTTGCGCCGCCGTGCACGCCAGCGCAAGAATTACACCGGTACGAATGTTGGCCATTTGCGGTGTCCCATAAAGGAAAGTTAGGAGTGAACTTTACCCGTGCTTCACACAATTGCAATACTCCATTATATGATAGGAACCGGACTTTAAGCGGCCAAGTTTTCTCAACTTGCGCCGCATTTAAATTCATTTCGTTCAGCCGAACGCGAAATAATTCATAAAGTGCCAATCACCCCCGATCATCCATAAGCGAATAAATGGCTACGTTTCGCCTCGAAACGTTCGCTGATATAGGCCATTTGGCCTATATGAATTTTTGTCATCCAGCATATTTGCTTGCACGTATTCTAAGAAAGTGTAGTCTAGGACCAATCATCGCAGTCACTGTTTTGGATTTATCTCAGTATTTTGCTGCCGCACAGGGAAGCACAATGACACCTCGCGATCTGGAAAGTTTACGCAGACTTCACGAAGCGTTAAGTTTATCTGGAAAGCCGGATGGCGGCGCAATCGAAGCGGCGCTCAATCAGGCTTGTCATGATGGTGATTCCACACATCGCTCCACCGCGGACAAAAGCGATGCGCTGGGCACGCGCATGCGCAGCATGTTGGCCATGGTCGCTTTTGTCAAAGATCCTCTCGCCGTCGTCAAACTCGATGCCATCGCGCCGCAACTGGTCTTCGCCTCCGGCGGCGCGGCGAAATTAATCGCGGCGGCAACCGACCATACTCCGCAAGAAGAACGCGTGAAGGATTTTTTGAAAGGCTGCAATCGAGCCGCCGCATCCGCAAGCGCGGAAACCTGGCAGGCGCGCGCGGGCGAAGTTTATCGCCTCAATTGTACGCCCATCGCCGGCGATCACTCCGATTCGCTGGTCCTCGTGCGCTTGACTCCTGGCAACCCCATCGCCACCACCGAAGCTGAACTTGTCGCCACCGCGCTGCGCCACGGATTGACTCCCGCTGAGACGAGAGTGTACGTGCTCATGGCGCGCGGCATGAGCAACAAGGAAATCTCGCGCCAGTTGAAAATTTCGTACCACACCATCCGCGCGCATTTGCGCAACATGTTCAAAACCCTGAAAGTGTCCAGCCGCGTCGAAGCCATCGCCGCCCTGCGCGATTAATAGATGCTGGTCCCATAGAGGCCCCATTGTCGGCATTTACAGGGCAAATTAGAACTGGCCTGGCGCGACGGAATTGCCTGGCGCTTTCGTCGCGCTTGGCGCCGTGGGCGAAGAGCCGCTGCTGGTTTTTGCGGCGCCGCTTGTTGTCGTCGAAGTCTGAGTCTGCGGCACCGGCGTCGCCGCGCTCGCGCGCGAAACCGCTTTGGCGAAGACCGGCATCGCCGGATCGCCGAAGAGTTGCTCGGTGCGGCCGAGGTCGGCGTTGAAGCCGCCGGATTGGGCGAAGGCCCACTGCTGCGTTTTCATCAGCACGTTGCCCCAGCGTGGATTGGTTGCAGCGTTGGCGCTGCCGCTGAGCAACTGGTCCATGAACGCCGTCGCGTTGGCCGAGTTCATGTACGAGGACGTGCCGATGCCGGCGCTGATGCCGCCTTGCGGCTGCGTGAGCGCCTGGATCGCGAGGCTCTTGTAGCCGGCCACGTCGTTGGCCATCCAGTTGGCGGTGCAGGTCGATTGCAGCAGGACCACGTTGCCGGTCCAGTTTTGCAGATCGTCGAGGCCCAGAAGCTGGCGATTGGCGGCGCCCAGATGCAGGGCGTTGCCGTGGCCGATGTAGAGCAGCCAATCGGCGCCGCCGTTGGCGGCGGTGGTCATCGCGGCGGTGACGTCGGATGGATTCTGCGCGGTGACGCCGAGGTAGTTGCGCTGCCACGCGAGATCGGAGTGGGCTTGCGCGAGGCTGTCTGCTTGCGCGGGGAAATCGCCGGCGTCGGGATCGGGCTGATCGGCAACGGCGTGCATGCGGACGCCGGACGCGGGCGCGCCGGAGTAATTCAAAATGTGGCTGACGGCGCCGCTGAGTTCGCCGGTGTCGTTGACCGGCAAGCGTCCCACGGCGACTTCGGGAATGCCGCGGCCGAGATCGCCGAAGAGCGAGTCGGACGTGGCTTGCGCCCAGAAGCTGGTCGAGACGAGGAACGTCGGGCACATCGGATCGACGTTCGCGCCGCTGTAGTTGTGGTAGTCGTATGTGGTGCGGCCGACAAGCAGCAAATATTGCGGGCGCGCGGAACGGACCATGCTCTGAATTGCGGTCGGGCCGTAGCGTCCGTAATTGTAGTAATCGAAGAGTTGTTCTTGATCGACGAACGCGGCGCGCAGGCCTTCTTTGGTGTGCGACGCGAGCAGCGGCTGGACGCCGGCGCTGAATTGGTTCGGGCCGGTGGCGATGTATTTCAAGCCGCCGATGACGGGTTTGACTTGGCGCTTGGTGACGGAGAGCGGCGCGTTTTCCTGGCCGAAGGGAACGACTTGATAATGGCCGCTTCCGCCCGGCGCGGCATCGAAGCGCAGGCGATACGTGCCGTCGGGCTGGGGTTGCGATTCGAAGGGAATAAGCGCGGCGCGATCGGGGTAGCGTTCATCGACGACCCAGACGTTCGGCGCGGAGACGGTGCTCAATTCGAAAAGCTTCGAGACGAGCGACGGATTGTAGATGTCGGCGGCCGTCGATCCATCGAGCGCTTTCGTGTAGCCGATGGTCAGCGAATGCAAGAACGCGATCTGGCTGTCCACGTTCGGCAGCGGCGGCGTCACCAAATCAATTTGATTCGAACCGGCGTTGAGCGCGCCGGCGGGCAACTGGAAGCTGAGCGTCATGGCTTTGTCGCCGCCGCTCCACGAGGCTTGGCCGGCGGGCTGGCCGTTGACGAGGACTTGCAGCGCGTGGTCTTGCGGCGCATTGTTGTTCTGCGTCAAGCTCCACAGATTCACGGTCAGCGACGCGGGGTTGCTGTTGGCCAGCGGCGTGTCGAGCATAAACGTTTGCGTCGTGCCCGCGGCGGCGCTAGCGGTGAGGTATTGGCTGGAGAACCACGGCGTGAAGGTGTACGGGCGGTAAGTGTAATCGAAGTACACGTCGTGGTATTCGGCGGCGGCCGTCGCGGGCGAGGAGGTGTCGGCGAGCCCTTCGAACAGGCCTTGCGCGTGTTGAATTGTTCCTGCGGAAGTTGCTCCATTCGTCGAGCGCAGGAAGAGCGCATCCTTGTCTGTGTAATCGTCGGAATAGCCAGCGCCGTAGACGATCAGGGCGTCGGAAGTAACGGCGAGCGCGGGAAGCGAAACGCCTTCGCGCTGGATAGAGAGGCGATTGATGTTGAATCCGGCGGGAAGTGCGGATTGAGGGATGCGCATCACGCCGCTCGCGCTGTAGAGGACTTTCGCGCTGGTGAACGACGGCGACTTCGCGGAACTGGCTGTGAACCAGCGCGCGCCAACGGCGTAGGACGCGTCTCCGGCGTGCGCGTCCAAAGCGGGCTGACTCGACGCAGCACCGTTCGCTTCGCGCATCGCGGTTGCGCTGGATTGGACGGGCTGGACGGGCTCGGAGGCTCGTCCTACGGCGATTGTCGCGGGCATAACCAGCGAGCCATCGATTTGGCGTGCCAGCGCAGAGGCCGCGGACGGAGTGCCTGGGATTTGCACGCTGCCTGGCAGTGCCGCGAATTTTGCGCTGGCTTGTTGCGCACGCGCAGTTGCAAGAGCGACATCGAGACTGGCGACCGCCGCATTCAGGCCGTCGGCATTCACATCGGATGTGGCGTTTTCAATGCGGATGTTCTCTGCAAGCGGCAACTGCGTTTCGATTTCGCCGGAGAGACTCATGCTTTCGAGCTTGTAATCGAAAGCGCCTTCGGAAGCCCAATCGTAGAACGCGTATTCTTTGCTGGCGGCATTGGTGATGCGGCCGGCGATGAGCGCGGGGTTGACTTTGGTCCACGCGCTTGCAGCCGCGATGCCGTCCCGCTCCCTTGCGGTCGCGGCTCGTCGGGTCGCGGCTCGTCGATAAAGGTTGAAGCCGGCGTTTTGGTATTCGGAGATGGCGGTCCACGAGAGAAGCACGCCGGCGCCGGAAGGCTTGGCGCTGAAATTGGCGATCTTGGCCGGCGTAACCGAGCCGCCTGTGTACGCGAGCAGAACGGTATCGGCCGGGAGCGGCGCGAGCAGACCGCCGGCCGTGGCGGAGGAGACTTCGGTTCCAGCGGCGCCGCCGTTGAAGTAGTGGACGGTGAACGGCGGCGAAGTACCGGTGACCGCCGTGCCGAAGAGCGACGCGAAGGAGTTGGTGATGGATGCGGTGGTTTGGGTGATGACGACGTACTGCATACCCGTAGGTCCGTAAGTGTTGGTCACGCCGGCGTCCTGCGCGCCGACGGAGAGAACGGAGGCGCCGCCGAGTTTGACGGTGCCGGTGGGGACGGACAGTTGCGTCACAAAACCGGCGCCCACGCCAGGGACGAGCAGCACGCCGAAGCGTCCGGCGCTCAAATCGACCGTGGACGCGCCGGAGACATTCAGGATCTGATTGGCCGCGAAGGCTGGGTTGGCGTCGTGGTAATTGCCGGTGCCGGGGAAGAGCGTGCCGCCGGCGGTGGTGACGTTGGCGACGGTGCCCACTCCGCGCAAAATCGCTCCGGTGTTGACTGTCACCGCACTGTTGGAAATCGTTCCGCTCAGTCCGACGATCAGTGTCCCCGCGCTGACGGTCGTCGCGCCGGTGTTGAAGGTGGTGCCGTTGAGCGTTTGCGTGCCGTTGCCGATTTTCGTGATGGCGAGCGTACCCGTCGTGGCGTTGTTGTTGTCGAAGATTGCGCCGCTGAACGAACCGCCGGTGGCGTTGTTGCTGCCGATGGTCAGCGTTTTGTTGGTCAAATCGAGGTTATTGACAATCGTGCCGCTCAGGCCGTTGAAATTGCCCACGATGAGGTTGTTGCCGTCGAGATCGAGCGTGCCGTTGCTGGCGGTGAGCGTGGCATTGACCGAGCCGAGCGTGCTGCCCGGCGCGATTTGAAGCGTGCCGCCATTGATGGTGGTGCCGCCCGTGTAGGTGTTGGTGCCGTCAACGATCAAGGTGCCGCCCGTGGACTTGCTCAGCGGGAACGCGCCGGCATTGATTTCCTTGATGTTCCTGACCGTGCCGCTTTGGAAATCGACGACGTTGATGGGGGTCGCGCCGCCGATGTTGTGGCTGGTCATGTCGAGCGTGCCGCCGTTGACGGTGATGGTGGAGGTGGTGGTCCCGCCGCCTTGAGTGATGTCGGCGTTGGAGGTGAACGTTCCGCCGTTGACGTTCAAGGTCGCGGCGGCGGTACCGGCGGTGGCCTGAGAGCCGAGGAGGAAACTGCCGCCGGTGTTGATGGTGAAGGCTCCGCCGCCGACGGTCAATGTGCCGGTCGCGCCGCCGGTTCCGGCGGCGGTTTTCGTGCCCATGCTTAGCGTTGTGACGGTGAAGGTTCCGGTGTCAAAATTGACGGTGCCGGAGACGCCGCCGGTGTTGCTGGTCATGTTGTTGCTGCCGACAACCATCGTGCTGACGGAGACGGTAGAGGCGTGGCCGCGCAGATCGAGCGTACCCACTGCGCCGCCCGCGGTGGCAGTGCCGTTGTTGAAGCCGACGGTGAGGACAGTCGGGCCGGTGCCGGCTTTGTTGGTGACGGTAACCGTGCCGGGACTGCCGGCGGTTTGCGAGGCAAAATTGACCACGCCGGGGCCGGTGTTTTTGCCGCGGCCGATGTTGAAGGCGTCGGCCTGAATCACGTTGGTGCCGGTGCCGAAGCGCAGCGTGCCGGTGCCGCGGCCGTTGTTGCCGCCGGTGTCGCCGACGGTGAGTGTCGAAGCAACGATGGTATTGGCTGTATTCGAAAGCAGAACGGTGCCGGGGCCTTGCGATGTGGTGCCGACGCCGACATTGAAGGTCGTATTTGTGGACGTAAAACTAGTAAGGGCGGTCACGTCCAGCGTCGGGGCGCTCCAATAGGCGGCGTTCGTGGCGGCCTGATTGACGCCGACCGTGACGGTGGGGCTGGTCAGCGACAAAGTGCCGGCGCCGGAGACGGTCAAATTGGAGAAGGTCGCGCCAGTGCCGCCGCCGGCATCGTAGCCCATCGTGAACGGCCCGGTCACCGACAGTGTTTTGCCGGTGCCGATGGAGATGGTGCTGGCGACGGCATTGTTGGTGACGACCAGCAGGCTGGTGGCGGTCATGTTGGCGTTGCTCAAATCCAGATTGGAGGTGTTCACACTGCCGTTGGCCGCGCCAAATTGAAGCGTCTTGATGTTGGGCGCATCGACAAGGTAACGCAGCGTGCCGCCGTCCAAAACCGTGTTGCCCGTGTAGGCGTTCAACGCGCCCAAGGCCAGCGTGCCGCCGCCGGATTTGGTCAGCGTAATGCCGCTGATGACGCCGCCGACGGTGAGCGTTCCCGCGGTCGCGTTGACGTTGGTGCTGGGGTTCATGGTGACCGCGCCAGTGCCGAGGTTGAGGTCGCTGGCGCCGAGGAACGTGAAGGCCGTGCCCCAGGACTGAACGTTGTTGGCGCTTAAAAGATGCGCCGAGCCACTGGTGTTGTTGAGCGTGGAATTCGTGCCGATCGTGAACGGATTGACGCCCAGCACCGAATTGGCGTTGATGTTGATCGTGCCGCCGGCGAGCGTGACACCGGTGCCGATGGTGTTGGCGCCGGAGAGGGTGAGTGTGCCGCCGGTGTTGACGGTGACAGGGCCGAGCGTGTTGTTGCCGTTCATGGAGAGCGTACCGCCGTTGACGGTCAGGCTGCTGCTGAGATTATTATTGCCGTTGGCGATGAGCGTGCCGCCGCCGGCCTTGGTGAGGCTTGTGCCAGTGATCACGCCGCCGACGGTGAAATTGCCGCCGTTGACGGTGACAATTGGACCGCCGTTGGCGGTGACGGCGCCGGTACCCATGTCCAAATCCGCTGAGCCGGCGAAAGTGAAGCTGCCGTTCCATGTCTGCGGGTTGTTGGCGGTCAATGCGTTTGGCGCTCCGAGGGTATTGTCGAGCGTGGTGCCGGGCTGGATGATGAGCGTACCATTGCCTATCGCCGTGGGGCTGTTGAGGGCGAGCGTGCCGCCGGCAAGCGTGACGGTGGCGCTGCCAGTGCCGTTGCCGCTGAGCGAGACCAGGCCCGCGCCGGTTTTGGTGAGCGTATTGTTGAAGGCGAGATCGCCGGATTGATTGTAAGCGGAGCCGTTGGATCCGGTGCCATCCACGAACCAGGTTTGGTTCGCGCCCAGCGTGACCGGCGTGAGGTTGTTGACGATGCCGGCGCTGGAACCGACGGAAAGGCCGTTGGCCGCGCTGCTGGGCGTGAACGTCAGGGTCCCCGCGATACCGGGCCCGATGTTGACTTGCGTCGCCAGTGTGCTGATGAATTGCATGCTGTCCAAGACGAAGGGCGAATCGACCGTCGTGGTGATGACGAGGTTGGTGTTGGAACTGGCGCTGAAGATGCCGGTTTTGCCGGCATTGGGCGGCGTGTCGGCGATTAAACCTGCCGAATCGTCGCTCCAATTGGTCGGGCCAGTCGCGGTCCAGGAGAAACCGTTGTTGCCAGTCCAGTAGCGCGTGACCAATTGGTCGGCTTGAAGCTTGACCAGCGTGTCGGTGGCGGTGATGGTGTAGTTGAAGCCTTGAGGCGCGGTGCCCAGAACATAGTTCACGCCTGCCGGTTTGAGGCCGCTGTCAGCGGCGAGCAGATTGAACGACCCGCCAGCGAAGCCGCTCACCGCGATGAGGTCGAGCGTGATCGTGCCGCTGGTGACGGCGGTGCCGCCCGGCGCAACCACGATTTCGTCGTTGGTGCCCGCGGCGCCCAGTTCAAGACCCAGGTGCGCGCCGCCGCCGACCGTCAACGCGCCCGGCGTTGCGCTCAAGGTCAGCGTGACGGGCGTGGGCGTCGGTGTGCTGTTGGCATCGATGAGCTTCAGCGATGCGCCGCCGGCGACGTTGATGGTGCTGGTGCCATTCGTGCCGAAACTGGCTTGAAGCGTTCCGCCGCTGACGGTGGTTGAGCCGCCGTTGAGGTTGACGTTGCCGGTGACAGCCAGCGTGCCGGGGCCGGTCTTGACCAGGTTGCCCGTGCTGCTGTTGGCGATGCCGGCTGGGAGCGAGAGCGTGACGGTGTTGGCGACATCGAGCGTATCCGTGCCGGCGCCGAGCGTGATGACGTTGTTGGTGTTTAGCGTGCCCGAGGCGGCGCCGGTGAAGCTGAGTTTGCCGTTATTGACGGAGACGGTGTTGGCCGCTCCGCCCGCGCCCAAGTTGGAGGCGAACTGCAACGCGCCGCCGCTGTTGACGGCGACAGCGGCGGGCGTGGCGAGCGTGCCGGAGAAGGAGAGCGTGCCGGCGTTGACGGTAATGGGACCGGTGAAGGTGTTGGCGGCGGCAGTGACGGACATGGTGCCCGCGCCGGTTTTGGTCAGGCCGCCCGCTGCGCTCGCGAAGTCGCCAGATTGGTCGATGAGCGGAGTGTTGACGATCAAATCGGGGTTGGAATCGCCGGTGACGTCGGCGACGCTGAAGACTGTGTTGGCGGCGAGATGATTGCCTTTGGCGTTCGTCGTCGTGATGGACGAGGCCGCGGTGCCGCCGACGGTGACGCCGCCCAAAAATTGGAAGCCTTGATAGATGCCTGTGTCGGTCGAGGCCTGCGTGAGCAGCGCCCCGTTGAGCGTCAGATTGCCGAGGACGTTGTAGCGGGTGGAGGTCAGCGTGCTGGAGACGGTGACGGCGGGCAGGTTGGCGTTGCCGATGCCGTTGCCGAAGACGTTGTTGGTTGTGAAGCTCAAAATGCCCGGGCTGTTCACCGTGACAGTGCGTCCAGCGACGGTCGGATTGCCGAGCGCCGTGCTGGTGACGTTGCCGCCGGCGACGAGCGTACCGCTGTTGACGGTCACGTTGCCCGTGTAGGAATACGTTGGACCGGAGAAAGTTTGAGTGTTTGTTCCGTTCTTGACGATGGCGATATTGCCGGTGATGTTGCCGCCGGTGATGCCTGTGACTGCGCCGTAGACATAGTCGGTGGCACTGTTCAGCGTCAACGTAGACGGTGTTGCGCCAGTGTTGCCAACGCCGCGCGCACTGTTGCCATTTCCCGCGGTCCAAGTGAGTCCGTTGACAGTCTGATTAAAGCCATTCAAGTCAAAGAGCGAGGCGGCGTTGTCGCTGCCTTGGCCAATGTTCAAGAGGGCGTTCGTGGCGAGCGCATCATTGGCGCCGATTTTCACGCTGCCGGTGCTGAGCACGCCGGTCGAGGCCCAGTTGCCGCCGGGCGTGTTGAACTGCCAGGTCGCGGCGTCCGTCTTGTCGACATTTCCGCCGGGCAGGTTGATCACGCCATTGACGAAGCCGGTGCCGTTCCCGCGCACGAAGAAGACCGAACTGGGGCCATTGAATCCACCGGCTCCGGCGGTGACGTTGCCGTTGATGTTCATCACGCAATTCGTATTCGGGCTGAATTGAATAATCGCGGTGCCTGAGCAGACGAGAGGGCCGTTGAGATTACAGACGCCCGAATTGCAGGTGACCTGCGTGCGCAGACTGACGGCCCCGTTGAGGAAGCTGGTCAGATTCAACGTGACACCGGCGGGAAGGGTGGTACCGGGCATATCCAGCGTGGTTGCGTTTCCGCTGGCGCCGTTGGGCGGATAGTTGACGGTGATCGAGCCGCCGCCGGGCGCGGATTGTGGGTAGAGGATGCGCAAGGTTGTGATGCCCGTGCTGGCCGCATCAACGGAGAGGCTGCCGGCGAAGGCGGAATTGACGCCGCTGAGGATATAGGTGCCGGCGGCAGTGCTGGCGCTGGCGAACGACAAATTGTCCGGACCCGTACCGACGAGATTGCCGGAGATGGTGATGTTCTCAGCGGTTGCGTTGTTGAACGAGATGCTTCCGCCGCCGGTGCCGACGGTGATGTTGCGGTTGACGCCGAAATCCAACGCGCCAGCCGTGGTGTAGCTCAGTTTTCCGCCGCCGCTGATGATGAGGTTGTTGCCGGTGTTGCCGCTGCCCAGACTCGTGGCGGCATTAATTACGACCGTTCCGCCGCCGACGGTGGTTGGGCCGTTGAAGAGCTCGGGGCCGGTCAAGGTCAGCGTGCCGGTTCCCGTTTTGATCAAGCCGGTGCTGCCGGAAAGCTGATTGCCGGCAGACGCGGTGAACGTGTAATTGGTGGTCGTGTTATTGACGGTGACGCCGAAGGGATAGAGCGTACCGGCAAGCGCGATGGCGGGATTGAGGCCGCCTTCGGGGAACGTGACGGAATCGCCGTTGAAGAAGACAGTCTGCGTTGGCGTCGGATCGACCCAGTTGAGCGCGGAATTGAGATTCCACGCGGTGCCGGCCGCGCCGGTCCAGGTCAAATTCGAGCCCGCAAAAGTGATGGTGATCGACGTGCCCGTGTCGGTGATCACAGGCGCGCCGCGGTAAGTTCCGGCATTAGCCGCAACAAACGTCCCGGCGCCGGATCGCGTTGTGTAGTTGATCACGGTGAACGGGCCGAGTCCAGTCGGGAGCGCGGAAACATCGAGGGCGACGGTGCCGTTGACGACCAGTGAACTGGTCGTGATCGCGCCCGCGGTGGTTGGATCGTAGAAGAGTGTGCAGCCGGTCGTCGCGCCGAGCGTCAGCGTGGTGACGTTGACCGGTTCGCCACCAAGGCTGGCGGTATCGGCAACGGTAATGGATCCCGCGCCAAGATCGTTGGGAACATTCAACCGGCCGGCGGAGACGGTGATGTTACCCGTGTAGCCTGCGCCGGAGCCGCTGATGGTCGTGATGCTATTGGCGGTCGTGGCGAGTTTGACGAGATTGACTGATCCGGTCAGTTTCGCGGCGATGTTCTGAGTCGCGGCCGTGGGATTGAAATTCAGCGTGCCGCCGCCGATCAGCGCCAGCGTGCCGGTGCCGCGGATATCGCGGGTAAGCGTGAAAGCGTTGCCAGTGTTGACGGCGGCGTTGGTGTCGAGAGTGGTCGTGCTGCCGGTGACGGTGTCGATGGTGGCGTCGAGCGGGACGACGATGTTGGGACCGGTGTTGTTGGCGGGGCCGCCGGTGCCGGAGTTGTCGATGCGGATCGTTCCGCCGCCGAAACTGACGGCAGACGACGGATTACGCTGGATCAGGCCCCACGCGCTGCGAATGGCAAGCACGGAGCTTGCGCCGCTGAGGTTGTAGCGGTCAATGCCGTCGGGCATATTCTGGCCAGCGGGGGTGTCGGTGCGGTTATCCATCACGAGCCAGTTGGTGGTGACGGTGCCGCCGGTGTGATTGAAGACGCCGGTGCCGTCGATGCCGACGTAAATACCGCCGCCGACGACCGCGGCTGTGGCGAGAGTATTGAGGTTGTTATCGCCATTGGTGCCATTGCCGCCGGCGGCCGCCACGGAGGGTGTATTGAGCGACGAGGGGCCGATTAGCGTGAGCGTTCCGCCCTGCATGTTGTACGTGGAGGTTTCGGTAGCAAAATGTCCGACGCGGACCTGGCCGATGACGTTGACGACCGAACCGGCGACTTGATTGACCGTGCCGTTGCAGCTTGCATTGTCGCCGACGTACAATTGATTCACGGCGATAGACGCCTGCGAGCCGATGTTCAGGATGCCGCCGGTGGCAACGTTGGCGACGGAGAGGTAGCCGCCATTGGTGCCATCCGACAAACCAATGGTGTTGGCGCCCACCGTTCCAATGTTGAAGCCGGTGCCGGTGGTGTTAATGGTGACTTTCGTGCGCAGTAGATCGGCGGACGTGGCCGCGCCGCCGACGATGGTCTGGCCGGAGGCCATGGTGTAGCCGTCGCTGCGGCTGAAGCGCAATTCGGCGGTGCAGGCGGACTGGCCGAAGAGGACGGTTTCGGGCGTGGAGAGCGTGCCTGACGCGGTGTTGTTGCCGATTTGGAGCAACTGCGTGGTGGCGGTCGCGGCGGAGCCGGAGTTGACGGTGACGTGCGCGGCGTTCAAGTTGCCGGTGATGATGTGGGTTGAAGTTGTGGTGGTCGTGCCGCCGCCGAAGTAAAGGACGTCGGTGGTGTTGGTCGAGGTAATGGTGCCGGATAGTGTGCCGGTTCCGCCGAACGCCATGACTTTTGCGTTGCCGTTGGTAACAATATTGCCGGAGAGCGTGGTGCCGTTGTCCATGCGGACGGCGCCGATTCCGCCGTAGCTGAACGGGGTGGTGCCTGTGCCGACATAGACGCCGTTGGCCAGAGTGGTCGGCGCAGCGGCGGGAGTGCCGCCGCCGGTTTCACTGAAGCCGGTGCCGGTGATCACGATGTTGTTGGTGAGCGACGCGTTGTGCCACAATTGGCCGCCGGCGTCTACTTCGATGTTCGCGGTTCCCATCGTGGTTTGGTTCGTGGAGCTATCGACTGTGCGGAAAGTGCCGCTGGCTCCAGCGCCGGTGGGGGTGAGTTTCCAGAGGCCGGTGAAGCCGGTGTTGGTCCCCGAAATCGTGACGCCGTGCGCGGCGGCGGTGCCGCCGGTGGCGGTGTCGATCAAGACCGTGCCCGTGCCGCCGATGTTGCGGTCGAAGGTGAAATCCACGTTGGCACTGTCGAGTTTGAGTGTGCCAGGCGCGGCGATGGTCACGCCGCTGGTGTTGACCAGCGTGTTCGCGGCCGTCGTGCGCACGACTTCGAGCGTTCCGGCGTTGATCGTGGTCGCGCCTCCGTAGGAGTTGACGCCGTTGAGCGTCACCAGGCCGGCGCCGTTGAGCGTGAGGCCAGTTGAGCCGAGGATGCCAGAAGTTCCCGTACCGGTTAACGAGTACGCGGTGGTGGCATTGTTAAAGGTGATGCGCGAGGGCGTTACGTTGTTAGGGATGGTAATCACGGGGTTGGTCGGGTTGTCATTGAAAACGACGTCGTCACCGTCAATGTAGTCGGTGGCGGTCAGCGGGGTGGCAAGTTTCCAGTTGCCGGTGACGCCGGTTTGCCAATTGCCGGAATTGGTGCCGTCCCAAATGACTTGATCGTTGGCCGTGACGCTGAGCGCGATGGCGGTGCCTGTATCGACGAGCGTGCTGGTGGTGTGACCGACGGGCGCGAGAGCGAATCCGGAAAGTCCGGGGCTGGTGCCTGTGTATTTGATCAGCGGATAAGTGCCGGCCGTCAGATTGCCGCCAAATTGGGTCAGATTCAACGTCGTTGTGCCGCCCGTGACCAGCGGGCCATTGACGGTGATCAAATCGGTGTTGGTCGCTCCAATCTTCATGCGCACGTTGGACGCGCCGGTGAGGAACGTCAGGCCCGTCGTGGTCAACGATCCGTTCGTGTTGAATTTGCCGGTGGCGAGCGTCGAGCCGGCGCTGACGGTGAGGATGCCGTTCATGTTGACGCCGTTCATGGCGAGCGTGCCAGCGCCGCTTTGGGTGAGTCCGCCGCTGGCAGTGATGTTGGCTCCCGAGATGACCAGATCGTCCTGCGCGGGCGTATCGTTGATCACTAGATTATGCGGCGTCGCGCCAAAGGAGAGCGTGCCGGTGGTGGCATTGATCGCGTGCGCCGTGACGCCAGTGGTCTGGGCCACGGTGTTGATATCGCCGGTGAGGGTGAGCGTTCGCGCGCCGATGGTGGCGATGCCGGTATTGGCCGTGGCCGCTGTACCGAACGTGAGACCGGAGAGCGATTGGTCGAAGCCGTTCAAATCGAGCGTGCCGGTGCCGGAGCCGCCGAGCGTCACGGCTGCGGAACTCGACACACCATTCGTCGCGCCTGCGAGGGCTGTGCCCGTCACTGACAGGCTGGAGTAGAGCGAACTGGGGCCGGCGTAAATCACGCGCCCGGCGATCTGCGTTACCGGAACGGTGCCCAGAATCGAACCGCCCAGAACCAATTCGTTTCCGACAGTGGCCGAGCCGCTGAACGTGCCTCCGGTTGTCGGCGTGCCGCTGACGGTCACGCTGCCGTTGATGCGGCTTTGGCCGGTGCCGGTTTGAGATATCACGCCCGAGGTAGCCGACGCACCGGTTACGTTTTGCGGGATGGTGACGGTGTTGGCAATCGTCACGCCGCCGTTGATCTGCAATCGATTGGCGGTGGTGTTGGTCGGGCCAAGTGTGATCGTTCCCGTCCCGGCGCCGGCGGCGCTATTGAGCTGGAGGACGCCGGAACTGATGGTCGTGCCGCCGCCGTAGGTGTTGGCGCCGCTTAAGACGAGCGTGCCCGCGCCGACTTTGGTGAGCGTGGAAGACGCGCCGGAGACAACGCCGCTGACGGTGCCGGTGCCCGTGTTGCAGCCGATGCTTGCGTTGGAGGCGAGAGTGACGGCGCCGCTGATGACGCCGCTGCTGTCAATGCGCAGCGCGCCGAAGGGCTGGCCGGCGGCGGTTTCGGCCCAGCCGTTACCAGTGATGTTCATGGCGTTGGCGACGGTGATGGCGGAATTCAAGAAAACTTGTCCGGTGGCAGTGACTGTGCACGCGCCGGTGCCCAGGCCGGCGGCGTTGGTCGCATTTACGCGCACATCATTAATGGTCGTTGTCCCCGTGTACGTGTTGGCGGCGGACGCGATGAATTGGCCTTGCAGCGCGGTTGGGCCTATTACTGTCACGCCGTCGTCGTTGTCGTAGGTGACGCTGAATGCGCCGGAGATGACACCGGAGAGTGTTTGAGGGCTGGCCAGGGTTGAGTAGAAGCGCGCGTTGCTGGCGAGTGTGATGGTGGAGGAGATGCTGTTAGTTGTGGCAGTGGTGATGCCGGGCGCTCCAAAGCGGAAGAGCGCTCCGCCGGTTTGGTTGAGCGTGAGCGCGTTGCCGGTGAGGGCGAAGGTGTTGGTGCCGTCAGCGTCGCCGAGCACAATCGTGCCGGCGGTGCGATTGGCGTCGAGGGTGATCGTCGCTGTCGCCGTGATGTTGGTCATGATGTTGATGATGTCGCCGGCTGCGGAGCCGGGGACGGCGGCAGGGTTCCAATTTGATGCGGTACCCCAACCCCCTCCCGCCGCAGGGACCCACGTGCCACTGGCGGCGTATGCGCCGGCGGCGCACAAGACGCTTAGGACAAACGCGGCCTTTAACGCGACAACTTTGGACTGTGCGGTTGAAATGCGAATCATGGCAAGCTCCCTCTCTGGCACGAAGTGGATGAGACTGCGCAGAAACGGCCTTACTAATAAATAGGAGGCGGACGCAATCGATTCGATTACTTCTTTTTAATAAATGCCGAACAAGTGCGAATGACTTGTCAAGAAAGATGGGAACACCGGCAGAAGATTATTAAACCGCGATCAACGTTTTGTAAAGCACATTCGCTCATTTATTGCCGCTTACTTGCGTGCGCGGTTCTGGAAAACTGCCGCTTACTTACGTGCGCGGCTCCGGGGATCCGTTCGGCAATTCCGCGAAATTGGGCGGTTCGTAGCGCGTGACGGCGCAGGTCAGATTGTTTCCCGTCGTCGCATCGAAGACGTGCACTTTGCTGGCGTTGAAGACGATCTCCATGCTTTTGCCGGGAACGGCCGGGACGTGCGCGTCGAGCTTGCCGATGAAATTGTTTTTGGCGTTTGAGAAATAGACGGTCAGGTGGTCGCCGAGCGCTTCGACGACGTCCACTTTGGCCGTGACCGGCGTGGCGCTGGGCCAATCGTGCGCGGAGGAACGGTCGCTGATCATTTCAGGACGGATGCCAAGTTTGATGGGCTGGCCGATGAACGCGCCGACTTTTTTCTCAATATTTTCGCTGAGCGGAATTTTCACGCCCGCGCCGTCGTCGAAGAGTAATCCGCCGGCGGTTCCGGCGAGCGTGCCGGAGAGGAAATTCATCGGCGGCGAACCGATGAAACTGGCCACGTATTGATTGAAGGGCTGATCGTAGAGATTCAGCGGGCTGGCGACTTGCTGAATCACGGCGTGGTTCATGATCACGATGCGGTCGGCGAGCGTCATGGCTTCGACCTGGTCGTGCGTGACGTAAATCATGGTCGTGGCGAGGCTGTGGTGCAGGCGGTTGAGTTCGACGCGCATGTCCACGCGCAGTTTGGCGTCGAGATTGGAGAGCGGTTCGTCGAACAAAAACGCGGCGGGCTTGCGCACGATCGCGCGGCCGACGGCGACGCGCTGGCTTTGGCCGCCGGAAAGTTCCTTGGGTTTGCGCGCGAGCAGTTCGGTCAGCCCCAAAATGCGCGCGGCTTCGTCCACGCGCGTTTTGATTTCGCCGGCATTGAAGCGGCGCAGTTTCAAGCCGAAGGCCATGTTTTCGAAGACGGTCATGTGCGGATAGAGCGCATAATTTTGGAAGACCATCGCGACGTTGCGGTCTTTGGGCGGCACGTTGTTGACGACGTTGCCGCCGATGCTGATGGTGCCGGAGGTGATGTCTTCGAGTCCGGCGATCATGCGCAGAGTCGTCGATTTCCCGCAGCCGGATGGGCCGACCAGCACGACAAATTCGCGGTCGGCGATTTCGAGCGACGCGTCGATGACCGCTTTGACGCCGCCGGGATATTCCTTCGAGACGCTGTTCAACAACACGTTTGCCATGCAAGCAACCTCTGGTTCAATACGCTGGGGGCTGGATTTTTAACACAAATGTGGCGCGGGCACAAAGGCCGGAAGTGCTGAGTGCGTAGTTCTATTGTGATACGCCAACTGTCCCACTGTCCGTGGAGTTGCTTGCCACCACCTTCAGGTTGGTGGTTGGCCAGATTTCTGGAACCTCCAGCCGGCTTCAGCCGGCTTCAGCCGGCTTGCGCGGGCTTTAGCCATTTGACCACCGCAATGGCTAAAGCCAGTTCAAGCAGGCTGAAGCCTGCTCATTGCATACCTTCATTCAGCACACCACCAGCTAAAGCTTGGTGGCAAGCAACAGCCACGGCCGCCTTTAGTTGTCACTGAGTGGCGAGGGTGGCCACCCCATCATTGCCAGCGCCACACTATTCCGCGCTGACTCGCTTATTGTGGAACTGCGGGCTGGTCACGATTGATTCGATCAGGACATCGAAGCGATAATTGCTGGCGGCGAGTTTGGCGCGCATGTCATTAATGGTGGCGTCGTCGGAAAGTATCAACGAGCGGCCAAGGCCGTAGGCGAGCAGTTCGCGGCAGAGGTGGTTGAGGAAATCGTCCTGGCGTTTTTGGCGGATGTAGCTGCGCAGGCCCTCTAAGCCGGCGCCTTCGCTGCCGTCGGGGAAGGTGGCGCGCGTATCCACAACGTGGCCGGCCAAATCTTTTTCGCGGCGTTCGCCGATGGGGCCGTAGTTTTCGAAGACCAAGCCGAGTGAATCGAAGCGCGCGTGGCAGGCGGCGCAGTTCTTGTCTTCGCGGTGTTTGGCGAGCGCGTCGCGGAGGGTCATGTCGCCGAGTTTGGCTTCGTCGGCGGGGAGCACGGGGACGTTGGGCGGCGGCGGGGGGATGCGTTCGCCCAGCAGGCGGCGCACGATCCAGTAGCCGCGTTTGACGGGGCTGGTGCGCAGGCCGGGGGCGTTTTTGGTGAGGAAGACGGCCATGGGGAGCAGGCCGCCGCGGCCGTATTTGGCGGCGTTATCGATTTTGTAGAACGGAGCTCCCGCTCCGTTCGATTCGGCCGCGGAGTCGCTGGATTGAACGGAGCGGGAGCTCCGTTCTACTAACTCTTTTGGAATGCCATACGCGGTGGCGAGTGTTGCATTCACGAACGTGTAATCGCCGTAAAGCATGTCCAGCACCGAGCGGTTGTTGCGGATGGTGTCGAGCAGGAAATGGATTGGTTCTTCGAACATGGCCGCGCGCAGTTCGTTGTCGAACGACGGGAAGCGGGTGCGGTCCACGCTGTTGAGTTCTTCGAAGCGGCGGAAGTCGAGCCAGTTGCCGCCGAATTCGACGGCCAGTGCGCGGGCGCGGTCGTCCTGCAACATGCGGCGGGCTTGTGCGACGAGGATTTCGGGCTGGTGCAACCTGCCTGCGGCGGCGCGGTCGAGGAGTTCTTTGTCGGGGAGGCTGGACCAGAGGAAGTAGCTGAGGCGGGAGGCGAGGGCGAAGTCGGAGAGGGGTAGAACGGAGCTCCTGCTCGGTTCAGCACGGGGTTTCGTTCCATCTTCTGAACGGAGCGGGAGCTCCGTTCCACTTTTCTCTGAACGGAGCGGGAGCTCCGTTCCACTTTTCAGATAGCAGAATTGCGGGGAGACTAGGATGCTGACGAGGGAATCGCGGATGGCGTCTTCGTGGTCGAGGCCGTCTTTGTCGCGGAGTGTGCGATAGAAGGAGTCGATGTCCGCGCGTTCGCTCTGACTGAGCGGGCGGCGGAAGGCGCGTTGGGCGAGATCCTTGAGCGCTTCGAGCTGGCTGGGTTCGGCTTCTTGGCGCGTGCGTTCGATCCAGCGGATGCGGGCGCGGATGGTGTCGAAGTGTTCTTTGATCGCGGCCAAAGCCTGCTCGCTGGCGCCGAGTTCCTGCGCTTTGTTGTAGTAAAGCTCAGCAAGTTTGATCATTTTGGCGTCGGCGATGCAATCTTTGTCTTCGGGGCGGGCGAAATCGAATTGAGCGTCGCGCAGATAACGCGAATCCGTGCGTTCGGACCACAATTGGCCGGTGTATTGGCGGATGGGCGCGGAGGCGACGAAATCGAGTTCGTCCCAGAGTTCGTCGAGTTCCTTGCGGCTCGCATCGTCGAGAATCAACGCGCAGAGCGGGCCGTCGTCGCGGAAGTAACCCATCATGCTGTGGAAGCCGGCGCTTAAAGGGCGGTACGCGGCGTTATCTTTTTCTTTCTCAGGATTGAGGTAGACGCGGCCGCGTTCGGCGACGTAGAAGGCGTCGGGGAAAATGGCGCAGAAGCGGCTGCATTCTTTTTCGCCTTGCGTCCCTGCGGCGGCGCGCGCATCCTCTTGCTCAGGGGTAAGCGGGCCAATGAAGCCGGCCCACTGGGAGAGCGCGAGGGCTTTGGCGGCGAGCGAGCCATCGGGCAGGCCGGTGGATTTGACTTTGAGCGCGTTGCCGCCGTAGCGCAGGCGGTTGGCGGCAAGTTGGCGGTCTTTCCAGAGCACAAACGCCTGCGCGCCGGAGTCGATGTTTTTGACGCTCATGTTTTTGACGTCGGGGATGAGTTGGGCGCGGAGTTTGACGACGAAATCGCGCATGGCTTCGCATTGCGTGCGAGCAGCGACCGGGGCGTGCGCCACCAAAACTTTCCCCCCGAATGGATCAACCTCAATAGCGGGTCGCACCTCGCGCCAGAGAATTTGCAATGCGGCAAGCGCGCCGCGCTGCTCGTTCGCTACCGTCAAGGCCTCCCATATGGTGGTGAGATACTTCGCACTGATGCCTGCTTCGGCGGCAAAATCGTTGAGCGTTGCATTGGATTTACCCAGAGCAGCGCGGTTTTGGTATTTCCATGCGGCGAAGAAGAAGTCGGCGTAATCGGTACGCTGTTTTTTGTAGAAGGCGAGGATGCGATTCACGCAGTATTTGTCGCGGTCGGTGTCGGTGATTACGGCGTGCGGGGCGAAGGCGAGGCCGTGCGGATTCAGGACGAGGTGATCGGCGACGAAGCGGGCGGCTTCGAGGTATTTGTTGAGCAGTTCCGGCGACATCGAGAGCGATTCGCTGGAATTGTCGAAGCCGGCGAGGTTGGCCGGATCGACGGGGAACGCATTCGCGGGTTGGATGTCCACGCCGGTGAGGTCGCGGATTGTGTAATTGTATTCGGCGGTATTCAAGCGGCGGGCGTAGACGGGGCCGGGGTCGCCGGCATGAACGGTGGATTCATGCGCACGCAGCGCTTGAATCCACACGGTGATTTCCCGACGCTGTTCGGGCTTGGGATGAAGCTTGGCTTTCGCGGGCGGCATCTCGTCGCTCTGGATTTTTTCGAGGACGGTTTCCCATTGTTTGAAATCGTTGGCGATGGCCTCGACGGACGAAAAGGGTTTGAGGTCGAAATCGCCTTTTGGTTTTGCGGTGGCGTGGCAATCGGCGCAGAAGGTTTTGAGAAAGGGCTGGACGGTTTCATGGAAGGAGCGCTGCAAGTTGGTTGCGTCATCGGCGGCGGGCGCGAGGATTGAGAGCGCCAGAAGCAGCGCGGCGAAAAAGAGCTTGGAGTGAGTCATAAAATCGCGACCGCCAGTTAAAAAGCCTACACCAATAGAGAGAGTAATAAAGAAAAAAGGCGGCGGGGCGACAATCCCTTCTTGTGGCTAAAACTGCGAAATTCGAGGTGTTAGGAGAGTAATTCTTATAAGGCTTGGTTCCTAATAGTCGCCCAGCTGGGCGGCATTATTTCAAGAAACTTGACCGAAAAACGGAATTTTTCTAGCGCCGTTCTGATTTAGGCGATAGTGCACAAGTGCTTAATCTTGAACAGCATACATGCGAAATTGAAAGAGCTTAAGTCGGTGTAGCCCTACGTTCTCCTAAAAAAGCGGGAAAAAGATGCAGCAAATTGTCAAGTATCGCTGTCGTACTTTTCAGGAATTCCTGTAACTATTTTTCGAAGGACCGTCGAAACGGGTTATAGCGTTTTGAATTCGCCCGATTAGGAGTGGTTTACGCAAATTTAACAAGCATCGGGATTAATCAATTTTGCGGTGAAAAGATATATTTACAATTTCGATCCTTGGTGTAGCATACAGTCGATTACGAAATGAATTGAAGATTTGGTCTTAGGCCAGTCAGAAACAGTCTGCCGCAACGCGGCGAGGAGGGGGAACTGATCTGGACACTATGATATTTTATGACGCCGATTGCACACGTGCACCCGATTTTTTCTATGTATTTGTGCATCGGTTGAATTAATTCATTCTTCACGCAAAACCGATTTGACTTGCAGAAGCATCCGTGTAAAAGTGTGCTTACTTCTCTCGTCAAGCAACGTTTAAAGCCCGCAAAATCGCGGGATTGGGAAATATCGAACGCGGCATCGTATTCGAGCGAACGATAGACAGTTATTGCAGCACATTATTTGAAAAATCTCCGGCGCGCGTGGGCTTGAATTGCGGCGGAGAACAGAGCGCTGTCATGAAGCACGGAGGGGAGCCTTGAGTGGTTCCGAGGAGCTGAACATGTTGAATGACTCACCCAAAACGACGGGCTTGAAGGTTTGCGCGGCGCTGTTGTTCCTGGCTGCCACGGGAGCGATGGCGGCGGCGGCGCCTATTCTGCAAATCGTCCAGCCTCACGGCGGCGAAATCTATGTGATCGGGCAGACACAGCAGATTTCGATTAATTGCAAAACCAAAACGTCGGTGAAGCTCGAGCTGAGCCGCGACGGCGGCACGACCTACGAGCAGTTGGGCATCATCAACATCATCTCGGCCACCAACAATCTTTTTTCGTGGAAAGTGTTCGGAGCGACGACGCCCAACGCGGTGATTCGCGCGTCGGCGACGACCAGGCTGGGCGTGTTGTCGGTGGTTTCGTCGGCGTTCGTGATCGACGACGGCACGTTCATCGGGACGTCGGTGGCGGGCGGGATTTTCACGACAGCCAATTACGCCGACGGATCGGTGACCACGCCCAAGCTGGCGGATGGCGCGGTCACGACGGCGAAGCTTGCCGACGGTGCCGTGACCACGCCGAAGCTGGCCGATTTGGCGGTGACCAACGCGAAGATTGCGGATTTGGCGGTGACGTCGAACAAGATCAGCAGTTCGCAGGCATCGAACGATTTTGTGCTGATCTCCGACGGGCTGGGCGGCGCGTTGTGGTCGCCGCTGGTCAGCATCCTGCCGCAGAACATCGGCGCTCAAAACATCACCACAACGGGGACGATCACGGCGGGGAATCTGGTTGGAAACGGTTCGGGGATCACCAACATTTCGCCGAGCGCGCTGCCGCTGGTGGGAGCGCCGTATGTGTTGAAAGCCGGCGACTCGATGACGGGGTTGCTGACGTTGAGCGGCGCGCCGACGGCGAGCCTGCACGCGGCCACGAAGGCCTACGTGGATGCGGAGACGACGCGCGCGCAGAACGCCGAAGCGGGCTTGAGCACAAACATTACGTCGGAAGTGACGCGCGCGACGGGCGCGGAGAACGCGATTTCGACGTCGCTTAATAACGAAATCACGCGCGCGATGGCCGCTGAAACCGGGAAGGTAAGCAAGGCCGGGGACACGATGACCGGCGCGCTGACGGTCAATTCCGGCGGAGCGGGAAACGTGGCGCTGAGCGTGAAGGGCGTGATCGGGCAGACGGCCGATCTGCAAGATTGGGTCAACGGCTTGGGCACGGTGGTCGGGTCGATCAATGCGTCGGGCGCGGCGAATTTCAACGGAATATCCTTGAGCGGACCGACCGTGCTAGCCGGCACACTGAACGTGAGCGGGTTGACGACTCTGTCCGGATTGAACGCGGGGGCCACCACCCTTTCAAGCTTGAATGTGACGAATGCGGCGACGGTCGGCGGGACACTGGGTGTAACGGGGGTGACGACGATGGGCGTGGTGAACGCGGGCGCGACGACGCTCAGTTCGCTGACGGTGACGACCAACGCGACGGTGACGGGCACGCTGACGGTCGGCGGGAACATCGCTTCGACGGCCGGCAACGTGGGCATCTTCGGACCGACGGCGGATGCGCTGAAGATTTCGATCAAGAATTCGAGCAACGACCAGTTGGCGCCGGGCACGACCAAGTATGAATTGCTGGATTTCACAGGCGCGACGCAGTTGTTCAAAGTTCAGTCCAACGGCGCGGTGACGGCGCTAAGTTTCACTGGAAACGGCGCGAATCTGACGGCATTGAACGCGAACAATATCACGACGGGCACGATCACCAATATTCCGTTTACCGGCGGCGCGATCACGGGCTCGGCGATCAACAATTCGGTGATCGGCGGCACGACACCGGCGGCGGGCACGTTCACGGCGCTGGCCGCGACGACGTTGACGGGCGCGGCGATTTCGGGCGGATCGATCAACAACACGCCCATCGGCGGCACGACGCCCAGTACCGGCGCGTTCACCGCGCTGAGCGCGACGGGAATCACTTCGACGGGCATCGCCAACGAAATTCTGTCGAAATCCGCGCCGAGCGAAACGGGGACGAACAAGAAATTCGAAGTGCTGGATAAGAATGGGCTGACGACGTTCGCGGTGACATCGGCCGGCGACGTGACGGCCAACAGCTTCGCGGGCATCGGCACGGGATTGACGGCGTTGAACGCCAGCAATTTGACGAGCGGCACGATTCCGCCGGCGCAGTTGCCGCTGGCGACCACGACGGTGTTTGGCGCGGTGAAATTCGACGGATCCACGATTGTGCTCAATGGCAGCAACCAGTTGTCGGTTGCGCCGGCGAACGTGAACTTGGGCGGCGACGTGATTGGCGCGGCCAGCAACAACACGATCGCACAGACGCCGGCGGCCGGCGCGGACGTAATCGGCGCAGCGAATCTGGCGGCGGTGGCGCAATTGAGCGGCGCGCGGGTGAATCCGGCGTTTGGCGCGCAGAACATTTCCACGACCGGCACGCTGGCCGCGGGCACTTCGACGCTGGGTGTGGTGACGGCTCAGTCGCTGAGCGCGACCAGCGGCAACATCGCGATTTCAGCGCCGGTAGCGAACGCGTTGAAGATTTCGATCAAGAACAGCGTGTTTGACGACGCGAACGCGGCGACGAAACTGGACGTGCTCAACAGCAGCGGGACGGCCTTGTTCAAGGTCGATAATTTGGGCGCGGTGACGGGCACGAGCTTCACGGGCAGCGGCACGGGCTTGACGGCGTTGAATGCCAGCAATTTGACTAGCGGCACGGTGCCGTCGGCACAGTTGCCTCAAGCGACCGCGGCGGCGTTTGGCGCGGTGAAATTCGACGGCTCGACGATTGTGCTCAACGGCAGCAACCAATTGTCGGTCGCTCCGGCGAACGTGAATTTGGCGGGAGATGTGATCGGGACGGCCGGAGCGAACACGATAGCGCAGACGGCCACGGCCGGCGCGGACGTGATTGGCGCGACGAACGCGGCCACGGTCGCGCAGATTAATGGCGCGCGCGTGAATCCGAATTTCGGCGCGCAGAACATTGCCACGACGGGAACTTTGAGCGCGGGCACCTCGACACTGGGCGCGATTACGGCCACCTCGCTGGCCGCGACCGGCGGAAACATAGCGATCGCCGCTCCGACGGTGAACGCGCTGAAGATTTCGATCAAGAACACGGTTTTCGACGACGCCAATTCCGCGACCAAATACGAGTTGCTCAAGAGCGACAACAGCACGCTCTTTAAAGTGGACAACACCGGCGCGGTGCTCGGCACGAGTTTCTCCGGCATCGGCACGGGATTGACCGCGTTGAACGCCGGCAACGTTACCAGCGGCACGCTCAGTCCAGCGCGCCTGCCCGCGGCGACCACGGCGTTGCAAGGCGCAGTGACGTTCGACGGGACAAGCATTGTGCTCAACGGCAGCAACCAATTGTCGGTCGCTTCGGCGGGGATCACACTGGCCGGCGACGTGATCGGGACGGCGGGCGCGAACACGATTGCGCAGACGGCCAACGCGGGCGCGGACGTGATCGGGGCGGCGAATCTGGCGACGGTGGCGCTGCTTAACGGATCGCGGGTGAATCCGACGTTCGTCGCGGACGTGACCACGACCGGCGGGGTGCTTTCGAATGGCAACGGCAAGGAGATCCTATCGAAAGCGGGCGCGACGGACATCGCCACGCAGCTTAAGTTGGAAGTGCAGGACAAGTTGGGGAATTCGAAATTCAGCGTCAATGCGCAGGGCGACGTGGTGGGTTTGAGCTTTACCGGCGCGGGCACGGGTTTGACAGCGTTGAACGCGTCGAACATCACCAGCGGCACGCTGACGAATATTCCGCATACTGGCGGCGCGATCAACAATGCGATCATCGGCGGAACGACTCCGGCGGCGGGCACGTTCACAACTCTGGCGGCGACGGGCATTGCCTCGACGGGCTTGAACAACGAAATTCTGTCCAAAGCCGCCGCGGGCGAAACGGGAACGAACAAGAAATTGGAAGTGCAGGACGGCACGGGCACGACGACTTTCGCGGTAACGACGGCCGGCGCGGTGACGGGCACGAGCTTTACCGGCGTGGGCACGGGATTGACGGCATTGAACGCGAGCAATTTGACGAGCGGAACGGTACCTTCGGCGCAGTTGCCGATTGCGTCCACGACGGTGCTGGGCGCGGTGAAAGTGGATGGGACGACGATTACGGCGACGGTCGGCGGCGTGATTTCGGTGATGCCGTCGAGCGTGGCGTTGGCCGGCGACGTGATCGGAACGGCGGGCGCGAACACGATTGCGCAGACGGCGGCGGCGGGCGCGGATGTGATTGGCGCGGCGAACGCGGCGACGGTGGCGCAGATCAACGGCGCGCGGGTGAATCCGGCGTTTGGCGCTCAAGCGATTTCGACGACGGGGACCTTGAACGCGGGGACGACCACGTTGGGAGCGACGACCGTGAATTCGTTGAGCGCGACCAGCGGGAACATTGCGATTTCGGCGCCCGCGGTGGACGCGCTGAAGATTTCGATCAAGAATAGCGTTTTCGACGACGCGAACACCACTAACAAAATCGAAGTGTTGAAGAGCACCAACGCGGTGGCGTTCAAAGTGGACAGCACCGGCGCGGTGGCGGGGACGAGCTTCACGGGAATTGGGACAGGCTTAACGGCGTTGAACGCCAGCAACATTTCGAGCGGGACGCTGACGGGCATCGCGATTTCGGGCGGCACAATCAACGGCGCGGTCATCGGCGGGACGACGCCGGCGGCGGGAACGTTTACGACGTTGACGGCGACCGGCGCGGTGACGGGCGCGAGTTTCAGCGGCGTGGGCACCGCGTTGACGGCGTTGAATGCCAGCAACCTAACTAGCGGGACGATCACGAGCATTCCGTTCACGGGCGGGACGATCAACAACGCGATTATCGGCGGAACGACGCCAGCGGCCGGCACGTTCACGGCGTTGAACGCGGGAACATTGACGGCGAGCGGCGCGGTGACCGGCGCGAGCTTCACGGGCGTGGGCGCGGGCCTGACGGCGTTGAACGCCAGCAACATTACCAGCGGCACGCTGACGGGCATTCCGGTTTCGGGCAGCGCGATCACGGGCGGCACGATCAACAATGCGGTGATTGGCGGAACGACGCCGGCAGCGGGCACGTTCACGGCGCTGGCCGGCCAGGGGATTACATCCACGGGCATCGGCAACGAAATTCTGTCGAAGTCGGCGGTGGGCGAGACGGGCACGAATAAGAAATTGGAAGTGCAGGACGGCACGGGCGCGACGAGTTTCAGCGTGCTGGCCAACGGCGCGGTCACGGCGGGAGCGGTGACGGGCGCGAGCTTCACGGGCAGCGGCACGGGATTGACGGCGTTAAACGCGACTCAGTTGACGAGCGGGACAGTGCCTTCGGCGCAGTTGCCGATTGCGTCCACGGTCGTGTTGGGCGCGGTGAAAGTGGATGGGACGACGATCAACGCGAATGGTTCAGGCGTGCTGTCAGTGATTCCGAGCGGCGTGACGCTGGCCGGCGACGTGATTGGCAACGCGGGCGCGAACACGATTGCGCAGACGGCAGCGGCGGGCGCGGATGTAATTGGCGCGGCGAACGCGGCGACGGTGGCGCAGATTAATGGTACGCGCGTGATTCCGGCGTTTGGCGCACAGGCCATTTCCACGACGGGGACATTGAATACGGGCAACGCGACGGTTGGAACTTTGAACGCGGCCAACACTATTTTGGGGACATTGAACGCGACGACTTCGACGCTGGGCGCGACGACGGTGGCGGGGCTGACTTCGACGGGATTGGCCAATGAGGTTTTGTCGAAAGGCACGGCAGGCGAAGCGGCGGCGAACAAGAAAGTGGAAGTGCAGACGAGTTTGGGCGCGACGACGTTTGCGGTGACGCTGGGCGGCGATGTGACAGCCAACAGTTACACGGGCATCGGCACCGGATTGACGGCGTTAAACGCGACTCAGTTGACGAGCGGGACAGTGCCGTCGGCGCAGTTGCCGATTGCGTCCA
>DATGGK010000054.1:0-10387 GCA_035308565.1 Planctomycetota bacterium | reverse complement strand
GGTTTTTGATTTTTATTTGGGAGCGGCAATTGAAGATACTTCTCTTAACGTTTTTGTTCCTTGTGGCCGCCGCGCTGGTGCGTGGCGCCGACGCGCCCCCAAACATTGTGTTCGTCCTGATCGACGACATGGGATGGACCGATGCTCAATGCTTCGGCAGCCGCGTGTATGAAACGCCGCACATCGACAAACTCGCGTCACAGGGGATGAAATTCACGCAGGCCTATGCGGCGTGCAATGTCTGTTCGCCCACGCGCGCCAGCATTCTCACCGGCCGGTCGCCCGCGCGCTTGCACATCACCGATTGGATTCCGGGACATGTATCGCCCAAGGACAAAATGCGCGTGCCCGATTGGACGATGCATCTGCCGCTGGAGGAAATCACGCTGGCGCGGGCGCTCAAGAGTGCGGGATATTCCAGCGCCAGCATCGGCAAATGGCACTTGGGCGGGCCGGAGTTTTATCCCGACAAACACGGTTTTGATATCAACATAGCCGGAACCGACAAAGGTCAGCCGCCGAGTTATTTTTATCCATACAGGATTCCGACGCTGACCGGCGGCAAAGAGGGCGAATACATTACCGATCGCCTGACGGATGAAGCGATCGCGTTCATGGAAAAGAATAAGGGCCGCCCCTTTTTCATCTACCTGGCGCATTTTGCCGTGCATACGCCGCTGCAAGCGAAGAAAGAGGTCATCGACAAATACAAAGCGAAGATCAAGCCAGGCGACTTGCAGCGAAATGCGATTTACGCCGCGATGGTTGAAGGGGTGGACGACAGCGTCGGCCGCATCGCGGCGAAACTGGATGAATTGAAATTAAGTGATAACACGATTCTCGTGTTCTTCTCGGACAACGGCGGATTGGTGCTCAACAATACCACCGACAATTCGCCGCTGCGCGCAGGAAAGGGCACCGGTTACGAAGGCGGTGTGCGCGTGCCGATGATTGTGCGCTGGCCGGGAAAAGTGCGACCAGGTTCAGAGTGCACGGTGCCGGTGATCAGCATGGATTTTTTCCCGACGCTCTGCGAGGCCGCGGGGGTCAAGCCCGATCCGGCTCGGCCGCTTGACGGCGTGAGCCTGATGCCACTGCTGACCGGCACAGGCGGCATTCAGCGCGACGCGCTTTATTGGCATTACCCGCATTACCATCCCGGCGGCGCAACGCCGCACAGCGCGGTGCGCGCGGGCGATTTCAAGCTGATCGAGTATTTCGAAGATGGGCGGCTGGAGTTGTACAATTTGAAGGACGATCTGAGCGAAAAAGAAAATCTGGCCGCGAAGATGCCCGAGAAGGCGCAGGAACTGCATAAGCTACTGATTGAATACCGCAAGGCCATGGGCGCGCAGATGCCGGTGATGAAATAGCGTTGCCTTTCATGGCTGGAAGGTACAATTGACTCGGCCCGAACGAGGTATCGATCATTCGTAACATCGTTTATTCAACGCTGCTTTTCGCCGCGCTGTCATTGTCTGCCGGCGCCGAAGAAAAGAAAGCCGCCGACGGAATGGTCTGGATTCCCAGCGGCACGTTCACGATGGGTTCCAACAGAGGCAAGCCCGACGAAGCACCCGCGCACACAGTCGCCGTCGATGGTTTTTTCATGGACAAATATTGCGTCACGAACGAGCAGTTCGAAGCATTCGTTAAAGCGACGGGGTATGTCACGGTCGCGGAGAAAAAACCGGATCCGAAAGATTTTCCGGGCGCGCCGCCGGAATTGCTCGTGCCCGGTTCAATCGTTTTCAGCCCGCCGCCGGGCGAAGTGCCGCTCGACAATCACATGGTTTGGTGGAAGTATCAGCCCGGAGCAAACTGGCGTCATCCGGAAGGGCCGGATTCCGATTTGAAGGGGCGCGAGAAGCATCCAGTTGTTCACGTCTGTTACTACGACGCGGAAGCGTACGCCAAATGGGCCGGCAAGAGGCTGCCCACCGAAGCCGAATGGGAATTTGCCGCGCGCGGCGGGTTGGAGAACAAAGAGTACGCGTGGGGCGATGACTTGAAGAAGGACGGCAAATGGATGTGCAATATCTGGCAGGGCCGTTTTCCAAATGAGAACAAAGCCGATGACGGTTTCACCGGCACCGCGCCGGTCGGAAGTTTTCCGCCGAACGGTTACGGACTTTACGACATGTCGGGCAACGTCTGGCAATGGGTCGCCGATTGGTATCGCCCGGATTATTTCAAAAACAGCCCCGCAAAAAATCCGCAAGGCCCCGCCGACAGCATCGATCCCGACGAACCCGGCGCGCAAAAACGTGTCACGCGCGGCGGGTCATATTTGTGCAGCGACCTGTATTGCGCCGGGTATCGCGTTTCCGCGCGGATGAAGACGACGCCGGACACGGGGTTGTGCCACACGGGGTTTCGATGTGTGAAGCCCGCGCAGTAACCAACTTCCGATATATTCAATCTGTCTGCACGCGCAACATTTCCTCAAGCCATCCCCCTCCTTTAACGATACTTCACTTAATCTCAAAGTGGTCATCGGGGGGTGTACCGTGGCAAATCCAATCGACTCGCAGCAAGCGTTCACCGGCGTCGCGCAAACCGCCGCGATCGGAAGTTCGACTTCGACATCCAGCGGCGCGGCAAAAATTTTCCGCGAATTCAAATGGGGCCTGCTGACCCTGTTCATTCTCATGGCCGTGGTCATCTGCCTGGTCTACGACGGCGGGCGCAAAAAGAAAACCGAGACCGCGCAGGCCAAGCCCAACACCACGCTCGACAACCTCGGCGATTCGGCCGCGTCCGACACGACCGGCGCCAATACCACGTTAACCGGTGGCACGACGAATATCGGTATCATGCCGCCAGAAGCCAGCAACGGCCCCGGCGCCGTCGATCGGAGCGGCATCAATGTAAACGGGAACACGGCCAATCGCGCCGCCAACGAGGGCAATGACCTGTGGAATCCGAACAACATTTCCGGCGCTCCATTGGTCCGCTCCGATAACAACGCGGCGAATAACGGCGCCAATCAGAATCTTGCCAACGGTGCGCGCCGAGGCAATGGATTCGCAAACAATTTTGTGCCGCACGATCCGCCCAATGCCGAAGACAACTCGCGCACCACTCGTTCGAACACGCGTGCGACAACGGAGACTCGTTCGCGGACCGAAGCGAGTTTTACGATGTACACGGTCAAGCCGGGCGACAGCCTGAGCAAGATCGCATCCGAGAATCTTCACGGCAAAGGCGGGTTGAAAGCGATCATCGACGCAAACAAGGACACGCTGCCCGATCCCAATCGGCTGCGGGAAGGCATGAAGCTCAAAATCCCCGCGACGATTTCTGCGTCCACCGAAAGCACCACCAGTCGCGATCACAAAGGCGCGACGATCGCCGAAAATCAGCAGACGACCGGCGCGAGTAACGAACGCCACAGCGCGCCGAATGCCAGCACGCAGGACGATTACGTGGTTCAGAGCGGCGATTCGCTCGAACGCATCGCGCGGCGTGTGCTCAACGACAGCCGCAAGTGGAAGGACCTTCTGGAGTGGAACAAAGACCGCATCAGCGACGCCTCCAAGCTGCGCGTCGGCATGGTCCTGCGCACGCATCCGACGGGCCAGGCCACGACCATCATCACGCCAGAAGGCTGGCGCAATCGCAACAACATGATCCGCGCGGGCTCCGACCCGGAGACGCCGCGCGACCGCGAGGAAATCAACGGCGAGGAAACAACGATTCCGGTCCATCCGATCACAACGCCGCGCGGCACCGTTGTGCCGGCGAACCGCAACGCTGAAAATCCAAGCGTCGAACCAAAGGAACCAGCGAAAACCGAGCCCGCGGAATCGCCGCTGCACGGCCTCTAAGACGATTAAACAGCTCCTCAAACGAGGAGGGCATATATCGCCTTCCTCCCTCCACCAAACGGCCCGGTGAATCGAATGGTTCACCGGGCCGTCCTCCGTTGGGAGATAGGAGATAGGAGATAGGAGTCAGGAGTCGGGAGTCAGAAGTTCAAAAATCTGTCAAACCGCTCCGCCGTTCTCCCCACTCCCGTTGGGGGAGAGTGGCCGGGGGTGAGGGGTGGCCGCGCTTGCAATAAAACTGCTCATTCGAACACAATCGTCCGATTGCTGTGTAAAAACACGCGCTCCTCCAGCACCAACTTCAACGCCTTCGCCAGCACAATTTTTTCAACGTCGCGCCCGGCCTGCGCCATGTCCTCGGCGGTATGCGTGTGATCAACGGGCAATACGCCTTGCGCGATAATCGGCCCAGTGTCAAGGTCCTGCGTGACCACGTGCGCCGTCGCGCCGATGATTTTTACGCCGCGCGTAAATGCCTGGTGGTATGGATTGGCGCCGACGAACGCGGGCAAAAACGAATGATGAATGTTGATGATGCGGTTGGGATAGTGTTCGAGAAATTGCGGTGTGAGCGTGCGCATGTATTTCGCCAGTACGATGTAATCGGGGCGAAAGAATTTGAGCAGGCGCAGGATTTCGCGTTCGTGTTCGGAGCGCGTGCAAAATTTGTGGCTGACACATTGAAACGGAATCCCGAATTGCCGCGCGAGCGGTTCGAGCGTGGCGTGATTTGAAATCACCGCTTCAATCCGCGCCGGCAATTCGCCATAGGAATGGCGCAGCAGCAGATCGCCGAGGCAATGTGGCTCTTTCGTGGCGAGTACGACAACTGGCCGCTTCCCTGTTGACGCCAGCCGGATCGTCGCGGCCGGCGGCAGCAGCCCGCGCAGTTCGTCGATCACGGATTGCGGCGAGGCATCGCCGTCGAAGGCCGTGCGCATGAAAAAATGGCGCGTCGCCGGATCGACGAACTCATGATTGCTGACGATGTTGAAGCCGCGATGAAAGAGCACGCCCGTGATTTTGTAAACCAGGCCCATGGCGTCGGGGCTTTCGATCAGGAGGAGATGGGTGGTCATTCTTAAGTCCTGAGTGCTGAGTCCTTAGACCTGAGTAACTGCGGCGAAGCGCTTCGCGCTCTTTCACAGCACTCAGGACTCAGCACTCATGACTTTTGTCTTACGAACGGCCGCTTTCGTCCGTGCGGCGGCAGCATTCGAAAATCACATGCATGGTGCTGTCGGTGATGTTGCGCGGCGTCTTCTCGATTTCGGATTTCTCCAGGCGGTCGAATGAGAATGCGCCCGAAATTTCCAGCGCGCTCGCGTACACGGCTTCGACACCCATGACCGCCGGCTCGGAAAGCCGATCCGCGGGACCGGCGCTCGCGGAGTAAAGTTCGCCGTTGAGAATCAGGATCTCTCCATGAAGCAGGTGGCCATTGACTTGCAGCCGCCCGCTCATCGCCCCCGCGCGGATGAACTGGATGATCTGCGGCAGGCTGCCGGCGCCCAGCGTGCCGGCCAGCGTCGCCGGAGCGGCTTTGTTGAGCTTGATTCTTTGCGTCTGCAACGCGCCGCCCATTGGCGGGCCGGAGCGTCCGCCAGGCGACGGCTCGGAGAGCCGCCCTATGGGGACCGTCGGAACGGGCGCCGGCGGAATTTGCACTTCTTCGTCCGCCGGGCTGTACGTCGAATCCCAATGCAATGTCTCTTTATTGGAAAGGTCGCGCGAGCGCGTGTGCGCGGCTTTTTGCGGCTCCAATCCTTCTTGTTCGCTGATGAAATAAAACATCCTGCCGCCGATGCGAATCGCGTCGCCGCTGTTCAACGCCACAAAATCGCCGGCTTGAATCCGATTGTCGTTGACAAAGGTGCCATTGAAAGAACCCAGGTCTTTGATCAGTACTTTGTCGCCCTGGCCTTCAATGCAGGCGTGATTGCGGCTGGCCATCAGGTCGTCCAGCGGCACGCTGTTCTGCGCTTCGCGGCCGAACGTGATGATGGCTCCGTCGCAAGTCGGGTACGGCCGCTTGCTGATTCCCAAAATATAACCGCTTGTTTTCGTGGCCATAAATGAACGTTCCGTCAACCCATCGCACGACTTTACCACAATTCAAGGACTCTTAAAGGCAGCAGTGTCCTGCATATATTCGTGAAACGACGGCTTGGAGAACCGTCCTACTTTTCACGCAATGGCGCAAAGAAAGCGCAAAGAGCGCAAAGCTATTTGGAATAATTCTTCAGTGGATGGGCGCAGCCAAGCGCGAGGAAGACTGAGCAGGAGGAGAACAAGCGGGCGCGGATATGGCCGGGTGCGGCCATATCCGTGTCGCCCGCGGTGCGAGACATTTATTTCTTGTTGAGCACGTACTTGGCTTCGGCATTGTTCGTGCCGCCTGTGCGTGTGCTGGTGACGGTCAGCACTTTGCCGTCGTCGGAGAGCGACCATTTTTCAGTCGTGGTGTTGGTGACGTCCGTATCGCCGCGCTTGCCGGTGAAGACAGAGCTTGTTTCCAGAGTCTTCTTGTCGTCGCCCCACTTGGCTTTCGTCACGGTCTTTCCGGTCATCTGGCCGCGCGTCGTATCCGCGGACGTTTCGGAGCCGTCCAGATTAAAGGCGCTCTTCATCGTCCGGTCGTTGCCATTGAACGTGACCTTCTTTTCGACGGAAATCGTCTTGGCATCCTGCGTGACGGTCCAAGTCTGATCCGCAGCGCCTCCCCCGCCCCCGCCGCCACGCTGAGGCAGCGTGCTCTTGTCCTTATCGAGCGCGTACGTGCCGGCGAAGTTCACATCCGCCGCGCTCGCCGCCCACACCAACATGCAGAACAAACCCACAACCCACGAAAGTCGTCTCATGGCTTTCCCCCCTTTATATGAGTGATGCGAAAAGTGCCTAACCCATGAAACTATACACCGCATCCTAAGATTTCCACAATAAAGAATGTGTGTACCGCCGGCGTCCCGCCGGCCAGTTTCCATTCATATCGTTTCGAAAAGAGAAATCTTAATGAAAGGACGCGCCCGCGCCGCTCATCGCGGCGTCAAGCCGCACGACATTCGCCGCGCCCTTGTTTCCGCTCAGCAGCAAACATTCCGCGCGGCCGGAAAGCGGCGGTTTCGTGGATGACGCGAGCGCTGCGGAGACGCCGGCCTCGTTCATGCGCCGCTGGATCGCGCTCATTTCGCGGAAAGAGAGTTCCGTCGAATTTTGCAGGATCGCTGCGTCGATGCATTCGCGTGCGGATTCGTCAAATGAGCGCAACGCCAGCTCGAACGCGGCCAGCGCATTCGGCGCAGCGCAAAAAGCCGCACGACGGCGCCCGCGCAGCGCGAGCAGGCGCGGCGCGTGTTCGTTATGAGCATTCAATGGCGCGGCCAGGCACTCGGCAGCGTTCATCAGGCGCTCCGCCGCCATTTTGCGCAGGCGTTTTACGGCAATGCCCGCTGAGACTGTTTCTAAACCCGCGTTCAAAAATACTGCGCAAGGCACGCTTGCACTCAAACGCTCGCGAGCTGTTTCCAACACGTTTACGTCCACTTCTCCATTGGGAGAAAACGGTTCAAGCAGCAGCGCGAAAACAGGCACACGGCGTTCGCGCAACACCACACTCAGCGCGTCGATCAAAGGCGGTGTCAAGTCATCGCTGAGTTCGCCGCACAAGATTACGGCATCGCGGCCGTGGGAGAGATTGTCGAGGAACGGATTTTCATGCAGGCTGCGCGCCAGATTGCGCACGGCAAACGCGCCGGTTGCTTGCAGAAAGAGCTTTTGTTCCAACCCGGTCGCAATGAGTTCCGATGAATTCACGTGCGCGGCGCTCCAGGCGACGCCGGTGCACTCCTCGCGATTCTCCACGCCGAGTTTCGCGGCGAGGCAGCCGAGGGAGCCCACGCCCATCGCCAGCACGCGCGAAAATTCATCGGTGAAAAGTGAATTCATCCAAACCTCAAACCAGTAGCGTAGGCGTCCACTGAAACTCGTGGCGCAGGCGTCCCGCCTGCACATTCTCGCGAGCGAAGCGAGCGAGAACTCTTGAACCCTTGAACCCCACTCCTTACAACGACGCCGTCAACCGTCGAATCCGTTCACCGATACCAGAGAAAAATGCCGCGCCCAGCCGCCGTTTTTTTCGCGCGCGCCGCTCCGCGCCCAGCGCCACCAACCCGGCAAGCGAACAGGCCGCGCAATCGCTTAATTCGCGTGGCAACGCCGCGCCGTTCTCCAAATCCCAGCGCGGCACGCCCAAGCGCACGGGCGCGCCGCCAAAGCGTTTTGAAATCCACGCCGCCATTCCGCGCATCTTCGCGCCGCCGCCGGTGAGGACGATTCCGCCGGCGTGCGCGGAGGAGAATCCGGCGAGGCCTTCGCGCAGGGAGCGCGCCAGCGGCGCGAGCAATTCGTCGAGCGTCAGCGACAATTCGCGCGTTTCGACGCGCACGAGGCCCAAGCCATCGACAGCCGTCACTTCCACAAATTCGGGCAAGCCCGCGAGCGCTTCGTCGCCGAGTGCGCCGTGGCTGCGCAGCAATCGTTCAGCAGTCGCGGGAGCGATGCGAAAACGCCGCGCCACGGCCAGCGTCACCGATTCCATCCCGCCGCCGGAGTGCGGCGCGCACGGAATCGAGCGCCCGGATTTGGTCTGCGACGGCTCGTTCGCCGCTTGATGAATCTGCCGCAAGCGCCCGCCTTCCCACAGCGCGCCGCGAAATGCGCCGGCGCCGAAATCGAGCGCGAGCGCGCCGATGTCGCGTTCGTCGCTGGAGAGCGCGCCCATCGACGCGGCCATCGGTTCCAGCGCCAACATTTCGATTTCCACACCGGCGGCGCGCACGGCATTCAACAGATTGTCCATGCGGTCCGATGGCGCGGACAAAAACGTCGCCTGCATTTCGAGGCGGTCGCCGCTGAGTCCGTCAGGATTGTCGATGCTGTGCAGATCGCCGACACTGAATGGGCCATCGAAGCGGTGAATCGTGCGACGCCCGGCGGGCGCGTCGGACGGAATGCCTTCCCGCAGGCGCTTGATGTCCGCCTCCGTAACGCAGCGGCGTTCTTTGTCGAGCTCGACCGCCGTTTTCGACGAAGTCAATTTCGCATCCCCGGAAAGACCGACTGCGACCGAGCGCACATCCGCATCGGCCTTGTCCGCCGCCGAAGTAATCGCGATGCGAATCGTTTCGGTTGCGCGCGCAAGATCGATGATTTCGCCGGCGCGAATCCCGTAGCTCGCCGCGGTTTCAATCGCGATCAGCGACGGCCGCATGCCGCCCACGTCGGCAATCGCGCAGGCCACGCGCGCGCTGCCGACGTCAAGCGCGACCAGAAGGCTGGGCGTGTGCGCGGCCCGGCGCTTCGCGGCGCGGTCGTCAGAGGCTGCGGTGTTTTCGTGCGGCGTGATTTTGTCCATCGCTTTCACATCAAATTGTAGGACGGGGTGCCAGCCCGTCTGGACTGAATTTTTCATGCGCGATGGCGGGCTGGCAGCCCGCCCTACTTTAATGCGACCGCGCGCGAGTGTCTGCAATGCGGGCGCGGGCGTCTTCAATGCGGGCGCGTGGGTGTTGAAATTTCGGAGCCGTTGGTGGCGCGCAATTTCACCGGCGCGTTGGCGACGTAAAGTTTCACGTATTCGAGCAGCGCGGGCGATGGCCATTCGCGCAGGCGCAGCCGCAGCGATTCGAGCTTTTCCTGCGTGCGCGGTTCGTCGATGGGCGGATCGTCGCTGAACGTGCCCCACAGAATCAGCGGGCCGCGCTCGCTGCCGCATTGCGTGGTGAGCTTCCACATGCCTTCACTTTGTTCCGCGCTGACGACGCGCAGGTTTCCGGGCGATTTCGCCAGCGTGTCGCGCACGACGGAGAGCAGATCGAGTGCGCTGAGCGCTGCTTTTTCGGAGAGGGCGCGTCCGACCGGCGTCGCTTTCACCGTCACGCCCGTAATGGTGGGCAGCTCGCGCAGAATCGGATTTTCCGCGGACAAATTCAGCACAAATCCCGCGCGGTCGAGCACAGCGAAGCGCTCGAGCTTCGCGCAAGGCTTGCGGAAATCGAGTTCCAGTTCCATGCGCGCGGGATAACGCAGGCGGACTTCGCGCACGCGCTCGACCCACGAATTGCGCTCGTATGTCGCGGCGAGTTTGCGGCTCAAACCCGGCGTCATCACCGAATTGTTTTTTCCGACGCCCGCGCCTTCAAACGCAAGCTGCCTGTAGTCGTCTTTGGGCATCCACGCGGGGCGCGGATTCGCCACGAATGCCGTGATCAACGATTTTTCGCTCAATTTCGCCTGTGCCGCCGATTCAAAATCGCCGGACTCGCCGTTCAATGGCCGCCACAGCAAAAACGAAATCCCCGCATAGACGACGACCAGCACGGTCAGCGGTACCAGCGGCCGAACGACCATGCCAAACATCTCGCCCAAGCTGCGCCAAAAGCCCTGAGCGCTTTGGGCGCCGGCGACGCGCGCTCTTTTCTTGTTGTCTGAATCTTCGGTGCGAGCCATTGTTCCCCCAACTTTCCGATCGCATTTCACAACTTCGACTGCCTTTTGTT
>DATGGK010000053.1:0-3773 GCA_035308565.1 Planctomycetota bacterium | reverse complement strand
GATGGCGCGGCAAAGCGGGATTGAAGATTTTGTGCGGCGGCGAAGCTTTTCCGGCGGAGTTGGCGAAGCGGCTGGCGCAAACGGGCGGGGAAGTTTGGAATTTGTATGGACCAACGGAGACAACGATTTGGTCGACTTTGTACAGAGTGCCCAGCGAGGTGGAAGCAGGGACCGGCGCGAGTGCGCTTAACGCGGGGCGCGTGCCGATTGGGAAGCCAATCGCGAATACGCAGCTTTATGTGCTCGATGAAAAGCTGCAGCCGGTGCCAAACGGCGTCGCGGGTGAGCTTTTTATTGGCGGCGATGGGCTGGCGCGGGGTTATTTGCGTCGCGCGGAGCTGACCGCGGAACGATTTATTTCGAATCCGTTTGGCGAAGGGTGTTTGTACCGCACTGGCGACTTGGTGCGGCGGCTGCCGGATGGAAATGTCGAATATCTGGAGCGGCTCGACAACCAGATTAAGTTGCGCGGATTCCGGATAGAGCTGGGTGAGATTGAATCGGCGCTGGAGCAGCAGTCGAACATCGCGCATGCGGTGGCGATGGTCCGCGAAGACACGCCCGGCGATCAGCGGCTTACCGCGTACGTGGTAACGCGGCAGCAAAATGGACGCGACGTTGGGGCGATTCGACAGGCGTTGAGCGCGCGGCTGCCGGAGTATATGGTGCCGGCGCAATTTGTGTTTTTGGATGCGCTGCCGCTGACGCCGAATAAGAAAGTGGATAAGCGCGCGCTGCCGGTGCCGGAAAAGACGGCGGTCGTTTCGGCGCTATATGTGCCGCCAAAGTCGCAGGCAGAAGTTGACGTGGCGGCGATCTGGCGCGATTTGCTGAAGCACGAGCGCGTGGGCACCAACGACAATTTTTTCGATCTTGGCGGGCATTCGCTGCTGGTCGTGCAACTGCAGAGCCGGCTGCGGCAGAAATTTGGAACGGAAATTACGCTGGTGGAATTGTTCCAGATGCCCACAGTAGCGGCAATCGCTTCGCTGGTGGAAAGCCGAAATGGCAAGACGCCGGGCAGCAGAGTTCCAGCCGGCGGGTCGTCGTATCCAAATCCAAATTGATTTTTGTTGTCACTGCTTGAGCAGGGCCAGTCTGCATGAGCGCAGAACACACCAACAAAGGGCGGAAGATTGCGGTGGTCGGGATGGCCGGGCGCTTTCCCGACGCGGAAAACGTGCGCGCATTTTGGAAGAATCTGGAGCGCGGGCTCGAATCGATTCAGGAATTTTCCGATGCGGATTTGCTGAAGTCGGGGGCGACGCCGGAGCTGTTGAAGAATCCCAATTTCGTAAAACACGGGACGATTTTGGAGAACGCCGATCATTTCGATGCGGCGTTTTTTAGTTTTAATCCGCGCGAGGCGGAGCTGATCGATCCGCAGCACCGCTTGTTTTTGGAATGCGCGTGGGAGGCGCTGGAAGACGCGGGATACGGCACTGAGCCGCGCAACGCGAATATCGGTGTGTATGGCGGGGCGAGCATTAACACGTATGTGCTGACGAGTTTACTGGCGAATCCGGAAGCGGCTGCGGCGGCGGGCGGGTATCAGTTGATGCTGGCCAGCGACAAGGATTTTCTGGCGACGCGCGCGGCGTACAAGCTGAATTTGAAGGGCCCGGCGGTGACGGTGCAGACGGCTTGCTCGACTTCGCTGGTCGCGGTGCAGATGGCGTGCCAGGCGCTCTTGGGGGGCCAGTGCGAGATGGCGCTGGCGGGCGGCGTTTCGGCAAGTTTTCCGCAGCGTGCGGGATACGTTTACGCGGAAGGAATGATTTTTTCACCGGACGGACACGTGAGGCCGTTCGACGAGAGCGGCCGCGGGATTCGCGCGGGACAAGGCGTGGGAATTGTGGTGCTGAAGCGCCTGGAAGATGCGTTGCGGGATCGCGACGAAATTCGCGCGGTGATTTTGGGATCGGCCATCAACAACGACGGTGCGGCGAAGATGGGTTATTCGGCGCCGAGCGTGGAAGGACAGTCGTCGGCAATCGCAGCAGCGATTGAAATGGCGGATGTGGATCCGGGAACGATTACTTATGTAGAGGCGCACGGAACGGGCACGCAAGTTGGCGACCCGATCGAGGTCGCCGCGTTGCAACACGCGTTTCGCAAGGGGACGGAGAAGAAACAGTTTTGCGCGCTGGGCGCGTTGAAAAGCAATTTGGGGCATTTGGACGTGGCTGCGGGCGTGGCGGGATTTATCAAGACGGTGTTGACGCTGCAGAACAAGGAAATTGCGCCGACGCTGAACTTCGCACAGCCCAATTCGAAGATCGACTTTGCGAGTAGCCCTTTTTACGTAAATACCAAGTTGACGCCGTGGAAAGTGAATGGCGCGCCGAGACGCGCGGGAGTGAGCTCGTTTGGAATCGGCGGTACGAATGCGCACGCGGTGCTGGAGGAAGCGCCGACGCACGGCGCAAGCGAGTCGCGCTGGCCGGTGCAGCTGCTGACCATTTCGGCGCGCACGCAAGCGGCGCTGGACGCGATGACTGCGCGAATGGCTGAGCACTTGAGGGCGTTTAGCGATGTGCCGCTAGCGGATGTGTGCTGGACGAGCCAAGTGGGGCGGACGCGATTTCCGTACCGGCGAATGTTGGTGTGCGCGGACCGTCAGGCGGCGATCGATGGATTGATGGGCGCGTCGGGTGCCGCTGGCTCGGGTGCCGGTGGCGCGGCGCGAGCGGTCAGCGCATTTGAAGAGAGCGTGAATCCGTCGACGGTTTTTATGTTCAGCGGGCAAGGAAGCCAGCACGCGGACATGGGCCGCGCGCTTTATGAGATTCAGCCGGTGTTTCGCGTGGAGTTTGACCGCTGCGCGGCGTTGCTGAAGAAAGAGCTGGGCTGCGATTTGCGGGATGTGGTGTTCGCGGCTGCGGCGGACGCGCGCCTGAATGAGACGCGATTCGCGCAGCCGGCGCTGTTCGCGATTGAGTATGCGCTGGCGCGGATGTGGATGGCCTGGGGCGTGCAGCCGGACTTCATGATCGGGCACAGCATTGGAGAGTACGTGGCGGCGTGCCTGGCGGGAGTTTTTTCGCTGGAGGACGCGCTGCGGGTGGTGGCAGCGCGCGGGCGGCTGATGCAGGAGCGCGAGCGAGGCTCGATGCTCTCGGTGCGCATGCCTGCGGAGAAGTTGAAAGGAACGCTGAATGGATCGATTTCACTGGCGGCGGTGAATTCGCCGTCGCTGTGCACGGTGTCGGGACCAACGCAGGCGGTGAGCGCGCTGCAAGGAAAGTTGGAAGCGCAGGGCGTGGAGTGCCGAGCCGTCGCGACTTCGCATGCGTTTCACTCGGCGATGATGGACGCGGCGTTGCCGGAATTTTTGAAGGTGCTGCAGTCGGTGAAGCTGGGCGAGCCGACGCTGCGGTTTGTGTCGAATGTGAGCGGGCGGGAGATTCGTGCGGCGGAAGCGACCGATGCTCAATATTGGGTTAAGCATCTGCGCGGGACGGTGAATTTTGATGAAGGCGTGGCCGAACTGAGGGAGCTCGGCGCGCAGGTATTTTTGGAAGTTGGACCAGGGACGGTGCTGACTACGTTTGCGCGCGAGTCATTGCGTGAAGCGCGCGGCGTGCAGGTGGTTGCGTCGCTACCTCATCCCAAGGACCCGCAACCCGCGACCACCAGCGTGGTGAACGCGGTGGGAAGAATGTGGCTCGCGGGCGCGCGCATCGATTGGACGGCGTTTCACGCAGGCGAAAAGCTGTATCGCACTTCCCTGCCCACGTATTTCTTCGAGCGGCAAAGATATTTTGTGGAGC